>NZ_BJCF01000001.1 GCF_005402965.1 Dolichospermum planctonicum
GGGTAACTTTGATGATAGCGCGGAAAATTGCGATTGATGATTTATGTTTGACTGAACCTGCTTTACCTTTGGATACTTTGGATCATAATATTGTTTGTCAAGATGCTTTGTTTAGTGAATGGGTCAAGGCTGATGCTATTATTGGAAATCCACCGTTTTTAGGTGGTAAAAAGCTGAGAATAGAATTAGGAAATGAATATGTAGAAAAGATATATCAGGCTTTCCCAGAGGTAAAGGGACAACCGGATTTTTGTGTATTTTGGTTTAGAAAAGCATCTGATTTATTAGGTAATAAAGGAAGAGGAGGGTTAGTTGGGACAAATTCTATTGCTCAGGTTTCAGGGAGAAAAGCGAGTTTAGATTATATTGTTAGTAATGGTGGAATTATTCATGACGCAATTTCTAATCAGATTTGGTCTGGAGATGCTGCTGTTCATGTTAGTATTGTTAATTGGACAAAGGAAGAACAAAAACAAAACTTTTTAGATAGTGTTGAAGTTCCGTTTATTACTTCTTCTTTAAAAAGTGAGATATCGGTTACAAATGCTGTGAAATTAGAAGCGAATAAAAATTTCTCTTTTGAGTCTTGTGCGCTTGGTGGAAAGGGGTTTATAATCTCTGAAGAAGAAGCTAGGGAATGGATAAAGATTGATTCTAAAAATGCAGATGTTTTAAAACCGATGATTGATGGTAAAACTTTAATTAATCCTTATTTAAAATTAGATTGGGTAGTTGATTTTAATAATTTATCAATAGAGGAAGCAAGTGAATATCAATTACCTTTTCAGCGTGTGAAAGAAAAAGTGAAACCAGAAAGAGACAAAAACCGTAGAGACGCAAGAAGAATTAACTGGTGGAAGTTTGGTGAAAAAAGACCAGCTATGAGACAAGCAATGTCTTCTTTATCTTGTTATTTTGCTATTCCAAAAATTGCTAAGTGGATGATTTTTACACCTGTGAATATTTCTATTGTACCTTGTGAAGCTAATATGGTTATTGCTGCTGATGATTTTTATATCCTTGGGATTCTCACATCTAACGTACATCGTGTTTGGGTAAAAGCGCAAAGTTCGACTTTAGAAGATAGAACTCGTTACACTAATACAACCTGTTTTGAAACCTTCCCATTTCCACAAACAGCAGATATAAAAATAGTCCAACAAATTCGCACTAAAACAGAAGAACTAAATGAACATCGTAGTCAACAAATGGAAACCAAACAATGGGGAATCACTACATTATATAATAAATTTTTCACCGAACCGAGCAGTCAACTTTATAAACTACATCAACAACTGGATAAACTGGTAATGTCAGCTTATCAATTCAACCCAGAAGATGATATTTTAGAAAGACTGCTGCTATTAAATTTAGAGTTAGCGGAAAAAGAAAAACAGGGAATTAAAATTATTGGACCAGAAATACAAAATTAGTAGTAAGTATGTAGGGTGCGTTAAAAGCGTTAAAAGATGATGAAATCAACTATTAAATAAAATCCGCAAGGTAACGCACCAAGTTTACAGTAGAGTTCAACTTTGTGAGGTACAAAAATACTCTACCTTGCCCACTTGCCCAAGTAAAGGGTGTACTTCATAAACCTAAAATAGGCTGTATAAAATATGAGGAAGGGATTTTTAATTAAGGCCTAGACAGTCCAAATACGTACCATTTTTCCCGACTGAGAAAAAAGCCAATACCATCACTATTAGTACAAGTTAAACCGATTTTTTGAGATACACACTTAAAACCACTTGAATTCCAATTACTTCCATAGTTCAAAACAGGTTTATTTTTGTCAGCAATGGTATCAATAATACACAAAATTTCTGGTCTACCCTTCTCAGGTAATAAAAAACCTTGTCCCCACTCAAGTGGACAATATCCGGGGTAGGGTTGAGGAGGTTTGGGTTTTAGTGAACTACTGATTTCACAGCGTAAAATATTTATTTCCCCTGGTACTCCTGGTATTAATTCACAAAAAATATTACCACTAGGGGACTGAAAACCTTTTGGTGCTGCTATACTTACCTGTGGTAATAAAGTCACCATTGTACCTGTCAGAAGCAACACCACTAATTTCTTAATTTGTCTGTACATGATTTATTTACATGATTTATCAAAAATAATAGACATTGTTAAATATCCGGTTATGGTAATCTGACTTGAGAATATATAGATACTATATCACAAGTATTGAACGTCGAGAATTTCAGATACCCGATTTCTTAAAGAAGTCGGGTATCTTGATAAAGATAATAAATGGCAAAATGCCGTTCTTTTTTCTTTGAGTTGATATAGAATTGGGGAAATTGACCATCATACATCCTTTGTGCTTTTCTGTATTTGAGAAAGGTAATTTCCACATTTTCAAGTTAAATAAATTACTAATTGCTACTATTGAATCTCGATTTATATTATATATATTTTATCATGCAGATGCGCTATAAAGATTATGATCTGCTGTTTAAATCCTGACTGTTCAAATCCGCAAAATCCAGATAATTATCAATTTTGTCAAAATTGTCAAACTCCTCTAGTAACACTTTTGAGAAATCGGTTTCGTGTTACCCGGTTACTTTCTAATGAGGGGGGGTTTGGAAGAACTTATATTGCTGAAGATATTGATAAATTAAACGAATTATGTGTCATTAAACAATTAGCTCCAAAATTTCAAGGTACTTGGTCACAAAAAAAAGCAATTCAGTTATTTTCAGAGGAAGCAAAGCGATTACAACAATTAGGAGAACACCCCCAAATTCCCACTTTAATAGCCTATTTTCAACAGAATAATTGTTTATATTTAGTTCAGCAGTTTATTGATGGTCAAAATCTACTAGATGAATTAAATTCCCGAAAAGTTTATAAAGATTGGGATATTCAGTCTATTTTATTAGATTTATTACCGGTTATTAAATTTGTGCATCAACATGGGGTAATTCATCGTGATATTAAACCAGAAAATATTATTCGTCGTCAATCTGATCGAAGATTAACACTAATTGATTTTGGTTCTTCTAAAAAATTGACGGTAAGAGTACAGGGAAAAAATGGTACTTCTATTGGTTCTCATGGTTATTCTCCTATTGAACAAATTAGAGACGGAAAAGCTTATCCTGGTAGTGATTTGTTTGGTTTAGGTGCTACTTGTTTTCATTTACTAACGGGGATTTCTCCTTTTCAATTATGGATGGAATATGGCTATAGTTGGGTAGAGAATTGGCAAAAATATTTACGGTTTCCCCTAAATAGAGAATTAGTAGAAATTATGGATAAGCTACTACAAAAAGAAATACAAAATCGCTATCAATCTGCGGATGAAGTTATGAGAGATTTGATGAAACAACATACTCTTATGCTCCCAGCAGCAAATAGTAAAATTAATAGTAAAATTAATAGTAAAATTAATAAATTACCTGCTAATTATTCTCGGATAAATTACACGAAAAAATTTTTATTGCGAAATTTGATTTTTATGTTTGGGTTAATTATTTTTTTCACTTTGGGAGAGTTTGGTTATCGAGAATTTCGTAAATTAAAACCCGATTTTTCTTTTAATTTGAATCAATCCCAGAAAACTGAAAAATATTTGTCTTTGGTAAATACTTTTTCTGGACATAAAAGTAAGGTTTTATCTGTGGTAATGAGTCCAGATGATAAAATGATTATTAGCGGTGGTGATTGTCAGCAAAATGCTGATAGTAAATGTTATGGTAATCTGAAATTGTGGGATGTGATCACCGGTAAAGAAATTACCAGTCTGGAGGGACATTCCCAAAATGTTAACGCATTAGCTATCTCTGCTAATGGTAAGATATTAGTTAGCGGTAGTGATGATCAAACTATCAAAATTTGGAATTTACAAACAAATCAATTAATTCACACTTTAACTGGTCATACTGATGCAATTCATAGTTTAGCTATTAGTGCTGATGGAAAAACTTTAATTAGTGCTAGTGATGATCAAACTATCAAGGTTTGGGATTTAATCACAGGTAAGTTAATTCGCACTTTAATCGCTCATAAATCTTGGGTACGTTCTGTAGATATTAGTCCCAATGGTGTGACTTTGGCAAGTGGTAGTTTTGATAAAACTATAAAATTATGGAATATTCATCAAGAACAACCAATTCAGACTTTAACTACTAGTTCACAAACAGTTATAGCTGTGGCTTTTAGTCCCGATGGTAAAATTTTAGCCAGTTCTAGCCGCGATCGCACTCTGAAATTATGGAATTTACAAACTTTAACACCAATTTCGACTATCACATTAGAAGGTAATAATATTAACACTATTGCTTTTAGTCCCGATGGTAAAATTTTAGCCAGTGCTGGAAGGAGTACCTTAGGGGAGAAAAGCTATTACACAATTAAAATATGGAATGTAGCGACAGAAGAGGAAATAATAACACTGACAGCACATGGTAATACTATTACTTCTTTAGCTTTTAGTGCTGACAGTAAATTTTTAGTTAGTGGTAGTGAAGATAACTTAATTAAACTTTGGCAGGTTTCTCCGTAAACAATGACAAAAATTTTTCAAATTGATTAGTCTACAATGAGTTGGGGTAGAAAACTCCATCTAATTCAATTCTCTATTTTTTCTTCATGAATTTAGTCTGGGAAAGATTGACTTTATCTTCCTTACCACTTAAAGAATATTTGTCTAGCAGTTACCTATATCGGTTGCTGGTGGGATCCTTGCTTCCTTGGCGACAAAGTAGTATTCTGATCCGGTGGGGAGATATAATTGCAGTGGGCTTACTTAGCCTCATTTATACTCTTGCACCCTTCGTTTCTAGCACTTTAATCGGTTTATTACTACTGGCTTGTGTGGGTTTATGGTTGCTGTTAACTTTATCTGAGGAATTTACAGCCAATGCTGCTTCCTTCACTCCCATTCATCTGCTAGTATTGTTATATTGGGCTATTGCTGCGGTAGCCACAGCTTTATCACCAGTAAAAAAGGCTGCTTTGGGTGATTTACAAACCTTAACCCTTTATTTGTTGTTATTTGCTCTCTGTGCTAGAGTTTTAAGAGTCCCCAGATTTCGCTCATGGTTGATTACCCTTTATTTGCACATATCCCTCATTGTCAGTGTCTATGGAATACGACAATGGTTTTTTGGTGCGAAAGCTTTAGCCACTTGGGTTGACCCAGAATCTCCTTTAGCCAAGACTACCAGAGTTTACAGTTATTTGGGTAATCCTAATTTACTGGCAGGATATCTTTTACCGGCTGTAATTTTCAGCTTTGTCGCCATTTTTGCTTGGCCAGGTTGGATAAAAAAAAGTTTAGCACTAACGATGTTTATTGTCAATAGTGTAACTCTAATTCTTACTTTTAGTCGGGGTGGCTGGATTGCTTTATTGGTGGGATTATTGACGGTGACGGTATTACTGATTTTTGTTTTTGGTGACTCCACGGTTGAGAATTTATGGGGTATAAAAATACCACCCCAGATGATGTTAATATGGCGGAATTGGTCTTTACCAATATTCCTGGGGAGTGTGGTTGGTATATTAGCAATAGGCATGATCTTTGTTGAACCTTTTCGGGAAAGAGTTATCAGTATATTCGCGGGTAGAGAAGACAGCAGTAATAACTTTCGCAAAAATGTCTGGGATTCCGTATTTCAAATGATCCGCGATCGCCCGATTATTGGTATTGGACCGGGTCACAATTCTTTTAATCATGTTTATCCTCTCTATCAAAGGCCTCGTTTTACGGCTTTGAGTGCCTATTCTGTATTTTTAGAAACAATCGTCGAAACTGGTTTTTTAGGTTTTACTTGTTTTCTGTGGTTAATATTGGTCACTTTGAATACAGGATTCTCCCAGCTACGACAATTAAGACAAAGTAAAGATACTCAAGTATTTTGGTTAATTGGGGCGATCGCTGTTATTGTAGGTATACTATCTCATGGACTAGTTGATACAGTATTCTATCGTCCTGAAGTGAATACCCTCTGGTGGTTTACAGTAGCCTTAGTTGCCAGCTTTTGGCAACCTTTAACACCTTCTAAACAGTAAAGATACTTAATTAGTTTTTGATTTTGTTGGATTAAAAAAATACCCAAAATTTGCCTGTGGTGCGGGCATCTTGCCCGCTAAAAAAACACCCCACCTATAATCTGTCGTTCTCCCTCCTTTTACTAAGGGAGAGTTGGGGAGGAGTGTGCTTTAAAACCTCTTCATTGCCCTTTGCATACTCCGTTGGTCATCACGACGTTTAATACTTTCCCGTTTATCGTGTAGCTTTTTACCCCTACCCAGGGCAATAACTACCTTTACCCAACCCCGTTTGAGATACATTTTCAACGGGACTAGAGTTAAACCCTCCTGTTCTACCTTACCAATTAGCTTACGTAGTTCTTGTTTATGGAGTAGTAACTTGCGTGTTCGTCTTGGTTCGTGATTAAAATATGCACCGCTGGAAGCATAAGGAGAAATATGTACATTAATTAACCATGCTTCACCATCACGAATTAAAGCATAACCATCTTGGAGATTGGCCTTACCTCCACGAATTGATTTTACCTCAGTTCCCGTCAATTCAATTCCCGCTTCATAGGTTTCTAGGATTTCATACCGAAACCGCGCTTGACGATTATCACAAATTGTTTTGTAACCTTCACTCTTTTTATCACTCATTGACAATCTTCTTAAGTTTTCATAAATAAGCCTAAAAATTTTTTAGACTAACTTTTTTATTTGGGTTGCATCATGTATATTTCGCGCCAATGCGCAAAGAAGCAAAGCCGCCAAGTTTGAGATTTTGATACCTTCCATGGTATAGCCATATTTTCTTGGTTTCTTAAGGCTATCAGCAACGTCCTTTTGTTCATTGTAGTTCACACAGTGGCGGGTAAATTAAACCTGATTCCTGACTCTCTTCTCAATTACGTAAAGTTTTGTCAAGCATTTCTAAAAATTTAAGATTTTCTTTATAAATTCTTGACTAAGGGGACATTAACAGGTATTTTTGTCATAGTATGGAGGATGAGATGACGATTCTTGCCAGTGTCTATTGATATTTCTCATTGTGGCACATTACTCAGTAAAAAAAATTATAGGGGTGTACTGTCCATGCCCTTGACTATTCTAATTGCAGATGACGACATAGGTACACGTTTATCCATTAGTGACTACCTTGATTTGTCTGGGTATCGTGTTATTACTACTGATAATGGTATAGACGCTTTGTCTATGCTAGAAAAGCATCATCCTGATTTGCTAGTGACAGATATTATGATGCCACGAATGAATGGTTATGAATTGGTGCGTCGTATTCGTCAATTATCAGAGTTTCGCTTATTACCTGTAATTTTATTAACAGCGCGAACTAAAATCCAAGAACGAATTTTAGGGTATCAATCTGGTTGTGATTTATACTTGCCTAAGCCTTTTGAATTGGAAGAATTAGCCGCTGCTATACGTAATTTATTAGAGCGATCGCAAATTATCCAATCGGAATGTCGTTTTATTTACCAAGATAATAACCGTAATTTAACTTATACAAAGGCAGAGAACGGTCATATTTCTGTATCTACTCAAGTTCAGATATCTCAAGTATTGACACCGTTAACCGTGAGGGAAAAGGAGGTTTTAGACCTTTTAACCCATGGTTTTTCTAATGTGGAAATTGGTAATCATTTACATTTAAGTCCGCGTACGGTGGAGAAATATGTGAGTAGTTTATTAAGAAAAACAGAAACCAGTAATCGTGCTGAGTTGGTTAGGTTTGCGATCAAACATGATTTAGTAGAATAGGATTTTTGCTCAAGTCTACATTTTTAGTCTGGTAATATTCAGTGAGGTTAAGTATTTGCTGGGTACGTTAAGTCAATAACGCACCAAAATATAATCTGATTAAAACTTACAAATAGACGATGGTTGCAGGGGACATTGTTTAGAGATAAGTGGATTTTTCGCAAGGTCAACTTCAGTTAATTTAGTCAGATTAGACAAAGGTTTGATATCGTTGATTTGATTTTGTGAAAGGGAAAGTGTAGTTAATTTAGTCAGATTAGACAAAGGTTTGATATCGCTGATTTGATTTACCGGAAGGTCAAGGATAGTCAAATTAGTGAGATTAGACAAGGGTTTGATATTGCTGATTTTATTTTCCGCAAGGTAAAGAGCATTCAAATTAGTGAGATTAGACAAAGGTTTGATATCGCTGATTTTATTTTCCGCAAGGTAAAGAGCATTCAAATTAGTGAGATTAGACAAAGGTTTGATATCGCTGATTTTATTTTCCGAAAGGTAAAGAGCATTCAAATTAGTCAGAGCAGACAAAGGTGCGGTATCGCTGATTTTATTTAACGGAAGCTCAAGTTTAGTAAAATTAATTAGCGTTTGATTAGCTTGACTACAATTTTGGGTTTCAGCAACTTTTAATAATACTTCTACAGTGTGTCTCGTCTCTTGAGGTAAACTGGCTTTTTGTTCACACCATTCTGTAAAAGTCTTGGGTGTTTTTGTGGTTTCAGTAATCACTTTTAAGGTATAAAATCCTAATGTCAAAGTAAAAATGGTGGTCGCTACTACTACTAGACTTAGTTTCATGATTTTAGTGATAAGAAGTTACAGTAATTTTATCATGTTGTCGTTACTAAGATGAATATACTCAGGACTAAACGCAGATGAACGCAAATAAACGCAGATGATTTTGTCACTCTTTAGTGATTTGCTGAAAACTAAAACTTACAAATAGACTCTGGTTTCAGGGGACACTGTTTAGAAATAAGTGGATTTTCTGAAAGGTCAAGTTCGGTCAATTTAGTCAGATTAGATAAAGGTTTGATATCGCTGATTTTATTTACCGAAATTTTAAGTTCAGTTAAATTAGTCAGATTAGACAAGGGTTTAATATCCCTGATTTGATTTGCTGAAAGACCAATATAAGTCAAGTCAGTCAGATTAGATAAAGCTGCGGTATTGCTGATTTGATTTAACGGAAGGTCAAGAGAATTTAAGTTAGTCAGATTAGACAAGGGTTTGATATCCCTGATTTGATTTGCTGAAAGGCCAAGAGAAGTTAATTTAGTCGGGTTAGACAAGGGTTTGATATTGCTGATTTGATTTTTATCAAGGTAAAGAGAAGTCAAGTTAGTCAGGTTAGACAAGGGTTTGATATTGCTAATTTGATTTTTATTCAGATAAAGAGAAGTTAATTTAGTCAGGTTAAACAAGGGTTTGATATTGCTGATTTGATTTTGTGAAAGGTAAAGAGTAGTTAAGTTAGTCAGATTAGACAAGGGTTTGATATCCCTGATTTGATTTGCTGAAAGGCCAAGATAAGTTAATTTAGTGAGGTTAGACAAGGGTTTGATATTGCTGATTTGATTTTGTGAAAGGTCAAGTTCAGTCAATTTAGTCAGGGTTTGATTAGCTTGACTACAATTTTGCGTTTCTGCAACTTTTAATAATACCTCTACAGTGTGTCTCGTCTCTTGAGGTAAATTGGCTTTTTGTTGACACCATTCTGTAAAGGTTTTGGGTGTTTTTGTGGGTGCTGCGGTGACTTTTGGGGTATAAAATCCTAATGTCAAGGTAAAAATGGTGGTCGCTACTAGTCTTAGTTTCATAATTTTAGTGATTTATAACTCTTTAGAGGATGTTTTAAAGGTGGTGTCCTGTGTTACCCCCCTTAGTCCCCCCTTATCAAGGGGGGAAACAAGAAAATCCGGTTTCTTTATCAAGGGGGGAAACAAGAAAATCCGGTTCCCTCCCCTTAATAAGGGGAGGGTTAGGGAGGGGTTAAAAATATTTGATACATTAATCATGTTTTGCAAACATCCTGTTAGTGATTTGCTAAAAACTAAAACGACAATTAGATTCTGGTTGCATAGGACATTGTTTAGAAATAAGCGGGTTATTCTGAACTTTAAGAGTCCGTAAATTTTCCAAAGTAGATAAAGATTGAATATTTTGGATTTGATTTTTCTCTAAATAAACAGCAGTTAATTTAGTCAGCTTTGACAAGGATTGAATATCACTGATTTGATTTCCTCCCAGATAAACAGCAGTTAATTTAGTTAAGTTTGACAAACTTTCAATATCACTAACTTGATTTTCTTTCAAGTCGAGAGAAGTTAAATTAGTCAAGTTTGACAAGGGTTTGATATCGCTGATTTGATTTTTCCACAAGGAGATAAAAGTTAAATTATTCAAGTTTGATAAGGGTTGGATATCCCTAATTTGATTTTTCCACAAGGAGATAAAAGTTAAATTATTCAAGTTTGATAAGGGTTGGATATCCCTAATTTGATTTTCCCACAAATTCAGAGTAGTTAACTTAGTCAAGCTTGATAAGGGTTGGATATCACTAATTTGATTTCCTCCTAAGTCAAGAGAAGTTAAATTAGTCAAGTTCGCTAAAGGTTTGATATCACTAATTTGATTTTCCCATAAATTCAAAGCAGTTAAATTAGTCAAGCTTGATAAGGGTTTGATATCACTAATTTGACTTCTCCATAGGTCAAGAGTAGTCAATTTAATCAGTCTTTGATTGGCTTGAGTACAGTTTTTTGTCCCAGCGATTTTTAATAATACTTCAACTGTGTATCTCGTCTCTTGCGGTAACTTGGCTTTTGGGTCACACCATTGTAAAAAATTATTTGGTGTTTTTACATTGGTCACAGGTTTTTTCTCAGGTGTTTTCTCAGGTGTTTTTATAGGTGTAATAAATATTTTTACAGGTGCTTGTTCAGTTATAACGGGTATTTCTACAGTTGTTACAGGCTTTTTAGCAGGTGTTTTAGTCGTTGTTACAGGTTTTTTAGCAGGTGTTTTAGTAGTTGTTACAGGTTTTTTAGCAGGTGTTTTTACAGTTACAGCCAAGACTTCAGTGTAAAGTCCTAAAGTGAATGTAAAAATAGTAGCCGCGACGAAAGCTAGTTTCATAATTTTTATAAGTTAAGCTGTACAGTAATTATACTATTAACGATCAACTTATTTTTTCCCTTTTCCTTCGCGCTCTTTGCGTCTTCGTGGTTGATATAATCTATATTCTGCTAATAAAAACGAGTATTGGGTTTGATTTTAGTTATTTTTTGGTCTTCGTAATGGTTGGGAATTGATAGGACCCAAAAGTTGATTTAAACCCCGTAATTGTTCAGCAGTACCCATACAAATCAAAGTATCTCCCGACATTAACACCGTGTCTCCAGTCGGTCCACCAATGAGTTTACCATCAAGGCGGCGAATTGCTAAAACTAAAGCCCCGGATTGCGATCGCAATTTAGCTTTTTGTAGAGTTTGACCAATAAAGGGACACCGAGCTATATCTAGTAAAAATTCTTCCATATATAATTCCCGGTCTGCACCTGAGAGAATCCCATCTACAAAGTCGAGAATCTGCGGTCTGAGGGCTGCTGCGGCCATACGTTTACCGCCGGTAATATACGGTGAAATTACGGCATCTGCACCGCCACGCTGTAGTTTTTGTAATGATTCTTCTGTACTAGCACGAGCGATCGCCCGAATACCAGGATTCAGGGTTTTTGCTGATAAGACAGTATATAAATTTTCCGCATCTGAAGGTAAAGCGGCCACAATGCAAACTGCTTTAAGAATACCAGCCTTGAGTAAACTATCATCTAATGTGGCATCACCCTGATAAACAATATAACCAAGTTCCTGGGCTTTTTGTGCAGATTCAATTTCTGAGTCAATGACCACAAAAGAAACACCTTCAGCTTGAAACTCCTTAGCAATCTGTCGCCCGGTGCGGCTAAATCCACAGATGATATAATGACCTGATAATGATTCCATTAAACGCCTTTGTTGTCGCAGTCTAATTCCTTCTAAAAAATAACCTTCAATGACTGCGGCTGTAAACCTATTGACAATATAACCAAGATTGACCACACCCATGAAAATCAAGGCTATGGTAAACAAACGACCGCGACTACCCAAGGGGTGAGTTTCTCCATAACCGACGGTAGCTAAGGTAATCACAGTCATGTAAGCTGCATCTTCCCATGACCAGCCTTCAATCAAACAATACCATAAAGTACCAATTAAAAAAATACAAGCCAAAGCCAGCGCCCCGGCCATTAACTCTTTTTGAATACGTTGATATTTTTGCTCTAGGGTAGAATACACAAATTAAAAATAATGATGGTTTATTTTGATGGTTTATTTTTTAAATTAAATTTAAACCTTAGCTATTGTCACAACCTCTAACTGATCTTGATATTTACCCTGACGAGTTTCATAATTAACAGCACAGGGTTCACCTTCTAAAAATAGCAATTGTACTACACCTTCATTAGCATAAATACGACAGTCAGCGCTGGAAGAATTAGAAAATTCTAAGGTAAGATGACCCCTCCATGCCGCTTCGGCAGGTGTTAAATTAGCTATTATACCACATCTAGCATAAGTAGATTTACCAATACAAATTACTGTAATATTCCCTGGAACTTGGAGCTTTTCTAAGGCTACGCCTAAACCATAGGAATGAGCAGGTAAGATAAAATAGCTACCACTTTCATCCCTATGTAACTGAGTGGACTCTAGATTTTGGGGATTAAAATTTTTAGGATCAATGACAGTACCAGGAATGTGTCGAAAAATCCGAAATTCAGATGCAGAAAGACGGATATCATAGCCATAAGAAGAAAGTCCGTAACTAATTACAGGTTGGGGAATCTGAGATGGATCAGGTTGCAATTTACGAATTAAACTAAACTCAAAAGGCGAAATCATGCCTTTTTGAGCCATTTCGGTAATCCAGATGTCGTTTTTAATCACGGGTTGAGAGAAAATTGAAAGTAATTTATGAGAGTATCTTAATATCTTAATAGTTAAGGTTGATGAGAGCGACGAATTTCTGTAATTCGATCTGCTATCTCTAAAAGAGACTTTGGCATTTGAGAACCTGTCAGGATAATATCAAGATGAGGAGGACGGTGAGCAAGAAAATCTAAAACCTCACTTTCGGGAATTAAACCGAAATTAATCGCTAGACTCAACTCATCTAATACTAGTAAAGAATACTTGCCTTGATTAACTACCTGTTGAGTATATTGCCAAAGTTTTTCTAGGGAAAGCTTTTCCCCTTCGTCCAAATCGGAATTATCAATATAACGAGGCAAATCACAGCGAATCCAATCTAAGTTTTGTCCCATTTTAATGGGTCGTTCATGTCCTTGACGGATACCACCTTTAAGAAACTGAACTATTAATACTGGTGTACCTTGTCCAGCAATTCTCAGCACTTGTGCCATGACACTTGTAAAAAAGCTACGTTGAGAACTGGTGAAAACTTGCACTAATCCTGCTACGGAATATGGTAAGCTCAGAGTTGAATTTGAAGCGGGAATTTCTAATTGGGCAACCATAGGACAAAGTTGAAAACCTGGCTATAAAATGGTGTTACTAAAATGGTGTTACTAAATTGAGGTATAAAAATCAAAAATTTCATTGCTCAAATTTTTACTCTTTACGTCTTTGCGCCTTTGCGTGAAAAAGATTCATGCTTTTATTCACTAAATTCAATTTAATAATTTACAAATCAAAAGACATAATCATCATACAGCAGTATTTAGGATTCCCATAGCAAAATATTCTGACTTGATGCGGTTAATATTATAAGGCAGTAAGCAAAAATTCAAAAGGCAATTGTAATGGATTGGCAACGTCCTGACGGGAGAAAACCCAGCGAACTCCGTCCCCATAGTTTTTATCCTAATTTCACCCGCTTTGCCCCTGGTTCGGTTTTGGCTAAATGTGGTGATACTCAAGTTCTTTGTACCGTGAGTGTAGCTGAAGGAGTACCTAAATTTTTGGCGGGAACTGGTCAAGGTTGGTTGACGGCAGAGTATAGAATGTTGCCATCAGCTACCCAAAAACGCCAGGAACGGGAATTAATGAAATTATCAGGGAGAACCCAGGAAATTCAACGTTTAATTGGCAGAAGTTTAAGGGCTGCTTTAGATTTCGAGATTTTAGGAGAACGGACGCTAATGGTGGATACAGACGTATTACAAGCCGACGCAGGAACGAGGACAATGGCAATTACAGGGGGTTTTGTGGCTTTGGCTCATGCTATATCTCAATTATTGCAGCAAGGGGTGTTAGAGCGATCGCCTTTATGTAGACAAATAGCAGCAGTTTCTGTAGGCTTATTACAAGGTGAACCATATTTGGATCTGAACTATATTGAGGATGTGTCCGCGGAGGTGGATTTTAATGTAGTTATGAATCATAAAATGCAAATTATTGAAGTTCAGGGAACAGCGGAAGCGGGAAGTTTTAGTCGTCAACAATTGAATCAAATTTTAGATTTTTCCGAACAAGGAATTCAGCAATTATTAACTGCTCAAAGAAATGCAATTAGTGATTGGAATACCTTATTCATAGAAAATTAAAATAGAAAATTAAATTGTCATAATTCCCAAGTCCAAAAATTCAATTAGTTTCAATTAGTGGCCGTAAACTTGCAACCAAAAAGAAATTTAGAGCAATCTTGGCTAATTCGGTGTTTGTCAGCATTTCTGTTGTTAGGTCAAATTTTACTACATTTTCTGCGCGGAAAAACCTATTATCGCAAGATATTAGAACATACAGTAACAGCAGGACCGGGTGCAATTTACCCAGTTTTATTAGTCAGTGGTTTTGCGGGGATGATTTTCACTATTCAAACTGCTAGGGAATTAGTGAGATTTGGGGCTGTAAATACTGTTGGCGGTGCATTTGCTTTAGCATTTTGTCGGGAATTAGCACCAATTTTAACTGCTAGTATTATCGCTGGACAAGTTGGTTCAGCTTTTGCGGCGGAATTGGGAGCAATGCGGGTGACAGAACAAATTGACGCTTTATATATACTCAGAACAGACCCTATTGATTATTTAGTTTTACCCAGAGTTATTGCTTGCTGTTTAATGATGCCTATAATGATGATTTTTTCCTTAATTGTAGGTATTATGGGCGGTACTTTTGCGGCCATGCAGTTTTATCAAGTTGTTCCCGAAACATTTTTAGAATCAGTGAGAGAGTTTTTAGTCCCATCAGATATTTTTATTATTTTACTTAAAGGGTTGATTTTTGGGGCTATAGTTGCTGTTAATGGCTGTAGTTGGGGACTGACAACTCAAGGGGGAGCAAAGGAAGTGGGAGAGTCAGCAACTACTGCTGTTGTCACTACTTGGGTGGCAATTTTTATTATGGATTTTATATTAGCGTTACTATTGTTTGAGCAGCCTGTATTTTAAAGGGAACAGGTGACAGGTGACAGGGAACAGGTGACAGGTGACAGGTGACAGGGAACAGGGAACAGGGAACAGGGAACAGGTGACAGGGAACAGGTGACAGGTGACAGGTGACAGGGAACAGGGAACAGGGAACAGGGAACAGGGAACAGGGAACAGGGAACAGGTGACAGGGAACAGGTGACAGGTGACAGGTGACAGGGAACAGGGAACAGGTTACAGGTTTTGGGCAACTTTACTTTTCGTTACTTGTGTCGGGTTTTTCCCGTTCACCTACTTGTACTCTTCGACTTATTCTCCCAATTTTTCAAACAATTCTGCCAACATGACGTTAGAAAATATAAAACCATCGGCATCGCTAAAGCGTAACCTTTCTTTAACAATTCTCACCCAACCTCTATCAAAGTACGGTTGTAAACAGCTTTGAATTTTCTCAACTTGATGATTACCAAATTTTGCGGCTAGGGAATTTAAATTAACTCCTTCCGCTAACCGTAGTCCTAGCATTAAAGTTTCTAATAATATATCATTTGCAGAAGTGACTGGAGAATCGATGACAGCACCGGCTTTTAACCATTGGTAATATTCCTGGGTTTTGCGGGGACGGGTAAAGCGTTTACCTTGAGTATAGCTGGCTGCACCCATGCCAAAACCATAATAGGGACGATTTTCCCAGTAGACTCGATTATGTCTACATTGGTGTCCTGGTTGGGCATAATTGGAAATTTCGTAATGTTCGTAACCGGCCTGTGTTAACATTTTATGCCCTAGATGATACATTTTAACTGTGGTTTCATCTGTGGGTAGGGGATGATCTCCCGGCCGATAATAACGGTTGAAGACTGTTCCCGGTTCAATGGTAAGATCATAGACGGAAATATGGGTTGGTGCTGCTGCTATAGCTTGAGTTAAGGAATCTTGCCATGTTTCTAAACTCTGGTGCGGTAAGCCGGAAATTAAGTCTAAGCTAAATTCGGGAATCTCGACTTTATGGATTAACTCTATAGCTGTAATAATATCTACCAGTGTATGCGATCGCCCTGCGGTTTTCAACAATTCTGCTTGGAAAGCTTGTACACCCAAACTTACGCGATTTACTCCTAAGCTGCAATAACCAGCGATATGTGCTAAATCAAAAGTCCCTGGATCAATTTCCATAGATATCTCTACCCTAGATGTGATCCCAAACCGCTTTTCTAAGGTTGTTAATATACATTGTAATTGTTGTGTTGATAACAGCGAAGGAGTACCACCGCCAAAAAAAATTGTTTCTAAGGGTTGACCATAAATCGGCGCAGTTCTGATTTCTTGACATAAAAATTCAACATATTCGTTAATTGTCCCAGAATTTTCACCCCGCGAGCGATCGCCTACCACGAATACGGGAAAATCACAATAATAACATCGTCGTCGACAAAAGGGAATATGTACATAAGCAGAACGAGGAATCTCCCAACCAGTATTTTGTTGACTCATTCTTTTAAATAAAAATTGTGAGGTGAATGTGATTTGAATATTAAAAATCATGAAAATGAGGAGTTTGTTGCCAAAATTTTGGCCTTTTTGCCTAAAAATAAAAATAATATGCAGTTAAAACTCTTTAGTTATAATGTTGGCATATTTCCTCAGTCTGATCAGATAATATGATCTCATATTTCTGAATTTACCCAACAGGATAGAAGCAAGCATACTTTACTTTATCAAATAAATACCGTTGTAGGAACACAACACCACCATGCTGGATGTCTTTATTATTCTCTCATTTATCTTAGCAGCGTCGGGGATAGGTTATTTCAGCACTGATCTACTCTCCCCAGGTACTCTTAATGGAGTCACGAATGTAGAGGCCTTACGCTTAGTTATAGCCGTCTTTGCTGCCATTATTGGCGGTGCTGTAGGGCTAAGTTTCCAAACTACATACCGTCGTTTAGAATCACAAGTCCGGGAAATGCCTCTGGAAGCGATTTTAACCCGGTCTATTGGCTTAATAATTGGGCTACTATTAGCTAACTTGATGTTAGCACCTCTATTTTTACTACCCATTCCTCCAGATTTTAGCTTTATTAAACCCCTTGTAGCTGTTGTTGGCAGTATTATCCTCTCTGTTACAGGCATGAACTTGGCCGATACCCATGGACGGGGGTTGTTAAGGTTAATTAACCCCAATACTGTGGAAAGTATGGTAGTAGAAGGAACTCTTAAACCTGCTAATACCAAAGTTTTAGATACTAGCTGCATTATAGATGGCCGCATTGAAACACTACTAGAAACCGGATTTTTAGAAGGGTTAATTCTTGTTCCCCAATTTGTTTTACAGGAATTACAGCAAGTAGCTGATGCTACCAAAGACCAAAAACGGGTCAGGGGCAGAAGAGGGCTAGAAATTCTCAACCGCATTCGAGAAACTTACCCGGAACGTATTTTAATTAACCCTGTGGATTATGAGGACACTCCCAACGTTGATGCTAAATTAGTCCGTTTTGCTCAGGAAATTAATGGGACATTACTCACTAATGATTATAACTTATCAAAGGTTGCTAGTGTGCAAAAAGTCCCGGTTTTGAATGTTAATGATTTAGTAAATGCCGTCAGGCCAACTTATTTACCTGGTGATAATCTTGATTTGAAAATTCTCAAAGAAGGTAAAGAACCAAGTCAAGGAATTGGTTATTTAGATGATGGTACAATGGTAGTAGTGGAAGAAGGTAGCCCTTATGTGGGTGGTGAATTACGGGTAGTAGTCACCAGCGCCTTACAAACTTCCGCCGGGAGGATGATTTTTGCCAAACCCCAAGCCTCTGCATTAGCGTAAGGCATAAAGTAGCGATCGCCTCCAGACAACCATAAATATAGTAGGGTGCGTCAGACTGCATAAATCATGTAAATAAAGAGATTCTTGATTCTGACCCATCCTACATCATATTTACTCAAGCGATCGCTTTTCGGTTGCTTGAATAAACGAAACCCAATATCAACCCAGATTATTCCATCTCTAAAAATTGTCTAACTGTCACAATAGCAATTTCTTGAAAAGGATTCAAAATTAACAAATCTTCATCTCAACTCACGATTAATTCTGCATTGCCATTAACAGCTAACTCTAAAAATTTATCATCCTTAGCATCTCGACAAGCAACAATAGTATCCCTAATTTCGATCAAATTTAATGATTCCGCCAACCAATCTAGAAAAAATTCTCTCTCAATTAGAGTAACATACTTTTCAAACTTTGGTCTGCTCAAAACGTCTATTATTTCTTGCCAAATCGCCTCAGACATCAAAATATTTCCCTCATGCCGAGCTTTATCTAAAGCCTGACGGGGTTGACTCTTTTTAAATAATAAAGCACTAACAATAATATTGGTATCTAAGACATATTTAGGGAGATTATTCATTCAGAATTGTCTCCAAAATTTCCGGTGTCAAGCCTCTGGAAACTGCTCTATCACTAATTTCATCCATCAATTTACCAAGAAAATCAACTTCTTCATTCAGATCCTCTCGTAAAAATAAACTAACAAGCGCCGCCAAAGATTGCTTTTTCCGTTCTGTTGCTTTTTGATAGGCTTGAGCAACGTTAGGACTCACTTTGATTGTAATTTCTTCACTAATCTGCATAGTCAAGACTTGTTGATAGTATTTATACTATTATATCGAAGCAGGGCGATTGCTGCGATCGCCCTGCAAATAAATACAGCCTTTTCCGCTCTGATGAGGTACAAAGTTGAATCATGAAACTCTTGTGGTGCGGGCATCTTGCCCGCTAAATATGTACCTCATAACACCGGGAAGTGCTGTATTATTTAGGGCTTACTGAAAAAGTGGGAAAAGGCAAGAAAAATGACTAAATAATTAGGCAAAAGCAAATAATTGATGTCTCCCGGTTTTATGTTTATTCAGCAAGTCCTAACTATAGTAAATCTCCATTTATGGTGTTTTTATAGGTTTAATATTTTTGGCTTTATAAAATGTTTCTAAACTATCACTATCACCCACAAAACGCCAATGCCAAGGTTCATAACTGACACCTTGAAGATTATCTTTAGGAAAGGAAATTTCAAAACTAAATCTGGCAGCATTGGCTTGT
The DNA here is from genome assembly GCF_005402965.1 of Dolichospermum planctonicum. Taxonomy (GTDB): domain Bacteria; phylum Cyanobacteriota; class Cyanobacteriia; order Cyanobacteriales; family Nostocaceae; genus Dolichospermum; species Dolichospermum planctonicum. The sequence continues at coordinate 19,309 of NZ_BJCF01000001.1, forward strand.
AACCACTGATAAGCTTTAGTATTTTCAAAATTAGCTTGTAAATTAGTGGCTGGTACTGCACCATCGCCAATATCTACAGCATAGCCTGTATGATGTTCACTATGATTAGGAGGTGCGCTTAGAGACGCTCTTTCTGCTGGAGTTTGGTTACGTTGTGCGCCAATATCAAAAAATAACTGCTTTTGCTCTTCTACGGAACGAAAGCCAGAAATTGGCACTAAAATTACTCCTGCACTCCTCGCTGCTTGTACCATAGCTTGAAATTTGACAGCAGCAGATTTTCGCATTCTGATCCTATTGTCAGCCGTAATTGGGGCTAATTCTGACTCTGGTGCTTCTGAATATGGGAAATGTCCCAAGACTGTATCATCCTTAGCAGGAGTATTATTAGCTACTGATATAGGTTTAATCGTTTCCGGCACGGAATTAGCAGTTTGCTTAGGTGTTGTCAGGGAAAACAAAAAACCACTAGAGACAGCCAGCAGCAAAAATCCGGCAAATCCACTGATGATTACAACTTGTGTTTTTAATTTTATACTACTTATAGCATCAGAATTATCACGAATGGCTATGGGAATATCATCATCAGAGTGAGGAGAGGAATTGTGTGGTTTTTTGGGAAACCCAGCTTTATTCAAGTTTTTGCTCCTATTTGTGTTTAATGGTTAAAGAAGGTCAAAGGCCAGAGTTTTTTGAATTTTTAATTCTTAATTATTTTAGGTGTAATTTTGATAGATATTTTAGAACTATATCTCCGATTAGTGGGATTAATCCTGATAGGATTTATACTGGGACGTAAATTACCCGGTAATGCTTCCATTTACATAGGTCAATTTCTCTATTGGGTGGGAGTACCTATTGGTATTATTGGTTTTTTACTGCAAACAGACTTATCAGGACAAATTTGGATTGCACCAATAATAGCGCACTTAGCCATTTTTATAGGGGCATTGTTAGCCTGGCTAGGAATCAAAGTACAAGCCAACTTCACCACCTCAGTCCCCCCAAGAGCAACTCAAGGTAGTCTGATTTTAGCAGCCATGGTAGGTAATACAGGTTATCTGGGTTTTCCCATAACTTTAGCAATGGTAGGTAAAGAATATTTTGCCTGGGCTTTATTTTATGATATGTTAGGCTCACTCTTTGGCGCTTATGGTTTAGGTGTGGTTTTAGCTGCTAAATTCGGCAACAATATCCAAAATCGCATCCAAGTAGCAAAGGTAATTTTTATTAACCCCGCGCTGTGGAGTTTTGGATTTGGCTTACTGTTGCGTCAAGTCGCGCTTCCTGAGTCAGTAGTATTTTTGTTAGAAAAATTGGGTTGGAGTACAGTAGCTTTATCCTTAATGTTAATTGGTATGAGATTTTCACAATTAAAATCCTGGACTAAATTACCACAAGCGGGGAGTAGCATCTTCATTAAAATGGTACTAGTTCCCCTGATTTTAGGTAGTACCCTCTCCCTTTTTGGTGTCACTGGTAAAGCAGCGCAGGTGATAGTTTTGCAAATGGCCATGCCACCAGCCTTAGCTACACTGGTAATAGCAGAAACTTTTGATTTAGATCGTGATTTGGCTGTCACCGCTTTAGCAATGGGGATGATAGTCTTGTTATTTACTCTTCCTCTTTGGTTATGGCTGTTTTAATTAAAAGCGGAAAAGTAGAGACGTTCCATGGGTAGCGATTCTCGTCCCTACAGAAATCCTGGATAATATTTAGATTATGTGACTACTAAATTATGCTTTTTTGCCAACTCCCCAGGACTAATATATTCGTAATGTTCAAAAGGTTGATGAATCCAAGGATTATCGGGCAAATAATCAGTATAGTAATCAGGTACAACAACAGAACAAGCTTTATACCAAATTACAGCGGTGCGAAATTCTACAATGGGGGATTGTCCATAAGAGTATAACCACGTAACTGTTTTTTGAATAGTGACACCAGAATCTACTAAATCATCTACAAGCAGAATCCGCGAACCTAAATTTTCACTAGTCATGGTTAATTGACGGGAAATAAGTAAATTATTTCTCTCTTGTTTACCCATGTCGCTGTAAGATGAGGTAGATAAAATTGCCAAAGGTTGATTGTAGATACGGGAAAGAATATCTCCTACACGCAGTCCCCCCCTAGCTAAACAGACAATTTGGTTAAATTCCCAGCCTGATTGATAAATTTTAACGGCTAATTGTTCAATTTTGTGGTGGTAATCTGGCCAAGAAATGTAAAGGTCTGACATAGGACTAAAAAAGTGTGCTAATAATTATCAATTGTCAACTAATATGGGTGTAATTTATGGTTAAAGATAATTCTGACAACAAGGATTTTTACCAATCGCTAATTAGTAAAAAATTAGATTTAAAAACTAAACTAGCTTATGGGGCTGGAGATTTGGGTCCTGCGATTACTGCAAATATTGCTGTCTTTTACATGATGGTTTTCTTTACTAATGTAGCAGGAATTCCGGCGGGTTTGGCAGGTAGTATTTTGATGATTGGCAAAATTTGGGATGGTATCAATGATCCCGTGGTGGGAATGCTAACTGATAAAACCCAATCCCGGCGCTGGGGTCGTCGTCTACCTTGGCTTTTATATGGGGCAATTCCTTTTGGTGTTTTCTTTTTCTTGCAATGGATTGTCCCCCAATTTACTGCGGATAAAAGTATTAATGTTTGGTGTTTATTTTGGTATTATGTAGCTATTGGGATTGTATCTCAGGCATTTTATACCGTTGTAAATTTGCCTTATACAGCTATGACTCCTGAATTAACTCAAGATTATGATGAACGGACTAGCTTAAATAGTTTTCGGTTTACGTTTTCGATTGGTGGTAGTATTTTATCATTAATTTTAGCCAAAATTGTTTTTTCACAAATTAGCGATCGCCAACAACAGTATTTAGTTTTAGCCGCAATTTGTACTGTAATTTCTATTTTATCTTTGTATTGGTGTGTTTATGGTGTGCGCGATCGCATTTTGGCTTTTGAAGCTAAACGTATACAATTACCAAAAGAGGCAGAAATTTCCTTTTTTGAACAGCTAAAAATCGTCTTTACTAATAAACCCTTTCTCTTTGTAATTGCTATCTATCTTTTTTCTTGGTTAGGTGTGCAAATCACAGCCAGTATTATTCCCTATTTTGTCGTTAACTGTATGAAACTTAAAGAGGGAGATGTCCCCACGGTCATGATTGCAGTTCAAGGAACGGCTTTATTTATGTTATTTATTTGGAGTTATTTAAGTCAAAAAATTGGTAAAAAACTGGTTTATTTTCTAGGCATGAGTTCTTGGATTATTGCTGCTGGTGGATTATTTTTCTTACAGCCTGATCAAATTGGTTTAATGTATATAATGGCTATAATGGCAGGTGTGGGAGTTTCTACAGCTTATCTAATTCCCTGGTCAATGATACCTGATATTATTGAATTAGATGAATTACAAACCGGACAAAGACGAGAAGGAATTTTCTATGGTTTCATGGTTTTACTGCAAAAATTTGGTTTAGCTTTGGGGCTATTTTTAGTCGGTAATACTTTACAAGCTTATGGTTTTAAAGAGGCTGTTATTGGACAAAGTTCCTTACCTGTACAACCAGAATCAGCACTTTTAGCTATTCGTATCGCTGTTGGACCAATACCAACTGTTTGTTTAATAGCAGGTTTAGTGTTAATGTACTTTTATCCCATTACCCGCGAAATGCACGCAGAAATAATGCTAAAACTACAAGAAAAACAGGAAAGAATATAAAGCATTAGGCAGTTATAATACCAATTATCTTATCAAGATGTACCAACTTAGATAAGAAACGAACCACGAAGGAGCGAAGGACGCGAAGAAAGAAAAAAGAAGAAAAAAATAAAAGATCAAAAATTCAGCCCAGGCTCACAAAGAAATGGTATAATTATTGAGATAATTGTTTTAATATCCAGAATTATCTTTAAGTGATTATATTTTTAAGTTAAAATAATCAAGCATGACAACACTTTCGACGCAGATACAATTGATATAATGAACCCTACACAAGAACAACTAAAACTCAAATTAACACAGGCTTTAGTAGCTGCTTTTGGTACAGATTACACCAATACAGATCCAATTTTGGTTTCTGCCAGTAATCCTAAATTTGGTGATTATCAAGCTAATGTAGCTTTATCCTTGAGTAAAAAGTTAGGAAAGCCACCCCGAATTATCGCTGGGGAAATTGTCAGTAAATTAGATATATCTGATATTTGTGAACCTCCAGAAATCGCTGGACCCGGTTTTATTAATCTTAAATTACAAACATCTTACTTAGAAGCACAACTTAACGCTATTCAATTAGATTCTAGATTGGGAATACCTAAAGCGACAAATCCCCAAAAGCAAATTGTGGATTTTTCTAGTCCGAATATCGCTAAAGAAATGCACGTTGGACATTTACGTTCTACGATTATTGGTGATTCCATTGCCCGGATTTTAGAATTTTGTGGTCATGATGTTTTAAGATTAAATCATGTTGGTGATTGGGGTACGCAATTTGGGATGTTAATTACCTATTTGCGGGAAGTTTATCCAGAAGCACTCACTACCGCAAATGCTTTAAATATTGGGGATTTAGTTAATTTTTACCGCAAAGCTAAACAACGATTTGATGAAGATGCGGTTTTTCAAGAAAGTTCCCGTCAAGAAGTTGTGAGATTACAAGCAGGTGCAGAAGATACGCTTCATGCGTGGAAATTGTTATGTGAACAATCTCGACAGGAATTTAAAATCATTTATGATTTACTGAATATCCAATTAATAGAAAGAGGTGAATCTTTTTATAATCCTTTATTATCAAAAGTTGTAGAAAATTTAGCAACAACGGGATTATTAGAATCAAGTCAAGGGGCAAAATGTGTTTTCTTGGATGGTTTTACTAACAGAGAAGGTAATCCTTTACCCTTAATTGTCCAAAAATCAGACGGTGGTTATAACTACGCAACTACAGATTTAGCAGCTTTAGGTTATCGCATTCAAGAAGATAAAGCCAAGCGGATAATTTATGTGACAGACGAAGGACAATCTAACCACTTTGCCCAATTTTTCCAAGTAGCAAAAAAAGCAAATTGGATTCCTGATGATGTAGAATTAGTTCATGTTCCTTTTGGGTTAGTATTAGGTGAAGATGGCAAAAAATTTAAAACTCGTTCCGGGGATACTGTGCGGTTACGAGATTTATTAGATGAAGCTATTAACCGCGCTCGTGCAGACATAGAAAAGAGATTACAAGAAGATGGACGCACAGAAACGGAAGAGTTTATGCAAAATGTCGCCGAAGTAGTGGGAATTAGTGCGGTTAAATATGCTGATTTAAGTCAAAATCGCACCAGCAGTTATGTCTTTAGTTATGACAAAATGTTATCTCTTAAAGGCAATACAGCCCCTTATCTTCTCTATGCTTATGTGAGGATTCAAGGTATTAGTCGTCAAGGTAATATTGACTTTACCAACTTGGGAATAAATCGCCAAATATTACTAAAAGAAGATGCAGAATCAACTTTAGCTAAACATCTCTTGCAACTTGATGAAGTGATTCAGGAAGTAGAACAGGATTTATTACCAAATCGGTTGTGTGATTATTTGTATCAACTCAGCGATAAGTTTAACAAATTCTATGAAAATTGTCCTGTTCTCAAATCAGAAGAACCTGCTAGAACTTCGCGGTTAATGTTATGTGATTTAACTGCAAAAACGCTGAAGTTGGGATTATCTTTGTTAGGAATTAAGGTTTTAGAAAGGATGTAAATACAAGCATTGGGTAGGGGTTTAGCTTTTGCTAAATCCTGACATAATATCAAACATATTCATTTCATTCAATATTTTTTGATAATATTCCGGTATTATTCTAAATTTATCCATTGCTAAATCTCATCTTTATATTGACAACTCCTGATGTAATATCATAAAATAGAGAGAGTTAAGGTTTCTCAAAAATAAATTATGGGAATTAAATGGGAATTAAAGAATTATTACTACCATTTCGAGAATAAATATTAAAGATTGCCACTAAATATGGTGCTGATAATTTGCGGGTTTTTGGTTCTGTCGCTAGAGGTGAAGCAACAGCAGATAGTGATGTAGATTTTTTAGTAGAACTTAAACCACAAAGTAGTTTATTTGATTATATTGGTTTAATGCAGGATTTAGCAGCATTGCTAGGACGAAAAGTGGATATTGCTGAACCTGATAATTTACGTAAATTACCCACCACTTCCCTGAGGGTAAGTGGGGGCTTTAAAAGCCCAGAGTTTACCCGACTAAGTGTTAAATCACTACGATTTTCAGGTCATCTCACCTACAAATACGTAGCCAGTTTGTAGCTGGTGAGGTTAACAGTTAAACAGGCTTATTGGGTTAATCCAGTGCTGTTAGCGTAAAAAGCCTTTAAATCTTTGTCCAGGCTAACATTACCCGCAAAGAGGGACTTTATTTTATGTCCAAAGTATTTGTTTTAGATACCAACTTCACGCCATTAAACCCAATTCATTCAGCGCAAGCTAGACAGTTATTGAGAAGCAAAAAAGCAGCAATTTATAGGCAATTCCCATTCACAATTATCTTGAAAGAATCTCGCTCAGATTCACCAATATCACTCCTAAGATTAAAGATTGACCCTGGTGCAAAGTTCACGGGAATGGTATTAGTTAATGATTCAACTGGCGAAGTTGTATTTGCTGCTGAATTAAAACATAGAGGCTTTGCAATTAGAGATGCTTTAACTTCTAGAAGCCAATTAAGACGTTCTAGACGTGCAAGAAAAACTCGTTACAGACAACCAAGGTTTTTGAATAGAACCCGTCCAGAAAGATGGTTAGCGCCGAGCCTACAAAGTCGAATTGAGAATATCAAAACTTGGGTTGAAAGATTGCGTAAACTCGCACCAATTGAGGCTATTAGTCAAGAATTAGTCAGGTTTAATATGCAGTTAATGACTAATCCTGATATTCAAGGTAAGGAATATCAGCGTGGTAGTAATTCAATTACAAATCTCACTTTAAGTTGTGAAAAGTGTAACACCAAAAAGGGAACGAAAGACATCAAATATTTTCTCAAAAAAGACCCTTTAAAGTTAGAAAAAATCTTGAAGCAAGCCAAAAGACCGCTGGCTGATGCAGCCGCAGTAAACACAACTCGTACTGCATTACTAGAAGTTCTAAAAGCAACTGGATTACCTGTAGAAACAGGTTCAGGAGGGTTAACAAAGTTTAATAGAAGTGAGCAAAATCTAGAGAAAACGCACTGGATTGACGCAGCTTGTGTTGGTAAATCAACTCCAATTCTCAATATCAAAGGTGTTAAGCCATTGTTAATTACAGCCAACGGACACGGTTCTAGACAATCTTGTCGAACTGACAAATACGGTTTTCCGAGTAGGCACGTACCGAGAGAAAAAATACATTTTGGTTTTCAAACTGGCGATATCGCTAAAGCAGTTGTCACCACGGGTAAAAAGATTGGTACTTATGTGGGAAAAGTGGCTATTCGTTCAACTGGTAGTTTCAATATTTCTACTAAAAATGGATTGATTCAAGGAATATCACATAAGTTTTGTAAACGCATTCACGCAAAGGATGGTTATTCGTATGCACAATGAATTAATTAGAGATAAAGTATTAGGTGAAGCTGTACCGTTGTGAAAGATGAGCGTTTATATTTAAGTAATATTCAAGAATGTATTGAACGGATAGAGGAATATACAAAAGGTGGTAAAGAAGAAAGAATTTATGCAAACCAAGATGATTCAAGATGCTGTAATTCGCAATTTGGAAATCAAATGATATAAGAAAGCCACCCCCAACCCCCTCCCCACAAGGTAGGAGGGGACTATGATTTACCTTATTTAAGTGCATAACGCTATAATTAGGGGTTTGGCTAGTCTTTCTTGAAAGAGGGTGATCTGATATCTTGAGGATGTCAATTATTTTGTGTTTGATTGACCTTTATGACAAAAAACCAATAATCATTCCTGCCAAAATTACAAAACCAATCCAGACATTTTGACGAAACATTTCCCCATAAGCAGAATTAGGTATTTCTGGCTTTTGTAAGCGGATAATTTGCCAAATCCAGCCCATACTAGCCAGTATTAAACTGATCCAAAAAGCACTGTGTAAATTAACTAATAACCCTACTCCAGCTAGAAGTATAATAGTACCAATGAAGAAAATAGCGATCGCTGTAGGGGCATATTTACCAAAAAACAACGCGCTAGAATTAATACCAATGCGTTGATCATCTTGGCGATCGCTCATAGCATAAATAGTATCAAATCCTAAAGTCCATAGTACCGTCGCACCCCAAAGTAACCAAGTTGGTGCTGTAATATTAGCCGTAACGGCACTCCAACTAATTAAAACCGCAAAACCCCAAGCAATAGAAAGTACCAATTGGGGAATGGGAAATACCCGTTTTGCGCCAGGATAAAGTACAATAACAGGAACGGCTGCTACAGACAACCAGAAGCTTAAAGGGTTAAGATAAAAGGCGATAATAGCAGCACAGACCAGGGCGACCATCCCCACCACTATACCAATTTGAACGGAAAGGGCGCGAGATGCAAGGGGGCGGTTGCGTGTTCTCTCTACTTGGGGATCAATATCTCTATCCCATAAATCATTAACTACGCAGCCAGCCGCACTAGTAGCGATACTACCGATGATAATCACTCCCACCAGGGGTAAAGGTGGTTTACCCGCAGCAGCCAAAAACACCGCCCACAATGCGGGAATCATGAGAATTAATCTACCTTCAGGTTTATTCCACCGTAGTAGTAGGGTAATTGTCAGCCATAATGGTTGTTGGTTGGTTTTTGGTGTCCTTAACATATTTGCTGATTTAACATATCTTTACATTTATAGAATATCGTTATTTGCTATTTGTTCTACAGTCCTATTAATCTATTCACAAGAACAACAAGATGCTGAATTTAGTCTCGGCTAACTGGGAAAATATCACCAGTCTATCAGTTCCAGAAAATCAGATGATTGCGGCTATTGATATTGGTACAAATTCTCTACATATCGTAATAGTGAAAATTGAAGCCGCTTTACCATCTTTTACCATGATTGCTCGGGAAAAAGAAACCGTAAGATTAGGCGATCGCAATTTAATTACTGGCGAATTAAAACCAGACGTGATGCTTAAAGCGATCGCCTGTTTGGGCAGATTTAAAACCCTTGCTTATAGCTTAGGTGTTACCAGTATAGTTGCAGTTGCGACTAGTGCTGTGCGTGAATCTCCTAATGGTAAAGAGTTTCTCCACCAAATCGAAACCCAAGTAGGTTTAAACGTTGACTTGATTTCAGGACCAGAAGAAGCCCGTCGCATCTATTTAGGTGTATTGTCGGGGATGGAATTTAATAACCAACCGCACATCATTATTGACATTGGTGGTGGTTCAACAGAATTGATTTTAGGAGACAGTGAAGAACCCCGGAGTCTCACCAGTACCAAAATTGGCGCAGTGCGCTTAACCGGGGAATTAGTCAAATCTGATCCGATCACCGAAACCGAATTTAAGTACCTACAGGCTTACGCTAGGGGAATGTTAGAGCGTTCTGTAGAAGAGGTGCAAGGAAAACTGAAAATTGGCGATTTTCCCCGGTTAATCGGTACATCCGGGACAATAGAAACCATTGCTACCATTCACGCACGGGAAAAATTAGGCCTTGTTCCTTCCACTCTCAATGGGTATCAATTCAGTCTCCAGGATTTACGCACCTGGGTAACTCGCTTACGTAGAATGACTAATATAGAACGGGCTGCCATTCCGGGGATGCCAGAAAAAAGGTCAGAAGTAATACTTGCAGGAGCAGTAATTTTACAGGAAGCTATGACCTTGTTAGGCTTAGAATCCTTAACAGTTTGTGAGCGATCGCTCCGGGAAGGTGTGATTGTAGACTGGATGCTGGCTCACGGATTCATTGATAACAGGCTGAGGTTTCAAAGTTCCATTCGTCAACGCAGTGTATTAAAAACTGCAAAAAAATACCAGACTAATTTAGAACATGGCGATCGTGTAGCCGCTTTTGCCCTCAGTATATTTGATCAAACTCAAGCGCAAATACATAATTGGGGTGCAAATCAACGTCAATTATTATGGGCTGCTGCGGTTTTACACAATTCTGGTCATCACGTATCACATTCAGCACACCATAAACATTCATACTACTTAATCAGAAATAGTGAATTACTGGGATATAACGAAACCGAAATTGAAATTATCGCCAATATAGCCCGTTATCACCGCAAATCTCCACCCAAGAAAAAGCATGAAAACTATCGAAATCTACTCCACAAAGAACATCGGACAATGGTTAATCAACTCAGCGCGATGTTAAGATTAGCAGTAGCTTTAGACAGAAGACAAATAGGTGCTATTGCTCATATTCAATGTGAATATCAGCCCAATTTTCAAGAATTTAAGATGTTGATATTTCCCTCATCAATTGAAGATGAATGTGGGTTAGAAATGTGGAGTTTAGATTACAAAAAAGGAGTTTTTGAAGAAGAATTTGGTTTAAGATTTGTGGCAAAATTAATGAATAGATAAAGTTGCTATGAGCATCATAAATGATAGCTGACAAATTTTTAGTATTGTCGGGTGGGCAATGCCCACCGACAGGGGGACGAAATCAGCTAATTGAGAGATTTTATAAGCTTTATAGTATTTAGACATTGTTAATATTATAATTAATATAATTAAAACTTAATTAAAACTGCTGCATTTCTGCCAATAACATCTGACTGTCTTTCCAAGACGTTATTTTGCCATCACGAGAAATTTTAGCAATAAATGGAGCAGGATGCTTACGAACAAATCTTTGCATTTGTTCAGTTGCTTTGATAAATATTTCTGCCATTTCTTCCCCTTTTAAACCTTGGGAAGTTAAAATAAACATTTTTATTTGAGCGCGAGCAACAGCAATTCTTTCTAATTTGTTTCTGCTGATTCTATCATCTTTAGTCAAAACAACCCAGCCTCTTTGACCTATCTCTGGTAGCCAGTCTACATCTTGAGTGCCTTGACCAAAATGTTGATCATGAATTTCAACTTGAATACCTGCATGGCGCAGTTTTTCTGGAACAGTTCCTGTACCTAAGCACCTATCAGTAAAAAAGGTAATTGATTCAGGTTCACTCATGCAGCAGGTAGTTCACAGCGGATAGCTTCTTCAATTTTCAGGCGATCGCATTTATAATCACAAGCTAGATCCTGAATTGACTCACCAGCCTTTAATCTTTGAGCCAAAACAGTGGTAGGAATTCCTGTCTCAGCAATCACAAGACGACCAAAAGCAATTCTAGGATCAATTACAACAATGCGGGGGTTATTTTCCTCTTGAGAAGCAGTAAAGGGAAAAAGTTTCATAGCAAATCCATTTTTATCAAACTCAATGCGTTGAAAATGAGTATTGAAAGTGCTTTTCAAATCTGTTCGCCAGTATTCTGAGGCATTAAACAAAGAAGCATATTTTTCTATGAATAAGTCAACCCCATTTGTTGAGAATTTTTCACTGGCTAATGGATGTAATACTTGAAACTTCTCCTCAATATAATCAAGAGCTATTCTTACCTTGTCTCGTTGCATTTGGTGGTGTTTACGAATAGCTCTAAGAACATGAATTTCAACGAGGTTAGTAAATGAAAGGAGTTTAGGTTTAATATCTTGAGTTAAAATTAGTGGTTTTGAGAAATTAGAACCATTTGAGATTGAAACTGTCCAAGAGCGAATTGTACCTACCGGAATACGTAAGTATTTTGCAGCATCACTAATGGAGTAGATGGCAATATCTCTAGGATCAGTTTCTCCATAAAGGTTTTTCATAAATGTACCTACCAGAGATTTTCATGTTTATCATTTATATCATAAAATCTATCTGACTAAGAATAGCCAATACGTATAAGTAAAAATTATATGTATATATAATTATAATACAAATTTATTATTTTTACAGTTTCATGGCTAAAACCAAACCTTGATATATTCACAGAAGTATTTATATAAACAAAGTTAAAAAAATAACACTTAAATTTAGAAAATTATTTTATAAAAAATCAACCCAGTCATGTTAAAGTTTTAATTTCCTTATATTCCTTAGCTGCTTCAGCTTATGCATCTGCATTCTTTACATCCGCAACACCTTGAAGAATTAGTCAAGAGCAGTGGTATAAATTTAGACTTAATTTGTTTAAACTTTAAATCGCTTCAAAGCACAAATGCTTATGAATACCTGCTGATTTCTGACAAACTCCCCCGCACCAACACAGGGATGATTAAAAGTGCATGGTTACAGCGTTATACCCATATTACCGAAGGTGGTTGGTGGTGTTCTGGACTAGATCCCCTCAACAATTGGCATAAAATGGAATGGGGATGTTTTAAACCCAACCAACCGCGACAAAACCAGAAAGGTAAATCAATCAAATATGAACACCCTCCCAGCACAGCCACACGCATATTTTGTTTACGCATATCTTTAGAAATTTGGCAACAAGTTGGACAACTTTACAACTTAGAAATACCGGAAAAAATCACCATCAATGATGACGGTGAAGCCGAAGGTTTTTGGGAATGGGTAATTAAAAACAAGATATCCATTGTCATTTGTGAAGGTGTGAAAAAAGCCGCAGCACTATTAACCCAAGGATACGTTGCTATTGCTATTCCTGGTATTAATAGCGGTTATCGAGTTATTAAAGATGAATTTGGCAAAGTTACCAGTCGGCAATTAATACCTGATTTAGCAGCATTCACAAACACAAAACGCGACTTTCATATTTGTTTTGATTTTGAAACTCAACAGAAAAAAATTGCCGCCGTCAATAATGCCATTTCCCAACTAGGTTGTTTATTGCAACAACAAAATTGTCATGTTAAAGTTGTAGAACTTCCAGGAAAAGAAAAAGGAGTTGATGAATTTATCATTGCCAAAGGAGCAATAGCATTTGATAAAATTTATCGTCAAAGTGTAGATTTAGATATTTACATTGCCAAAAGCAAACCCCACACAGAGTTAACAATTCCCGCTGCAATTACTGTTAACTGTCCCTATTTGGAAAAAATTCCCTTTCCCACATCTGGCTTAGTGGGAGTAAAATCAGCCAAAGGTACAGGTAAAACCACCGCATTACAAGGGATTGTTCAACAAGCAAAAAGCCGCAATCAACCAGTTTTATTAATTACCCATAGAATCATCTTAGGAAGGTTCTTATGTGATAAAATCGGCATTAAATGGGGAATTGAACATGAAACATGGAGTATAGAATCTGATGAATTACCCGTTACTTATCCTTTACCAATTACACCATCTTTAGGATTGTGTGTAGATTCAATTTGGAAATTAAAACCTGAAGATTGGCGAGGAGCAATATTAATTTTAGATGAAGTTGAACAATCATTATGGCATTTACTCAACAGTGAAACCTGTAAACAAAAACGAGTTAAAATTCTCCAAGTTTTCCAACAATTAATTTCTACAGTGATCACAGATGGAGGTTTAATAATTGCCCAAGATGCCGATTTATCAGATGTATCTTTAGAGTATTTACAGACTTTAGCAGGAATTAAATTAACTCCTTGGCTAGTTGTCAATGAATGGAAACCGGAAAAAGGTTGGGATACAACTTTTTATGATTCACCTAATCCCACACCTCTAATTCATCAATTAGAATTAGATCTAATTGCTGGACGTAAATGCTATGTAACCACCGATAGTCGTTCTGGTCGTTACAGTTGTGAAACTATTGAGCATTATTTAAGAGAACGGTTGCAAAAACTCAAAAAAGAATTTCCCGAAACCTTAGTAATTAGCAGTCATACCACTAATACACCCGGTCACGCAGCCGTTGATTTTATAGCGGCTATTAATCAGAAAATTACAGATTATCATACTGTTTTTGTTACCCCTAGTTTGGGAACAGGAATTAGTATTGATGTTCAACATTTTGACCGAGTTTATGGTATTTTTCAAGGGGTGATTCCTGACTCAGAAGCCCGTCAAGCCTTAGCAAGAGTCAGGGATGATGTTCCCCGCATTGTTTGGTGTGCTAAACGGGGTATTGGCTTAATTGGAAGTGGGAGTACAAATTATCGTTTACTATCTCATTGGTATCAAGAAAATCAAAAGGAAAACCTAGCTTTACTAAGTCCATTGCATAAAATAGATGTGGATTTACCTTTAGTTTATGATCCCATTCATTTACGTACTTGGGCAAAATTATCTGCAAGAGTTAATGCTTCTATTCGTCTCTATCGTCAATCAATGCAAGAAGGATTGATAACTGATGGACATCAAATTCAAATGCGAAGTGATGAAGTACAAAATAACATTCTGCGTGATTTACGCTTGGCATTTTTCGCCACTGAACCTAGTGATTTAGAAAACCGTAAACGCTTAATTTTGGAAATTGTCAAAGTTCAAAAAGATTGGGCGCAAAGTCGTCAAAAAGTCAAGGAAATTAAAGGCAAAATCAAAGACATTAAACAGCAAAATCAACTAGCAAACGCAAATTCTGTGGCTAATGCTAAGGATATTGGTTATATCGAATATGAAGAGCTATTAACTAAACATTCTCTCACCCATGAAGAACGTCATCAAGTTAATAAGTATATCCTCAAACAAAGGTATGGAATTGTGGTTACTCCCCAACTGAAATTACAGGATGAAAAAGGATATTATGGACAATTATTAATTCATTATTATCTCACTCATGAAAGTGAATATTTTCATGTTAAAGATCAGCAAGAATGGAATCAGCAATTATTTTGGGGTGAAGGTAAAGTTTTTCTCCCAGATTTAAAAACTTATACACTCAAGGTGGAAGCTATGCGGGCTTTAGGAATGCTACAATTTCTGGAATTACAGCGCGTATTTAATGAAAATGATCCTGATTTAATGTGGTTGAAAAATGTAGCTATGCAAAGTAGTAAACACATTAAACGCGCTTTAGATATTGATTTAGTTAGAGGTAAAGAAGCTGTTTCAGGAATTAAGATATTAAACCGACTTTTGGGTTTATTGGGGTTGAAGTTAAAACAAGTAAATGCTGGTTATCAAATTGATTTAAAAACTTTAAATGATGGTAGAGAAAAAATATTTGCAATTTGGCAAAACCGGGATGATTTGATGTTGACTTCTTTGCATAATCACGAACGTGAAATTGTGGATTTGTCTAGAAGGGATGAATATGAATCTGTACTTATGAATTACAGCAGATTTCAACTTTGTGAGGTACAAAAATAGCACTCGCCCACCCTCTCCTCGCAAGGGGAGAGTTGGGGAGGGGTTGTATAGCTATAGCCATCAAGATTAGGACATAAACTATAAGAGTTCCCATAGCGTCTACCTCATTTCAATGGCTAAACCTTATAGTGATGATTTTCGGCAAAAGGTAATGCAGGCGATCGAATTGGACGGTCTCAAGAAGTGTGAAGCAAGCCAATTGTTCAATATCAGTCGCAACACAATTAACTTGTGGTTTAAGCGTCAAGCCGAAACGGGTGATATCAAACCTAAACAGAGAAAAACATCGCCGCAGAACGGTAAAATCAAGGATGGGGAGAAGTTTCGCACCTTTGTGAAAGAGCATGGGGATAAAACCCAAAGTGAAATGGCACAGCTATGGGAAGGAGATATTAGCCAACGCACAATTTCTAGAGCATTGCAAAAGATAGGACATACTCGTAAAAAAAAAACATACGGATATATTCAACGAGATGAAGCCAAGCGGTCAGCGTTCTTGGCGCAACTGAAAAACCCTATAAACCCCATCTAGTATATGTTGATGAGTCTGGCATGGATGAACGCGATAATTACGGTTACGGATACTCCCCAGCCGGGGAACGCTTTTATGACCTCAAATCAGGTCAGCGCAAAGGTCGTATCAACATGATTGCTGGCTATCGAGAAGGGCAAATAATTGCGCCATTTACAGTCGAAGGGGCGTGTAATCGTACAGTGTTTGAGACCTGGCTAGAAACTTGTTTGATTCCGATGCTACGTCCCGGTGAGTGGGTGATTGTTGATAACGCTACCTTTCATCGTGGTGGTCGGATTGCTCAATTAATTGAAGAGGCTGGGTGTCAGTTAGTTTACTTACCGCCTTATTCACCTGATCTTAATCGAATTGAAAAGTGTTGGGCTACTTTGAAAAGTAGAATTCGTAAGCTTTTATCCACATCAGACAATTTACGTGACGCAATGGAAATCGTTCTCAAGCAAGCAGCGTCCTAATTAACTTGGCTACAGCTATAATTCAAAATGTTGGACAACAACCTTTGGCTGGGGTGAAAGTTAAAATCGGTGATATTTCTACTACCACAAATGCAGATGGTTCATTTATTTTGACTTTAAATCAAGTACCATCTGCTGATGCAGCATTGATTATTGAACCAGGTCAACAGGTCAATAATATTGTTTATCCATCTATTGCGGAAAAACTGCCTTTACTGTTGGGACATGATGTTTATACCAATGTGAAAAATATTATTGATCGTCCCATTTATTTACCACCAATTGATATTAGTAATGCCCAAACAATTGACCCAACAATTACTCAAACTGTTACCAGTGCAGCTATACAGGGTTCAGCAGTAGTAGTTGCTGCTAATACTTTATTCGATCAACAAAATCAACCCTATACAGGACAATTAAGTATTACCACAGTTCCCACAGAACTTACTCCGGCCGCATTACCAGAAAATCTGCGTCCTGATTTGGTGGTGACAATTCAACCAGGAGAAATGAGATTTAATACTCCTGCACCTTTGAGTTTACCAAATCTCGCTGGATATGCGCCTGGTACAGAAATGGATTTATGGTCTATTAATCCCCAAACAGGATTGTTTGATAATGTGGGTAAGGGTCGAGTTAGTGCTGATGGAACTGTAATTAATACCATTAGTGGTGGTATTCGTAATAGTAGTTGGCATTTCTTCGCAGCACCTGCACCAACTCCTAATGATCCTGATGCTGATGACCGCAACCCAGATGATGGTTGTGATGAATGTAAAGCTACAGCACCAGGAAATTCCGAAGTAGAATTACACTCAGGGGCGGTGATAGAAACCCATGATTTAGTACCTTATCAATCTTTAGGAACTAATCGCGGTATCAGTTTACGTTATGATTCGGAACGAGCAGATGCTAGACCAATTTTGCATTTTGGTTATAACAATGTGCCGAATAATTCTAATTTGAGATTGATGGCTGAATTAACAATTAAACGGGGTGATTTTAAGTTAGAAGTACCCGGTTTTGTTGGAGGTCAATTTGGCTTAAATGGCGGGGAAAATTTCTGGTCAATTCCTAATGGTGGTGGGAAGATTGATGCTGCACTACAGGCAGATTTGAGAACTTTAGATTCAGGTCGTTATGATTATGATTTAACCACTGGATTAATGCGATTAAATAATAATCAGTTGAATGGTTCTACTTCTACCAGTAAGGGTAAATTCCTACATATTAATACTGTAAATAGTGCTTTTGGTAGTGGTTGGGGATTAGCTGGTTTACAGGAAATATTTGTTAATGCTGATAATTCAGTAATTATTATTGATGGTGATGGTAGTGAGTTATTGTTTGAAAAGAAAGCAGATAATAGCTATAAATCACCAGTAGGCGATTTTTCCACCTTAGAACGTTTAAATGATGGTACTTTCCGCTGCACGATGACAGATAAAACCGTTTATAGTTTCAATGGGGAAAATCTGTTAACAAAAATGCGCGATCGCATTGGTAATGAAACTCAGTATGTCTATGAAAATCGCCGGTTAATGAAAATGGTTGATCCGGTAGGTTTAGAAACTACTTTTACCTACAGCAATAATAGAATTACAGAAATAACAGATCCTGCTGGTCGTAGCACTAAATTAACCTACGATACTAATGGTAATTTAATCAAAATTACAGATCCCGATGGTACAAGTCGTACTTGGGAATATGACCCTAATCATCTAATGATTTCTGAGGTTGATAAGCGAGGAAATAAAGAACAGACATTCTATGACTTTGCAGGAAGAGCAGATCGAGCTATTCGTAAAGATGGTTCAGAATTAGATTTTGATCCTGTACAAGTGCAAGGTTTATATGCACCAAATAAAACTATTGATCCCGTAAATGTGCCTCTTGCCTTTCAGTTGGGAAATGCTGCATCTACCTATACAGATGCTAATGGTAAGAAAATAGTCAATAATCTTGATCAAGCCGGGCAAATAGTATCATCTTCTGATGAAGTTGGTTTATTACCTGCTGTCCAACGGAATGAACATAATCTGGTTACTCGACAAACAGATGCCAGAGGTAACGTTACATCATTTACTTATGATGATAATGGTAATGTCTTGAGTATTCAAGATTCGCTCGCATTTATTTCTCCTAGTGGAAATGCTTTAATTATCAGTAATGGTCTAAATACTGATGGAACACCTTTTATAAAAGGATTACTTGAAGAAGCTGGCATTACAACTACAATTGTTAATACAGTACCCAATACCTTAACTGGATTCACTCAAGTTATAGATAATAGAGTTGACAATGCATATCCACTAAGCGAAGCAGATCAAGCACTTTATTTAGGATTCTTACGGGGAGGAGGGGATTTATTATTAGTAGGTGAAAATAACAATTTTGCTACTCGCAATAATTCTATTTTAAACCTGATTCAATTAGCTGGTGGTGGTTCACTGAATTTTGTTGAACCTGCTTTTGTACAAAAAGTTTTATCGCCCTTTAATAGTCCTAATCTGATTTCTGATGGCAATGTCACCTATGGAGGGGTAGCAACTGGAGGTGTGACAAATCCAGGAACAGGGCAATTTGTGACAGTAGATAATGCAAATCGGGGTAGTACACTCTACTTTGATGACAATGATCTTCCTAACGCTCTTGGTGGCAAACTAACCGTTATGTTTGATACCAACTTTTTCCTGACTACAAATGATGTGACAGATAATCAAAACTTAATTAAAAATATAATAAGTTTTGAACGTACACCTCGTCGCTATACTTACGATCCAACTTTTAACCAACTCACCAGCATGACTGATGAACTTGGTCATCAAACTCTTTATCAAATTGATCCCAATAACGGTAATCTTTTATCTCTAACTCAGGTAGTGGGTGAAGTTGGTGGCAATGATGATATTATTACCCAATTTACCTACACAAATAATGGCTTAGTTGACCTGATTACTGACCCTCTAGGACGGATTACTGATAGTGATTATGATGCGAATGGTCGTTTAATTTCCATCATCTACGCTAAGGGAACAGCAGACGAAGCTAAACGCCAATTTGAATATGATTTAGCAGGTAATCAAACCGCAATTATTGATGAAAATAGTAATCGCACTACCTTTGAATATGATGCACTGAATCGGTTAGTGAAAATTATTGAAGCTGACCCCGATGGCAATGGTCCTTTAACTTCTCCGATTACTACCTATAGCTATGATGCTGATGGTAATTTGATATCAACTACTGATGCTGTAGGTAATGTGAATCAGAATACCTACGATAAGTTGAATCGGTTGATTGAAAATATTGATACACTCAACCAAAAGACCAGCTATAGTTATGATTCTTTGGGTAATTTACTTTCAGTGGTTGATCCTTTAGGGAATGAAACTGAAAATAAATATGATGCTCGGAATCGGGTGATTGAAACAATCGCTCCTGATTTGGGTAGCACTAAGTTTACTTACGATTTGAGTAATAATCTGGCTTCTGTTACTGATCCTGTAAATAATAAGACTATATTTGCTTATGATGCACGCGATCGCCTCATTAATGAAACCGACCCATTAGGAAAATCTACTCAATATCAATATGATCCCGTTAATAATTTGATTGCGAAAACTGACCGCAATAATCGCCGAACTGAGTTTAAATATGATGACATCAATCGTCTAAATCAGGAAAAATGGGTAGGAACTGATCAGGTAATTAATTACAGCTACGACAAAGCTAGTAACCAAACTGCGGTTAATGATAAGTTTAGTTCCTTAGCATTTAATTATGACAATAGAGATCGTTTATTGTCTGTAAATAATGCTGGTACTCCTGGTTTTTCTAATGTTGTCCTTAATTACTCCTACGATAAAGTAGGCAATGTTCTCTCTGTTGCTGACAGGATTAATAATGTGGCAGGTGGCAATAACTCCTACAGTTATGATGCTTTAAATCGCCTGACTAAATTAACTCAATCGGGTAATAATGTCAGTGATAAAAGAGTTGATTTTGCTTACAATTCTCTTGGACAATATACCTCAATTAATCGCTATGCTAACCTCACAGGAACTCAGTTAGTCAATGGCACAACCTACACCTATGATTCTCTCAATCGTCTCACGAATTTAAACCACAGTAACGGTACAAATAATGTCGCTTTCCATAACTATGTTTATGATGCAGCGAGTCGCATTACTAAAATTACTGATGTTGATGGCGCGACAGATTACACCTACGATAATCGCGCCCAGTTAACAGGTGCTAATCACAGTAATGCTAACAACCCAGATGAATCTTACACCTACGATGCAAATGGCAACCGGATCACCTCAAATATTCACGGGAATGGGTATGTAACAGGTCAAGGCAACCGCCTACTATCTGATGGTAAATATAATTATGAGTATGACAACGAAGGGAATTTAACCAAGCAGACAGAAATTGCTACTGGTAAGGTGCAAGAGTTGACCTGGGATTATCGTAACCGCTTAGTGGCTATGGTTGATAAGGACGCTGAAGGTAACGAGACGCAACGGGTTGAGTTCACCTATGATGCTTTCAATCGCCGCATTGCTAAATCTGTAGATACCAACCCTCAAGATATAACCCCCGCAGTGGTGACACAGTTTATTTATGATGGACAGAATGTACTGTTAGAGTTTGTAGATAGTGATGGTGCGGGTGCAAATCAGCCTGTTTTAGATAAACGCTATCTGCATGGTGCAGGTGTTGATCAGGTTTTGGCACAGGAAAGTGCTGGTAATGTGGTCTGGCATTTAACTGATCATTTGGGAACGATTCGGGATTTGGTGAATAATAGCGGTGCAGTGGTGAATCATTTTGTTTATGATTCCTTTGGTCAGGTAATTTCTGAAAGTAATCCTGCTATTGATACTCGTTATCTGTTTACGGGAAGAGAGTTTGATCAGGAGATTGGGCTTTATTATTACCGTGCGCGGTATTATAACCAAGCTACGGGAAGATTTTTGAGTGAAGATCCGATTGGATTTAATGGTGGGAACACTAACTTATTTGGTTATGTAGGGAATAGTCCAATATATTCCAATGATCCTAGCGGTGAGTTTGCAAATCTTCTTATCGGTGGAGCAACAAGTGTCTTATTTGGTTATGCTATATCAAAGCTTACTGGATCTTGTTATTCTTTAAATGACGCTCTATTTGATTTTGGAACAGGAGCAATAGGAGCGGGTTTAGCAAGTAAAGCAGGGAAATTATTACAATTAGGACGAAGAACTGGCATTCCTAATACGGTAGCACGAGTTGTTCCTAGTAATACACCTCTTACAACACTAGGAAAACCAGGTAATCCAGAGGTTTTTGTAGCTGCTGCTGAGGATATTAAATATTTAAATGCAAATCAAATTGCTTCACGATTAGGAATTGATCCTTCCAAGACAGGAAGTTTTACAGTAATTGAGTTTTCTCCGAATGGTCTTAAACGAACTTATTCTGGAGCGCCTGGAGTAAACAACAAATATATCGAAGGTGGTTACACATCAGGTGGAGCGAGAGAATATTTAGTTCCTAATACATCTATTCCATCTAATGCCTCAGTCCGAACAGTCGGGAATATATTCCCTGAACGAAGTGCTGGTATTGGCGGATTAACAGGAGGCGCTGGAGGTGCTGGTCGTGATTGTGGATGTGATTAATGTGAAAACTTGATCGCTGTTTGGGGATGTGGGGGTGCGATAGCGCAAGCGCTGCTGCAAGCAGTTCGCTTTTGGGAATGTGAGGGGCGATCGCTTTGATGCTTTCAGGAATGGTAAAGGAAATAAACTGAGGTATAATAGAACTAACAAGCAAATAAAGACTAGGAAAATAGATATGATTACAGTAGAATTTCAAACCACTATTGAAAATGGGATGATCAAAATTCCCGAACAGTACCAACAACAGTTAAAACAACCCAATATAGTTAAAGTCACTCTTCAACAAGACACTTCTGAACAGTCTGTAAATTACCTCCAATATTTATTAGAACATCCGTTAAATATAGAAAAATTAACTCCAATGAAACGAGAAGGAATTTACGAAAACGAATAAAAAAATGACATTTTTAGATTCAAATATCTGGATATATGCACTTAATCAGAGTCAAGATATCCGAAAACATCAAATTGCTAACCATCTAGCCACACAAACAGGACTTTATTTAAGTACTCAGGTAATCAATGAAGTTTGTGTAAACTTAATCAAAAAAGGAAATTTTTCTGAAAATCAAATTCAAAATCTTATTCAAGGTTTTTATCAAATTCATCATATCATTGAACTTGATTTGAATATATTGTTAACAGCATCCACATTAAGAACAAAATATTTATTCTCATTTTGGGATAGTTTAATTATCGCCAGCGCACTATCAGTTAATGTGAATCAACTCTATTCAGAGGATATGCAACACGGTTTTACAGTGGAAGGATTACAGATTATTAATCCTTTTCTCTAAGCGATCGCTTTTGGGGAATGGGAGGGCGATAGCGAGGCGCTGCTGCAAGCAGTTCGCTTTTTAGGGATGTAAGGGGCGATCGTTGGTTTTAGAAATTGGTGCGATCGCGCTAAAATGATTGCAGTAGTATCTTGCAAGGTAGCCAACTATATGCCATTAAAAGAACTCTTAAACGAAGCTAAAAATTTAGACATTCAGGAGCAAATCCAACTAGCTACACAACTATTGCAATGGGTAGAAATAAAGATTAATCAAAAGTCTCAAGACTCCTCATCCAAACAGCTACGCCAAGCAGGACTTGGTTTAGGATCTTGCATATTTACTGCTGATTTTGACGATCCATTACCCGATGAATTTTGGCTAGGAGAATCATGAAATTGTTGCTTGATACTCATGCTTTCATGTGGTGGCATAGCGATCCAGAGTGTATTCCTAAAAGCACAATACACTTACTTCAAGATCCTGATAATGAAGTAATTATTAGCGTTGTCAGTCTATGGGAAATGCAAATCAAAATTCAGCTAGGCAAACTTGCTTTGCTCTCAGAGACGATCTAGAACTTATGCTAAAGATTCAGTGGGAGCGAAATAATATCAGGTTAATATCTGCAACACTTCCTCATATTTTGGAATTAAAAACTTTACCACTGCACCATAAAGATCCCTTTGATAGAATGCTTATAGCTCAATCCAAAGTTGAAAATGCAACATTAGTTAGCCGTGACTCCGTTTTTAAAAGTTACGAATGCTCCGTGATTTGGTAATTATCATCTTGTGAAATTAGCGATCGCTTTTGGGGTGTGGGAGTGTGATAGCGCAAGCGCTGACTTGTCAGTTCGCTTTTTAGGGATGTCAGGGGCGATAGCGCAAGCGCTGACTTGTCAGTTCGCTTTTGGGATGTGGGAATGCGATCCCTATAACCAGTAATATAAAAAGCAGTAGTACAGTGGCTAAACATGAAACATGACTCTCATTTATCTAGACTATAACTGCTTTCAGCGTGGCTTTGATGATCCAAGACAAGTTAGAATCCAAATGGAGGCTGTAGCTTGCCAAGAGATATTTACTCAAGCTCAAACAGAACAGGTAACTCTAGTTTGGTCTTTTATGCACCAAGATGAAACCGAATTATGTCCATTCATTGATCGTAAATATGCAGTGTTGGGCATGATCAGTTTGTGTAAAATAAAGGTAGCTCCAAAAACTGAAATAGTAGAACAAGCCCGTTTATTTCAGCAGTCGGCTAACCTATCAAGTAAAGATGCTTTACACTTGGCCTGTGCTGTTAATATTCAAGCTGATTTTTTCTTGACTTGTGATGAAAGTTTGAGGAAGCAATCTCAAAAATTACAGCTAGAGATAGCAATCATGAACCCTATTGACTATATTAGGAAGAATGAAAATTATGAAAATCAATAATATTATGGATGATACAGAAATTAGAGTACAAGGTATAAATGCTCTGTATAAGTCTCTTGGTTCAGCCGCAGCTATACGTTTTTTGAACTTACTACACAAAACGCCTACTGATTATGTAGAAATCTCTCGCACAATATATAAAGATCAAACTATAGATGAAATTTTTGCTAGAGCAAAAGAAAATTGGCAAGATTAATTAGCTCATGCGATCGCCTTTCTGTTCAGGATGTGGGAGTGTGCGTAAGCGAAGCGCTGCTGCAAGCAGTTCGGTTTTTGGGAATGTGAGGGAGAGCGATCATATTTTTAGAGGTATAATAGAACATAAAATGTATAAGTCCATTGCAAAAAACAAAAATGATATCTATCAAGCTAGATCGAGAAACGGAAACATACCTAGCAGAAATCATTACTCAAGAGAATACTACCTCTGAAGAACTGCTAAAAAAACTAATTTATCAACATTGGCAAACCATAAAACCTCGTCAAACCCTAGCTCAAAGACGAGGAAAACATCCAGAAAACCTATTACAAGATGCTGCTCCTAATTTATCATTACGAGAAAATCGTAAAAAAGACGTTGCAGAGCATATTCAAAACCGCCATCAAAAATATCATCAATGAATGATTATCCTCCTATTATTCTTACTGATAGCAGTATTTTATTTGCTTACTACAGCGTGCAAGATAATTATCATAAATCCGTTTGTAACTTTTTTGAACAATGTTCAAGTGAACTGATTACAACTATTCCTTGCGTGACCGAAGTGATGTATCTTTTGAGTAGAGATTATCGGACACAAAATGAATTTCTCAATGATTTAGCTCAAAAACTTTATCGTTGTATTCCTCTAATACCAGAAGATTTTACTCGCATTAGAGAACTTAATCAACAGTATGCAGACTTACCAGGGGATTTTGCTGATTTGTCATTAATTACTATCTCTGAACGGCTCAATATTTCATCAATTATTACATTAGATAGTGATTTTGATATTTACCGCAGTTATCGAAAACAGCCTTTTGAAAGAGTGTATTTAGATTTACAACGTTAGAGAATGATAGCGAAGCGCGACCTAGTAATCGCCTTTTTTGGGATGTGGGGGCGATTGGGGCAACATAAATTATTGAGAGCGATCGTTCCTGGGATGGGAGGTATAATTGGGGGATGCGATCGTTGTGTCATGGTGTACGTTTATGAGTGAATTATCTTTAAAAGTCCATGCTTTCTGGGATGAAGAGGCTCAAGTCTGGACTGCCTCTAGTGAAGATGTACCCGGTTTAATAACAGAAGCTAGTTCTTTAGAATATCTAGAGCAGAAGCTCATGATTATGGTTCCAGAGCTTTTAGAACTGAATCAAGTGATCTCAGGTGATTCAGGTCAAGAAATTTCAATCGATATCATTAGTCAACGGATTAGTAAAATCCTAGTGAATGTGTGATATGGCAAAATCATTTACTCCTGAACTTAAGAAAATCCTTTTGCCTTAGCCACTGTTTATCAAGTAGATTATTTGTTAACATGGAACTGTAAACATATTGCTAACGCACAAATCCAGAAAAAACTCTCATAAATTAGTATTCAATCTGGATATGAACTACCAACAATTTGTACACCTTATGAACTTATGGGAGATTAACTATGTAGAAAGATGAAGTATTAGAAGAAATTTACAAAATTCGAGAAGAACACGCTAAATCTTTTAATTATGATTTGCATGAAATTTGTCAAGATTTAAGGAAAAAACAGGTAGCTAAAAACAGAAAAATTATTACTCAACCTCTTATCAAATCACTATCCTAAACTAAGTTTTGGTATTGAGGGGGCGATAGCGCAAGCGCTGACTTGTCAGTTCGCTGTTTGGGATGTGGAGGTGCGATCGCTGCTATAATACAAACAGTTACTCTTTTTTGGAAAAAACACTATGGAATTAGTCACCTTAAATCAATCAGGACATCTGCAAATTCCTGAAATTATTAGACAACAGTTAGGTTTAAATAATGAATCCAAACTATCATTATAAGTTCAAGACGGAAAACTAATTTTAAAACCCATCAAAGAAGAACCATCACTTTACTATGAAGGTCATGTATTAGTCTCGGATGTGGAATTATTAACAGATGCTAATTCAATAATTGAAGAACTCAAAAATGAAAGAATGAATCAAGTAATTTCATGGTCAAAATATTATTTGATACATCAGTTTTAGTTGCGGCTATTTTAGTTAAACATCCTCATCATTTTCCTTGTTGGTCATGGCTAGAAAAGGTGAAAACCTCACTTGAAGGATTTATAATTACTCATACCTTAGCCGAATTGTTCTCAGTTATATCTTCTTTTCCTTCTCAACCTCGTTTTTCACCTCAAATCACTCAGAGGCTTATTCAGGAAAATCTCAAAGAATTTCAGATTATTTCTTTAACTGAAGATGATTATTATCAAGCTACAGAAAATATGGTCAATTTAGGGTTGACGGGAGGAGCAATTTATGATAGTTTAATCGCTTATTCTGCTTTAAAAATAGAAGCGGATAAAATCTTAACTCTTAATGGGAAACATTTTCTCCGTCTTGGCGATTCCATTGCTGAGTTAGTAGAAGTTCCATCATATAAATAGCTGGTTTAAACTCAAAATTCACAATATCTAGCTATAGTAAATTATAGAGGTTGATCGCATTTGGGGATGTGGAAATGGGATCGCTGTTTGGGGGATGTGGGAAGGGCGATAGCGCAAGCGCTGCTGCAAGCAGTTCGCTTTTTAGTAAATACTGGAAGTGCGTAAGCGTTGCGCTACTGCAAGCAGTTCGCTGTTGGGGATCTGGAATGGCGATAGCGTTGCGCGACCTAGGAATCGCTTTTTTTGGATGTGGAAAGTGCGTTAGCGAAGCTTACCGTAGGTATTGCTTTTTGGGATATTGGGAGAGCGATAGCGAAGTGCGACCTAGAAATCGCTTTTTAGAGGGTTTGGGTTAAAAACTTAGGATATAATGATTGAAGATTCAAAAGAAGAGCTTAATTATGAATTACCAAGACATTATTACCATTGAATCAGGAAAACGCAGTGGAAAACCCTGTATTCGGGGAATGCGTATAACCGTGTACGATATTTTGGAATATCTAGCAGGTGGTATGACAGAAGCAGAAATTCTCGAAGATTTTTCAGAACTGACATCTGAAGATATTAGAGCCTGTCTATCTTTTGCTGCTGATCGAGAGAAAAAGTTATTTGTCGCTGCACTATGAAACTGCTATTAGATGAAAATCTGTCAGATCGGATTATTAATAAAATTATTGATCTATATCCCGATTCAGCACACGTTAAGACTTTAGCACTGATAAATACTGATGATGCAATTATATGGGAATATGCTAAAGCGAATAGTTTTGTGATTGTTTCCAAAGACTCTGATTTTCATCAACGTAGTTTACTTTATGGTCATCCGCCTAAGTTTATTTTTCTTCGTATTGGTAATAGTCCTACATCAAAAATTGTGCAGATTTTGACAGATAATTTTGTCACAATCATTCAGTTTGACAGCAGTGAAACAGAAAGTATTTTGGTCTTAACCTAACTTGGAGTACGATCGCCAATCTTATCGGGAGATGTGGGAGTGCGATAGCGAAGCTTACCTAAGGTATCGCTTTTGGGGTGTGGGGGGCGATAGCGAGGCGCTGCTGCAAGCAGTTCGCTTTTTGGGATGTGGAAGGTGCGATCGATACGACAGACTACGGCTATGCACTGAATAGGGAAAGTTTTGGAAGTTAATACGAATCGCTTTTTGGGGGATGTGGGAGGTGCGTAAGCGTTGCGCTGCTGCAAGCAGTTCGCTTTTTGGTGGGTTAGCAGGAGTCTTACCACCTATTTGCCAGCAGTATCCTTTGAGAAATCAGGGATCTATCTATGGTAAAATCTATTTTGTGTGCTTATTGGTGACAAATATGGCGCTGTGTATTTGAACGAGATCCAAAATTTACCTAAAAACTATACACCACAGGACTTTTAACTCTGTTCTCTGTTGCCTATTCTCAGCTATAGATTTTTTCTCTATTCTCTCTTTATTTATGAATCAAAATGTTATTAATACTTTACATCAACAGGGTTTAGATCATTATCGTAGGAGTAATTATCAACAAGCAATTGCTAGTTTTGATGCAGCTTTAGCATTATCTGCTAATTTTTCCATGGCGTATATTAATCGTGGTAATATCTTTCATATTTTAGGTAATTATGAAAAAGCGATCGCTGATTATAACCAAGCTATAAACATCAATCCTAATTTTGCTCAAGCTTACCATAATCGTGGCAATAGTTATTATGCTTTGCAAAAATACCAAAATGCTATTAATGATTATAATCGTTCTCTAGAAATTAATCCCAATTTTGCTACAGCTTACTACAATCGCGGTTTAATTTATGCTCATCTCCAAAATTATCACCAAGCAATTAAGGATTTTAATCAAGCATTAACAATAGTTCCTGATGATATTCAAGTTTACTATCAACGGGGTTTAATTTATGGCAATCTAGGGGATTATCACCAAGCAATTAGCGATTATAATCAAGCATTACAAATTAATCCTGATTTAGATATAGTATATGCTTTTCGAGCTAATGCACATCACCAATTAGGAAATTATGAAAATGCAATTACTGACTATAATCAATCATTACAAATTAATCCCCTTTTAGCTACAGCTTACTATGGACGGGGAACGGTGCGGGAAGCTATGCAGGATTTTGTCGGTGCTGTTGCAGATTATACTCAATCAATATCAATCACCCCAGAATTTGCTCCAGCATATTGCAAACGAGGTGACGCTCACAAGTTTTTAGGTAATATACAAGCAGCAATTAAAGACTATAACCAGGCTTTAACAATAGATTCTGACTTTTTAGCCGCCTATTATCACAGAGGAAATATTCGTTATACAGTCAAAGATTTTAATGGTGCAATCAGTGATTTTACTGAGGCTTTACGATTGTATCCCCAATCCGCTGTATTCTATAGCGATCGCGCTAATGCCCGTTATGCTCTGAATGACTATAAAAAAGCCATATCTGATTATACCCAAGCAATCAGTATTAACCCTAATTTAGCTGAAGACTGGTTTAATCGTGGTCGCAGTTACTTTCTTTTAGGAGAATTAAAAGCAGCATTAACAGATTTAACCCAAGCAATACATTTACAACCACGTTATCCCCTAGCCTATTTAGTCAGAGCGGATATACATAGACAACTGGGGAATCAGTTAAACGCCATTACGGATTTCCGCAAATCCGCTGATCTTTATTACCAGTCAGGAAATATACAATATTATCAGGAGCTTACCAAGCTGATTTCCAGAATTTCCGAGGTGGGTTAACAATAGCGTCACCCACCACACCATGTTACCAATACACATTACTCTATCGTAGATTTAACTTCTCGATAGCGTTCCTGAAGATCCTGAATCGTAAATAAAGCCTGAAATTGCAACCCAGCAGACTCATATAACTCCCCACCCCCTTGCAATCTATCTATCAGTGAAATTACCATATTTACAGTATAACCTGCTGCCTGTAATCGTTCCACGGCTTTGAGTGCAGATTGTCCAGTTGTTACCACATCTTCCAAAACTACGACTTTCGCACCCTGGGGTAAACTCGGACCTTCAATGTAAGCCATTGTACCGTGTCCCTTGGCTTCCTTGCGAATAATTAAAGCTGGTATTGGTCTATTTTCATAAACAGAGACTACACTCACTGCTGATACAATAGGATCAGCCCCTAAAGTTAAACCAGCTACAGCCTGAGTATCTTCAGGTAAGATATGTAGCAATAATCTTGCCATGGCTAAAGCACCCTGGGGATGAAGTGTTACTTGTTTCCCGTTAATATAGTAAGAACTACGTTGTCCAGAAGAGAGAACAAAATCACCCTCTTGATAAGCAAGCTGACAAAATAAATCTAGTAGCTGATGACGGAGAATAGTTAAATCAGTATTAACCGCCCAAATATTTGAGTTATTGTGGGTTTGAGTGGAATAAGACATTATAAACCATGAAAAGTTGTGTGAAACCAAACCTAAAACTCAACAGAGTTTTCAAATTAAGCATAAATTAAGACTTAACTCAAGCAAGCATAGACTTTTATGGTTAGCCTTGCAAATAAAATGAGCGCGGAGGGACTTGAACCCCCGACCCACAGGACCGGAACCTGTTGCTCTATCCACTGAGCCACGCGCCCTTGCATATACATTCAACACTATAACATACTTTTTGAATTTGGTGAAAATTAAATTCTTAGTCATTTTGTATGTTAAATTTTATACTTAAATTCAACTCTAAAATCTTTTTCACCATATAATTTAGTATCGTAATAATTTAGTATCGTAAGCGATCGCACTTTATTTTTTAGCACAAGTTGGTAAAATCAAAATATGAGTAAAAACATAGTTGTTGGATCTAGCAGTGCGAAGCCGTCAAATCCCTTATTTCCTGTTTATTTTGACTTTAGTTATCATAATTTGCTTTAGTAATTTCTGGCATAAATTACCAAATTTTCCTTGTAAAAATGACGGATTTATGATTAGTGAAAGTACAAAATATTATATTCATCCTAAGAAAGTTGTGGTTCGTCCTTGGTTAGGTCAACATCATGTATATGCTGTGTTTATGCTACCAAATAATTATTCACATGATCCTTTAATTAAAGTTAATTTACCATTCAATCAAACCTTCTGTGGAGTTGTAGCAAATCGTAGTCAAACTATAGCTGGAATTAATGCTAAACCGGGACATTATTTAGTAAAAGCATATTTACAAACACGCACTGCAATTAAGTTTATTCTCACAGGTAAAATCAATGATCTCAAAGAAGTAAAAAATTGGCAATTAGGTTATGGTCAAAAAGAGAATTAATAACCCTTTGGAGAACCATCACCGCGAGGATCGGCCGCTGCTTCTAGGGTATCATCTTCTGTAACTGTGATGGCATTTGCATTACCCCAAGGTCGAGTTTCCCTGATTTTATGTCCCCGTCGGCGTAAGTCTTCAGCGGTTAACGCATCTAAACCCCATGCTTCCACTCGCAATTCATCTGGTAGCCATTGGTGATGTATGCGGGGGACCGAAATCGCTGTACCAACATCCATTTTGGATTCTAAAACATTCAAAATTATTTGCAATACTTGGGTAATAATGGTACTACCACCTGGCGCTCCGACAGCCATTCGCAAGCGATTATTTTCGGTGATAATGGTGGGTGTCATACTAGAAAGGGGCGTTTTTTTGGGTGCTATACTATTAGCTTCCTTACCCACTAAACCAAAGGCGTTTGGTACTCCTGGTGCAACTGCAAAATCATCCATTTCATTATTTAAAACTATTCCTGTTCCGGGTGTGACAATTCCCGCACCAAAACCTAAGTTAATTGTGAAGGTTAAACTGACGGCGTTTCTATCTGCGTCCACTACATTTAAATGACTGGTTTCTGTTGATTCATGAAATTTTGAAGTTTTCAGTCCAGGTTTAATTTCTGTTGATGGTCTTGCCATTTTCATGTTAATTTCTTGACGACGTTTTTGGGCATAAGCTGGGCTAATAAGTTGAGAAATTGGAACTTTAACAAAATCAGGATCACCTAAATATTCGGCGCGATCGCTATAGGCAATTTTCATTATTTCTATGATTAAATGTATAGCATCGGGGTGATGCCATCCCCAAGACTTTAAGTCTGTGTCACCGATCATATTTAACATTTGTAATAAGTTAACTCCTCCAGATGATGGTGGGGGCATAGAACAGATTTTACTTTTACGAAAGTTACCACATACAGGATTGCGCCAGATTGCTTGATATTGTTTTAAATCTTCAATAGTAATTAAACCGCCATTCTTCTTCATGTCTGAGGCTATTGTTTCAGCAATTTTTCCCCTGTAGAAACTTTGAGGATTTTCAGAAATTGCTTCTAAAGTTTTAGCTAAATCAGTTTGAATTAATTTTTCTCCTGGTTGATAATATTCACCATTACGAGTAAATATTTTTTTAGCTGCGGGGTTTTTTAGTATTGCTTGTTTACGGTTTTCGTAAGCTGCTGAAGAACGCCAAGCAACCCTATCACTAATTATAAAACCATTTTTAGCCAGTGCAATTCCAGGTTTCATAACCTCTCGCCAAGGTAACTTACCAGAACGACGATGAACTTCATACATACCCGCTACAGTCCCCGGTGTTGCTACTGCTAAATAACCAGTAATACTCGCGCCGGGTCGCACTTTTCCCTCAGCATCTAAATACATATTTTTAGTAGCTTTAATGGGTGCGCGTTCTCGAAAATCTAAAGCTTTAATTTCCCCGGTTTTTTGAGAATGAAAAAGTAAGAAACCACCGCCACCAATACCAGCAGAAAAAGGTTCAACTACTGAAATAGCGAAGGTTGTAGCTACTGCTGCATCTACGGCATTTCCGCCTTTTTTTAACATTAAAAGTCCAGCTTCACTGGCCAGAGAATTTGCAGAAACTACCATTCCCCTTTTACTACGGAGGGGCAGGGTGATGGTAGCTGATACGGCTTGACTGGTGAGGATAGCAGCAAAGAAGATAAAGGAGATGATTAGGTGTTTTGTTTTGGTAATCATGGGCATTTTTAGCGTAAATTAAAGCGTGCAAAAACTAGTTAAATGATAAAATACTATTTATTCATCACCATTGGCAAGACTTAGATTATGAACTCATTTGAACGGATAACTATTGAAGGATATCGTCGCTTGTTTAATGTACAAGTTGATATGCGTGATCGTCCTCTGACAGTCATGATTGGTGCTAATGGTGTGGGTAAAACTTCTTTGTTAGAAATTTTTTCACTTTTAGCAGCATCAGCAAATGCTCAATTAGCAAACAAAATTTCTGAATTAGGTGGACTACCTGATATTATTACCCGTGATAGAGCCAATAGTATAACTATTTCTTTGTCTATGAGCGTACCAGGGTATGCACCACTTGATTACCAACTGGAAGTTGCACTAAAAGGTTTCACCTATGAAATTGCATTAGAAACACTAACTGAAAATAATCCCTTGGTTTTAGAACCATTCAAGCATATTAATTCACTTGGATTGGATGTGAAGTATTTTAGTACAGAAGATCAAAAATTATTACGTCCAAATTGGGATCATAATCCCTTGGAAACTTCTCTTGCTCAAGTTCCCAAAATGTATCAAGAACCTGAGAATCTACGTAAAAGATTAGCATCATGTACATTTTACGGTGCATTGAATGTTGCTCCTAAAAGTCCAGTTCGTTTACCACAATCAATGCGTCCTACAAGCCTACCTGGTGCTAATGGTGAAGATCTAGTTTCCTGTCTTTATTATTTACGAGAAACTGACCCAGAACGATTTGAAATTATTGAAGATACTCTAACTGCTGCTTTTCCAGATTTTGAAAGATTGGGTTTTCCTCCCGTAGCAGCAGGAACTATCACAATGACATGGAAAGATAAGAATTTTTCTAAACCTATTTATATGCACCAATTATCAGAGGGAACTTTGCGGTTTATTTGGTTAATAACATTATTGCAAAGTCCAGGTTTAACTGCTGTTACTCTTATAGATGAACCAGAAGTTAGTTTACACCCAGAATTATTAAGATTACTGGCTGATATGATGCGGGAAGCATCACAAAAAACTCAGCTAATTGTGGCCACTCATTCCGATAGATTAATTAGATTTTTGAAACCTGAAGAAGTGTTAGTTTGTGATGCTGAAGATGGTCTAACTACTATGAGATGGGGTGATAGTTTTAATTTAGAACATTGGCTAGAAGAATATAGTTTAGATCAAGTTTGGGCAATGAATTTAATGGGAGGTCGTCCATGAAAATAGCAATTTTAGTTGAGGGTGCAACGGAAACAGCATTTAAGCAAGTTTTATTAGGTTTTCTCATATTACGGTTACAAAAAATACCCAAACTCAAGTTTATTCCCCATGATGGACGCATTCCCAAAGGAGATAAACTCAAGCGTATTGTAGAAAACTTGTTGGTTAAAGATGATTTTGATGCGGTAATTGCTTTAACTGATGTTTATACAGGAACTAATGATTTTCAAGATGGGGCAGATGCTAAAGCAAAAATGAGAGAATGGGTAGGGAATAATCCTAATTTTTATCCTCATGTAGCCCAGTATGATTTTGAAGCTTGGTTATTACCTTATTGGTCAAGAATTAAGGATTTAGCAAAATCTAACAAGTCATCACCAGCAGGTTTACCAGAAAAGGTAAATCATGGAAATCCACCATCTTATAGAATTAAAGAAATATTTGAAACAGGTAAATGCAAACGCAGTTACAATAAAATTCGTGATGCTGCGAGAATTTTAAAAGGGCAAGATTTGATGGTTTCCATTAATCAATGTCCTGAATTAAAGGCGTTTATTAATACTATTCTTGAGTTATGTAAGGTTGATTTAATTCCATAAATCAGAAAATCATATTATTAAATAAACAAGACCAACAGGTTTTTATTGAACCATGACTTAACCCACATCAACCCAATTTAAAATTAAGAAATGCTGCTAAAGTCTATCAGCAATTTTATTCTGATTAAATCAACATTCCCGCAATTCCAGCAGTGATAAAACCCGCCAATAATCCGCCAATCATTGTTTTTACACCCATACGTGCTAAGTCTTTTTGACGGTTTGGTGCGATTCCTGTCATCCCACCAATGGTAATTCCTATTGAGCCAATATTGGCGAAATTACATAAGGCATAAGTAGCAATAATTATTGAACGTTGAGAAATTTCCTGTTTTTTAATCAGTTCTCCCAAATCCAAATAGGCGATAAATTCATTTAAAATCGTCTTTTTACCTAATAACACCCCAACTTGTCCACAGTCAGCCCAAGTTATCCCCATTAACCAGGCTACAGGAGACATGATAAAAGACAACATCCATTCCAGTGATAATTGCGGATAACCAGAGAATTTTCCCAACCAACCTAAACCAGCATTAACAGCGGCCAATAAACTTAAAAAAGCAATAATTATTACTCCCACATTCACCGCTAATTTTATGCCGTCAATTGCCCCAGAAGTCGCTGCGTCAATCACATTAACATAATTACTTTTGATATCTATATCAACTTTTCCAGTAGTGTCCGAAACTTCTGTTTCTGGATACATAATTTTTGATACTATCAAAGAAACAGGAGAAGTCATAAAAAAAGCTGCAATTAAATGTTCTGGGGGAATGCCAAAAGATAAATAAGCACCTAATACCCCACCAGCAATAGTAGCAAAACCACCAGTCATAACGGCGTGTAATTCAGATTGAGTCATATTTGCTACATAAGGCTTGACCATAAGTGCCGCTTCTGTAGGTCCTAAAAAAATATTTCCTGCACAAGACAAAGATTCAGAACCCGATGTTTTCATGGTTTTCATCATTACCCATGCTAAACTGTTGACAACTCTTTGCAAAATACCATAGTGGTAAAGAACACTAATAAATGATGAGAAAAAGATGATTGTTGGCAGAATTTGAAAAGCAAAAAAATGATCTTTGAAATTTTCACCAAAGACAAATTTTGCCCCAACATCAGAAAAAGCTAAAAAATTAGCAACCATATTTCCTAAAGATTTAAATAAATTCAAACCCCAAGGAGTTTTGAGAATTACTAAAGCTAAAACAAATTCTAATCCTAACCCCCAAGCAACGGTCCGCCAACGCACAGCATTACGGTTAACAGAAAGGGCATAGGATATGGTGATAAAAATGCAGATTCCCAGGGACGAAATAACACGCTCCATATTCGGTATTTTAATATTTTCGTGGACAAAATGTGGACAAGATTCAGATTGTTTACCAACGGTAGGAGAACCTAATTGAGTTTCTATATTTAAACCTTTTGCACCTCCTAAAGATGCCATTTTTATAGCTTGACATAGCTTGACGAGGTGTAATCTAGTTTTGATAATCTGGTTCTGTAATATTATACAAAATCGTACCAAAAATGCGAAGCGTTTCCTAGTCTAATGAGGTACAAAATTATCTGTGTTTATCTGTGTTTATCTGTGTTTAATTCTAACTTCTTGTACATCACTTGCGTTGTATTTGTTTTGATGTATATATAAATATTTATATATGAATTGTCTACATATATTTATGGTAAAGAATAAATATAGTATACGTATAGTATATTTATAGCTGTAGCCACTTTAATTTATTAAAATACT
Organism: Dolichospermum planctonicum; assembly: GCF_005402965.1. Classification (GTDB taxonomy): domain Bacteria; phylum Cyanobacteriota; class Cyanobacteriia; order Cyanobacteriales; family Nostocaceae; genus Dolichospermum; species Dolichospermum planctonicum. The sequence continues at coordinate 55,665 of NZ_BJCF01000001.1, forward strand.
TAACATTAATTTACATTTATTTATTAGGAATTTTTTTATTAGTTGTGCTAGGCTGAACAACAGCAATTATTGCTAATATTTCTTAAATAGGAGAAGAACTTTCTAGGAAATTAATTTTTAACGAGCCTTCTCCATTAGGTTTGTCACCCTACTGATATTTGCCGTTTCAGCTAGGGTGTTAGGTTTTGCAGCATAGAGTTGTAAACTTAATTGATATAAATAATCAATTGAGTTATAGCTATTTTGCTTAAATTTATTGAATGTAATTCTCATTAACAGCAAATAAAAGGAGCTAATTAACGCTATGAGTTTTAATTTGAACTTAAACCCTGTAAGTGACTATGGCTTAATGCCAAATACCAATGAGTTGATGTTTTACGGTAATGGTAATGATTTAATTACTAGTTTCAGTAATACTCAAGCAACAATTGTTGCCGGAGAAGGGAACAATATCATTAATAGTGCAGCAGGTAACGATATAATCTATGCTGGAGCGGGTCAAGACTTCATCAACGCCGGCAATGGTAATAACACCATTTTTACTGGTGGAGGTGTTAACAATGTTCTTACTGGTAATGGTAATGATACCATTTATGCTGGTGATAATAATGATATCATTTATACAGGCAATGGTAACGATATCATTTATACAGGTAATGGTAATAACATTATTAATGCAGGTACGGGCAATGATCGGATTGTCCTAGGCATTGGTCAAGATAAAATCATTCTTGAAGGTGGTAACGGCTCTGTCACGGTGTTTGGGTTTAATATCAACAGCGATAAGGTGAGTTTGGGAGAAAGCTTACTGGGCAAGTCATTACAATTTGTTACTCAAGGTTCAGATACCTTAGTCAAAACTGGTACTGATCTACTGGCGACCCTTAAGGGTGTAGCTAGGAGTTCCCAAGCCTTGTTAAATAAAATACCTCTATACAGGTATAATGTTACTGATTTGGGTTCTTTAAGTACAAATACTAACGGTACAGTGGTAGCCGCCTCCATTAACGACTTTGGGCAAATTGCTGGGCGATATGATACTGGTGCAACGTTTATCAACCAGAACGCCACAACAAATGTTACTCAAACAAATAATGTCCGCCAAGGATTCATTTGGGAAAATGGCTCTCAAACTGCCTTGACTAATACAGGTATAAAAAACGGACAGTCTGATTTTGGCGCCGCCAATGGCGCAACTGTCACTTTGCTGACAACCAATGTTAATACAATTGGCAATTCTGGAATTATTTTGGGAACGGCAGACGAAGTGCGTCAACCCATACCTAAAGCAACAGATCGAGCATTAGTTTGGCAAAAGAATGGTAATAATTACAACTTAACTATCAATGACTTTGGTGGTCTTGAAAGTTACTTATTCGATGCGAACAACTTAAACCAGGTTGTGGGGCGTAATATCCTGTCCTCAGGTCAGGATAAAGCTATTTACTCAGAAAATGGACTGATCCAAGAACTGACAACTTTAGGAGGTGATGGTGGTACTGCACGCGGTATTAATAATAAGGGGCAGATAGTTGGCTACGTAGACAGCGATGACACTCTCAATGATCAGTTTGTGAATACGGCCGTGATTTGGCAAAAAAATACTAGTGGTACTTATACAATGCAAAACCTGGGCACTTTTGGCGCAGAAAAAGCCACTTTACGGGATATCAATGATGCAGGTCATATCATTGGCTCAACCAGTAATGGTTCGGGAGCAACTGCAACGAGTGACGCATTTTTACTGAGAGACGGGAATTTCACAGACCTGGGTAGCCTTGGTGGTAACACTGGTTCAGCTAACGGAATCAATGAATTTGGACAAGTGATTGGAGCTTCCCAACTAGCTTCAGGTATAAACCATGCTTATGTTTGGAATGGCGGCGTGATGAGCGATTTGAATAATTTAATCACTACACCATTAACCTATAACGGTGCAACTGTCACCCTGAATAATGCTGTTAGCATTAATAATTTTGGGGATATTGTTGCAACTGGTACTTATACCTATACTAATAATGAGGGGCAAGCTCAAACGGGAACTCGTTCCTATTTACTGAAAGCGACTTGGTAAAGGATAGGTCATAATTGAATCAGTGAGGTATTTTATGACCTCACTGACCACTTCCTCAAACTTGTGATATTTTTATATTTATGATTTTTTTCTGTAGGGTTATTCGCTAGGTGCAAGATGCGAGTTAACCTAATTTCAAGCTATAAATTAAACAACGATAAGAACTGGCATTTATGAATCTACCCCTTCGGAAATTAGGAGTTCTACCAAATGCTTGGGAAGTAAATCAAACATTTGCGGATATTACCCGTCCCGAAAAGACCCCGCAACCAGTTGTTTTAGCAACAGAAACTAAAACTCTACGCTGCGATTTATCCAAAGCTGCTATCATTGTCATTGATATGCAGAACGATTTTTGTCATCCTGATGGTTGGTTAGCACACATTGGTGTAGATGTCACCCCTGCCCAGCAACCGATTGCACCCCTGCAACAATTATTACCACAAATTCGGGCTGCTGGTGTACCTGTAATTTGGTTAAATTGGGGAAATCGTCACGATTTATTGAATATCAGCGCCGGGTTACTGCACGTATACAACCCCACAGGGGACGGTGTAGGATTAGGTGATGCTTTGCCCAGCAATGGTGCTAAGGTACTAATGAAGGGAAGTTGGTCTGCTGCGGTAGTGGCCGAATTGGAACAACTACCAGAAGATATCCAGGTTGATAAATATCGCATGAGTGGATTTTGGGATACTCCTTTAGATAGTATTTTACGAAATTTGGGTATAACTACAATCTTCTTTGCTGGTGTAAATGCTGATCAGTGTGTTTTATCAACTTTGTCTGATGCCAATTTTTTAGGATATGATTGTATTTTAGTTAAAGATTGTACTGCAACAACTTCACCGGAATATTGTTGGTTAGCAACTTTATATAATGTTCAACAATGTTTCGGTTTTGTCACTGATTCTTCGGCAATTTTGACAGCAATTAATAATTAAGAATATGTACACTACTCGTTGTGTAATTCCAGTCATTAAATCTCCTCAAGATTATCAAGCATATCGTATTAGTCCCCATGACTCTAACCGATTAGCAATTATCTTTGATTCCACAAGCGCTAATACTTCTTTAACTTGTTGTGTGGAAATTTTTGACGTGGGTGGAAAAACACCACCAAACCGTCATGAATGGGCGGTAGAAATGTTTTTTATTCTCAAAGGAGAAGGAATTGTAATTTGTGATGGTAAAAAGGTAAATATCAAGGCTGGAGATAGTTTGTTAGTTCCACCTACAGGGACTCATTTGATTAGAAATACTGGTAAAAATCGTCTCTACGCATTGACAATTATGGTTCCTAATGAGAATTTTTCGGAACTAATTCGCAGTGGGATTCCTGTAGAATTAGATGCTGAAGATATGACTGTTTTAGGAAGATTGGATTCTTTAAAATTTTTCTAGTATTTTTATAGTTTTGGGCGATTTGAGGGTGTAACAACAAAGGTTTTTGCTGATGTTTTGTTACACTCTCAAGTTTAACTTTTTATCGGAAGACTAACCGAGAGAAATAAGACAGAGAAATCAAATGTCGTAGGCATATCCCCACTGAATTTTGCGGTGGTAAAGATAGTTTAGATAATTATCTATATAAACAAGCATCTCAGGATCTCAAAAAAAGAGTTGCAACTGTATTTGTTTTGATTGATGAGCCTGGTTCTCATGTTTTAGCTTACATAGAGAAGCTAATAGCAAGTTTTACTATTAAATAAACAATGCCGGAGAAACATTAAAAAATTCTCCTAAAGTTTTTGCTTGAGCTTTACTAATTGCTCTTTTCCTATTCACAACCTCAGAAACTACACCTTTAGAACCAATAACTCCTACTAAATCAGATTGTTTAATTCCCCTAGCATCCATTAAATGTTCTAACATTGCATGGGGAGATGATGTTTCAATAGGGTAGGTTTAGTTTCAAATTCTTCAATGAGAGTGACTAACAATTGTAGGATAGCAGTTTGTTCGGGTGTACGCTGTTGATCAGCCATTAATTTTTCCACAGTTTCTAATGCTTGATCATATTCTGCTTCGGTGGTGATAACTTTGGGTTGATATTCTACTAATAATTGACTGTAGGTGGTTTTATCTAAGGAAATAGTCATGGTTAACTCCTGTTAAAAGAAAGGATCATTTTTCCATATACCCGACTTCTGAGTATTAATTCATGGTTTGATGAACAAAGGACACAACGGTAATAGAGGTTAAGGGAAGATTGGCGATCGCCAATCTTGTAGATTGATAGGTTGCGCCTATTTTAAGGTCATTATCCTTACCTAATTATTGAAAATTTGCACACTTATAATTCTGAAAATAGTTTTTCCCAATCAACTGTATCCGGTCTATTTCCTTGATTTACTATTTCAAAAACTTTGTTAACAGCACTTTGATGAAATAAACTTTCTACACAAGCTGCGGCTACGTCAATACGACTAGAATCACCTGTAATTATATCCCCTGTTTTGAACACAACGTTTAATTTACCTGCGGTTGTAGCTTTGAGTAAAGTATTGAGATCATAGGATGTATAGGGTCCATCAATTAAACGTCCAGGACGAATGATAGTATAAGGTATTCCTGAATTAATAATTGCTTGTTCTCCTTTTTCTTTAGCATCAAGTACACCAAAAAGATTGAGAATATTAAAAGGAAATTGATGTTTGCGAAGAATACCACAGGAGGAAACAAAGACGAAGCGATTTAAGTTTTTTGGTGCGGATGATATCAGATTTGTTACACCTTGATTATCAACTTTAGTAGGGGTATTTTTAGCTTTATCTTCTAAAAATAGAGGATTGAATAGAGTAATTCCTAATTCAATAATGTTGGGATTTTGATTAAATTCCCATCTGGAAGAAGGAAAAGCGGTAGTTCCTGTACAACAAATAATAGAAGTAATATTTGTCATGGCTGCTGTTAAGCTGTCGGGTTCACGAATATCACCAATCGCAATTTCTACTTGATCATTAAACATTTTGTTGGCTTTTTCTGCATTCCTGGTGAGAATGCGAATGGGTAAGCCTTTTTCTAAAAGTTTACTAACTACGAGTTGTCCGACTCCACCGGTAGAACCGACAACTAAAATGAGATCTTTACTGCTGTTCATACTTTTATTAAGCAATGCTATTTAATCTACAATAATTTTGACTCTAATAGTTTACCATGACTGGAATCTTTTTTGAATAATTCGCCTCACGCCAAGACCCAAAGGTAAGGATTTTACTGTTGACTCCTGTTTTATGTTAAAATTACAATTATCAGTAGCTAGGGAATGAAGATTTATGGTTAACAAAATTCGCCGAGTTTCCAAGATGATCAATAAGTCACACGATAAGGAGTTTTTTCACCAAGCAGGAACTCCACCAGGAACAATCATTGTTGATGAAAATGCTGAACAACCCATTATTTTTTTAATTGACTATAACCAAACTGATCTGATTCGCAAACAAATAAGTTATCCAGAAGAGTGTCTTAACTATTTGGATACAGAATCCGTTTCTTGGGTGGATGTTCAAGGTTTAGGGAATAAAGATATTTTACACCGTTTAGGTCAATCTTTTGATTTACATCCTCTGGTTTTAGAAGATATTGTGAACATGATAGAACGTCCAAAAATTGAGGATTATGAAGATCAATTAGTGATTATTGCCCACATGGTTGTACCTAATAACAATAATGGCAGTTTTTATAGTGAACAAGTAAGTTTAGTTTTAGGGAAATATTATGTATTAACAGTGCAGGAAGAACCTGAACATGATTGTTTTGATGGAGTGAGGATGAGAATTGATAAAGGTAAAGGGATCATTCGTAGACAAGGTAGCGATTATTTAGCTTATTCTTTATTAGATGCCATTATTGATGGATTTTTCCCGGTTTTAGAACTTTATGGTGAACGCATTGATGAGTTAGAGGAAGAAGTAATAGTTAATCCTAATCAAAAAACATTGCAAAAAATATATCAAGTTAGGCGGGAATTATTACAGCTTCGCCGCGCAATTTGGCCTCAAAGAGACGCAATTAATTCTTTAATTAGAGACGGTAGTGAATTAATTAGTGATGATGTGAGAATTTATCTGCGAGACTGTTATGATCATGCAGTCCAAGTTATGGATATAGTGGAAACTTATCGGGAATTAGTAGCTGGATTAATGGATGTCTATTTATCAGCAATTAGTAATAAAATGAATGAAATTATGAAACTACTAACGGTGGTTTCTTCGATTTTTATTCCCTTGACTTTTATTGCAGGGGTATATGGGATGAATTTTAATACCGAAAAATCTCCCCACAATATGCCTGAATTAAATTGGTATTGGGGCTACCCCCTGTGTTTGGGAGCAATGGCGTTAGTTGCGATAAGTTTACTATACTTTTTTTGGCGCCGGGGTTGGTTGACTAATTCCGTTAATTTCCAAAAAGACTTTCACCGCTAGATTTGATAAAAATCCATAAAACTTAATAAAATAGAGACGTTTTAGGGAACATCTCTAAGTAGTGAATGGAATTAAATAACGGGTGCGGCTGTAAATATGAACCACAACAACAAAGCTAACATCAAGACACCGATTTTAACCAGCAGGTATGTATAAGCATGAGGGATAAGAAAATCTTGGGTCGTCATACTCCACCTCTACTTACTAGCGGTTAACTAGTTATTTATTAAATCTATTTTCTTACACTCCCATTATTGCCTAAAAATGGGTGAGAAACAGACTTGAGTTATGTTTCGTTAATATTTCTTAGCTTTATTTTTGATTGTCCTATGGCTTGATTAGCGGGATCTTGGGGTCATATTTTCTGATTCTAGGCTAGAGCGGGCTAGAAGCCCACCCATCTTCATATTTAATTATGCCTACCTATTTATCTATTTATGCGAATGGCACATCAATCAAAATGTTGCCCTCTTCGACGCGGAGGGGAAATACTGGCAGGGTTTTTTCTGGGGAAACCATTGAGAGTAATTTACCCACTACGGGTGGAAATGGACACCAGGTTTTGACTTCACCGTTACCCAAGTCAAAAGCACTACGATGAAAAGGGCAAACTATCGCCCCATTTTCGATTTTCCCGTTTTTTAAGGACATTTTTAAGTGCGGGCAGGTATTATCTACAGCATAAAACTGATTTTCGTGATTTAAAAGTAGGATTTGGCGATCGCCTACTTTTACTACTTCTCGCGCACCAGTAGCCAGTGCATTAGCAGCTAAAACTTGAGTCCAAGCCATGATCTTCTCCTGATTTTGTGATTTTATAAACCCCTTCTTAGTTTCTCGCAATTTTGCTCGGTGCGATCGCCAATCTTGATAATTTAGATTTCCACAAACTCGATAGTTTCTACAAAGTCCAAAATAGTTTTCTTAATTTTCTCAGCTTCTTCCTTCACCGAACCGAGCGTTTCACTATTTAAAAAGCTGCGTTGGCTACTAACTACATACAAACATTCACTATTGACAAAGGACAATAATCCTCTATAGGCATCTAATCTTATGCCATGACCGTTAGTTTCCTGTTGAGAAATAGTTGAACCTTTGGGGATATTTACTAATACATAGTAATATCTTTTTAAAGGATCTTGCCAATATTCTCTATGCTTAACTTCAGCATCTGGTACATTAGAAATAATCGTCTCGGGCAGATATTCATTAACAATAATTTCATGAAGATAGGTTTCATGTCCTTGAGTTCTGATCTCCTTAATCTGTTCTAGAGACAGAGGATAATAATCAATTCTCAATAAAGTTCCCATATCATCCGAAAAACTCACCATTCCTTCTTCTGTTTGAATTTTTCCTCCCTGTTCAAAATCCAGAGGAATAGGAACTGTAAAATTTCCCAAAGGTGACTGATAAAATTGTTCACCAGATTCATTGAATATTATTGATTCAAATTCTTCATCATATTCTTCCTCATCTCCTGTTTGAACTGCGGCAATTACCTCTTGAATAATTTCTTCTGCTTCTTCATCTTCCAATTCTAAAGCTATTTGTAGTTGTTTAAGATAAGTTTTTTTATCAGCAGGAATCATCAAATCTTCAGCATCTAAAAGCATAATCACCCCAGCCGCAAAACCATCTAATACTACCTCCTCAGAAATAGCAGCATTAGCAGCATTAAATAAAGATCCTAATCCAGCATCTTCGGCTAGTTCTATCAGTGTATCCACGGTTTCTAACATTTGTTCTTCTGAGTATTCATCAAAAATCTCAAATTCCCAGAGAATATCAGCTATAATTTCCCCATTTATATCTTCAATGCCTAAATCAACTGCTGTGGTAATTACAGCAATTGCTACTACCGCTTCTTCTGGATTCAATGATGCTGCTATTTTCTCTTTTGATTTGAAAATATAGTCATACTTTGTCATAATGTCTAGCTCCTCAATTAATCTGCTGTTTGTACTTAATTACCTGGTTGGGAAATCCGGGTTTCAATATCTTCTAATGTTCGTAATAATAGACTATTTGCCTGTAATTGCCAACCCCATTTTTGAATTTTAAAAGCTGCTACAGTTCCCCCTATAGCTGCTAGTAAGCCCATGGGTTGATTCAGAGAAATCCCCAACAGCAAACCCAAACCAGCAATTCCCCAAAATGGTAAGGCCACCACTTGTCTTTGCTCCTCTACAATTTCTGCAATTTTGCTAGATGGCATTGTACCTAATAACGCAGCTTTTAGTTGCCGTTGTTCTGCTAATGATAACGATAAACTAATCCGACGGCGGAGTTTTTCCATTTTACGGGCATCAGTGCTATACTCCGTTAGTTCATCTTCTGCCATTTTTAACCATCGTTCTAATTGTGACATAGTAGATTAAATTTTATTGCTGGGCTACAGCTATTATTCTACATTTGAACTCAAATACCAAGGGATGATAAGGAAAAACTTGTTTACTACAATAGCACTTTTTCTCCAGGAAAGAGATTTATCATAGCGGTTCTTCCGCAAACTTGACAAATTTAAAAACATCCTCTAAGTATAATGGTATTGAACTACTGCTATTTCAAAAACCGCCAAAATCACAAATAACATGAACAAAACTTGGTTTCGATTGGGAATTATCGGCATATTTATCTTTTCATTCAGCCTACGTTTTTGGGGATTAAGCCGATTTAATACTTTAGTATTTGATGAAGTGTACTTTGCCAAATTTGGTAATAACTATCTGACCCACACACCATTTTTTAATGCTCACCCTCCCCTCAGTCAATATTTGATTGGCTTGGGTATTTGGATTAGTAATCATATTCCCATAAGCCGAGAACCTGCTGTAAATAGTCTCACAGGTTCTTTATTATCCCCTGGGAGTTATCGCTGGCTAAATGCTCTGACAGGTTCATTTATTCCCGTAGTCGTGACTTTATTAACTTATCAAGTAAGTTATCGTTATCGTTTGGCCTTATTGGCAGGATTCTTTACAGCTTGTGACGGATTATTTTTAGTAGAATCTCGTTATGCTTTAAGTAATATATATATAGTTATTTTTGGTTTACTAGGACAATGGTTATTATTATTAGCATTGCAGAAGCAAAAACAAAAACGTTGGTTTTGGTTGCTGCTTTCGGGGATAAGTTTTGGTGCTTGCGTGGGAACTAAATGGAATGGTTTGTGGTTTCTTGGAGGTGCTTATAGTTTATGGATAGCAGTTTGGATAATTCACTACTTACAGTCTTTTGATTCTACATCTCGTACCCCCTTATTTCCTTATTTACACTTTTTTCGCACCTCCCATAATTCCCAGATTCTTACTAGAAAAACACCATTACAAAACCTGAAAGAAATAAATATTTGGCAGATGTTTTCCTATTTAGGAATTATTCCCGCAGTCGTTTATAGTTTGATTTGGATTCCTCATCTCCAACTTGATCAAAGATATGGATTTATTGAAGTCCATAAACAAATTTTACAATTTCATCTGCAATTAGGTGGTAATAGTCCTAGCGTTCATCCTTATTGTGCTGCATGGTATAAATGGCCATTATTAACCCGGCCAATGGCTTATTATTATCAAACTGCTCAAAGTATTCATGATCCCTTACCTGTATTTGGACCACCTTTACCTGATGGTACTGGTAAGATAATTTATGATGTTCATGCTATGGGTAATCCATTTTTATGGTGGTTTGGTTTAGCTGCTATGATATTTTTAATTGGTATGGTGATGATCAACATGACTATGCCAGGAATAGAAAAAAAGCTAGTATTTATCCCGAAAAATCTCAGCATTGATACTTGGATTGGTCTATTTCTAATTATAAATTATGGAGCTAATTTGCTCCCTTGGGTAAAGGTAACAAGATGTACTTTTATCTATCATTATATGTGTGCCGTAATCTTTACATTCATAGCCATTGCTTGGTTTGTAGATCAATGTTTACTGAGTTATTATCGCACATTGCGGTTTTTAGGTGTAACTATAACTTTTATAATTGTAGTTGCTTTCATTTTCTGGATACCTATTTATCTAGGTTTACCCCTCTCTCCTGATGATTATAGAATGCGGATGTGGTTTAATTCTTGGATTTGATAGAAATACCTAATATGAATTTGCGTGCGGTCTTGCGGTCAATTATTCTGGCAATATTATTCTATTTGGTATTGCTTAATATAACTATACAAATACTGTAGCTTTTATCAGATTAACTTTTACATTTCTTATCTATATATTAGGTTACAAACAGTTAAATTGTGTAAGAATAGAGGACAAGAGCGATTGTACCTATAGACTGTACCACTGTCAAAGGTACTAAATCAAAAAAATTTTTATAGGTGTGAGGAATTTAGATGCAATCTATATATTTTATGCTCCAAAATCATGGAAGGAAGGGTTTATGGATATCAATGTTAAGCAACAGCATATTAATATCACAGGCTCAAAAGAAGCGCAAATACATTTGATTAGTGAAATTCAGCCCCATGGGATTTTGTTAGTCTTACAAGAGCCAGATTTACAAATATTACAAATTAGTCAAAATACTTTTAATACTTTTGGCATATCTCCAGAAGATATGGTACAACAGGAATTAGAAGACTTACTAGATCCTTACCAAATACAGAAAATCAAATTTTGGTTATCAGAAGAAAATTTAGATTTTATTAACCCTACCAAAATTTGGATCAAGAAACAAGGAGATGAATATACAATATTTGATGCCACTTTTTATCGAAATTCTCAAGGATTTTTAATCTTAGAATTAGAACCGACAGCATCTCAAGAGAATATTCCTTTTTTAAGTTTTTATCATTTAACTCAAGCCTCAATTAATCGATTAAAAACAACTAAAAGCCTCCGTGATTTTAGTCAAATTATTGTCCAAGAAATCCGAAAAATAACCGGATTTGACAGAGTCATGTTATATAAATTCTGTGATGATGGACATGGTTCTGTAATTGCTGAAGAAAAAATAGATAGTTTAGAGTCTTATTTAGGATTACATTATCCAGAATCAGATATTCCTCAGCCAGCACGACAATTATTTCTAGAAAATTCCATTAGAGTTATTCCCGATACAAACGTTCAATCATCAGTAGAAATTTTCCCCAAGATTAACCCAGTTAGCGGAAAACCCATTGATTTAACTAATTCCACTCTCAGAAGTGCCGCACCATGTCATATAGAATATTTACATAATATGGGCGTAGGTGCATCTTTGACAATCTCCTTAATTAAGGATCACAAACTTTGGGGTTTAATTGCTTGTCATCATCAATCACCCAAATATATTTCCTACGAATTACGGAAAGCTTGTGAATTTTTAGGAAGAATTATATTTTCAGAAATTTCTGGCAAAGAAGAAACAGAAGATTACAAATATCAGATAAATTTGAAACAAGTTCAATCCCAATTGATTGAATATATGTCTCAAGAACAGAACTTTATTGATGGTTTAGTCAAAAATCAAATAAATCTGCTAGATTTAACTAATGCAGAGGGAGCAGCAGTTTATTTTGGCGGAAAATATACCCTAATTGGTAATACTCCTCCAGCAGAAGAACTGAATTTTTTAGTAGCATGGCTAAAAAATAATGTCAAAGATGAGGTATTTTCCACAAATTCCTTACCTCAGATTTATCCAGATGCGATTAGCTTGAAAAACGTTGCTAGTGGGTTATTAGCTATTCCCATTTCTCAGACAAATTATCTATTGTGGTTTCGACCAGAAATAATTCAAACTGTCAATTGGGGTGGGAATCCCCATCAAGCTTTTTCAGTTGATGAATCTGAGGGAAATGTCCGGTTGTGTCCGCGTAAATCATTTGATTTATGGAAAGAAATAGTTCAATTAACATCTTTACCCTGGCAAAATGTAGAAATTAAAGCTGCATTGGAATTACGAAAATCCATCATCAATATTGTCCTCCGTCAAGCTGATGAATTAGCCCAATTAGCTGAAAATTTACAACGTTCTAATGCAGAATTGAGAAAATTTGCCTATGTCGCTTCCCATGATTTGCAAGAACCATTAAATCAAGTAGCCAATTATGTGCAACTTTTGGAAATGCGCTATGCAGCAACAATAGACGCAGATGCAAAGGAGTTTATTAGTTATGTTGTCGAAGGAGTCAGTTTAATGCAGACCTTAATTGATGACGTACTCGCATACTCCCAGGTAGATACATTAGGAATTGTTTTTCAAGTCACGGAAGTAGAAACTGCTGTAAATCGGGCTTTGAAGAATTTACGTCAACGGATTACGGAAACTGGTGCAATCATTACCCATGATCCCTTACCCACGGTCATGGCCAATGAAACACAATTAATCCAGCTATTTTTGAACCTCATTGGTAACGCTATCAAATTCCACGGTAGTCAACCACCAAAAATTCATATTGGTGCGGAAAGATTAGAAGATGAATGGTTATTCTCAATTCAGGATAACGGCATTGGTCTAGATCCGCAATTTAGCGATCGCATTTTTATCATCTTTCAACGTTTACACACCAGAGATGAATATCCCGGTACAGGAATGGGTTTAGCTATTTGTAAAAAAATCATTGAATGTCATCGAGGACGAATCTGGGTAGAGTCACAACTCGGTCAAGGTGCGACTTTTTACTTTACAATTCCCGTCAGAGGTTGTAATCGTGAGCGTTAAAATAGCAGAAACACACAAAATAATCTTTTTAGTGGAGAACAATAAAGCTGATGTTCGTCTCATTCAAGAAGCATTAAAAACCAGTTCATTACCTCATGAAGTAGTTACAGTTAGGGATGGTGTAGAAGCTATAAATTACCTCCGTCAAGAAGGAGAATATGCTAACACACAACGACCTGATTTAATTTTATTAGATTTGAATTTACCCAGAAAAGATGGGAGAGAAGTATTAGCAGAAATTAAATCTGATCCTCGACTAAGACGCATTCCCGTCATAGTATTAACCACTTCAAAAAATGAAGATGACATTTTCGATAGTTACGACTTACACGCTAACTGCTATATTACCAAACCTCGTAATCTGAGTCAGCTATTCGAAATCATCCAGAGTATTGAGGGATTTTGGTTTTCTACCGTGACTTTACCATTAGAATAAAACTATAGCAAGAATGAGGAATAAAAGTCTTTTGCTATATGGCTTTTACCGGAAATTTTGTATATCCGTTGCATAAAGCTATATTTGATATATCTTTTAAAACTTGAAAACTCATCTAACAAAAGTTTATCTTACCCATAACTCATCAGAGTCAAACCAGAAAATGATTACTGCAACTTCCACACTAAAAATCCTATTAATTGAAGATAACTTAGCAGAAGCTAGGTTATTACAAGAGTTTATTAAACTGACAAAATCTCAAAATTTCAGTTTAGTTCATGTTCAAAAACTCCAAGAGGGAATCAACAAATTAAACAACGAAAAATACGACGTAATTTTGTTAGATTTAACTCTTCCCGATAGTCAAGGATTATCTTCCATACCCCAGTTACTCCAGCAAAATCCTAGTAATCCCATCATAGTTCTGACTAACACAAATGATGAAGAATTAGCCATTGAAGCAGTGAAACAGGGAGCGCAAGATTATCTAGTTAAAAGGCACGTAAATCCAGATATATTGGTGCGTTCCTGTAGATATGCTATAGAACGTAAAAAATTTTTAGAACAATTACATCAAGTTAATCAAACATTAGCAAATCAAGTCGAAGAAAGAACCACAGAACTTTTAAAATCCCAAGAAAGTAATCAGCTTAAATCTGAATTTGTTTCCATGCTTTCCCATGATATTCGTAATCCCTTGAATACCATTCTCTTAGCGGCTCGATTACTACAAAAGCGTGATCCAGAATTAACAAATGATGGCAAAATAAATCATTTACAACTTATTAGTTCTGCGATTAAAAATGTCTACAATTTATTAGATGAAGCTTCAATAATTGGTAAATCTCATGCAGGTAAATTATGCTATCAACCACAGATACTGGATTTAGAAAAATTATGCTATGAATTAGTAGAACAATCTCAATTATTTGCTCAAGAAAAACAGTTGAGTTTAATTTTTACCAGTTCTGAACACTGTTTTGAATTTTTGGGAGATGAAACATTATTAAAGCATATTGTCAGTAATTTACTCAATAATGCCATTAAATATTCAAGTATTGGCGGTAGGATTTTATTGGAAATAATTAAACAGGAAAAATCCGTAATTTTGAGATTTCAAGATCAGGGAATTGGGATTATAGAATCAGACCAAAAACAAGTATTTCAACCATTTTATCGAGGAGAAAATGTAGGAATAATTCCTGGTAGTGGTTTAGGATTAACAATTGTCAAACAGTGCGTTGAAGTACACGGAGGTGAGATTACAGTTAATAGTCAAGTGGGAGTTGGTTCAACTTTTACCGTGAGTTTGCCAATAAAATAAATAAAATAGCCAAAACTATGATTTCTTACCATAATTCGGGGATCTGAATAGCTGAATCATGAGATTTTAGGATAGGCAGAATGCCTATCTTAAAAACTTTTAACTATTCAAAAATCTAGCCTAACAACTCAATGTTAGAAAAGATAAAATCTTGAATAGAAAGACTGTTGGCTATTTCCGTGCGAATTTCCCGACGGTTGAGAATATAATAATTACCTACCTTTTCATATTCATCAGTAAAATCGCTTTTTCCACCCTTTTGTGCGCCGGTTTCTGGGTCATGGTACACAGAATTATAAGTATGAGAAAGATATCCTGCCCCTGTATCATGACTGGTAAAGGTGTCAATAGTTACAAAAGTACCGTGAATTAAACGGTGAACGTGGCAAACTTCATTGTTACGCACTTTGTATTTATCTCCTTCTGACTTACCACCAACAAAAATTTCTACTGCGCCAGTTGCGTCCGTGCTACCATATCTAAAAGTATTTGCGCCGTGAGTTTGTGCAAAGGGACGACGCACACGGTGAACAGCGATTTCCCAGGCTTGACCGTGAATGGCTTTTTTAGCCGCTTCGTCCTCGACATTGAGAACTTCAGCTTTGAGACTGGCATCAATTCGGACTTGACCTATGATCACTTGGCCATCATGCTTATAAGTAATATCTGCGGTATAACCAGGGAAATTTTCATCCCAAGTATAACGGTTTTCGTAAGCAGCCTGAAAAAGTTCTTGAGCAGAGATTTGAGTGACTGTCATGGGGAAAAATCCTCTATAGGAAGTGAAAATAGCATTTTATTCTTGCTGGTATTAGCATAGAAGTAATTATCAAGGTTCGCATAGTCCCCAAATGGGTACACTTATGGCTAAAACACTCCACGCCATTTTCCAGGCGATCGCTAATGTCCAAAATGAGCAAGAATTAAAACTAGCTTTAATGGATACCATTGGCGAACATTTTGCGGTTCAACATTGGGGTATTAATCTCCTAGATTACCAGTTAAATACTAAAATCAAGATTCCCGAAATTCCCGCTGTTTGCTTAGAAGCTAATCCCATTGGGCGTTATGTTATGGAACGTCACGCTCCCACCCATGAACAGTTAATTTTATCTCCCGAAGATTGGAAAAATTACTGTTCTCGTCACGAACACGTAATGACTGGCCCGATAGTTTGTGATGGTCAATTAGTGGGGACTTTAAATTTTGCCCGTGACCCCGGAAATCTGCCTTTTGATAGTAATGATTTAGCCGATTTAAGTGCAGTTTGTCTGCATTTGTCCGCTAAAATTGCCACATTACGGGTAAAATCAAAAACCTTTTTATCTGTGGATAATTGTCCCTTAACAGCGCGAGAATTGGAAATTGCCAAACTAGTAGCCCAAGGTTGTACTAATGGCGAAATTGCGGTTAAATTATGGATTACTCAAAATTCTGTTAAACAGGCTTTAAAAAGAATGTTTCGCAAATTAGAAGTTTCTACCCGTGCGGAAATGGTGGCCAAATTAGACCCCCAACTTCTTAAATA
Source organism: Dolichospermum planctonicum (assembly GCF_005402965.1). Taxonomy (GTDB): domain Bacteria; phylum Cyanobacteriota; class Cyanobacteriia; order Cyanobacteriales; family Nostocaceae; genus Dolichospermum; species Dolichospermum planctonicum. The sequence goes on from NZ_BJCF01000001.1 coordinate 72,117, forward strand.
ATTATTTAATAATTATTAAATAAATCGGGGATCTATAAGGATTGAGAATTGAGTGAATTGTATTTATATTAAGTGATAAACGAAATATAATAAATATTAGTTAGTTATGCACAAGTTATTATCTGGAGCTTTAAGCACAGAAAAATTAGTCGTAAAAATCAAAAATTTACATCCATCCTTAGTAGGATTAAAACTGGTACAGATGTCAGATTTTCATTATGCTGATGGTCTTTTATCAGAGAAAATGTTAACAGAAGCGATCGCAATTAGTAATGCAGCAAAACCAGACCTAGTAATTTTAACTGGTGACTATGTGAACGCAAAAGCAAAACCAATTCATCAATTAGCACCAAAACTGAAAAATCTCCAAAGTCGCCATGGTGTCTATGCTATTCTGGGAAATCATGATATAGCTTTCCCCAGTTCCAAACCAGAAATTACAGCTGCTTTAAACAACGTCGGGATTAAAGTGCTTTGGAATCAAATTGCTTACCCCTTGGGAAACAAATTACCCTTAGTAGGATTAGCAGATGTTTATTCACGAGAATTTAACCCAGAACCAATCATGAACCAACTCGATTCTACTACACCTTGTATTGTCTTATCCCATAACCCAGATACAGCAGAAATACTGCAAAAATGGCGAGTAGATTTACAATTATCTGGTCATACTCACGGGGGACAAATTGTAATTCCGGGTCTAGGACCAGCAATAATTTACTACACAAAAATATTGAAAAAAATCCCCAAGAAAATTAGGCGCAAACTACCATTTTTACGGAAAACCCATTCCATATTATACCATTGGCAATGGTCAGAAGGTTTACATCAAATAGGAAATAATCAATTATATGTAAATCGGGGTTTAGGAACTTATTTCCCAGGACGGTTATTTTGTCCGCCAGAAGTTACTATTATTACCTTAGATGTCCCTTAATCTATTTCTGGCTTTGGGTCTTTGCTCCTTTGCCCCTTAGCGCGAAACAAAAACAATATAGTACAATGGGGAATTAGCATCAATTTGTAATTTATTATGTCTGTTACGCCCCTTGTATCTCAGGTAGATTCACCTAACTCCGTAAAATCTGAACTTCTTCCTCCTCTCCTGGGCGCTTCGGTAACGGAGTTAACCGCTTGGGTACAGCAACAGGGACAGCCCAGTTATCGGGGTAAGCAATTACATGATTGGATATATCATAAGGGAGCGCGCTCCCTGGCTGATATTTCTGTATTTCCTAAAAATTGGCGTTCGCAAGTGGCAGATATTCCCATAGGCCGTTCTTCTCTACATTACCGCTCTGTTGCCCCTGATGATACGGTTAAATATCTGCTGAAATTGGCTGACGGGGAAATTGTGGAAACTGTGGGTATTCCCAGCGATAAACGCTTAACTGTCTGTGTTTCTACTCAAGTTGGTTGTCCCATGGGCTGCGATTTCTGCGCTACTGGTAAAGGTGGTTATAAGCGCAATCTCACCCGTGGGGAAATTGTTGATCAAGTCCTAACTGTTCAAGAAGATTTTCAAGAACGGGTTAGTAATGTGGTATTTATGGGCATGGGTGAACCGTTGTTAAATACGGAAAATGTGATTTTAGCAATTAAATCTATTAATCAAGATGTGGGCATTGGTGCGCGATCGCTTACACTATCTACTGTAGGCATTCCCTCACGTATTCGTCAAGTAGCCGCACACCAATTACAAATTACCCTCGCTGTCAGTCTCCACGCACCTAACCAAGCATTACGAGAGCAACTAATTCCCAGCGCCAAACCCTACCCCATAGAAGACTTACTCGCAGAATGTCGAGAATATGTAGAAATAACCGGACGTAGAGTAACTTTTGAATATATTCTTCTGGCTGGAGTCAATGATTTACCTGAACACGCTTTGGAATTATCAAAACGTTTACGAGGCTTTCAAAGTCATGTTAACTTGATTCCCTATAATCCCATTCAGGAAGTAGATTATCAAAGACCCAACCGCGATCGCATAGAAGCCTTTGTTAACGTTCTTCAACAACAGAATACTGCTGTTAGTGTCCGTTATTCTCGCGGTTTAGAAGCGAACGCTGCTTGTGGACAATTGAGAACAACTAAAAGGTAATTTGTCATTAAAATTGTCAATTATTGTCAAAAATTGTCAATTATTTCCTAGCATAAATACCTGGTGCATAAGCCTCAATGACTTTACCAGTGCGAGTGCAAGTTATCATCAGGTAGTCGCAACTAGGGCATTGTGTCCGCGTAATTTGACTATCAGCAATATAGTGACGTTCAGCCGCACTACCGCAATTTGGGCAATGAATCTTTTGTAATACTTGCATTTTAAAAACCCTAAAATTATAATTTTTGATTTGAGAAAAATTGACAAAAAATGTTTAATTGTCCTGAACTTGATATCTTTTATCATCTTAAACCTGATAATTCTTATCATCATGCCTCAGATATATAAATTTACTTTAGATGTAACTTTTTTAGATTAGCTTTAGATTAGCGGTGATCCCTATGGTGTAATCCTTGAGATAGTCTTGTTTATTATCTGGGAAAAATAGGTTATTTTTGTATTCAAGCGTTACCAGATGGAAAAAACTGTAATCAAAGCCACAAAATTAGTAGTTTTATATTTAATTAATATTTGCACAGGCAAGATGTCTATCCCACAAGTTATACAGTTATTGTGGGGTTACTCATCTTGTATTTAATGATTTGTATTTAATGATGCCTACCTACTTAACCATGAATAAAAAAGTAGGTAGTCATAGCAAAAGCTACCACTATGACAAATTTTCGTACTAAACCGGGTTCTAGTTTGCGAGCAAAATGAGCGCATAAATAACCACCTAAAGAACCTCCGACTGCCATGATAATAACTTGATGCCAAGCAATCAAATTAGCGAACATAAAGGGAATAATTGCCACACCATTAATACAACTTCCTAACCAGCTTTTAAAAGCATTAATAGCGTGAATATTTTTAATACCTAAAAAGGTTAAAGTTGCTAACATTAAAATGCCTATACCAGCACCAAAAAAACCACCATAAATAGAGATTAGCAATTGAGAAATTAGCAGAATAAACAAAGGTGGGGTTGCAGAAAAATCATTTCTAGTCCTAAGTTGCAGCCAGCTTTTCAAAGAATCACTAAATGTAAATATTAAGGTTGCTGATAGTAACAAATAGGGTAGCATCTTTTTAAATACATCCGGTGATGTATATAATAAAGCCACTGAACCAATAACACCACCAACTATACTTGTGCCAGTCAGTAGTAATAATTGTCGTTTTTCGATACTCAAATCTCGACGATAAGCCCCTGCACTGGCTATAGCTGCTATCCACAGAGCAGTATTATTAGTAGCATTAGCAGTAATTGGTGCGACACCTGTAAATATCAGAGTCGGAAATGTAATAAAACTACCACCACCCGCTACAGCATTTAGTCCACCAGCAATAAAGGACGTACTCAAGAGAAGTAAGCTATGAATCAAAGTTAGATCTTGCGGCATTTTTTGTAGTTAATAAACCTAGTTATACTGTTTTACAGTAAAATACCGCAAGTTTATGAGATCATATTATGTCCGGTTGAACACTTATCATATCTGTTGAGGCTGGTAATGGTTAAAATGATAAAACTCTTGTGGTGCGGGGATCTTGCCCGCATAAGGTGTACCTCACTCAAAGCTACTTGCTGTATATTGTTATATAACATATAATACTTTATTATATTGCCTATTACCTTTTTTGATTAATTTATTCCAAATTGATCTGTTGTAATTTACAAGATGAAAAATTCGTAATTGATAATTCTTAAAATTACAAATTACGAATTTTTAATTACCTATGCTGTTACTTTAGCTAATGCTTTTTCTACAGCTTTTAATGCTTGGTTGATTTCTGCTTCTGTGACAATTAGGGGAGGCACAAACCGCACAACCTTGGGACCTGCGGGAACAAGTAATAAACCTGCTTCCATAGCAGCTTTCACAACTTCAGCAGCAGTTAAGGGAATATCCGCTTTGATTTCCATGCCGTTGATTAAACCCCAACCGCGCACTTCTGTGATATACTGGGGATATTTAAGAGCGATCGCTTTTAATCCCTCTCGTAAATGCGCTCCCTGTTCTGTGACATTCTGTAAAATATTCTCTTTTGCCAAGGTCTCACAAACACTCAGTGCCACACCACAAGCAAAGGGATTACCACCAAAGGTACTTGCGTGTTCTCCCGGTTGGAAAATATCACAGAACTTCTTACTCATCATCGCACCGATGGGAATACCACCGCCCAAACCTTTGGCGCTGGTGAAAATATCTGGTTCTACTCCCAAATGTTCATAACCCCATAGTTTACCACTGCGTCCCATACCCACCTGCACTTCGTCGAAAATCAACAAAATACCGGTTTCATCACAAATCTCCCGCAATCGCTTAAAATAGGCAATATCTCCGGGACGAACTCCACCCTCACCTTGTAAAGGTTCAATTAAAATAGCTGCAACACGATAATTACCTTCATCTAACTCAGTCACAGCAGCCTCAACTGCTCTAATATCGTTATAATTGACATAGTGGAAACCAGGAACTAAAGGATCAAAGTGCTTTTGATACTTTGGTTGTCCGGTAGCGGTAACGGTTGCTAAAGTCCGCCCGTGAAAACTCGCATGGGCAGTTAAAATAATCGGGTTAGCAATCTCTAACACCGTATGTCCATATTTACGAGCTAGTTTAATGGCTGCTTCATTAGCTTCAGCACCAGAATTGCAGAAAAATACTCTATCTGCACAAGAATGATCAACAATCCATTGAGCTAATGCACCCTGTTCGGGAATATAGTACAAATTAGAGACATGATGCAGTTTTTGAATTTGTCTAGTTACAGCCTCTACCATTGCTGGATGGGCGTGTCCTAGAGTACAAGTGGCTATTCCCGCGACAAAATCCAGATACTCGTTACCCTGACTATCCCAAACACGACAACCCGCACCCCGTTCTAAAGCCAAGGGAAAGCGTCCATAAGTGGACATGACGACTTGATTGAAGTTATCTGCACTAAAGGGGATGTCTGAAGAGATTGTAGGCTGCTCTACTAGATTTTGGATACTCACTACCGCACCTCCTGAAAATTTTTATAAGAAAATCAAGAAAATAAGCCGAAAACCCCGGAATTGACACCTAAAAATCCTCAAAGTTTTCGAGGTGGTCTTTTAAGTCGGGGATGAAAGCTACAAGAGGGGATAAATCCCCTTTGGGACTTATGTTATACTATTTCAGGACTTACGCATAAATTACGGAAGAATGAACCACGAAGAACGCAAAGGACAGGAAGTTAAGAGGGTTTGAGAGATATTTTGCGTAAGTCCCGGACAATCAAAAAATCACATCCTGTTAATCCTCAAATCCTGGACATCCTGATTCTGACAAAATTCCGCAGGGGCAAACCCCCCGTAATTGCCCCAAAAACACCAGTAGGCACGGGGGCGCTACCCCTACATCAAATCCAAATCTTTTATACAATCAATTCTGCTGGCCTTTTTATCTCACCCAAAAACGCAAAGACAAACCAAAAATCTCACAATCACATCCTGTTAATCCTTAAATCCTGGACATCCTGATTCTGACAAAATATTATTGTTATCATCCAAAGCCTCCCGTGAACATTCCCCAGCAGAACCAGGGAACGAGGGAAAATCTCACAATCACATCCTGTTAATCCTTAAATCCTGGGTATCCTGATTCTGACAAAATATTATTGTTATCATCCAAAGCCTCCCGTGAACATTCCCCAGCAGAGCCAAAGAACGAGGGAAAATCTCACAATCACATCCTGTTAATCCTTAAATCCTGGACATCCTGATTCTGACAAAATCACAATTAACATCACCAAAGAAACTCCCTACAACTGTTTTAATAAAGCCATAGCTTTTTCATAAGCAGCAGTATTCCCTTGAGCCTTGAACAATTGCGCTGCTCGTTGCAGGTCTTCTCTGGCTTTTTGTTTGTCACCAAGTTGATAATAAACAAGTCCCCGGTTGCCGTAAGCTTGGGCTAAGTTAGGATTAATCTTGATAGCTTGGTTGTAATCATCTATTGCACCCTGCTTATCTCCTAATTCATTACGGACAAGTCCCCGGTTGTTGTAGGCTAGGGCATAGTTAGGATTAATCTTGATAGCTAGGGTGTAATCATCTATTGCTCCTTGCTTATCTCCTAATTCATTACGGACTTTTCCCCGGTTGTAGTAGGCTAGGGCATAGTTAGGATTAATCTTGATAGCTTGGTTGTAATCATCTATTGCTCCTGGCTTATCTCCTAATTCATCACGGACAAGTCCCCGGTTGTTGTAGGCTTGGGCAAGGTTAGGATTAAACTTGATAGCTTGGTTGTAATCATCTATTGCTCCTTGCTTATCTCCTAATTCATAACGGACACTCCCCCGGTTGTAGTAGGCATTGGCATAGTTAGGATTAATCTTGATAGCTTGGTTGTAATCATCTATTGCACCCTGCTTATCTCCTAATTGATAACGGACAATTCCCCGGTTGTAGTAGGCACCAGCATAGTTAGGATTAATCTTGATAGCTAGGGTGTAATCATCTATTGCTCCTTGCTTATCTCCTAATTCATAACGGACACTCCCCCGGTTGTAGTAGGCATTGGCATAGTTAGGATTAATCTTGATAGCTAGGTTGTAATCATCTATTGCTCCTTGCTTATCTCCTAATTGGGAACGGACAAGTCCCCGGTTGCTGTAGGCTAGGGCATAGTTAGGATTAATCTTGATAGCTTGGTTGAAATCTTCTATTGCTCCTGGCTTATCTCCTAAAGCAGAACGGACAACTCCCCGATTGTTGTAAAATACTGCACGGGGACTGAGTTCAATGGCTTTATTTATCGCTGCTGCTGCTTCTTTATATTTTTTTAAATCTCCTAAAACTAAATACTTCTGATTATACAAATTAGGATTATTGGGCTGGAGTTGAATGGCTTGATTTATGGCTGCTAAGGCTTTATCCAGTTGGTTTGATTCTCTATAAGCTACACTTAAAATATACCAAGCCGGCACAAAATCAGGTTGAGACTTCACCGCTTGCTCTAATGCAGTTATAGCCTCTGGATATTTTCTACTCCAATATAACGCCAAACCCTTACCAAAATAAGCCAGGTGAATAAACTTTGGTTTTTGGTTAATTGCTGCGTCAAAAGCCTGTATTGCTTCTGGATAACGACGTAACCGCCACAGTTGATTTCCTCTTTCTAACCATTGACTGGCGGTAGTATTGCCTTGGGAAACATCTACTGATAAAATCGCTGTTTGAATAGACTTAACTTTTTGTTGATTTAGTTCTGGTGGTGGGGTGGTTTCTATCTTTTGTGCTTGGGTATTCAGTCGGGTAGCTAATGCCAAAAATGTACTCACCGGAATACCCAAACTATTACCTAATTGGATAGTTTCTTTACTATTACTATTATTATCAATAGCAGCTTCTCCCTCAGTTCTGCCATGAATACCAATGACTCGCCCTTGGGAGTCTAAAACAGGTCCCCCACTCATGCCGCCAAAGGTGATACTACTATAAACTAATTCATATCCTCCTGTTAAAGAAACTGCACTTTGGGCTATACCCAAACTGTTACTGCTGAAATCTGATTGGGTAGTTCGTAATAATCCTGTTTCCTTACTATAAATCTGTCCCAATGTGAACCGCCAAGGTGATTTTTCTCCTAACCTGGGATAACCCGCAGTGAACATATATTCAAAATCTTTGGTGGGATAATTGGCTAAAGTCGCAACTTGATAATTTTCCCGACTGGTGAATTTAACTACTGCTAAATCTACCCCTGCTTCTAATTTAATGGTGCTGGGTTCTACGGGATATTGTTTACCATCTACTGTGAGGATTTTATAAGTATTTGGCTCACATTGTCCTACTTTATCTGGTGGTTTACAAACTACATGAGCAGCAGTTAAAACGGTGTAAATATCTCCTTGTTTAGCGATAATAACCCCTGAACCATTACTACCGCTACTGCTATCAATTCTGACGGTAATTTGTTTAGCTTTTGCTTCTAATTCTCCTAACCAACCTGTTAATGGTACTTCTGCTATTGTCTGTTTAATATCTGGTATAGGTAAATTATAAGCGGTGAGAACTTCTGGTTTTACTTGAGCTAAAACGGTTTTAATGGGTATTCCCCAACTGAGTTTTCTAAATTCTTGAATTTCTGTATTTGTGGGGCGTTTTCCGTTGGTATAAACATAACCAGAATTGACTAAAGGATAGGAACTAATGCCATTAATTCCCAGAAAATACCCTAGACTACTAATAATTGGACCGCCGCTCATTCCCTGTTCAATATCGCTGGTATAACCAATTTCATATCCAGCTTTTAAAGTAGGTTGAGAAATTATTTGTTTTACTGTTCCAGTTCTAAATAACATTTCTCCTTTGCTGCTAGAATAGCCGGCGGCTATAACTGGTGTATCTGTATTAATATCAAAACTAGCAATTTCTTTAGGTAGACAATAATTTTGATTAGATGTAAATTGCAAGACAGCTAAATCTAGTTTACCAAAATTAGTATTAGGCAAAATTTGGGCTGAATAGATTTGATTATCAGGTGTTTTAATTTGAACTTTATTAACTCCCAGTAAAACATGAGAGTTGGTAACAACTAAATAAGAATTGCCCTTTTTAGCAAATATTGTTCCTGAACCACTGTTATTATCACCCATGACTCTAACTGTAATTTGTTTAGCAAGGGTTTGGAGTTTTTGTCGTGAATATTCTCCACTTTCGGGGTTATCAGGTTCTAAATTACAGGTAGCCGGGGTAATTGTTTGAGCTAAGGAATGGGGAACATTTGCTAATGTCAAGGGAGGGAAAGATAGGAATAATAAAGAGGAAATAATGGCAAGATTGCGGTTCATGTTACTTATTGATTAGTAGATGGTTTGTAATTTGTAGGGTGCGTTAGCTTTATTCGTAACGCACCGTTGATATCGTTTTTATTTGTGTCAAGAATAGCTATTTTCTAAATGGCTATTTTTTAATATTCACAAGCGGGGCATTTTGCAAATAATTACGCACATTCAAATACTTACTATTTCCTGAACTTTGCCAAAGTGGTTCTGAACTTTTACCCTGGGATATATTCACAAGTTGCTCCAGAACTAATCCTGGGTCACTATTATTTTTTAGGGTAAATAATTGATTGTTACCATTACAAGTTTGTTCATCAATTGCCACAGCACAAACCACAGAATAACCATTGTTTTTACCCGTTGTCAAGCGGTTTAAACGACCTGCTTCATAAAAATTCTGGAATTTTTTAGATACTTCTTGGCAACGTTTTTGAGGAGCCCAGCCACCTTTGGCAAAATACTCGGATTTCCAACCAATAAACCGTACGTGACCTTGACGTTCAGGAACCCAAGCAATGGTAGCGGGAACTTTTTCACCACTGGCTGGATCAAATATTTCTTGACACAAAAATGTAACTTGATTGGGTTGATTTTCAGACGTATTATCTTGACTAAAACCAGGATTTATGCTCATGGTTAAGGTCAATGTTGTTAATCCTAAAAAGGTGGAAAGTGATTGTAATTTCATGATTTTTGATTCCCCTGAATAAAAAAATGATGTTGATTATTAAAATGGATGTTGGGTTTCCTTCGTCAACCCAACCTACTCATATTTGGAAATAGCCCGTAAACTATAATTACCAGTTTCCCCCTTTTCGGAAGAAGTGGCAGTTATTAAATAAGTCCCATCTGCTGGTAATGTGATCACAATTCTAGCATTAAAATTACCTGCTCCTTTGTCATCATTTTCAACAATTTTTTCAATCTTCTTCCCAGCATCAGATTCGATAACTTGAGATAAGGTTAAGAAAGGATTAATCTTTTGACTATCCATTTCAATCACAACTGTTTGACCTCCTCGACCTGAAAATATATAATAATCAGGACTGCTATTTAAACTACTATTAATTACTTGACCGTCAAGGGAAATAGTTGTTAAAGATGGTTCTTTTGTTGTAGGGAGGGTCGAGATAGGAGAAACTTTTTGTTGTTTGATATCTGCTAAAAAAGATTTGACTTTTTCTCCTGGTTGAGAAAAGTTAATACCAGTTCCAGCAGGTATACCACCCACTGGTATACCACCAACAATAACGGGAGCTAAAGCTACACTAGTATTGACACCAATCACTCCCCCTTGGCTGTTTAATAAGGGGCCACCAGAATTACCAGGATTTAAAGGTGCGGTATGTTGAATAGTTCCGTCGGGACGAATGCGGCTAATATTACCTTGGGTGCAGGTATCACGGTTATCAGCATCAAGAGGACTACCAATCGCAAATACTCGATAACCTACTTTAGCAGTCCCAGGACGAGCTAAACTTAGATATGGTAAATTTCTGCGGTTTTGGATTTTTAAGGCTGCTAAATCTACTCCACCCCTAGCAAAACCGATCACATCGGCGGGTACTTGTTTACCATCCTGAAATACCACAGTAACAACGCTAGGACTACCATCTACGACATGAGCGTTGGTAATAATTAAACCATCTTGACTGACTAAAAAACCGCTACCATGGGCGTTACCAATTTTAACTGTGACAACGGCGGCACTGCCTTGAGTACAAACGCGATTGGCTGCTTCTTCTGCTGATGATGCAAGTACAGTCTTAACGCCAATTGTCCCCATCAGGGTAAATATCGAAAAAAGCGTTAAGGTTCCATATCGGAACATTACATGATTGATCATAGGGGGAGATGTCCTGATAACTGTAGATAGATGCCAAAAAAAAACAACTATAGTTTTTCAGACAATAGTTGTGTAAAAGTAATTTTCAGATGAAACTCGTCTATTTTGACGTAACTAGTAAATATTCTGTTCCCGTCCATGTATTCCCAAGCCAAAATTATTCCAGGAAATAGGGAATAACCATGAGAAGATCTAAAATCTCAAACTTTGGGTTTTTGCTCCTTTGTGTCTGGACACGGAACATACAGCAGTTCCCGATATTATGAAGTACAGATATTAATAATAAAACTCTTGTGGTGCGGGCATCTTGCCCGCACAAGGTGTACTTCACTCAAAGCTACTTGCTGTAAATTATCCCACCGCTTACATATCCAATCTGTAATTCTCCTGTTCACGTTCGACAAAATATTGAATACGGGAACGGTAATCTCTGAGGGTTTCATCAACCCAATCCCGATCGCTGCTGTTAACATAGAGATGAACCAAAGGCTCACTGGCATCTGGTAAAATCAAAAGCCAATTGTCATCATAGGGTTGACGAATTTTCACACCGTCAATTAATTCCAAATTTTGAGCGGGGTGGGTTTCGACCAAATAACGCATTAACGCCCCTTTAGCAGTCCAGGGACAGCGAAGGGTGTAATTTCTATTAATCACACGGGGTAATTCAGAACGTACGGTTGCCAGCGATCGCTCTTGAATGGTTAACATTTCAATCAGCTTGGCTATACAGAACATGGAATCAAACCCTGGGTGTAATTGGGGGAAAATAAACCCAGTTTCCCCACTACCACCTAAAACCACGTGAGAATTTTTTTGACAAGCTTCCATTAAAGCCGTCGGATTCGCTTTAGTTCTAATTACATTACCATCATGACGATGGGCAACTAATTCCACCGCACTAGAAGCATGAACGGGAACAACGACGGAACTTCTAGGGTTAGCAGTTAACATCATATCAACCATCAAAGCGGTTAACATTTCACCGCGAATGGGAAAACCCGATTCATCAACTAAAATTAGTTGTTCCCCATTAGCTGATACTTGTACCCCAAAGTTAGCGTTTACGGCCTCGACAACGTGGCCTAATTGAGTTAATAGTAATTCTCGATCAGCGTTAGAAATGGCCGTTTTATTCAAACTAGCATTTAATACCACCGCATCAGCCCCAAATTTATCTAGCATTTGCGGTAAAATTGCCCCAGACACGGCGTAAACATAGTCAATGACCACCTTTGCCCGACTGTTACGCAGAGTGTCCACATTCAATAATTTCTCAAAGGCCTTGCAGTAGCGATCCATCAATTGGCTAGAATATATCACATCACCAATTTCATGACTTTGGGAACGACGCATATCTTCTTTAAAATAGGCCCCCTCAATTTTCTTTTCTTGGGCTTTAGAGATATTAATGCCCTTAAAATCCATAAATTCAATTAAGATATAATCACGGCGTTCTGGGTGTACTCGCACATGAATACCCCCCGCTACGGACATTGTGGGGATCACCGTCCGGGCGATGGGAATAGCTGTAGTATCGAGGTTTTGCACATCTACACCTACAGACATTAAACCAGCAATTAAAGAGCGTGTCACCATGCGGGAAACATTGCGTTGATCACGGGAAACGGTGACTATTGAACCCGGTTTTAAGGTTGAACCATAGGCAGCACCCAATTTGACCGCAAACTCTGGGGTAATATCAATATTGGCTAATCCCTGTACTCCCCGCTGTCCAAATAAGTTCCGTTGGGCGGTATTTCCCCAAATCAGATTAATATTGAGAATAGCGCCGGACTCAATTTTTTTACTCGGCCAAACTCGCACACCAGGACTAATTTGCGCTTCTTCTCCCACGGTGGATAATGAACCCACTACAGCCGCTTCTAAAACGTGGGCGCGTTTGTCTACACGAGTACCACGAGCGATTACACAAGCTGATAAATGGGCTTCATCACCAATGATTGCTCCATTCCAAATAATTGGTCTTTTTAGATGGGCATCAGCACCAATTGTCACATTATCACCAATCACTGTTCCATTTTCAATTTGTACTCTTGCACCAATTCGGCAATTATTACCAATTACCGCTGGAGTGTCAATTTTGGCTGTAGGATCAATATAAGTATTTTGTCCTACCCATAAACCAGGGGAAATTTCTGGATAACTTACTTTGAGCAAAACTTTCCTTTCTAGAGCATTATACTGGGCTTCACGGTAGGCATCTAAGTGACCTACATCACACCAATATCCCTCGGCAACATAACCGTAAATTGGCTCATTTTTAGCTAGTAGTAAGGGAAATAAATCTTTAGAAAAGTCGCATTCAGTGTGTTCTGGTAAATAATCTAAAACTTCTGGTTCTAAAATATAAGTTCCAGTATTGACGGTATCAGAAAAAATTTCACTGGTGGAAGGTTTTTCTAAAAATCGGTTAATGCGTCCTTCTGTATCTGTAATTACCACACCAAATTCGATGGGGTTAGGCACACGGGTTAATATTAAAGTCGCTTTTGATTGTTTTTGTTGATGAAATTCAATGGCCGCAGTCAAATCAAAATCTGTGATACTATCACCACTAATCACTAAAAAGGTTTCATCCAAAAGTTCAGCAATATTTTTTACACAACCTGCCGTTCCTAAAGGCTGGTCTTCTTCAATAGCATAGGTCATTTGTACACCAAAATCACTGCCATCTTGGAAGTAATCACGGAGAACATCTGGTAAATAATGTAATGTAGCAATTACTTCATAAATCCGGTGTCCTTTAAGAAGATTGATAATATGTTCAGCAATAGGACGATTTAAGATCGGAACCATGGGTTTGGGTAAATCACAAGTCAAAGGACGCAACCGCGTTCCCGACCCACCTGCCATTAACACTGCACGCATAAATCCTCCTAGACTTGAATAAAAATCAAGATGTTTTTCTTCCTTTAGTCTCATACAGATATTGGGATTTAAGGAACTTCCCCAAGAAACATCTGATCAAAATTCTTCTGTTGATTAACCCTCTTGTCTATTTTCCACAAGGGGTAATTTACAATGTAAAATATGACAGTTGTATTAGATCCTGTAAATGTGATTGAGCGTTATACTTTGCCGGAAATGGGCAATCTGTGGAGTGAAACCTATAAGCTGAAAACCTGGCTAGATGTAGAAATCGCGGTATGCGAAGCACAGGCAGAACTGGGTTATATTCCAGCAGCAGCAGTTGAGGAAATTAAGGCTAAGGCGAATTTTGACCCCAAACGGGTGCTAGAAATTGAAGCGGAAGTTCGTCATGATGTTATTGCCTTCTTGACAAATGTTAATGAATATGTAGGTGATGCTGGTCGCTATATTCATTTAGGTCTAACTAGTTCAGATGTATTAGATACTGCTTTAGCTTTACAATTAGTGGCTAGTCTGGACTTGTTGTTAAAACGCTTAGAAGATGTAATTGCAGCAATTCGCAAAAAAGCTACAACCCATCGGTATACGGTGATGATTGGGCGATCGCATGGTATCCACGCTGAACCAATTACCTTTGGTTTTAAGTTAGCTGGTTGGTTAGCGGAAGTATTACGACACCAGGAACGGCTGCAAATTCTCAAGAAAACCATCGCAGTCGGGAAAATATCTGGTGCAGTGGGAACTTATGCTAATATAGAACCGCGTGTGGAAGCGATCGCTTGTGAAAAACTCGGACTGAAACCAGATACTGCTTCTACACAAGTAATTTCCCGTGATCTTCATGCTGACTTTGTGCAACAATTAGCGCTACTCGCTGCCTCTATAGAACGGTTTGCTGTAGAAATTCGTAACCTGCAAAAAACAGACGTTTTAGAGGTTGAGGAATTTTTTGCCAAGGGACAAAAGGGTTCTAGTGCTATGCCTCACAAGCGTAATCCTATCCGTTCTGAACGGTTAACAGGAATGGCACGACTGGTCAGGAGTTATGCTGGTGCAGCTTTAGAAAACGTCGCTTTATGGCATGAACGGGATATTTCCCACAGTTCTGTAGAACGGGTAATTTTACCAGATGCTTGCATTTTAACCCATTTCATGCTACACGAAATCACTAACCTGGTGAATAACCTCCTGGTCTATCCTGAAAACATGACACGGAATCTCAACTGTTATGGTGGAGTAGTTTTTAGTCAAAGAGTATTATTGACTTTAATTGACAAAGGACTGAACCGCGAAGAAGCATACTCCATAGTTCAGGAAAGCGCCCACACCGCTTGGAACAAACCAGAAGGGAACTTCCGTGATTTAATTACCAAAGATCCGCGCGTCATTAAAAACTTGTCAACTGCTGAGATAGAAGCTTGTTTTGATCCGCAACATCATCTCCAGCATTTAGAACAAGTTTATCAACGACTGGGTATTTAGAATTGATTATAGATGGGGGTGAAAATTAAATGTGCGTTTCCTAAAACCCTGGTAGAGAAGTCCCATGGAACTTCTCTACAATCTTTTTTTTGAAGATGTTTAATGTAACAGTCCGATCACGTGCAGTAAGCCCTTACCTGTAACTAACTCGATCATCAACCCAATAAATCCTAACATGGCGATTCGACCATTCCAAACTTCGGCACTGGTGGTTATTCCCCATTCCCAACGTTCTTGAGGATACATTCTCACCCTTTTTTTCATTTGGGTAACTTGAGAGAGTTTCAAGTTGGGTTGTTTAAGGGCATCAATAATCAAGTCAGATAAAGCTTGAATAAACACCGGATTGGTATTGGGTGCTGGGACCCGTCCAAAGTTGTGTATTCCTGCTTCTTCAGCTATTTCTCGGTATTCAATGTCAATTTCTTGTAGTGTTTCAATATGTTCGGAAACAAAACTAATGGGAACAACTACGAGATTTTTCACCCCTTTTCCGCCTAGTTCCTTCAGTGCATCTTCTGTATAAGGTTGTAGCCATTCTACAGGACCAACACGACTTTGATAAGCCAGAGTGTGGGGATTAGGACGGTTGAGGGTTTGCATAATTAAGTAAGTGCATTCTTCAATCTCCTGCTGGTAGGGATCACCTGCTTCCTTGACGTAGCTTTTAGGGACACCGTGGGCGCTGAAGAATATATGCACATGATCAGGATCAGGAAACTTCTCCAGTTCCCCAATGATCAGTTCTGACATGGCTTGCAAATAACCTGATGCTTTGTACCAAGAAGGAATCACCGTATATTCAAGACCTTGGAGTTTGGGGTTTTCCTTCCATAATTGTTCTAATAACCGAAAACTAGAACCGCTAGTGCTGATGGAAAATTGCGGGTAAAGGGGGAGAATTACCAACTTATCAATGTTATCCTGGGTAAGTTGGGCAATAGCTTCTTCTGTGTAAGGATGCCAATAACGCATTCCTACATAGATATTAGCCTCCTGTCCTAATTTACCTAGCTGACATTTAATAGCTTCTCCCTGTTCTTCTGTAATCCGTCGCAATGGAGAACCGCCACCAATTTGCTTATAATTTTCTTGAGATGTTTCTTGTCTGCGGGTAGCAATAAACCAAGCTAGGGGTTTTTGCATCCAGCGAAACGGTAAACGGATAATTTCTGGATCTGAAAACAGGTTATACAAAAACGGTCCGACATCTTCGAGTTTATCTGGACCACCAAGATTAAGTAATAATACCCCTATACGACCCATAGCAATTACTTTCCCCCAATCTTTACAGATTTTTTACTAAAGTTGTTAACAATATATCTTTAATTAAATATAAAGCTTTATCGGCAGGAAAAATACAATGGCGACAATTTTTCGAGATTTGAGTTACAGATACCAATGGTTATATGATAGCATCTCCCGGTTAGCCGCTGTCACTGTGGGGGGTGAAGCCCGGTTTCGTCGTCTAGCTTTAGAAAATTTAGAACTAAAAGCAGATACCCAGATTTTAGACTTGTGTTGTGGTAGTGGTCATGTTACCAGATTTTTGGTGAATTTTTCCAATCATGTCACCGGTTTAGATGCTTCTCCATTATCTATACAGCGATCGCAGAAAAATGTACCAAAGGCTACATATATCCAAGCTTTTGCGGAAGATATGCCTTTTGCAGATAATTTATTTGATGTAGTACATACTAGCGCGGCTTTACACGAAATGCAGCCGGAACAACTGCGAAAAATCATTACGGAGGTTTATCGAGTGTTAAAACCGGGGGGAGTTTTTACTTTGATAGATTTTCACCCCCCAACAAATCCCCTATTTTGGCCGGGGTTAGCGGTATTTTTCTGGTTATTTGAAACTGAGACAGCTTGGGAATTGTTGAGAACAGATTTACCCGGTTTGTTAACAGATTATGGTTTTGATGTCGGTCAACCTAGTTTATATGCTGGTGGGAGTTTGCAGGTAATTCAGGGGAAGAAGATGGTTGAGAATGGTCAAGATTTTCAAGAGAAATAATGGTCAGAATCAGGATATCCAGAATTAGAGGATTAACAGGATGTTTTTTTATGAAATATAGGTTTTTGTGAATGATAGAAAATATATTTTTCTCTGAATCATAATTTATAATCATTAAATATTCACAGAAAATCTCCAAGGAAGCCAGGGAATTACAGCGTTTTCCGCTCTGATGAGGTACAAAGTTGAATCATGAAACTCTTGTGGTGCGGGCATCTTGCCCGCTAGATATGTACCTCATAACACCGGAAAGTGCAATTGTTTTCGCTCATCCAACTGGGGTTAAATACGACTAACCCCAGTATACTATGTTATTTTGAGATTAGATCATTTTCACAAATCATTAGTTATCTTATTTGATACGAACCACTCCAGGCACAGAGGACACAGAGGTGGAGAGAAAGGAGACTGTTAGATTTTATTTAGCAATGTTATTTTTATAATTATTCGCTTTTCATCCTTTTACTAAAAATCCGATAGTATAACCAGGTGCTAAATTCTTTGAGGGGAAATAGTATATAGGTCAAGGGGTTGACTGTGACGATAATATTTCTAAAATCTCGTTTGGCGAAAAATAAAATTCCCTTTGCTACTTGGGACGCTGACATGATACCATAGGGGTTTAATTGACTTTTGAATGGTCCGCAAATTAATTTGCGAATTACACAATTTTGTTCTAATCTTTTGAGGGTGACAATATCCCCTAATGCTCTTTTACTCAGTTCATACAAAGGGCTGAAGGCTGGGGAAACTTCTGCTTCTGATGTATTTACCCAAATTTCTTTGGTGGCTTTGTCTTGGGGTCCTCTGACGGTTGCAGAAAAAATATCTATCAATTCTAAGGCGGAAAATGTGTTAATTTGATAGGAGTTATAAATGGCAGTAGAATCTCTATTTCCATAGACATTTACCCCATGATTGATAATGAGAATATCAACTTTTTCTAAACTTTCCTGTAGTTGTGCTTCATTACCCAATTCCCATTTGATAACTTTAACCCGCGGTTGAATTGTAATTTTTTCCGGGTTGGTTGTTAATGCCACCACTTTGGCGTTATGCTTTAATAATTCGCCTACTAGTGCTTGTCCTAATGCACCAGAAGCACCTGTTAAAGCTACGGTTTTTCCTTTGAGAGAAAGCCCTGTTCCCAGAATTTTATCTACTAGGGGAAAAACACCACTATAGTAAGCATTAACATCATCAAAATGATGTCGCCAATGATAGCTTCTATTTACCCACCAAACGGAGGGAATTGCGTCTAATGGTCCGGGTAAATGATTGTAGTCTGTATCTATTGTTCCTTGGAAATATCGCAGGGATGCACCGTATAAAAAAGTAACAGCATAAGCAACTCCTAACCATAACCCCCATTGATGGGCTACTAAGGCAATTATTGTTAAGATGATTACTAGTATCACCGATTCGACGATATCGTGATACAATTGGGAGTCTACGTAGGCTTGTTGGGAAATTAAAGTTAAATCCCGTTTATATACAGCATGATGTTTATTATGCCATTTCGCTAACCATGTGACTTGATGACACAAAGCATGATAAGCATCTCTGACAATTTCCGCGAGTAGGAGGGAGGAAAATCCCCAGGTTGTGAACTGGATACAGTTATTTACTAAAACCGAGTCAATAGTTAAGCTTTGAGCCAAAATCATCATTTTTCTAGTAGTAGCACTTTTTCTGAATTAAAGCAAGTTGTCTGACTGTGTGAGTTTTAAATATTGATCTGTCATTTCTGGTGTGAGAAATTCTATCATGACTCTATTTTCTACCCAAAATTCCATCACATCAAAGAAAGCACGACGACAACGGATAACTCTCCAACCTTCTCTATGACCAATTGCTTCTATTTGTTCTTGGGTAGAATCAACGGAAATGGCTGCATGAGTAGCTGTAAAATTGTTGGGGTGAGAAGTTTCTTGAAACTGACAACTTTGTTCTCCTTCACCAGGTTGGATGACAATTTTTAATGGATAAACTTCAATTCCTGTTCCGTATTTGTCGGGGGATAGCATCATGTAACTACCTGAATGAGGAGCGAAGGGAAGGACGTTTCCGTTCATGATTTCGGCGAGAACTGCGGCTGTATGTTGGGGATTTTCAGCAGCAATAGAAAAATGGTGAATCATAAATTAATTCAATTATTGTGTATTTTTTCTGACCTATTATAGCACAATCAATGCTTCTAGCGATCGCTAATTTGCTCAATTAATCGCTGTTCTAGTAAATCCAATAATCCA
Organism: Dolichospermum planctonicum; assembly: GCF_005402965.1. Lineage (GTDB taxonomy): Bacteria > Cyanobacteriota > Cyanobacteriia > Cyanobacteriales > Nostocaceae > Dolichospermum > Dolichospermum planctonicum. The sequence continues at coordinate 91,535 of NZ_BJCF01000001.1, forward strand.
TCTACATCTTTTCCTATTTCATGAAAACAGGCTTCTGGTGATGATTTGGGTGCGAATTGGATTAGTTTAATTTCTCCTTTACCAATTCCAATCATGACTACCTCTGTTTCGGGTTTATGATTATCAATAATTCCCAAAATTTCTTGGAGACGATTTTCAACTCTATCATTCAACTTTTCTATTTCGGATTGGGGACAATAGACAAAATGGGGAGTTGGTTGGAAATCAATACCGATAGTTCCCTGACTATTGCCATTTTCTAACCACAACCCCCAAAAAAGTGCAGCTAGCTCTGGCTGATTTTTTTTGACAAATTTATCTAATTGTCTGCGCCATTTATTGTCTTCTGTTTCTGGTTGGGGAATACTAAACATGATCGTTAATTGGTAATTTTATTTTATGATAATTTTCTCTATTTTAACCCAGATTGCACCAGCCAGAGACTGGTGTAAATGCCATTTTTTTCTAACAGTTGTTCATGAGTTCCTGCTTCTACTAATTTACCATGTTCCATGACATAAATACAATCAGCGTTGCGAATTGTCGAAAGACGATGAGCTATAGCTATAGTAGTTCTATTGACCGTAATTCGTTCTAGGGAACGTTGAATTGCGGCCTCGGTTTCATTGTCTACTGCTGAAGTAGCTTCATCTAAAATCAGAATTGGTGGATTTTTTAATACTGCGCGAGCGATCGCAATTCGTTGTCTTTGTCCTCCAGATAATTTTTGTCCTCTTTCCCCTACTATTGTCTCATAACCTTGGGGTAAATTCATAATAAAATCATGAGCTTCTGCTATTTTCGCGGCCATGATGATCTCTTCATTAGTAGCAGTGAAAGTACCATAGCCAATATTTTCTCCCACTGTACCATGAAATAGAAATACATCTTGACTGACTAAACCAATAGCGCGGCGTAAATCTCGTAAATTTAACTGTTGTAAATCAATTCCATCAAGAGTGATTTTACCATTTTGTACTTCATAAAAACGCAGTAATAACTTAACTAAAGTGCTTTTACCTGAACCTGTTGAACCCACAATAGCAATTGTATTTCCCGCTGGAATTTCTAAAGATAAGTTTTTGATAACTGGGTTTCTATTCTGATAAGCAAAGCTGACATTTTTAAATTCTAAAGCTCCCCGAATCATATCTATAGGTAAATCAATATTTCCTCCAGGAATTGTCATAGGAGTATCTAATAAATCCATGACTCGATTAGTAGAAGCCATAGCTCTTTGATATAAATCAAAAGTATCTCCTAATCTGGTTAATGGCCATAATAAAAGCTGCACTAAAAACACCAAAGAACTATAAGCACCGACAGCCAACCTTCCGGCTACTGTTTCCATACCGCCGAATAATAGCAATATTGTAAAAGCTATTAAAATGAACATCCGAATGATGGGAATATAAGCCGCAGATAAGGCGATCGCTACTGCATTACTGTGACGATAAGCATTACTTTCTAATTCTACACGAGCAGATTCATAATCTTCGGCAGTAAAACTTTTAATGGTAGTAATTCCGCTCAAATTATTAGACAATCTGCTATTTAATAAACCTACTTTTTCCCGAACATCAGCATAACGAGGGGCGAGAAATTTCTGAAAAACTATCGAACCACCGAGAATAAAAGGCATGGGTAAAATTGCCATCCCAGCCACACTAGGAGCTAAAATAAAAAATGCACCACCAACGATGATAATAGTTGTCGTGACTTGAATAATATCATTTGCACCCACATCTAAAAACCGCTCTAATTGGTTAATATCATCACTGAGGATAGACATTAAACCCCCCGTACTACGTTCTTCAAAATAAGCTAATTCTAATTCTTGCAGGTGTTTATATGCGGACAATCTTAAGTTATGCTGAATATTCTGCCCCAAATTGCGCCATAATAATTTATAGGCATATTCAAACAATGATTCCAACACCCAAGTAATCACCGTCAACAAGGATAAAATTAAGAATTGCCCATAAATATCCTTGACACCTAACCCAGCAATGATAGAATTATCTTGCTTGACTACCACATCCACCGCAATCCCAATTAATACAGGTGGTGCTAAATCAAAAAATTTATTCAAGATAGAAGCGCCAATGGCCAGCCGAATTTGTTTAGTATACTTATGTCCATACTTAAATAAACGCTGGAGAGGATGTACAGAATTTGTACGTCTTTGTGATAAGCGGGGAGATTTTAATGGTATATTCACATTAATTACTAATTATTAATTGCTAATTACTTACAATTAATATTACCACATAATCAAGTTAATCAGTTATGAAAATTGAAATAATAGATACAGTTATCTTCCTTCAGGAATAAATTGGCATCTATCGTCATCGAACCTTGACGATTATTGTTAACTACTAATTTGGCAAACTCCAGTTTTAGCAATTATATTAGAAAAATATTATCGCCAAAATTATTCTCAAGTAAAACCAGAGCGTTAATCAACGGTATAATGACATTGCCTAGAAACAAGATGTGCTAATTTTACCGGCAATTATTAGCTTTTTTAGAGCGGAATATGTCATATCAATCTTGATTTTGTTCAAAAATGCTAGTAATGTGATCAAATCTCACTCCCACAACCTAAACCAGACGTAAAACTAGACAAATCATATTATGTCTACTCCCAATTATCAGCAACTCTCACTGCCAGAAGCCAGGAAAATACTCAACAAATTCAACTGTCTGGATATCGCCCCCATTCTGAAACCGTCGGAGAAAATTCCCACCCGTGAGGCATTAATTTTTGTCACCAGTCTGACTGATTATCAAATTTTAGGTATTTGTGCTGATACAGCCGAAGAGGGAATTTTAGCCATGAAAACCTATTCTCGCGCTTTGGGTTATCAACCACCAACTGATTTACCGCAACCAGAAGGACCAGTTTACATCAAATTAAATGGCAAAAATGGCTTGTGTTATCTCGATTCCTATTCTGGTCATCATCGGGGAGTGCTAGTATCTTGTCAGTCCTATCAAGAGGGAGGAGTTAACGAAATGTATGGACATTTACCCCTCGATTTATTTGTCTAGAATTTCGTTTACAATCGTCTTTAGGGTGGGCAATGCCCACCTCATTCTTAATCACTAATTACCAGATAATATGAGCATTGTTACATTACAGTCAGTTAAAAAAGATTTTGGCATTAAAGAACTCTTAAAAGATGCTAATTTTAGTCTTGATACTAATGACAAAGTTGGTTTGATTGGTACTAATGGTTCTGGTAAATCAACTTTATTAAAAATGATCGCCGGCTTAGAATCAATTGATAGCGGCCAAATTTTAGTTAATTCCGGTGCGAAAATTGTTTACTTACCCCAACAGCCAGATATAGACGAAAATCACACAGTTTTAGAACAGGTATTTGCTGACAGTGGTGAACAAATCCACCTAGTTAAAGAGTACGAAGAATTGTCTGATAAATTGGCACATTATCCCGATGATAGTCAATTAATGTCTCGTCTTTCCAGTGTAATGCAGCGCATGGATGCCACAGGTGCATGGGAAGTAGAAACCAACGCTAAAATCATTTTAACAAAACTAGGAATTGCTGATTTTGATGTGAAAGTTGGCACATTATCAGGGGGATATCGCAAGCGCATTGCTTTAGCCGCAGCCTTAATATCAGAACCTGATTTATTATTAATGGATGAACCGACAAACCATCTTGATGCCCTGTCTGTAGAATGGTTACAAAGTTATTTAAATCGCTATCGTGGCGCACTTTTATTAATTACCCATGATCGTTATTTTCTAGATAGAGTTACTAATAAAATTATCGAAATTGATCGCGGTGATATTTACACTTATACTGGTAATTATTCCTATTATCTAGAAAAGAAGGCCTTAGCTGAAGAGTCGGCTGTTAGCACTCAACGGAAACATCAAGGAATTTTACGACGAGAATTAGAATGGTTAAAAAAAGGACCAAAAGCTAGAAGTACAAAGCAAAAAGCCAGAATTGAACGCGCTCATGCTCTGCGAGATACTGAGTTTAAACAACTTAATGGTAAGGTTGATATTTCTACCATTGGTCGTCGTATTGGTAAGAAAGTTATTGACCTCAAAAATGTTAGTAAAGCCTACAATGGTAGAACCTTAATTAAGGATTTTACTTATGAATTTAGTCCAGAAGATAGAATTGGTATTATTGGTGGAAATGGTGCAGGAAAATCTACCTTAATGGATATTATTACCGCCAGAATTAAACCAGATTCTGGTATTGTAGAAATTGGGACTACAATTCATATTGGTTATTTTAACCAACATTCAGAAGAATTGTTAACGGCTGTGAATGAAGATCAGCGCGTGATTGATTATATTAAAGAAGAAGGAGAATTTATTGAAATATCCGACGGAACTAAAATCACTGCTTCCCAAATGTTAGAGAGATTTTTGTTTCCGGGAAATCAACAATATGCACCCATTCATAAACTTTCTGGCGGAGAAAAACGTCGTTTATTCCTATTGCGTATTCTTATTAGTGCGCCCAATGTCTTGATTTTAGATGAACCGACTAATGATTTAGATGTCCAAACATTAGCAGTATTAGAAGATTATCTGGAAGATTTTAATGGTTGTGTAATTGTAGTTTCCCATGATCGTTACTTTTTAGATCGGACAGTAGATACAATTTTCGCTTTGGAAGCAGGGGGAAGTTTACGTCAATATCCAGGGAATTATTCTATTTATTTAGATTATAAAAAAGCTGAAGAAGCCCAACCACAGGAAACACCAAAGGCTGTCATTGTGGAAAAGGTGACATCTCCAGTTATAGAGACTAAAAAACGCCGCAGGTTATCTAATTGGGAAAGACGGGAATTTGCAGAATTAGAAGGAAAAATTGCCAAATTAGAAGCGGAAAAAACAGCATTAGAAAAGAAATTAGCAACTATGGCGGGGAATTATAGCGAAGTGCAAAAACTTTATGAACAGGTGGAAACCCTCAAGAAAAATATTGATGTAGCCACGGAACGTTGGTTAGAATTAGCGGAAATGGAGTCTTAAAGGTTGTTTATCTCCTTTTATCTCGTTCCCATGCTCTGTATGGGGATGAAATCAAGAAGGCTCTGCCTTCCATATATGATATAATTTCGTGATTAAACACTGAATTTTCATCATTAAAATAATGTTTCAACTCTATGAAAATCAAGAAAATAGAATATTTCACGGTGATGCTGTCAGCATTATATCAAATCATATTCCCTCAGAATCAATTGATTTAATTTTTGTTGATCCTCCATATAATATAGGTAAAAAATTTGCTAATTTTCATGACAAATGGGATTCAGAAGAAGAGTATGTAAATTGGTCATATAAATGGCTTGATGAATGTATCCGCACATTAAAACCAAATGGCACAATCTATGTAATGACAAGTACACAAGCAATGCCTTATTTTGACATTTACCTGAGAAAAAAATTAACTATTCTCAGTCGTATAATCTGGCATTACGATAGCTCTGGAGTGCAAGCTACAAAATATTTTGGTTCAATGTATGAACCTATTCTTCATTGTGTAAAAGATAAAAATAATTATATTTTTAATGCAGACGATATCAAAATTGCTGCAAAAACTGGCGCAGAACGTAAATTAATTGATTACAGAAAATCAGTACCAACTCCCTATAATACAGAAAAAGTCCCTGGTAATGCTTGGTATTTTCCTCGGGTGAGATATCGCATGGAAGAGTATGAAAATCATCCTTCACAAAAACCGGAGTCATTGTTAGAAAGAATTATTTTAGCCAGTAGTAATGAAGGTAGCTTAATACTTGATCCTTTTGCGGGAACTTTTACCACTGCTGCTGTAGCTAAACGCTTAGGGAGACAATCTATTAGTATTGAATCTCAAGCAGAATATTTAAAAATTGGGTTAAGACGAGTTTTGGGAATGCCAGAATATCAGGGAGAAAAACTTTTATCGCCAGAAAAAAGCTATAATATTAAGAATAAAAAGGGTAAAAAACTAGATTTGGATTTAGATGTTAAGTTAGCAGATATATGAAATGTATAGAAGAAGTGATCAATATTCCCGAACTAATGCTTCGATTTAATCAAGTTTTGGAATTTAAAAGAGGTATTCAAGTAATTGAAGAAATTGTTTTGCAAAATCGAATTGAGTTTAATATGGAAGATGAAATAGTGAATGATGAAGAATAAAACACCCCATTTTAATATTATTAAAAATTAATTATTCAAGATGGGGTTTTGTCTATTCTGCAATTAGTTAAATACTAATACTGTTGAGAATAAGTCTTGGTTGGAGATATTCGTAATTTACTAAACGTCCCTTATTATTCAATTCAATTTTTCTCTGTACTACACTCAATTCTTGCTGAAATTTATTCACAACTTGGTCAGCATTTGGATCTGTAAATTCTTCCTCTTCATAATATCCCAGTCTGTCATAACGATAGTCTGAAAGTATGTACACAGTTGATAATTGGGTATTTGTGGGTTTGGCAGGTGGTAGAAAATCTATGAGGGCTTGACGGTCTTTAATATCACCCTTTTCTTGAATTGCTTGATAAGCAGCTAGGGGCATATTAGGAATAAAACCCATGTATTCATATTGGGAGAAATTAACCGCCGAATGCTGCGGACCACAAATATATATGATAGTAGTAACAATCTCAACTAATTGTTCTAAGGTATCAATGCGATCGCTCATACCCTTAACCCTACCACCATCCTGAGCCACTAATTCCCGCGCCCAAGCTTGCAGTTCTCCGTCTGCTTTCAAGTCTGCTGGACTCTTGTAATAAAGCTGCAAATAGTTAAATACAAACTTATTAATCGCATTCCATAACAAAATTCCATCATCCCGATAAGGATAATGTGGCAAGTTTTTCACATCATCTACACCGCGATTTTTAAGTTCCCTAGGTAGAGCAAACTGGTCTAGACTCCAACTTTTATAGGCATCTACCACAATTTGCAATGATTCTTGCAGAGTTCCTGCTAATAATTCATCCACAAAACCGCCCCTACTAACCAGACGCTTGCGAGCTAAATCATTATTAGCCAACATAAACCGGAAATGGGGTCTGAGTAATATTCTCAGAGGATGATTTTCAGCCAGTTGACGCGGGGTGACAACAGCAAAGGGTTCCATTACCAGGTGAGTCCGGCATAAATGGCTGCTCATTTCATGATGATTAGCATCAGCAATTTGCACACAGGACTTAGCATAAAACCAGGTTAAAGGGTCATCAAAAGGAGTTAGCAAGGGGCTGGCTTTACCTGCTTTGGGATTGATTTGAATGGCTACAGGGACTAATTGGCCTCGATCTTGAAAGCCCGAACTGCGCCAACAGAAAAAGGCTAGAGGTGCTGGTAGGTACTTTTTTCCTTTGGCATAAGTGCCACCTTGAACAAACGCCAAGGATCTATAATCAGCGACATATAGATTTCCTGTGGCCAATCTTTCGATTAAATTAATAGAATTGCCAAACTTATCCTGTAATTCTTCGATGGTAAAGGCAAAGTTAGCTGGCATTTGCTTAATTTGACGTAAAACCATCGGATTCACCCCACAAAGCCGTTGTTCGGCGAAGGAATCATCGGTTTCATAGGTTTTCATCACATTAGGTTTTTGCAAAACTGGGAAAAAGTCCTCATAATCTTGCAATTCATCTAAAGGATCCCACATAGCATGAGTTTTAACAGCCATCATATTTAGAGGAAGTTCTGCTGCCTCTAATGTCCGTTCAGCAATATACTTAGTAGAAAAATTCTCTGCGGGAGGTACGCTTTTGAGCATCGCCATAGGCGGCAAAAAATCATACATGAATTGATACTCTTTGCGGCCTTTCTCTAGACAAGATTGGCGTTGTGCGGGGTTTGGGTCATTTTGAGGTAGAAATGGCTGCATGATATTTATTTATGATATGGACTAGGATATTTGGCTTAAGTAAGAGCGACGAGCTTTACCCACGCTAATAATAACATTGGTCAGCATTTCTAATGCTAAGTCTTTCCCCGGACAAATGCGGCCTGCATGACGAGAACCAACGGAATTAAAACCCATGTGAAAAGGGCAAAGATTTTCTCTGTTTGCATTAAATTCATAAGCAGTTTTTCCCCAAAAATCTTCACTTAACATCCCCAAAAGCATAGGAATTAAAATTTTAGTTCCTTTCGGAAAAGTTCGCGCCTTACCCGCCAATGTCACCGTAAATGGTTCTGTCGCTACTCGGTGAGAGGCACTTACAGGCATAAACAGACGGGCGCATTCTAACAGAAAAAGTTGAATACTAGGACGATCATTAAGATCGAGCCTGTCCCAATAACTCTTAATATCAATTTTATCAGTTTGACGACCTTGGTAAGCAGGAAGGGGTTGATAACCCATGGCTGTTTTTCCCAAGTGTAGCGGCCCTTGCAACCCGGCAATACTCATTAAAGACACCATCAGTTTTGCAAGTTCTCGCCGCGTCATTTTATGATATTTAGGGTCGTTCTCTTGAAAATTAGCTAAGGCTGGAGAATTTTCGTAAATCGTCGCTACTTGCTCTACCAGTTCAGGAACTTGACGAAATCCCCATATATTTAACTTTTCTAAACTACTGCTGCCAGCAAAATAATATAATGTTCCCCTTTTTGTATAGTGTAGGGTTGTAATAATTCTTATTGTTGCTTGATCATCAGGATTAATGCCAAAAATAACGTAGTGAAGATACCGGACTAAAAAGCCCATCCAATCCCGTTGATCATTATTGAAAAATTCTTCTAAAGTATTATTGGTAATTCTATCTACATAATCAGCCGCTAACTTATTGAACAACCGTTGTGCTACTTGATCATTTTGACGCATTACCATGCCTTCATTAAAGAAGTAATTATCAACACACTTACGGAAAGCATCATGATTTTCCCCGCCGGCGGCTGCGTCTGAGAGAGTAATTAAAAGAACATTGCGACCACCTTGATCAACTCCCGGACCATGACTAGAACTAAGCATGGAAGTTCCTAGTCTCCAGTCACGGGCTTGGGGTGAGGTTAAGGCGGTCTCTAGGGTTTTAAAGTCTCCTAAGACTACTTCCCCTGCACAACAAAAGGCATCCCCCAGCACTTGCCTTTTCCTATCCAGGTAAGGTGGATTATTGGCAATTGTTCCCTCTACAAAACTGATTATAGGCAGAAAGGTACGGCTGACTGGGTTTTGAGGGTTCTCTATTGCCCAAGCTTGAAAGTGATTCAGGGCTTTGTCTAACAATGATGGCTGAAGATTGGTTTTTGGTATGGTAGTTGGCCGCATAAAGGTTATTTTTTTCCTTCTAAGTATAAATAAATTTAGTCGATAATCCAGTTTTGATCAATATTTTTTAATTTTTGATATTTATACCTTTTCCCAGTCTAATGAAATGCCTGAATCCTTACAATAAGTCGGGCATTTGTTTATATTTAAGTTAATAGGCAAAAGTGACAAAATTGCAACAATTATTTCACTTTTTTGGCTATTTCGATCAGTAAATATCTGTATTTAGAGTAATTTTGTTAACATTAAATGTCAAAGTTACGGATATTTGTGCGGAAAATGCTGTTATCATCAAGCTATTGAAGGTGAAAAAACTGAAACAATTATGTCACTTTTATTTTGTCTAAATCTCTAGACAGAGGTTTTTATTTTTAATAAGATGTAGCGGGGGAATAAAAAATAACAACCCTAATAAATTAATTCACCTACAGACCTCTGAGGCAAATTAACATGAATAATCATCGTCTTGAAATCAACGACCTAATTGATAGTGCTGTTAATAATGCAGTAGCGCGTCGTAATGAGGCTTTAGCATCTGTATCTGATGAAGAAGCTAAAAACGTTTCTGGTGGTATGAATCGTAAGAGTAAGGGAAGGGGTGAAGGTATTCTTATTCCTATTATTGCGGGTATGCTACCCCTTCCTACTTGGATGGGTATGAAAACCGCAGGCCCAACAAAGAGACGGGCATAAAAATCCTCTTATTTCGAGGCTAAATGGATGAAGGAAATTGCTGAAAAAACTACACTTTGCCCTAGTGCTAGACCAGAACCAGGGGAAAGTTTTGTTTTCGGTATCATTGGTGGAACAGTAGCAGAACCTCGTGTAGCTTATCTGAAACAGCCTCAACCTATCACAGATGAACTAATAGCTAAAGTTAGTCCTGTGACACCAGCGGAAGTGTTTCGTACAGCTTCAACTTGTGCCACAAATGGTTGTCAACATTTTGATGGGAAAAATTGTGGTTTAGCTACACGAATTGTCGAAAATTTACCGACAGTAGGAGAGGAATTACCTCCCTGTTCTATACGTCGAGATTGTCGTTGGTGGCAACAGGAAGGTAAGGCGGCTTGTATGCGTTGTCCGCAAGTAATTACGGATAATTACAATGCTTCTGAATTGTCAATTCAAGTGGCCACACCAACCGCTCGTTAACTGAATATTTTGCACCATAATCTGATTGGGAAAAATAAGATCCTAAAAAGCTGATTATTGGCTAGTATGGGGATTTTCTACCTACCCTGCTTGAGAAGGTGTAAGATATGAATTTAATATCTGAATTAAGGAATTTTACCAATATCTCAAAGGAGAAAAATATGTCTTTAGAAAACGTCAAATCTTTCTATGAATATCTGGCAGATAATGAAGCTTTTCGTGAACAAATCAAAGCTGCTGAGAATAAAGAAGAGTGTAGCCGAATAGTTAAAGCAGCCGGCTTTGATTTTACCTTAGAAGAATACGAAGAATACACTTATCAACTTTTAGAATCAGCTAATTCTGAAGATGAAATTCAAGATTTAAGTGAAAAGGAATTAGCAGCCGTTTTTGGGGGAATAACTGGAATAACCAGACCCGTACAACCAAAGTATGGAGGCGTGAGGCCACCACAAAAATGGCCACCTATACAGCCGATGTATGGAGTTGTTATTGGTAAAACTTGGTCTTTGTGAGTGTAAATGTCAATTTCCGAAATGAAAAATTAAGTTTTTAGGGATGGATAAAAAGCCAATTTATTCATCCTTTACTCACAAAATTGATTGAGGATATTTCCATGACTTATCACCGAATTAGCTATGCAGTGTGGGAAATTACCCTTAAATGTAATCTAGCTTGTCAACATTGTGGTTCTCGCGCTGGACATACCAGGACAAATGAACTTTCTACAGCAGAAGCTCTTAACTTAGTCCAGCAAATGGCCGAAGTAGGAATTACAGAAGTTACTATTATTGGAGGTGAAGCATTTCTTCGTCCCGATTGGTTAGAAATTGCCCAAGCAATTACTAAAGCTGGTATGATTTGTGGTATGACCACCGGGGGTTATGGTATCACCTTAGAGACAGCCCACTGCATGAAAGCAGCAGGGATTCAAGTAGTTTCTGTGTCCGTTGATGGTTTAGAAGCTACCCATGACCAAATTCGCGGTAAACAAGGCTCATGGAAATGGGCATTTCAGACCATGAGTAACCTCAAAGAAGCGGGTATTCCCTTTGGTTGTAATACTCAAATTAATCGGCTCTCAGCCCCAGAATTTCCCCAAATTTACGAACATCTCCGCGACGCGGGTATTTTCGCTTGGCAAATTCAACTAACCGTACCTATGGGGAATGCGGCGGATAATAGCGAGATTTTATTACAACCTTATGAACTTTTGGATGTATATCCAATGATTGCTCGTGTTGCAAAACGAGCCAAGCAGGAAGGTGTACAAGTGCAACCGGGAAATAATATTGGCTACTACGGACCCTATGAGCGATTATTGCGCGGGGGGGATGCGTGGTCATTTTGGCAGGGATGTAGCGCCGGACTCTCGGCTTTAGGTATTGAAGCGGACGGTGCTATCAAAGGTTGCCCATCTTTACCGACAACAGCTTATACAGGAGGTAATATCCGCGACCATTCACTGCGGACAATTATTGAAGAAACAGAGGAACTGAGATTTAATCTTGGTGCTGGTACTCCCAAGGGAACAGAACACCTATGGGGTTTTTGCAAAACTTGTGAATTTGCGGAACTTTGTCGTGGTGGTTGTAGTTGGACTGCCCATGTTTTCTTTGATAAGAGAGGTAATAATCCTTACTGTCATCATCGCGCTTTAACCCAAGAAAAAAATGGCATTAGAGAGCGTGTTTTTCTGCAACGTCAAGCCAATGGAAATCCCTTTGATAATGGCGAATTTGCACTAATTGAGGAATCTATTAATACCCCTTGGATAGAAAATGACCCACTGCATTTTACGGCTGAGTTAATTCAATGGCCAAAAGGGTCGGAAAAAGAACCAGAGTTAGGTAAATCTTTAGTTAATTCCCACTAAAATTCTGTTGAGAATCATGAACAATATTTCTCCCGATTCTATTGCATTAGAAGATTCAAATACCTTTGCAAAATCTGAAACTGATTTAGATATTTCACAACCCTTATTACCTCGCTTGAGTTGGGATAATCAGATTACTTATTTGCGACTTATTTTTAGGGCTAAAAGAGCTTTAGACCGAATTGAGAAAGAAGCGGGTATTGTCAGGAGTGAAAACTGATGAAATCTAACATTTAATTGCAAGCAATTAAATTTACAGCACTTTAATTTTACCACAAACCTGAATCTTTAAATTTTCAGGTTTATTTTATTTATATACCCATCCTAAATAAGACATAAATACCTCCTTTTCTCTACCTCTGAGTCCTCTGTGTCCTCTGTGGTTCGTTCCAAAAAATCCATTCACAAACCAGGGAGAATAGCCATATCTATAATTCAGATTATATAACTTTTATTCAGTAACTAAGAATTTCAGGTAAGATAAATAATCATCTGCCATTAATTCATGACCAATATTATTCATAAACGGGCTGATTTTGATAGTCCATGGAAAGAAATTCTCACCGCATATTTTCCCCAAGCAATGCAATTCTTTTTTCCCGAAACCGAAGCACTAATTGACTGGGAACGTCCTTATGAATTTCTCGATAAAGAATTTCAACAAATTACCCGTGAAGCCGAACAAGGAAAGAGATATGCTGATCAATTAGTCAAAGTTTGGCAAATTCAGGGTGAACAATTGTGGTTATTAGTCCATGTAGAAATTCAGGGAAAAAAAGAAGATAATTTCAGTCAACGGATGTTTACCTACAATTTTCGCATTTTTGACAGTTTTGGTCAACCCGCAATCAGCTTGGCGATTTTATGTGACACCAACCGTGAATGGCGACCGAGTAATTACGGTTACAATTATCCCCAGACAAAGTTAAATTTTGAATTTGGTAGCATTAAACTGTTAGATTATGAACAACGGTGGCAAGAGTTAGAAAATAGTAAGAATCCTTTTGCAACAGTGGTTATGGCACATTTGAAAACCCAGCAAACGCGCTCATATCCCCAAGAACGCAAAATCTGGAAATTCAGTTTAATTCGCAGGTTATACGATTTAGGCTTACAAGAGCAAGATATTCGTAACCTGTATCGCTTTATAGACTGGGTGATGATTTTACCAAAACCATTGGAAAATCAATTGTGGTCGGAGTATAAACAATTCGAGCAGGAGCGAACTATGAGATATATTACCACTGGTGAGCGCATAGGTTACGAGCGGGGAATAGAAGAAGGACGACTTGAAGGTAGACAAGAAGGTAGACAGGAAGGTAGACAAGAAGGTAGACAGGAAGGTAGACAGGAAGGAGAACGGTTGGTTATTTTAAAACTGCTTAAAAAGCGATTGGGTGAATTATCACCGGAAACGACACAGCGGATTCAATCTCTTTCTGTTAATCAGTTGGAAAATTTAAGCGAGGCTTTACTAGATTTTAGCAGTATGGCGGATTTACTTAATTGGTTGCAATTAAATTAATCCTCTTGTTGAAATCTTCAAATATACGTAGGGTGGGTTAGCGACAGCGTAACCCACCATCTGATTAGGTATTTATGTAAAATAAATTACATATTTTATATAATTTGTGCTTATAAAAGCTAATACATATATCTACATTGTTAGATAAGTTAGAGATTTGTTTATATTTAAGTTAATAGGCAAAAGTGACAAAATTCCTACAGTAGTGCAACAATTATGTCCCTTTTTTTGGCTATTTTCCGTCCGTAATTGTCTGTTGTTTAGTAATGTTTTCAACTTAAAAGTCCAAATTTACGGATTTTTGTGCGTGAAATGCTGTTATCATCAAGCTATTGAAGGTGACAAAACTAAAACAATTATGTCACTTTTATTTTGTCTAAATCTCTAGACAGAGGTTTTTATTTTGAATAGGATGTAGTCGGGAAATGAAAAAGTACAACATTTCCGGTTTTTTCTAGACTTTTTAAAACCAAGGAGAATACAAAGATGGCTAATATTCAAATTGCTGATTTAGCACAAGTTGAAAACCAGTTTGATGAATTATCTGATTTGGAACTTGAGGTAGTGGGTGGTAGATCGGGATGGAGTCGTCCTGTTTACTCTTATTGGAGGCCTCCTGTTAGTCAGTCTTGGTGGTTTAGACCCTCTAATGCCATAATTTGGTAAGCTGTACTGCATTTAATTTGTATAATTATAGCGGGCAGGAGGCCCGCACCACAAAATTTAGCCATATTAGGATTGTACAATCTAGCTGCGTAACAGCTTATTAATGAAAGCAGAGCCTTTTTCTCGTTCCCAGTCTCCGACTGGGAATGCTACCTAGAGGCTCTGCCTCCGTGACTTAGTATCAATGAAGGCAGAGCCTTCTGTAATTCATTCCCATACAGAGTATGGGAACGAGAAATACAGAGTATGGGAACGAGAACATTTTTCATTTTTGTGATTAAATCACTCGAAATTCACATTAATCTCTGTTTGATTAACTTGTTTTTTGATCCAACTTAATAGTAAATCGCTAACAATTTGCTGTCGCAATTTATCATTCAATTCCGGCTGAATAATCTCCTCAACAAAAATTAAATGTACCCCTTTAGAAGTAATTATCGGTTTAATTACCTGTGGGGGTTTCGCACCAAAGACAGCAGCAGATATTTCTGGCTTTAAATCCCGACGATTTAATACTCCTAAATATCCCCCCTGACGACGTAATTCTACATCTTGAATATATTGGTGAGCTACATCATAAAAACTCATTTCTCCTTCTTTGACTGCATAAAAAAGTTCTATTGCTAGATCTTCATCATTAAATACAACTTCATACATGACCACACCAGCATAATTTAGCTGATTTTCAAAGAAGAAAGGTTCGATTTGATCAGAAAATAAATGTTTGCTTAACTTAGCAGTAACCACACCAGTATAGACTATATCTTCAAAATCATCTATAGATAAACCATGTTTTTCTAACCATTTCCAAGTGTCATTAGCACTGGTCAGGTCATTATTTAATCGCAGAAAATCCGCTGCTTTTTGTAATTCTTCAACTTCTACTTTTATCCCTGCTTCTTCCGCAGCATTTATAATCACTTTTCGGCTGATAATTTGCTCCACTAACTCAGGTATTTTACAGGATAATTTAATTTGTTGTAAAATATCTGATTGGGTAATGGTGATGCTTTCTGACATAATTTGCTCCTTAAATACATAAATTATACCCCACCCTAACCCTCCCTTTATTAAGGGGAGGGGACTGAATTAATTGTTTTTCCCCTTCTTGTTCCCATACAGAGTATTGGAACAGGAGATAATCAAGCTACATTTTTTACCGAGATAATACCCTCACTACACCAATGCGCTAATAACCATTGGTCAGAATCCTTGTCTAGTGATGGTTTGAGACGGAAAGCAAAAAATTCTTCCCATTCCTCTATACCGTGTCGTAAGACAAATTGTTTCTCAACTTCCTTGAATTTTTCCCAGTTACGTTCCGCTATCGCAGTCAACATTGGGATTAATTCAGTAATTGATATGGAAAGTGTTGCTTCACTCATCTGGGTATCCCTCAAAAATACAAATTATTGGCAAAATTTCTGCTTGAGTGTCAATGACTTCGACTAATCTCAGGCCTCTTTTTTTTCCTATCTTTTTGCAGCGTTCCTCAGACGCGGTTGGTAGCCAGTACCTTGACTCATTTACAGGGTCAAACTTTCCTTGGGAACGTTTGATTTTATCGTCCATCAGTAATAATACCTCATTTTGTTTTTCGTGTTATTAACTAACTACTATGAATTTTCTACAATTTTACTCCTCCTTGTTGCAATTTTTTAAAGGGGTCAAGTAGAAAATCAATAATTCGTCGCTGACGGACAATTACCTCAGCGGTTGCTGTATCCCCTGGACGCAAAGGAATACATTTATTAGCAGAGGGAATACAACTTTTTTTGAGAGAAATTTCTAAGTTATAAGCGGCTACTTTGCCATTAGCTGTATCTATCTCTATCGTATTAGGAGAAATTTTAATTAACTCTCCTGAGATAATACCATAATCCTGAAACGGATAAGCATCAAATTTGAGTTTTACTGGTAATCCTAACCGCAAAAAACCACTATCTGTAGTTGCCATTTGCGCTCGAATTATTAAGGGTGAATTATCTTGAGCAATTTCGGCCACCATTGTCCCTACCTGCACAACTGAGCCGGGTTTTTGAATTGGTAGTTGAAATAATATACCATTGACAGAAGCTTTAATTTCTCGTTGTCCTAACTGAAATTTTAAGGCATCAATTTGGCGTTTAGTTTGAGAAATATCTGATTTGAGGGAACTAATATCTGTATCTAAACTTTTCTGTTGTTCGGCAATTTTTAACACTGCTGACTGACCAGAAAGGGTTAAAGTTTGATAGCTTCTTTGCTGTTCTCCTAGTCGCAATTTGGCCTGTTCAATATCGGCATGAGATTGGCGCAAATTTCGCTCATAACTACTTTTTTGTTCTGCTAAACGTAACTTAGCTTGTTGAATATCTGATTGGCTTTGTGCATATAATTTTTGCTTTTCTTTAGCGATATCTTGCTTTTCTACTAAATTAATTTCTGGAATTACTCCTTGTTGTCTGAGTTGACTATAGCGTTTTACTTCTCGCTGACTACTTAATAAACTACTCTCTGCTAATTGATTAGTAGTTTGACTATTAGTTAGGGTTTGTCGCGCTTGATTAAGTTGAGATAATCTTTCTTCTTTCTGAAATTGATAGGCATTTTTTAGGGTATTAATATTCTGTTGTGCTTGCTCAATTTGTGCTTGTTTTTCTAATTGTTGAGATTGATTTTGTTGTTGTTGGGTTGCTAAGGAGACAATTAACTTATTTTTGGAGGATTTTAACTGAGAAAGTCGGTTTAATTGTCCTTCCAATTTATCTTGAACTTGACGTAATTCTGATTTGACTAATGCCGATTCTAATAATAATAGAGTTTGTCCGGCTTTGACTGTTTCACCTTCTTTAACTTGAATTTCGGCAACTGTTCCCCCTACAGCCGCATCTAATTTCACGGTTTTATCTTTAGGTTCAATACGTCCTCTTCCTGTACCTGTTTCATCTACTTTAGATAGCAAAGACCAAGGTAAAACTATGGAGACAATTAAGACTAAAAGATATAATAGTCCTCGCGTCCAAACCTGGGGTAAACTATCAAGTGATTCTTTGGTAATTTCCGACCAATCTTCATTGGTAATTTCTGGTAATTCTGGTGATAAATTATCATCAGATTTTGTGATATTCCCATTTAATGTACTTGTCATAATGCACCTTTTTCTTAGTATGAATTTATTGTAGGTTGGGTTAAAGAAACCCAACTATAATCATTATTAAATCATTGTTGGGTTTCGCTATGGCTCAACCCAACCTACGTTAATGTTTGTAATTGCTGTTGATTTAGATAGAAATAATGTCCTTTTTTAGCCATTAATTCTTCATGAGTACCACTTTCAATTAACACACCTCTATCTAGTACCAAAATTAAATCGGCATTTCGCACGGTGGAAAGACGATGGGCAATTATTAAAGTAGTTTTTCCTTTGAGAATTGTGTTAAAATTCTGTTGAATTATTCTTTCTGATTCGGTATCTAGGTGAGAAGTTGCCTCATCTAAAACCAATAATTTGGGATTACCTAATAATGCTCTAGCAATGGCTATTCTCTGTCTTTGTCCACCAGATAATAAACCTCCACCTTCACCAATTTGGCTTTCATAACCCATGGGTAATTTTTTGATAAATTCATCAGCACCAGCCATTTTTGCTGCTGCAATTACTTCTGATAAAGGTATTCCTGGATGTCCTAAACTGATATTTTCTCGAATTGTCCCACCAAATAAAAATGTGTCTTGGTCAACTACACCAATTTGTTGTCGAAAAGAACGCAAGGAAAGACTGGTAATATCTTGTCCGTCAATTAAAACTTTACCGTCTGTGGGGGGATATAAGCCGATAACTAATTTAGAAATGGTGGTTTTTCCTGAGCCACTGCGTCCCACTAAGGCTACCATTTGTCCGGGTTTGATTTCAAAATTGAGGTTTTCTAATATATTAATATCGCTTTCTGGATGATAGCGAAATGTGACGTTTTCAAAGCGAATATGCCCCTGAATTGGTGGTAAATTCTGCCGTGATTGATTTTGTAAGTCTTCTTCTGGTTCTGTGTCTAAAACATCGTTAATTCTTTCTACTGCAATCACAACTTCCTGCAATTCATTCCAGAGGACAATTAACCGTTGGAAGGGATTAATAATATTTCCCAGCAGCATATTAAATGCTACTAGTTGTCCCACAGTTAACTGATTATGAATTACTAAATATGCCCCAAACCATAATAAAGCTGTGGTAGCTATTGCTTCAATTGTGTTACTAAAAATTTGTAAACGATTGCCGATAACTTGCCCGGAAAAGTTGGTTTTTATCTCTTTATTTAATAACTCTTCCCAATGCCATCTTACTGTTTGTTCTACTGCTGTGGCTTTGACTGTTCGCACACCAGTTAAAGCTTCTATTAAGTAACTACTTTCTTGGTTAACTGCATTGAATATTTCTCTGGAAATCCTTTGTAAAAAGGGTGTGGCAATTAAGGCTAATAAGGCAAAGGGTGGCACAATTATTAAAGCTAATAATGCCATTTTCCAACTGTACCAAAACATCAAGCCTACATAGATAAAGACGGTGAATAAATCTAGGAGAATTGATAATGCTTCACCCGATAAAAAGCGTTGAATTTTGCGGTTTTCCTGCACACGAGAAATAATATCACCCACATAACGAGTCTCAAAAAAACTCAGGGGTAAACGCAATGCATGACGAATAAAACCGACAATTAATGCTAAGTCTATGCGATTGGCTGTATGATCTAAAAGATATTGCCTTAAACCGGTCATGGCTACCCGAAAAAGGCTAAAAATTAACAATCCTATTCCTACTGTTGTCAGGGTCAGTTCTGACCGTTGCACCACTACCCGATCTAAAATTAATTGGGTAAATAGGGGGGTAATTAAGCCAAATATCTGGATAAATATGGAAGCGATAAATACTTCCAACATGACTAAGGAATGGGGTTTTATTAACTCGAAAAACTGCCAAAAAGGTGTAGATGTCTCTTTCGTTTCTTTGAGCATTGCTGTCGGTTGTAACAACAATGTATAACCAGTCCAGTCGCGGTTAAATTCCTTATGGGTGAGGGTACGTTGACCAATAGCGGGGTCGGCCACAATTACATATTTAGGGGTAATTTCGTAGACAACTATGTAATGTTTGCCTTCCCAGTGAACAATGGCGGGTAATTTTTGCTTTGCTAACTGCTTTAAACTAGCTTTGACGGGTCTAGTGGCAAAACCTAGACTTTCTGCTGCTGTTAATAACCCTCCTAAGGATGCACCATTGCGGTCTACATTGGCAATATCACGGAGACGATTTACACTAAAACGTTTCCCCCAATACCTGGACACCATGACTAAACAAGCTGCTCCGCAGTCAGAACCACTCTGTTGAGCAAAGAATGGATAGCGTCCTGTCACTCTTTGCCATAAATGCCCCACCCGTTGTCTGGGACTGGGAAAATAAGCTTTATTAATTTTTGATTCTTTTGATTGTGAGGTTAGATAAGGGGTTGAATTTGAATTTGAATTGTCGTTCTCTGGTGGGTTTGGTTTGAGCGGTGTATAATCTGCTTGTATAATCTGCGTTTCTGGGGAGTATGCTTTCTGCCATAAATGTTCTCGAATTTGGGGATACTTGGCTATTAATGGCAATAGTAACTTTTCTGGCAAGAAGTATAACTGTAAATTTGCTGAAGCTCTGGCTGCATAAGGTGGAAATTGAGATTGGGTAAATAAGGTAAATTCACCGAAGGATGCTCCAGGTTCTAGGGTAGTAATTAATTCGTCGTTATCATCTAATAGTCTGACTTTGCCTGTAAGTATGATGTAAATGCCCGGTTCAACATTCTTTCCTGTCCAGAATTTGCCGACTTTAGGGTTGATAGGTTGAAGTTCAGGAAGATAGTGATAAAATTCTTCTGCGGTCAGTGAATACCCCAAGGTATTGTTGATTTGTTCCAGAGATACTAATTGAGCGGAGATATTGTGCGCCATAAATGTCTGAATCCTTTACTGCTTTGTGAAAATTAATAGGTATAATTTCGGAGGAATCGGCGGTATTTGCTTTTTTGAGGTCAGCAATGGCTATTTTGGGTTCTGCGGCTGATTTTGGGCTATTTTGTTCGTTATGGCTGGATTTTGTCCGAGTGGATAAGCCCATTTGTTTGAAAATTCGCTTAAAATGGCGATCGCTGACTTTAAAGCCAAATTCTTGGTAGAGATGTTTATGTAAGCGATTTAATGTCCAGTGTTGAGAAATATAACCATAATCACGAGGATTACTGTATAATAATTCTTTTAAACGTCGTAAATACTCATCACTAACTGATTTAGGGCGACCAATCCGACTATCTTGCCATTGATGCGCCATTCCCTGACGAGCTATGTGTATCCAATGTCTAGCAGTTGCGGGACAACACCCCAAAATTTGACAAATTTCTGCTTGAGTTATCCCTTCGTCCGCTAATAACATAATTTGAATCCGTTGACGCTGGGATTGAGAGCAGTTTTCTTGTAATGATTTTAACAGCATTTGCCGTTGAAAATCTGATAAAAAGCTACCTAAAGAATTGTCTCCCAGACTATTACTACTTGTACCACTTGTCCATTGATATTGCATAAATGGTTCAAAATTGTCAGAATAAAAGCCAGCAGCCATCTTATCTCTTTTAAAATGAGACTTTTTTGTATTTTAAGGTAACAAGTGAATTATAATACTAGCAAGTTATAAAATATTTACATATTTACACTATTCTCGTTCCCAGTCGGAGACTGGGAATGGTATTCTTTTGGCTCTGCTTCCAGAACTTAGTATGAATTAGGACTTACGTAAAATATCTAGAGAAACCTTCTTTTCTTCTGGGAGTTTTCAAGCAAAAAACTTTTCTACACAACGCACAAACATTTCCACACCTATAGGTAAAGCGGTTTCATCAAAATCAAATCGGGGATGATGATGAGGATAATCTAATTTTTTCTCTGCATTTGCAGAACCCAGAAAAAAGTAACAACCAGGAACTTCTTGTAAGAAAAATGACATATCTTCCCCGCCCATGGTTTGACATTCACTGAATACACCAATGGGGATTTCTATCACTTCCTGGGCTACTGAACGCACTAATGCAGCTATGTCTGCATCATTGATCACAGGTGGATAAAGATGGATATAATCTAAGTCATAATTTGCACCGTGACTTTGACAAATTCCTGCAATAATTTTTTCTATGCGTTCTTTAAAAAAACCTGCTAAATCAGGATTAAAATACCTCACGGTTCCGCCCATTTTTGCGGTATCAGCAATGACATTAACTGCCGTCCCTGCGTGGAGTTCTCCTACTGTCACAACTGCCGAATCAAGGGGATTAATATTACGGGAGACAATGGTTTGTAAAGCACTGACTATTTGCGCCGCTACCACTAAAGAATCTACGGTTTGATGGGGAATTGCTCCATGTCCACCTTTACCGAAAATGGTACAGCGGAATAATTCCACAGCGGCCATTAATGCCCCAGGGCGGACTCCCACCGTCCCTAAAGGCAGATTATTCCATAAATGTAAACCGATGATAGCATCAACATTAGGGTTATTCAGTACACCTGCTGCTATCATGGGTTTTGCGCCACCTGGACCTTCTTCTGCGGGTTGGAAGATAATTTTTACAGTTCCGTTCAATTCTTGACGGTGCTGATGGAGATAATAGGCTGTACCGAGAGCGATCGCTGTATGTCCATCATGTCCACAAGCGTGCATTATCCCCTCCCGTTGAGAACAATAGGGAACTTCATTGAGTTCTTGAATAGGTAAAGCATCCATATCAGCCCGAATTGCTAATACTTTACCAGAGGCAGATTTTTCCCCTTTAATAATAGCCACAATTCCCGTTTGAGCAATTCCCACTTGATGTTCAATTCCCCAATTTTGCAACTTTTGGGAAATAAATTCAGCGGTGATTTTTTCCTGAAAACCTAATTCTGGTTTTTGGTGAATTTGTCGTCTCCACTCGACTAATTGCGGTTGTAAAGCCCGAATTTCTAACCGCACATTTTTGAGATTTACTGTTGAAGCCAGAGGAAATGTAGAAACCATATTATTACCTAAAAGCTAAAACTTGAAAATTTAAGATCCCCAACTTCTTTAAGAAGTCGGGTATTTCTTTGTTGAGAAATTATTGAGGATTGGCATATAATGTTTCCCAATCCAAACCAGCAGCAATTTCGGCAAGTTTTTCTAAATCTTGGGGATTTTCGACATAGGGAACACAACCTAAAACTGGTATATTTGTCAATGATTGAATTAACCTGACTGGAGTTAAATCAGCAATTTCTTCCTCCTGTCGCGGTTGGATACAATTAAGAACAATACCACGGAGGGCGATTTTAGTTTGTCTAGCTAATGCTACATTAGCAACGGCATTTGCGATCGCTCCCAATCTCACAGGTACAACCAAAATTGTCGGTAATCGCCATTCTCCTGCTAAATCAGCTACTGTTAACTCATCAGTAACCGGTGAACCTAAACCCCCCAAAGATTCAATCAATACCAGATCACGTTGTTTTTGTAAAGCTAACAAAGTTCGCCAAACTATGGCCAAATCAACTTGGCGATTTTCCTTAGCAGCGGCTATAGGTGGGGCTAAAGGTGCTTGAAAATACAAAGGTGTAATTTCTGCTGGCGACTGTTCAAGACTAAACAGAGTTTGATACAGTTCCCTATCTCCCATACCCGATTGAATTGGTTTCATAATCCCCAAACTGCGCTGAGGATAATATTTTTGCCAATAAGCGGCTAAAGCCGTTGTGACAACAGTTTTACCCGCTTCTGTATCAGTTCCCGTAATCAGTAAAGTTTTCAACAATGTTTTTTGCTAGAAATGATGACTTAATGCGTAAAAAAGTAGGCTGAAAACCCTGTCATTGCGTAGGGGTAATTCATGAATTACCCCTACTTGCTGTTTTGGGTCAGTTCTGAGGTTCTTTTCATAATTTAGCGTTAATTAGTCCCATTAAATTCTGATGTGGGGGTTTCTATTGGGGTGGGGGTTTCTATTGGGGTGGGGGTTTCTATTGGGGTGGGGGTTTCTATTGGGGTGGGGCTTTCCGTCGGGGTGGAGGTTTGCGTCGGGGTGGGGGTTTCTATTGGGGTGGGGGTTTGCGTCGGGGTGGAGGTTTGCGTCGGGGTAGGGGTTTCCAGAGGCTTTGGTGGTTCTAAAGCCACGTTTAAGCTATAACTAGCCTGGGACTCTTCACTAGATAAACCCAATTGAATAATATATCTGCCACTATCAGGCAATATTCCCTCATGGGAAGTAGATTGTTGATATTGAGTATTAATTATTTCACCATTAGGATTAAAAATCCTCATGACAATACCACTATCTTTATTTACAGATACAGTTAATTTTTCCCCAGCTTTAGCCTCCAAAGTATATTGAATTAAATCATTTTTCCTGATAATTCCCTCCAATTCTGCCGTATTAGACTTGTCTAATTTGAGACGTTGGCGAATAATAACAGGTTCACTATTGGTATCTGTAGATCTAGGGCTTGGTGTTAATTTGTTACCACTGGGAATAACGGGTGAAGGAAAGGATTGTGGCGTTGTTGTAATTTCCGGCGCAGAACGAGGCTGTTTTTTAAGTGAATTTACAAATGTCCAAGAACCAAATCCCGCTAAAATAATCACAATAAAACCAATTACTCCCAACACCAAAGGATGATCTAAAATAGACGCACTTTGACTAGAAGCCGAAATTTCTGGCTGTTTAGGTATTTTTGATCTCGGTTCAGGACGATTACCGACAGCGATAGTTCGTAGGTAAGATAGATTATTAGGGGCGGGTACGTTCCCATGGTCTACATTTAGCAGTGCTTGAGTAACATCAGTAGCACTTTGATAACGGTCTCCCGGCTTATGAGACAACATTCGCTGGAGAATCTCAGCAAATCCTGGTGTCACATTCACCCATATTTGCCAATTCCATCTCAGTTGTTGTTCATCAAATAAATCCCCTGGTTCTTTCCCAGTCAACAAAACTATGGCCGTCACAGCCAACGCATATAAATCACTACTAGGATATACCCTACCCGTTTGCATTTGCTCACTAGGCGCGTAACCTAATTTTCCCACAGTTGTCACCGAACTAGGGCTGGAAGACTGTAATTTAGTAGCTAATTCCTTGACTACGCCAAAGTCAATTAATACAGGTAAAGAATCGCTTTCCCGTAAAATAACGTTCTCTGGAGAGATGTCACGATGAATAATTCCTTGACCGTGAATGTAGCTGAGAACAGGCAACAAAAAGCGTAGTAAATGTAATACTTCTACCTCTGTAAAAGCTGTCCCAAGCTTTTGGCGTTCGTTCAATAAATGGCGGTAAGTTTTACCAACTACGAAATCTTGCACCAAAAACAATCTTTCATTTTGGGCAAATTTCTCTCGAAACTTGGGAACTTGTGGATGCTGTATTTGATACAATATAGCAGCCTCGCGCTCAAATAACTCTTGTTCCTTTCCACCAGCAGATGTTCCCATAACTGGAGCAATTAACTCTTTGAGGACACAAAGCTCACTAAAGCGCCTTTGGTCTTCTGCTAGATAGGTTCTACCAAATCCCCCTTGTCCAATAATATGGATAATGTGGTAACGATTTTGGAGAATAGTACCAACTGTAATCGGTGATTGCATGGTCTATTAATTGAATATAATAGCTACTGACTTAGAATTTAGCCAAAATATCATCCATCCACAATAGGACTTCAAGTGTCTCAATTGTGGCTTTTTGTAAATTTCCTCAGCTAACCTGCCTAAAAGAAAGTGTATACTAGAAATGAGTCTTGCATTATTCTATTCTTGTATTCTGCCTTTAGTCAGGATGCGTCCAACATAGTAGCAGCTATAATTGGGGGTGACAAAATCAACCATTATAGCAGCAACAGTCAAAATGGCTGTTTAATCCTTAAATGATATGGTTTTTCGGCGACCAGCTAATTTTGCTAGGTTTTTCTGATTTATAACATAAATATTTAATCTTCAATTTACTAGTTCATTAATTGGTAACAAGTATCATAAAATAATTGTTTGCACATTCGTTGCTTTTAATGATAGCTGTTGTACCACCCTAGAGCTAACGTGAAGATCACTATTATTTGTTTGTTTACTCCATTTCAGTTAAATTTGCTCAATCTCTAATGATACTATGAATGTACTTCGAGAATCTGCTGTGCTGAGTTCTGCAACTTTACCAGTCCAACCAATGACAACCGGACTACCCGACAATAATCGCTTGCGATTGTTTTCTGGTTCTGCTAACATGGCATTATCCCAAGAAGTGGCTCGTTACCTGGGAATGGACTTGGGTCCGATGATTCGCAAAAGATTTGCGGACGGAGAACTGTATGTTCAAATCCAAGAATCAATTCGCGGTTGTGATGTCTATTTAATTCAGCCATGTTGTCAACCCGTTAATGACCATTTAATGGAATTACTAATTATGATAGATGCCTGTCGTCGAGCTTCTGCACGACAGATAACAGCAGTAATTCCCTATTATGGTTATGCTCGCGCTGACAGAAAAACCGCCGGAAGAGAATCAATCACTGCTAAGTTAGTCGCTAACTTGATCACAGAGGCTGGTACTAATCGAGTTCTGGCTATGGATTTACACGCAGCGCAAATACAGGGTTATTTCGATATCCCCTTTGATCATGTCTATGGTTCACCAGTAATTCTGGATTATCTCATTAGCAAAGAACTACAGGATATTGTTGTTGTTTCCCCGGACGTGGGTGGAGTAGCACGGGCCAGAGCATTTGCCAAAAAGTTAAATGATGCACCACTGGCAATTATTGACAAACGCCGTCAGGCTCATAATGTCGCCGAAGTATTAAATATTATTGGTGATGTTAAAGGTAAAACCGCTATATTAGTAGATGACATGATTGATACTGGTGGTACGATTACTGAAGGAGCTAAGTTACTGCGTCAAGAAGGAGCAAGTCAGGTATATGCCTGTGCTACTCATGCTGTGTTTTCTCCACCAGCAATTGAGAGGTTATCCAGTGGGGTATTTGAGGAAGTCATAGTCACTAACACTATTCCCATTCCTGAAAACAACCGCTTCCCCCAATTAGTTACGCTTTCAGTCGCTAATCTACTTGGAGAAGCAATTTGGCGCATTCACGAAGATACCTCACTCAGTAGTTTATTCCGTTAATCAACAAATAAATATAAATATCAATTTATGAAGGATGAAACGGTTCGTTCTTCATTTTTTGTATCTCGCTAGTATTTCTAATATAGCAGTGCTTTGGTTAAATGTTACGTTACGGAAATAGGTTCAGATTGGGTGGTTGGTTTATGCAATCCTAGGTTAAACATGATGTATTTATTGCTGCTATTGCTGATGTGGATATTACTGTGATAATTAGTAGGCGATCGCGGGCTGGAAGTATTGATATTCAAGATGCTATAATGGTATACCAGCAGTTAAAAAATGATCTCCAATCTGAATATTATTAGCTTTTGGCTTACTGTTGATTAACCCTCACGACCACTCTTCAAGCTAAACCATGGTCTTGATATTTATTATCAAAATAATAATATTTGTGGCAATTACGCTATAATTATTAAAGGTTCGTTACAGAACTGGCAAAATATCCCCACTTCTGTTAAAAGACCCCAGCCCAAGACTTCTTCTAAAAACCCTCAAGTTTACCACAACCATCTATGACGCTCCCAATTCGTAACGTCGCCATTATCGCCCACGTTGACCATGGTAAGACCACCCTAGTTGATGCTCTCCTCAAACAGTCCGGCATTTTCCGCGAAGGCGAAGACGTTCCGGATTGTGTCATGGACTCGAACGCTTTGGAGCGGGAACGAGGCATTACTATTCTTTCTAAAAATACAGCGGTTCGCTACAAAGAAACTCTCATCAATATTGTTGATACCCCTGGACACGCTGACTTCGGCGGGGAAGTGGAGCGGGTACTCGGTATGGTGGACGGTTGTTTGCTCATTGTTGATGCCAATGAAGGTCCAATGCCCCAAACTCGCTTTGTACTTAAAAAAGCTTTGGAAAAAGGTCTGCGGCCTATTGTCGTGATTAACAAAATTGACCGCGGACAAGCTGACCCCCACGTTGCTGTTGACAAGGTTTTGGATCTGTTCTTAGAATTAGGGGCGGATGAAGACCAATGTGACTTTAAATACCTATTTGCCTCCGGGATGGCAGGTTTCGCTAAAGAAAGTTTAGAAGCGGAATCAGTAGATATGCAGCCTCTATTTGATGCGGTTCTCCGCCATGTCCCCGCACCTGTGGGAGACCCTAATAAACCTCTGCAACTGCAAGTTACTACTCTCGATTATTCTGAATATTTAGGACGAATTGTCATTGGTAAAATCCACAATGGTACTATCCGCGCCGGACAACAAGCGGCTCTAGTAACAGAAAGTGGTAATATTGTCAAGGGTAAAATTACCAAATTAATGGGATTTGAAGGTTTAAGACGGGTAGATATGGAAGAAGCTACCCCAGGTTATATTGTAGCAGTTGCTGGTTTTGCTGATGCTTACATCGGTGAAACTATTACAGATCCTAATGAACCCCTGGCTTTACCCTTAATTAAGGTAGATGAACCAACTTTACAAATGACCTTCTGGGTGAATGATTCCCCTTTTGCAGGTCAAGAGGGTAAACTGGTAACATCTCGCCAAATACGCGATCGCTTATTCCGGGAATTAGAAACTAATGTGGCATTGCGCGTTGAAGAAACGGACTCTCCTGATAAATTTTTAGTTTCCGGTCGTGGTGAATTACACTTAGGGATATTAATAGAAACCATGCGCCGTGAGGGTTTTGAATTTCAAGTATCTCAGCCGCAGGTAATTTATCGTACAGTTAACGGTCAGCCTTGCGAACCTTTTGAACTTCTGGCTTTAGACGTTCCCGCCGATGCTGTTGGTAGCTGTATCGAACGGTTGGGACAACGAAAAGCGGAAATGCAAGATATGCAGCCCGGAGGTGGAGACCGCACCCAATTAGAATTTATCGTTCCTGCCCGTGGTTTAATTGGTTTCCGAGGTGAATTCATGCGAATGACTCGCGGTGAAGGTATCATGAACCATAGCTTCCTTGATTATCGTCCACTTTCTGGCGATATTGAAGCCCGCAACAAAGGCGTTTTAATCTCCTTTGAAGAAGGTGTTTCTACCTTCTACGCCATGAAAAACTGTGAAGATAGAGGCGCATTCTTTATCAGTCCTGGAACTAAGGTTTACAGAGGTATGATTATTGGTGAACATAATCGTCCCCAAGACCTAGAATTGAACGTTTGTAAAACCAAGCAGTTAACTAACCATCGCGCGGCGGGTGGTGATGAACTTGTGCAGTTACAAGCACCCATAGATATGAGTTTGGAACGAGCGTTAGAATACATTGCTCAAGATGAATTGGTCGAGGTAACACCGGAATCTATTCGTCTCCGCAAAATGTCCAAGAAATTGGTCAAACGCTAATATCTGTAGGGGTGGGGTTTTCCCACCCTGATTTATTAATCTGCGTTGATTCAGAAAGATAACTTTTTCAAATATCCATTTTTATAAAATTTCCACTTTTGCAATAGTCAGTTGCTATTCTCAATAATCTTGAGAATATTATCAATAATTTTACGGAAATAGGTTTTTTCAGCCATTGATATTGACATTTTTTTCTGCTATTATTTAGTTATGATCCAAAGGGGTTATATTTTTATTTTTTTTTATTTTTTAATCTGACTCTGTGTATGGAGCATTTTAAATGTATTTTATATAACTATTCTATACACAGAGAAAAGAGGTTAAAAGGTTAAATTAAATATTTAAATCCTTTAAAGCTAAACGAATTTGCTCTAAGCGGGTGCGGTTGACACCAAAATCAGAATCTCCAACACGAGATGAGGAACGGATATGAATTAGCGACTCATTGCTAGGGAAATAAAACTCTAGATCATCAACAAATTTGAAAATGCGGCTTTTAGAAATAGCATGAATATAATTATCTGCTTGTTCTATAACTTCTGTGCGGGGAACAACAGTGAGAACTTTTAGCAAGGTTTCTCTAGCTTGATCTCGCGCTACATGATAAGTAATGGGTTGAATAGTGTGTTTAGTATCAGCATTTTGACTAACAACACAGTTAGGAGAAGTTGGACAAGGTTTCAAAGAACCTGACTCCACTCCCAAGCTAGAAGCCCAACTAGTCCCAGGAACTATTAAAATCATCATCAGAGCTAGAAATAGCGAAAAAATAATATTTTGTAGTCGGTTGATAGTTGTTAAATTGGACATTATTTGTTTGATGTTATATGCTGCAACTTCAGCTATTTTATTAGCTTGAGATACATTTTGGCAAGTTAGGCAAATTTGAATTTTCACGATTTTACTAGCTTTGGTATGTATTGTCTCGCTTTTTTCAATAAGGCACAGCAGGAGTTTATCACGGATCTAGTTGCAGATAATATAAGTGTATTTGGGTGGAAATATGAATATTTTTTCATATATACGGTGACAAAAAAGATGATATAAGTTTAATTAAAGCACCATTGGAGTTTTACGAAAAACTCATAAGTTTTTTAAATATTTTTTTTTAAAAAAATCCCACTATCATGTTTATCGAGAATATAGCTAGGTCATTCTCAATAATATTGAGAATACTATCAATAATTGAACGAAGTTACTAGGGTATTGACCTCTTGACTTTTTATGCTATTATTGAGGTGTAAAATCCGAGGGTTTTTTATATCTAAAATTAACCTTGGATATTCGTTTGTCCTAATTCTGATCCTCACTTGAGTTCGTCCATGGATACGCTTGTAATATCTTTAATGTAGGGGTGAGCAATTGCCCCTACATTCCTAAGAACGTTTCTACAATTGTGAATTATTTCACAGCAACTAATTCCTTATTAAAGAAAGCTTGTAAAACTGTTGCTGCAATTTGGTCACCAGTCAAGCCTAATTCTGTGTAAGATTGGTCAGGTGTGGCATGATCTACCAAAATATCAGGTACACCAATTCGTTTGACAGGAACTAGAATATCAGCATCAAGTAAAACTTCAGCTACCGCAGAACCAAAACCACCCATTAAACAACCTTCTTCCAAAGTGACAACCCGGCCAATTTGTTTAGCCAATGGTAAAATCAAATCGGTATCTAAAGGCTTGACAAAACGGGCATTAATTACAGTAGCTTCAATCCCATGTTCGCTGAGAATTTGGGCAGCTTGCATTCCTGGGTAGACCATTGTACCATAGCCGACGATTAAAACATCGTCACCTTGACGGATAATTTCCCCCTTACCGATTTCCAAAGCTTCCCAACCTTCTTCCATTAAAGGGACACCGTGACCATTACCACGGGGAAAGCGCATAGAAATAGGTCCATCTGTGTAGTTAATGCCAGTAACCACCATCCGTTGTAATTCTGCTTCGTCCTTGGGAGCCATTACCACCATATTGGGAATACAACGTAGATAAGCAATATCATACATACCTTGGTGGGTCGGACCATCAGCACCAACAATACCTGCCCGATCTAAACAGAAGAATACGGGTAGGTTTTGAATACAAACATCGTGAATAATTTGGTCATAAGCACGTTGTAAGAAAGTGGAATAGATAGCAGCGACAGGACGCATACCTTCACAAGCTAAACCTGCGGCTAAAGTCACAGCGTGTTGTTCCGCAATTCCTACATCAATATACTGATGAGGTAGTTTAGCTTGTAGTTTATCTAAACCCGTACCAGTAGCCATTGCAGCTGTGATACCGACGATTTGGGGATTTTGTTCCGCCAATTTAACTAGGGTGTGAGAAAAGACCTTAGCGTAAGCAGGAGGTTTAGGTTTACTAGAAGGAATTGCTTTACCAGTAGCCAAATTAAAGGGAGTTTGGGCATGATATCCTACTTGGTCCTTTTCCGCTATTTCATAGCCTTTACCCTTAGTTGTGACTACGTGAACCAAAACAGGACCAGTAATTTGATGTGCTTGTTGGAATGTAGTAATTAACTCCTCTAAATTATGTCCGTCAATTGGACCCATATAGGTAAAACCCAATTCTTCAAAAACCGCACCTACTTTAGGAACTGCTAAACGCTTCATTCCTTCTTTAATGCGTTCTAGTTCTGGGGAAAGAGACTCACCCACAAAAGGAAGATGTTTTAACTGTTCTTCAATACCATCTGAGAGAAACTGTACTGGTGGACTCAGACGCATTTTATTGAGATAACGAGGAATTGCACCTACATTGGGAGAAATAGACATCTCATTGTCGTTAAGAACCACCAGGAGATTAGTTTTTGGCAGGTGACCAGCGTGGTTAATAGCTTCTAAAGCCATACCTCCAGTTAAAGCACCGTCACCAATGACAGCAACGGCTTTAAATTTTTCCCCTTTCAAGTCACGGGCTAAAGCCATACCCAAGGCAGCGGAAATACTTGTAGAAGCGTGTCCTGCACCAAAATGATCAAATTTATTCTCGCAGCGTTTAAGATAACCTGCAACGCCGTCTTTTTGGCGGAGAGTGTCGAAGTTGCTGTAGCGTCCGGTGATTAGTTTGTGAGGATAAGCTTGATGACCGACATCCCATATTACCTTATCCCGGTCTAAATCTAAGGTTTGGTAAAGCCCTAGTGTTAATTCTACCACACCCAAACCAGGACCCAAATGCCCGCCAAAGGCGGCTACGGTTTGTAAATGCTTCTCACGAATTTGACGAGCAATTTGTTCTAACTGTCGAATTGACAAACCATGCAACTGGTTAGGATGGGTGATTTCACTCAAGTGCATATTATCAGCTTTTCCTCTCTAACTCTTCTTTTGGCATAATTTTATTATCCCACTTCCGGTGGCCTCTAAAATCTGACGTGATGACAACGGGTACGACAGGACTCGAACCTGTGACCGTCCGCTTAGAAGGCGGATGCTCTATCCAACTGAGCTACGTACCCATGAAGCCTTCACCATTATATCTAATATTCTCCAAATAGGCAAGAGGAAATTTTAAATTTCCTGATTCCAGTCAGAAGATGCAAGTGATTGGTGAGTTGAGGTACACTAGGAAACAAAATAGATCCGATATTCAGATATATTGTGATGTTAAGGAGTAATTGCCTATGAATATAATATAAATTAAATGCAACTCCCGAATTTTACTCTGGTTTTGTATCCAGGTTAATGGCAAATTATCTTTCTCAAATAATTAAGTAATTATACCCTATGGTAATGCTCTAAAGAAAACTACATATTCTTTATCAACAAAGCCCTTGTGAGGAGTATTCTAAGTGTTTATTGGCGTGTGATTCCGGTCCATAGTTCTAGAATACGAAGTATCATTGAGTATTCAACGCCAAGACCGTGGACGCAAACAAACTTAACAAATTTTGGTGTCTACCGTGAGAAAACTAACAGATTCTGACAAACAAGAAATTCTCAAGTTATATCGAGAAAGTGCGGAAACAACTTCCACTTTAGCAGAACGCTATGGTGTGAGCAATTCCACAATTAGCAGACTGCTCAAAAGTACCTTACCAGAAGAGGAATACGAATATCTCGTATCTTTAAAACGCGCTGCTAGAACCCCTGAGGGTAGAGCGCAGGTAAGTTATGATCAGTTACCGCTGTTGAACCAACCACTATTGCTATTAGAAGCGTCTACCGGCTTGAGCAGTGGTGAGGAGTTATCAACGCCAGAACCGGAAAAGCTGATCATAGCAGCAAAAGTAGATGGTGATCCTGATTTTCCTGAAGATATTCCGGCTAATAGGCGGGTAAAAACACGCTCCTCAGCGGTGGAACAACCCCAGCCTCCGGTCATAAAAGAATCTCCAGTTATCAAGGAACTGGAAATTGTCAGACATAAGCCCACAGAAACGCCAATTATTCCCAAACCTAAGTTGGAGGTGCAAACTCGACGTTCACAGCCAAGTCTGTTTGCGGAAATTTTGGATGAAGATTTGCTGGATGAACCTGATGATTTAGATGATGATGATTTAGATGATGATTTGTATGATGATGAGGAGGACTTTGAGGACGAGGACTATGAAGCTCCCAAACCTCTGGTTACTAGACGGAAAAATGGAGAAGCATCTGTTCAAGTTTTACCATTGTCAGTTGCCCATTTACCAAAAACCTGCTATTTAGTAATTGACCGCTCTGCGGAATTAATTACCCGGCCACTCAAGGATTTTGGTGATTTAGGTCTCATTCCCAGTCTGGAAAATCAACAGAAAACTCTGCCCATTTTTGATAATCATAGAGTAGCTAAACGCTTTTCGACAAAGCGCGATCGCGTTATCAAAGTTCCTGACAGTCAAGTTCTTCATAAGGCTAGTAACCATCTACAAGCCAAGGGAATTACGCGACTGTTAATTGATGGTCAGGTTTACTCATTGTCCTTAGTTTAAAGACAATGGTGATATTTGCTGGTTGGAGTAGTTTTCTACTCTAACCGCTGCTTTATAAAATTGCCGCAAAACGATTAGATAAATCAATAATATCCTGTTGGCGAGCAATTTTTTCAACCCATTCCGGGGGAATATTTTCTATACCGTAATAAATTCCCGCTAACCCACCAGTCACTGCAGCCGTAGTATCTGTATCTCCCCCTAAATTAACAGCTTTGAGAACTGACTCAGTGTAAGATGAGCTAGTTAATAAACACCAAATAGATGCTTCTAGAGTATCAATTACATAACCGCCTGAATTAATTTGGTTATCAGGTAATTCGGCAATTTTACCGCGTTGATCTAAAATGGTAATTTATGTCAATGATCAGGCTGGCCTCTGATCATGTTATTATTAAAATAATATTCATAATTCCGACCAAATTCAAGTAGTTTAATTAGCCCAATAAGTGCTATTAATTGCCTAATTTCGGTTTCATCTACCGCTTTATTCAGAAACGTATCTACCGTAATGGTTAACTCTGCTGCTTCTTTTGTTACTAACCGTAAACCTTCTAAAGTAGAAGGTATCAAAGAAAATAGTAACTTTTTGCGTGAACCCGTGGCAACTGAAATCCTTCAGGATACCACCCACTTTAGTGAAGACGCAATTCAGATTCTCAAGTTCCATGGTTCTTATCAACAAGATAACCGTGATAACCGCGTCAAGGGACAGGAAAAAGATTACCAAATGATGCTGCGGACAAAAAGTCCCGGTGGGTTAATACCACCACAGCTATATTTAGCCTTGGATAAACTGGCTGATGAATATGGTAATCATACCCTCAGAGCCACTACTCGCCAAGGTTTTCAATTACATGGTATCTTAAAAAAGAACCTGAAAACGGCGATCGCTACAATTATCCAGAATCTTGGTTCAACTTTGGGTGCTTGTGGTGACATTAACCGCAATGTTATGGCTCCTCCAGCCCCCTTTAAAAATCGCTCAGAATACCAATATGCTTGGGAATATGCCCAAAATATCGCTGATTTGCTTTCTCCCCAAACTGGCGCTTATTATGAGATTTGGTTAGATGGGGAAAAAGCCATTAGCGCCGAAGAACATCCAGATGTCAAAGCAGCGCGACAAAGTAACGGTAATGGTACTATTTTTCATGATTCCGTAGAACCTATCTATGGAACTCATTATATGCCCCGTAAATTTAAAGTTTGCGTGACGGTTCCTGGGGATAATTCCGTTGATTTATATTCCCAAGATTTGACCTTGGTAGTAATTACCAATAAAAAAGGTGCATTAGCAGGATTTAATATCTTCGCTGGTGGTGGTTTGGGTAGAACCCATAACAAAGAGGAAACCTTTGCCAGAATTGCTGATCCCATTGGCTACGTAGGCAAAAATGATGTATATAATCTGGTGAAAGCTATAATTGCTACACAGCGAGATTATGGTGATCGCACGGACAGACGACACGCAAGACTAAAATACTTAATTAATGATTGGGGTGTAGATAAATTCCGCACCAAGGTAGAAGAATACTTTGGTAAACCTCTCGAACCGTTTAAACCTCTAATCCAGTTTAAATATAAAGACTTTCTCGGCTGGAATGAACAGGGAGATGGTAAGCTCTTTGTAGGTATTTCCATTGATAACGGGCGTGTAAAAGATGATGAGACATTGCAACTCAAAACCGCTTTGCGGACAATTGTTGAACAATTTAATCTCCCCATTCGCTTAACAGGTAATCAAAACCTGATTTTTTACGATATTGCACCGGAGCATAAGGAAGCCATTCAAGAGATTCTCGACAACTGCGGCGTTGTAGCAGATCCCAACCAAATAGCAGCATTAACACGCTATGCTATGGCTTGTCCGGCTTTACCTACCTGCGGTTTAGCAATTACAGAATCAGAACGAGCCATTCCCGAAATTTTAACAAGAATCCGGGCTTTATTAGATCAACTGGGTTTACAAAAAGACCATTTTGTGGTCAGGATGACTGGATGCCCTAATGGTTGCGCTCGTCCTTATATGGCAGAATTAGGTTTTGTGGGTAGTGGTGTGGAATCTTATCAAGTGTGGTTAGGTGGTTCACCAAATCAAACTCGTTTAGCCCAACCTTTTGTGGAAAAACTGCATCACAATGATATTGAAAGTTTCCTAGAACCGATTTTTGTTTTCTTTAAAAAATCCCGCACACCCAAAGAAAGTTTTGGCGATTTTTGTGACAGAATGGGTTTTGATGCCATTAGGGAATTTGTGGCTAATTACACACCAGGAGATCCTACTAGCAGCGGTAAATCACGTCATAGGGTAAGTCTACGGGATGATTTTTATCAGCAACTCAAGGAAACTGCTGAAAAACAATCGCGGCCGATGACTGATTTAGTACATGAGGCTTTGGAGAAGTATTTCCAAGATTCATAAGTAGATAAGTAGATATTCTCACGCAAAGACGCAAATTTTTTGCGTGGGATTAGATTAATGATGGTATGGTTTTTATTGCAGAGATGCTAAGATTCACCAGGAAGGAAAGATATATGCAAAAACTCTTAATTACGGGTGTTAGCGGTTTTCTAGGTTGGCATCTTTGCCAATTAGCAAAACGAGAATGGGAAGTTTATGGTACATATTATAGCCATTTTTTAGAAATACCTGATATCAAAATGGTGAAGGTGAATTTGACTAACTTCCAGGAATTAAAGGGCTTATTTAATCATATCAAACCCGATGCAGTAATTCACGCAGCAGCCCAATCTCAACCTAATTATTGTCAAATAAATCCCCAGGAATCCTATAATATCAATGTTACGGCATCTTGTGATCTGGCTGGACTTTGTGCGGATAATTCTTTACCTTTTGCTTTTACCTCTACTGACTTGGTTTTTGATGGTTTAAATGCACCTTATAGAGAAATAGATTCAGTATCTCCGGTAAATATTTACGGTGAGCAAAAAGTTGCGGCTGAAGCAGGTATATTAAAAGTATATCCCCAAGGGGCTATTTGTCGAATGCCGTTAATGTTTGGCAAGGAAACACCGACAGCAAAAAGCTTTATTCAGCAATTTATGCAAGTATTGAAAGAGGGAAAAGAACTCAATTTATTTATAGATGAATTTCGCACTCCGGTTAGTGCAAATACAGCCTCCAAAGGTTTATTGTTAGCTTTAGAAAAGGTGCATGGGATTATTCATTTAGGTGGAAAAGAAAGAATTTCTCGTTATGATTTTGGGAAAATATTAGCTGAAATCTGGCAATTTCCAGATGATCAATTAAAATCCTGTTTTCAAGAAGATGTGAAAATGGCAGCACCTAGACCAAAAGATGTTTCTTTAGATAGTTCAAAGGCTTTTGCTTTAGGTTATAATCCATTATCTGTGCGCGAGGAATTAGAAATATTAAAATCATATTAAGTAGGTTGGCGTTAAAAATTGTCGTTATGACAAGGGAACTCTTAACAGGGAACTCTTAACAGGTTTTGGGAAACTTTACTTTTCGTTACTTATGTCGGTTTTTTTCCGTTCACCTACTTAAAATCATATTAAAATCTCTGGCTGTCAATAAAATGTAAATAAAAAAAATGAGTAAAAATCTTCAAGGGAAAATAGCCTTAGTTACAGGTGCTACTAGAGGTATTGGTAAGGGAATTGCTGTGGGTTTAGGTGAAGCAGGTGCTACTGTGTATATTACCGGGCGCACTTTTGAACCCAATAATTATGAGCATTTTGGCGGTAGTTTACGGGAAACTGAAACCGCTGTTATCGAAGCTGGTGGGGTTTGTATTCCTGTACAAGTTGATCATAGTGATGATGAGCAAATTCGTCAACTTTTTGCACGTATTGAGAGCGAACAAAATGGTCAATTAGATATTTTAGTTAATAATGTTTATGGGGGAGTACAAGCATTAAGAACAGCCTTTGGTAAGCCGTTTTGGGAATCAGAACCGGGTTTTTGGGATGCTGCTAATAATGTAGGTTTAAGAAGTCATTATGTGGCTAGTATTTATGCTGCAAGAATGATGACCAAACGCAAAAAAGGGGTTATTTTTACTATTTCTTCCTGGGGAGGAATGTCTTATATTTTTAGTGTTCCTTATGGTGTGGGAAAAAGTGCTTGTGATAGATTAGCCGCAGATATGGCTAAGGAATTAAAACAATATAATGTAAGTTCTCTGGCTATTTATCCGGGTATTGTGGGTACGGAACAGATTACAAATTTTGCCAAAGAACAGAGTTCAGAAAATGGTAATTCTTCATTATTTGCTGATGGTTATAATTGGGAAACACCATTATTTACTGGCAGAGCGATCGCTAGTTTAGCATCTGATGCTAATATTATCAAGTATACAGGTAAAATTCAAATTGTCGCTGAAGTTGCCAAGAGATATGGAATTGTAGATCAAAATGGTAATCGTCCTGTATCTTTACGTTCTTTGCGGTTTATTTTACCAATGGCTATACCTTTTTTAAGAAATTATGCTTGGTTAATTCCTGATTTCACCATACCTTGGTTTGTGATTTTCTTCTTGATGATTGGTAGTAGGTTTTAGGAATTGGGATTTTTTACAAGAGTCTATTGTGATCTTAATTTTTAGGGAAATAGTATACAATGAATAAAAAGTCCTCAAGTAGTGGATAAAATCATGGTTAACCAACTTTTAATCAATGATATTGATAATTGTGATGTACCAGATGTCAACCTGCTAGTCACCGAAGATGATACACCCGTGGATAATCTCGCATCGGCTAAACAACAACGTCTTTTAGTTGGTTCTCTTTACAGTGCTTTTAAAAATCAGGTTTTTTTAGCTGAAGCCAATTTTGGTATTTATCATACTTATGGTGAACCCGCTATAGTTCCTGATGTATTTATCAGTTTTGATGTTGAAGTTCCTGAAAATTGGTGGGAAAAACAAAACCGTTGTTACCTAGTTTGGAAATTTGGTAAATCACCCGAAGTTGTCATCGAAATTGTCTCTAATCAAAAAGGTGAGGAATTAGCGAATAAACTGAAAATCTATGAACAAATGCGGGTATCTTACTATATTGTCTATGACCCAAATCAACAATTAGGAGAACAGGTTTTAAGAATTTACACTCTCAAAGCTAGACGTTATGTAGAAACGACAAACAACTGGTTAGATGATATTGGATTAGGTATAACTTTATGGACAGGAGAATTTGAAGGTAGACATAGTTCTTGGTTGCGTTGGTGTTACGAAGATGGTACAATTTTAGCGACCGGTGATGAACGCGCTCAATTATTAGCGGAAAGATTAAAGGCTTTGGGTGTAGATCCTGATAGTATTTAAAGGTGATTAAGTAAGGGTAAATCGCAATGCTAAACCCTTGCGAATGGGGATTTAAGGATTTTTTTTGTCTGAATCAGGATAACCAGGATTAAAAGATTTATGGCTAACGCCACGCTTCGCTATCAGGACGTTGTTGTTTGATTGTCTATGAGAAGTACAGATTTTAGGATGTTAGATAATAAATTATCCGTTAAATTATTTGTTGTTATTTGTTGACTGTTGGTGTAACTGTATTTTATAATATCTCAATATTCACAGACAATTAAAATTTCAGCATTCCACCAACAATTTACAAATTACCATCCTGTACCTCCTTTAATTTGGTGCTAATTATTAATTTCCAGAAAATGGAAAACGCAAACATAAGAGAGGTCTTACTTGTTGAATAGTTTCAAAATCACGATCATTATGAATTAGGGTTAGCTGGGTTTCTATTGCTATTTGGGTAATACAACAATCTATACTACTTCTAACAGTTAAACCTTGTCTTTGTAAATCATAATAAATTCGTGCTGCGAAAACCCAAGTATTATCAGTTGCTTCAAGATAGTCTTGTTCTTGCAGGTAGGTTTACAATAACATCCACTCCCTTTCATCCCGACAACCTTGTAATAATTCCATCTGGGTAAATCGAGTCAGAAAGATATTTTCATCTTTGATAAGTGTCTGGAGATTTTGACGTGCAACTCCTGTTTTATCGCGTAAAACATTCATCCAAACGGAAGTATAAATCAGAAACATTTCGATTTTCTCGCAATGCTTTGTAATCGTAGTCAGGAGTAAATTGAATTTGTCCACTTAAATCAAGTAAGTTCCGCTTTTTACGAGCGCGAATTAGTTCTTGTAATGCTAGATGAATTAATTCTTTTTTGGTTCGCACGTTAGTTAAACGAAATGCTTCTTCTATTAACCCGTCGTCAAGTTCAATATTGGTTCGCATGATGTTGAGGTAGATTATGTGTATGGATATGTGTATTATACACTATATTCCAGCAACAACCTACAAATTACCATCCTGTACATCCTCAAATCCTGGACATCCTGATTTTGACAAAAAATATGAATTGAATATTTTAATTATGTTGGGTTGCGTTCCTGAATCTAAGCTACGAATTACTAATATATGGATTCAGGTTTCCAAGGATTAATAATAGAAATACCACATCCTTCAAAATCAGTAATATTGCGCGTTACTATAGTTGCTTTATGAGTGTAACAAATAGCAGCAATTTGAGCATCAGGTTGAGAAATTGGAGTACCATTTTGTCGTCGTCCAGATGCAATATGAGCAAATGCTACAGCAGCATTTTGATCAAACGCTAGAACTCGTCCAGCGAAATCTTCAGAAAACATTAGTTGTGCTGTTTGACTAAGTTGTTCTCGTCGTTTTCCTCCTGGAAGCAAAGCAATACCTAGAGAATTTCTGCTTGAGTAATTGTTGTAGTAAACAAACTCATTAAAGGTTGTGCTGCTACCCATTGACGAACTATTGCTGATTTTTGAGTTTTCATTAGTTCGGAAATGACGTTTGTATCAAGAATAATAATTTTCTAATCTGCAAATATTGACACTGTGCGAATCGCTTCTCTCTCTATTTCTGGTAATTCCAAATCTTCAAAATTGGCAAAGCGTTTTTCAATCAGAGTTGCTAAATTAATCTGATTTTCAGGATTTTCTGTGAGAACAAGACGGAGAATTTCTGTAATTTCTTGTTCTAGAGAATGTCCATGTTGTTCTGCTCGTTTTTGTAACTGATTTTTTAGATCATCATCAAGATTGAAAAGTGTAATATTAGTCATAATCAATTTAGAGTTAAAGGATATGTTTATTATACACTATTTTGTCTGAATCAGGATAACCAGGATTACGGGATTTACAGGATGTTGTTGTTGGATTGTCTATGAGAAGTAGAGATTTTAGGATGTTAGATAATAAATTATCCGTTAAATTATTTGTTGTTATTTGTTGACTGTTGGTGTAACTGTATTTTATAATACTTCAATATTCACTACATCCTTTTGAAAATCAATAATTTTTTGACTTTTGACCTTTGACTTCCCGAAGGGTGTCCTGGACATCCTGATATGGCTTGCGCCACGCTACGCTATCAGACAATGACAATTTCAGCATCCCACCAATACTTTCAGTGACTTGTACGTAAGCCCTAAGAGTAAAAAGATTCAAGTAAAATAATTATAAATTAAATACTTGCTTTTAAATTCGCATTTTGCTAAGATTATTTTACGGCCTTTTTAAGGCCTTTTAATTAATTCACTTAGAACTAATGTAAGAGGTAAGTATGATGTTGATTGCAAAATGTATTGTAAAATGTAGAGGAAAACCATACATATATGCGGATTATTTCAGAAACCAAACTTAAAAAAGCTTGTGAAAAGCACTCTGATGCCGAATCTAGCATACAAGCCTGGAAGAAGCTTGTAAAGGAGCAAGACTGGAAGAGTTTTAGTGAAATAAAAGCTAGTTCCGTTTTTGCACCTGACTTAGTTAAAAACTTTGTTATTTTTGACATTGGAGGAAATAAGTATCGGTTAATAACTTGTATTAACTATAAGACCAAAGTCATATATATCCGTGATTTTCTTACTCATGCAGAATATGATAGGGATAAATGGAAAGACGATGAATGGTTTAATAGCTAATACTAATGAGGATTGATGAATTAGGTAAAACAAAGATTGTATTATTCAATCTTAGTCCTAATATTTTTAGTCCTAATATTTAAGTAAATAATACCATAATGAACGAATGTTGAATCATCACAGCAGCTATACACAATTACTTGTATCTTTCCCCCCACGTCCTATAAAGAATGAAGAAGATTTAGAAAAAATTCAAGCAGTTGTTGATAATCTACTTGATAAGGGGGAACTAACAGAGGAAGAAGAAGACTATTTGGATTTACTGGGAATTTTAATTTATGAATATGAGGAAAAACAAAATCTGATTCCAGATATCTATGGAGTAGAACTTTTAAAAGTTTTAATTGCGGAGTTAAATCTGAAACAAAAAGATTTAGTTCCTATTTTTAAAACGGAGTCAATTGTTTCCGATGTACTTAAAAACAAGCGTAAATTAACAGTTGAACATATTGAAAAGCTGGCAAAGTTTTTCAATATTTCAGCCGCCGTATTCTTTCCAAAAAATCCATCAGAAAGAGATTTTTTAGAAGTAGCATAACGCACTATTTCAATAACAAAATCAAAATCGTGCGTTACATTTCATTCATTAACGCACCCTACAATTAACTATCTCTGTCTGATAGCGTAGCGTGGCGCAAGCCATATCAGGATAACCAGGATTAGAGGATTTACAGGATGTTGTTGTTTGATTGTCTATGAGAAGTACAGATTTTAGGATGTTAGATAATAAATTATCCGTTAAATTATTTGTTGTTATTTATTGACTATTGGTGTAACTGTATTTTATAATATCTCAATATTCACAGACAATTACAATTTCAGCATCCCACCAACAACCTATAAATCACAATCATGTAAATCCATGAACACACCTAATACCCAAAATAAAAAATTAGATGAAATCACATATATCATTAATGGCTGTGCAATGAAAATACACCGAACTTTGGGAAATGGTTTTCAGGAGGTTATTTATCAAAGATGTATGGAAATTGAGTTGCAAAAAGCAGGTTTAGGTTTTGGAAGAGAGGTAGAACAAGTAATTTATTATGAGGGAATTGAAGTAGGAACAAGAAGGGCAGATTTTATAGTTGAAAATCAGGTTGTGGTGGAGTTGAAAGCGATAATTAATTTAGAAGATGTTCATTTAGCGCAAGCGAAAAATTATTTGGTAGCTTATAATTTTCCTGTGGGTTTATTGATTAATTTTGGTGCGTTAAAGTTGGAATATAAGAAGGTGTTTAATCCTAGATATCGGGTTTAAGTTGTCAGAATCAGGATAACCAGGATTTTAGGATTTACAGGATGTGGTTGTTTATTTGAAGTGGGGATTTTGAGGATGTTTTTTGTCTGAATCAGGATAACCAGGATTTAAGGATTTATGGCTAACGCCACGCTTCGCTATCAGGATGTGGTTGTTTATTTGAAGTGGGGATTTTGAGGGTATTTTTTGTCTGAATCAGGATATCCAGGATTTAAGGATTTACAGGATGTGGTTGTTTATTTGAAGTGGGGATTTTGAGGGTATTTTTTGTCTGAATCAGGATATCCAGGATTTAAGGATTTACAGGATGTTGTTGTTTATTTGAAGTGGGGATTTTGAGGGTTTTTTTGTCTGAATCAGGATAACCAGGATTTAAGGATTTACAGGATGTTGTTGTTTATTTGAAGTGGGGATTTTGAGGGTTTTTTTGTCTGAATCAGGATAACCAGGATTAAAGGATTTACAGGATGTGGTTTTTTATTTGAAGTGGGGATTTTGAGGGTATTTTTTGTCAGAATCAGGATATCCAGGATTTAAGGATTTACAGGATGTTGTTGTTTATTTGAAGTGGGGATTTTGAGGGTATTTTTTGTCTGAATCAGGATAACCAGGATTAAAGGATTTACAGGGTGTTGTTGTTTTATTATCTATGAGAAATAGATACTTTAGGATAATTGATAAGATAAATTATCTGTTAAATTATTAAATTATCTGCTGTTACTTCTTGACTATTACTATAACTGTATTTTATCATCTTTCAATATTCACAGATAATTCATCAATAACAATCTGTCTGAATCAGGATAACCAGGATTAGAGGATTTATGGCTAACGCCACGCTTCGCTATCAGGATGTAGTTGTTTGATTGTCTATAAAATATAGAGATTTTGGGATGATAGATAAGTTATCAGTTAAATTATCCGCTGTTACTTCTTGACTATTACTGTAACTGTATTTTATCATCTTTCAATATTCACAGATAATTCATCAATAACAATCCTGTACATCCTAAAATCCTGGACATCCTGATTCA
Source organism: Dolichospermum planctonicum (assembly GCF_005402965.1). GTDB lineage: Bacteria > Cyanobacteriota > Cyanobacteriia > Cyanobacteriales > Nostocaceae > Dolichospermum > Dolichospermum planctonicum. Next base: position 135,721 of record NZ_BJCF01000001.1, read on the forward strand.
GACAATGACAATTTCCACATCCCACCAATAATCTACAAATCACAATCCTGTAAATCCTAAAATCCTGGACATCCTGATATGGCTTGCGCCACGCTACGCTATCAGACAATTACAATTTCAGCATCCCACCAACAACCTACAAATTACCATCCTGAAAATCCTAAAATCCTGGACATCCTGATATGGCTTGCGCCACGCTACGCTATCAGACAATGACAATTTCAGCATCCCACCAATAATCTACAAATAACAATCCTGTACATCATAACCAGGATTAGAGGATTTTCAGGATGTAATTTTTTTATTGTTTAAGAAAAAATGGCGATTTTTGGATGATAGATAATATACTATATACTGTGGTTATAATCGGGGGAAATTATGAAGGATATTTTGCAATTGATTTGTACGTTCGCATTTTTTTGTTTAATAGGATCTTTAACTGGGGCTGTTCCTGCTGTTTTAACCCCCTATTTTTTTTGGGGTTCTTTAATAGTCATGTTTCTAACAGTAAGAAGCTTTGACGCTAATTAATCTACTTATTTAGTAACGCACTATTTCAATAAAAAAATCAAAACGGTGCGTTACATTTCATTAACGCACCCTACAAATTAACTAACTATAAGCCTCCATCGGTAAACAAGAACAAACAAAATTCCTATCCCCAAAAGCTGCATCAATTCTCCCCACACTTGGCCAGAACTTATATTCCTTACTCCAAGGTGCAGGATAAGCAGCTTGTTCACGGGAATAGGGATGTTTCCACTCACCAATAATCAAACTTTCCGCAGTGTGAGGGGCATTTTTTAAAAGATTATCGTGAATGTCCATTGTACCAGATTCAATGGCGGCAACTTCCTCACGAATCGCAATCAAAGCATCACAAAATCTATCTAATTCCTGTTTAGATTCGCTTTCCGTTGGTTCGACCATAATTGTCCCAGCAACAGGCCAAGAAACGGTAGGTGCATGAAAACCATAATCCATTAACCGCTTCGCAACATCATCAATTTCAATCTGCGCTGATTTCTTCAAACTTCGCAAATCTAAAATACATTCATGTGCTACTAAACCATTTTTTCCCTGATACAAAACCGGATAATATGACTCTAATTTCTTAGCCATGTAATTAGCATTCAAAATGGCGATTTTGGTTGCTTCCGTCAACCCATCTGCACCCATCATGATAATATACATCCAGGAAATTACCAAAATACTCGCACTACCCCAAGGTGCAGCAGAAACAGCACCGGTGAATTTTGGATTTTGGATTTTGGATTTTGGATTATTTTCCTGTATTGTCGTCACAAAATGTCCTGGTAAAAAGGGGACGAGGTGGGAAGCGACACCAATGGGACCCATACCGGGACCACCACCACCATGGGGAATACAGAAGGTTTTGTGTAAGTTCAAATGACAGACATCTGCACCAAAATCACCAGGACGACAAATACCCACTTGGGCGTTCATATTAGCGCCGTCCATGTAAACTTGTCCACCGTGAGAATGAATTACTGCACAAATTTCTTGAATTGCTTCTTCAAATACGCCATGGGTTGATGGATATGTCACCATTAAAGCTGATAATTCATGACTATGTTTTTCAGCTTTGGCTTTTAAATCCTCAACATCAATATTACCATGATCATCACAAGCAACTCCTACAACTTTCATCCCACACATTACCGCACTTGCGGGATTTGTACCGTGTGCAGATTGCGGAATTAAACAAACGTTTCTGTGTCCTTCTTTGCGACTGTGATGATATTCATGAATTACTAAAAGTCCCGCATATTCTCCTTGAGAACCTGCATTGGGTTGTAAGGAAATTCCCGCAAAACCTGTAATTTCTGATAACCATGCTTCTAGTTGTTGGAACAGGATTTGATAACCTCTGGTTTGGGAAATTGGCGCGAAAGGGTGAATTTTGCCGAATTGTTCCCAAGTTACGGGAATCATTTCCGCAGTTGCGTTTAATTTCATGGTACAAGAACCCAAGGGAATCATTGAGGTGGTTAATGATAAATCCTTGTTTTCTAGTTGATGTAAATAACGTAATAACTCGGTTTCTGAATGGTAACGATTGAAAACTGGGTGGGTGAGATATTTACTTTCTCGTGATAATGGGTAATGGGTAATGGGTAATTGGTAATTGGTAAGAGAATTAAGTTCTGTTTCACTGAAAGGTAAGTTATCTGTACCTGCGAAAATTTGCCAAATATCAATTAAATCTGTTTCTGTGGTAGTTTCATCTAAGGAAATACCCACGGTGGAATTATCAAAAATTCTCAAGTTGATATTTCTCTCATTCGCAGCGTCGAGAATTGCTGCTAATTTGGTATTTTCTAATTCTACCCGCAAGGTATCAAAGAAGTTTTCCGAAGTGATTTTATAACCTAACTTTTTCAGTCCTGCGGCTAAAGTTGCGGTTAATTGATGAATATTTTGGGCGATCGCTCTGAGTCCATCAGGTCCATGATAAACTGCATACATACTCGCCATCACTGCCAATAAAACTTGGGCTGTGCAGATATTACTGGTGGCTTTATCTCTGCGGATATGCTGCTCACGGGTTTGTAAGGCTAAACGGTAGGCAGGTTGACCATGAATATCTTTTGATACCCCCACGATCCGCCCTGGAACTAAGCGTTTATACTCTTCCTTTGTGGCAAAATAAGCAGCGTGTGGTCCCCCAAAACCCAGGGGAATACCGAAGCGTTGGGTACTACCTACGGCAATATCAGCCCCTAATTCGCCCGGGGGTGTGAGTAATGTTAAACTTAAAGGATCTGCGGCTATTGTCACCAATGCACCCTGAGCATGGGACTTTTCTATAAAATTGCGGTAGTCGTAAATTGTACCATCAGTTGCGGGATATTGCAGAACTGCACCAAAGATAGTTTCGGTAAAATCAAAGGTTTGATGATCACCGATAATGATGTTTATGCCTAAAGGTTTGGCGCGTGTTTGCAATACATCAATGGTTTGAGGATGACATTCACGGGATACAAAGTAGTTATGGGATTTATTTTTGCACACACCATAACTCATACTCATTGCTTCTGCGGCTGCTGTCGCTTCATCAAGTAAAGAAGCGTTAGCAATTTCTAAACCGGTCAAGTCAATGATCATAGTTTGGAAGTTTAACAACGCTTCCAAACGTCCTTGGGCAATTTCTGGCTGATAAGGGGTGTATGCTGTATACCAACCGGGATTTTCTAAGATGTTGCGTTGAATGACCGCCGGGGTGATACAATCATAATACCCCATGCCGATAAATGAGCGATAAACCTGATTTTTGGCGGCTATTTGCTTTAATTTTGCCAATGCTGCATATTCGCTTTGTGCTGGTGGTAATTTCAACTCTTGCTGAAAACGAATTGCCTGTGGTACTGTTTTATCAATTAAGTCATCAAGGTGGGAAAGGCCTAATGTATCAAGCATTTGCTGAATATCATCAGGGTTTGGTCCAATGTGTCTTTGTGTAAAGTTACCCAATTTTTGATTGGTTTTGGGTTGAGTACGGGTAAGATTAGCTACCACAAATTGTTCTCCAAGGATTTATATCTTCATATATTGTAATGATTACTTTTGGATCTTAGGGTTTTTGCTAGATTTTTTGCTAAATATTGATTTTGTTTCGCGCAAAAATCTAAAGGTTAGGTGTTGGTTGAATTTGTGAGTTGGTATTGTTTCCATTTTTCTTGTTGTCGTTTTCTTTTGTCCGGTGTTAGACTGTGGAAGCAGTGGGGGCAAGAAATTCCCGCTTCATATTCAGATGATGATTTATCTTCGTCGGAAATGGGGTTTCCACAACAAAAGCATAATTCATGACTTCCCGGTTTTAAGCCATGACGGACAGCAACTCTTTCGTCAAAAACAAAACATTCTCCTTCCCATAAACTTTCTTCCTGGGGGACTTCTTCTAAATATTTGAGAATGCCGCCTTTGAGGTGATAAACTTCTTCAAAGCCCTGAGAAAGTAAATAAGATGATGCTTTTTCACAGCGAATACCTCCGGTACAAAATAAAGCCACTTTTTTATGTTTGCTGGTATCAAGATGCTTTTCTACATATTCGGGAAAATCTCGGAATGTCTGAGTTTGGGGATTTTCTGCACCCTTAAAAGTCCCAACCGTGACCTCGTAATCGTTGCGAGTATCAATAACAGTGACTTCGGGGTGAGAAATTAAATCATTCCATTCTTGAGGTGTGACATAAGTTCCCACTTTTTCATTCGGGTTAACTTCTGGTATTCCCAAAGTCACAATTTCTTTTTTTAAGCGGATTTTCAGCCGCTCAAAAGGGAGAATTTCGGCATAAGATTCTTTATATTCTAAATCTCTAAACCGCGAGTCATGACGGAGAAAGGCTAAAACCGTATCAATTCCCTGACGAGAACCAGCAATTGTACCATTAATTCCTTCGGGAGCGAGTAATATAGTTCCTTTGATATCCTGTAACTGACAACAATTTAATAAGGGTGTTTGCAGTTGGCTATAATCAGGTAAACTGACAAACTTATACAATGCAGCAACGACTAAAAAATTTTCTTGGTTCATGGTCTTGACAAAATAATCATAAGAGTTTACGATGGTCTAGTTATATAATTGCACTCTTTGTATTAAAAACAGGGCTTGGGGGTTTAGCTCAGTTGGTAGAGCGCCTGCTTTGCAAGCAGGATGTCAGCGGTTCGAGTCCGCTAACCTCCATTTATTTGCGAAATATGTAAATATGTCCCACGCAAAGGCGCAAAGAGTCAAGGTAGATAGATTGCGTGGCGTAGCCATATTTTCCGGTTTCATATTTCAATTCAGCAAGCCCTAATTATGTTTAAATATTAGCGAAAGGTTATTTGCTGGCATGGGGTGAGTTTGGTGCAATATCAAATTTTGTGCTTCAGCAGATTTAACCACGTCCTCTAAATTACGGACTCCCCAAGCTGTATCTTGTGCTTGTAAAGACTCATCAAAAGCAGTGTTACTGGGTGCTGTATGTTTTCCATTTTGTTTATAAGGACCATACAAATACAGTATACCGCCTGGTGGCAAAATCCGTCCAGCCCCTGCCATTAGTCCTAAACAAGCAGACCAAGGCGAAATATGAATCATGTTAATGTTTACTATAGCAGAAATGGGTGGTTCTGGCAATGGCTGTTTTTCTACAGGCCATATTAGTAAATTGGCATCTAAATCTAGGGGTGGTTTAAGATGATCACAGGGGAGATATTCAGACCATGCTCTAATACTAGCACGCAGTTCTGGGTTGGGGTCAGATGGTAGCCATTGCCGGGGTGCTAAGTGTTGGGAAAAAAATGCAGCGTGTTCACCTGTGCCGCTGGCTACTTCGAGTATTGTCCCATTTTGAGGTAATATCTGTAAAAGCACTTCTAGAATGGGTTCGCGGTTGCGCTGGGTCGCGGGGGCAAATTTCCGCCAGTCTGGTGTCATAATTGGATGGGAGGGTGTTTGAGAAATATTGGACGAATATAATATGGTAATATGGCTTCGCTACAGGGGAACGCTACTACACAGGCCAAGGCCACCTGGGTGGACAGGTTTTGTCTGTGTAGATGCGATTTCTAATCGCTTTTTTCGCTACACCACAGGAGAACAACTTGCCTAAATCTATTCATTCTACCCAACCACCGCTCAAGTTTATTCCCCAATGTCATAATCCATTGGTTGTAAAAATTGTATCTTGGTTTTTGCCCTTGATTTTGCGGGTGAGAACTAGACCTTGGCTACCTGCGGGTATTGTGAATATTCAAGCTAAAAATGCGGAAGTCCTAGCTGAATTATACCATGAATTTCAGGCTGGTAAAGTCCGATTTTTAATTGCTTTTCGTCACCCGGAGGTAGAAGATCCTCTATCTATGTCATATTTGCTATCACGGATTGTCCCTAAAGTGGCGCGAAAAAAAGGTATTAAGCTCAAATATCCACTTCACAGCTATTTTATCTATGAACGGGGGATGACAATCTGGGCAGGAAATTGGTTAGGATGGTTATTTTCTAGACTTGGTGGTATACCTATACGTAGGGGCAAACGCATAGATAGAACGGCTATTAATAAGGCAAGAGAATTATTTGCAACCGCAGAGATGCCCATAGCGATCGCTCCTGAAGGTGGTACAAATGGACACAGTAGTATAGTCAGTCCCTTAGAACCTGGTGTAGCCCAGTTGGGTTTTTGGTGTGTGGAAGATCTCAAAAAAGCTAACCGTGAAGAACAGGTTTTTATTATTCCGATTGGGATTAAATATAGCTATGTGAACCCACCTTGGAAAAGAATAGATTGGCTATTATCTAAATTAGAACTTGATAGCGGTTTACCTGTTAGGAAAACTAGTGAAATTAGCCAGGAAAGGGAAGAAATTTTATATCAGCGGGTGGTGGATTTATCTGAATATCTAATTTCGGAAATGGAGGAATTTTATCGGCGTTTTTATCATCAAGAATTTCCAGAAATTATAACTTCCGAAATTCCCACAAATGAAATTTTAATTACTAGATTACACCGATTGATGGATACAGCTTTAAAAATTGCAGAACAGTATTTTAATATCCGGCCTCAAGGTAATTTTATTGATAGATGTCGGCGTTTAGAAGATGCTGGTTGGAATTATATTTATCGGGATGATATCGCTGATATTCAAAGTTTATCACCTTTCCAACGTGGTCTAGCTGATTGGGTAGCCCAAGAAGCAGATTTGAAAATGCAACACATGAGAATTGCTGAAAGTTTCGTCGCGGTCACTGCTAATTATATTCTAGAAAAACCAACCCCAGAAAGATTTGCAGAAACGATTTTATTAATGTTTGATATGTTGTCTCGCATTAAAGATTCTACCTTGCCAGGCAGGCCGCGTTTAGGTTGGAAACAAGCCATGATTTCTGTCGGTGAAGCGATTAATATTAATGAAAGATGGGAAAATTGTCAAGGGAATAAACAAGCTTTACGAAAGGGTGTAAGTGATTTGACCCAGGATTTACAGATGATTTTGGAGGGGTTAATTAAGGATTAGTTTCTCCCTCCAGACCCATAAGGTAGACCTGTAGCGGGCATCTTGCCCGCACCACAAGGGTTTGATTATTCATGTTTGGACTTCATTTACTCACAATCTAATTATACTTAATGGCGGCATTAAGTACCATTACCGCAGATATCACAGATTCCTTCAACTGTCACTTCATACCTTTCTACTGTTAACCCCTCCCGCAGTTGACTGACATCAATACCGGGAAAAACATTCCAGTTAATGTCTTCAATCGCACCACAGCAGGTACAGCGAAAATGATGATGGGGCGCTACATTGGCATCATAACGAGATATTCCCTCTTGTAATAGCACTTCTCGCACTAAACCCGCTTCACGCAGTGCCTGAAGCGCCGCGTACACCGTAGCTTGGGAGGAAGTCGGTGCTTCCTGGTTTAAGTCTCTCAAAATTTGATCAACTGTAGGATGATCTTCCCTTGCTAATAGGTTGGCATAAACCCCAAATCTTTGGGGTGTGACTCTCAACCCTCTACTTTTCAGGGTTTTGATAATATCATTAGCTTTTTGCTGCATAGGATTTACTTGATTATATAAAGATATAGACCCCTATTATAACTTTTCCTTTTTCAGAATTAAAGCTTTTTAAAAAATACATTATAAAATAAGTATTTATAACTATTGACAAATTCCTAAATCAGAATTATTCTGATTTATAGGCTAAAGACACGAGTTAAAATCTTCCATCTAAAAAAGAGGTATTTATGACTGCTATTACTCACGTTCCAAATGTAGTATTCAAGACTCGTGTTCGGGATGAATCTGTACCTGGACCCAATCCTTACCGTTGGCAAGATGTAACCACTGAAGAGATTTTTGGTGGTAAAAAAGTAGTATTATTTGCTCTTCCCGGTGCGTTCACCCCCACCTGTTCTTCTACTCATTTACCTCGCTACGAAGAACTATTTGCAGAATTCAAAGCGCAAGGTGTTGATCAGATCATTTGTTTGTCAGTTAATGACGCATTTGTTATGTTCCAATGGGGTAAACAACAAGGTGCTAAAAATGTCTTCTTGTTACCCGATGGTAGTGGAGAATTTACCCGGAAAATGGGAATGTTAGTAGATAAATCTAACATCGGTTTTGGAATGCGTTCTTGGCGTTATGCAATGGTTGTTAATAACGGCGAAATTGAAAAAATGTTCGTTGAACCTGGTTTTGAAGACAACTGTGGTAGTGACCCCTTTGAAGTATCTGATGCTGATACTGTTCTTGCTTACCTCAAAGGTGTAGAACGTCCTAGTGAAGTTGCACCTCGGTTAGCATTTGTTGGTTAATTAGTAAAGTTAGAAATTTCTAACTGGCGATAGAGGTTGATATTTTTAAACTATATAAGGCGAAGGAAGTTAGATAAAACTTCTTTTGCTTTTTTGTTTTCATAGACAAAACACCCTTAATTCTGTCTAATAAATTAGCTGAAAATCATCTGTTTTGTCAGATACTATTCCAAAATATAAGTAGGGGATAAATTGATAGTTTTATTCCAGGGAATAAAGTATTTCAGGAGGTCAAACAATAGTGAAAATCATAATTTCCGAATTAGGAAAAAAGATTCCAGAACCGATTCTGGATGAACTAACACTTTGGGAAATGAAAAATATCAACGGTGGTTACATGACCAGAAGAGATATGGCAAGATATAACATGACCAACAGCAACAATACTACCAATACTAATGATTTTTCCACCATGCTCAAAGAAATAAACAGTAGTATAGCGCAATGGAAAATAACCCTCGAAGATACAACAGATACTCTCGGAATTAACTTTAATTTTTAAAAGATGCTGTTGTAAATTGAATATTTTCCTTGCTTTCGTGTATTTTCAGATGTTTTAATCTGAAGATACACGATTTTCTTATTTAGTTACAGCAGATTTCAACTTTGTCAGGCACAAAAATACCCCACTTTGCTAGGGGGAGGGTGTAAGGGTGTGGTTCATAAACCTAAAATAGGCTGTAACTTAAACTAGGAAGTTAACTTTTAATAAAAGACAAAATTCATCTATTTGTGTCTTTTTTACTAGGCTCAAAGCCTTGATTTTTCTATTTTTCTTAAATAAAAATAGGGGTAACAGTTAAGAAAACACAAACTTAACTGACTCACAAGTCCCATTTACAAAAACAAGGAAATTATGGCAAGTATTACTCTTTCCCAATTAAATGTAACTGGTTCTGAACTATTCCAAGATTCTGAAAGTTATCTTAATGATCTCAATGATGCAAGTTCTGTAGCCGTACATGGTGGTGGTAGTTATAATAGCGGCTTTGGTGAATATGGCGATTTTGGTGTGAAATACCTTGAATACTTAGTTGATGGCTATGCGATCGCTAGTATTAAGCATATAGCTAAATCTTTTAGTCATAACCCCTCTGCCCCCAGCGTCACCGCCCACTACTAATAATTCCCTAGCTTTGTAGTTGACTACAAGGCGAATTTAGCAATCCTCAAGGAATTGTGAACACAGATATAGATGTTGGGTGACGACGTGGTTTAGTGATTTAGCTGTAAGCATTATCAATTAATTACCGCGTCACTAGCGAATCTGTAGGGTGTTTATAACTTCTACAAAGATTGCTATATAGTTATCCAGGATTAAAAAGTAAAAGAAACAATCTATTACTAATAATCCTGGATATTTAATAAGATTGGTGTAAGGATTCAGGACTGTGGGTAAATTAATTTACAAAAATCAAAAGTTAATTTTTGTAAAGGTAAGAAATGGCAAGTATTAGAATTTATGATCTACATAATTCCCAGGAAATAAAGTTTATTAACGATCTGAATAATATGGAATTATTATCTTTGTTTGGTGGTGAGGATAATGATGTTAATCAAATATTTTATTACGGTGTTAAGGGGCTGGAATTTATGTTAGCAGTCTATGCTATAGAGAGCATTTTGTTCTTAACAAACAAAGTGAGAAACTTTTTGTGATCTTTGAAATAACACAACCATTTTATTGCGGCTATCATTGACTTATTTCACATATTATCATCAGCAATTATGCCATTCATCATCAGTTCTAGCAATGTGTTTGATTACTTAATTGAGCACCAAATTTGTCATCCACAAGATAATTCAATCACTAAAATAGAGCTAAAACCTGCTAAAAACTTTAACTTATTAATTAGTTTAGCAGATGGTCGTCAACTCTTAGTAAAACAAGAGCGTCATGATCAAAATGGTAAAACCTTGGGTGAATTTATAGATGAATGGAGAATTCATGATTTTTGTCAAAAATTCCCAGAAATAAAGCATTTGCAATCATCTTTTTCAGAAGTAATTCATTTTGACTTAGAAAACTCCATCATTGTTTTTAATTACCTAAATCAATATCAAGATCTAGCAGAATTTTACGCTAAAGATCAGATATTTCCTGTGGAGATTTCCCAATTAATTGGTACAACTTTGGCAACGGTGCATGGCTTAACAATAAAGAATAAAAACTATCAAGAATTTCTAGAAAATTCTCTTCAGCAGCAAAATATTACCAAAGGATTAGATAGAATTACACCACAAGTATTTGGTCAAGTTCCTGCTGATGGTTTGAAGTTTTTTTCTCTCTATCAACGTTATGATAATTTAGGAAAAGCAATTAAAGAATTGAGTCAGGTTTTTACTCCTTGTTGTCTGACTCATAATGATCTCAAGCTCAATAATATTCTTTTATTTTTGAATTGGGAAACAGAAATTGAGCAAAAACTAATAGGAAATCAAAATATCATCAGATTGATTGATTGGGAAAGAGGTAATTGGGGAGATCCTGCTAATGATTTAGGCACAATAATTGCTAGTTATTTACAAATTTGGTTGTATAGCATAGTGCCTAATAAAAGCATACCCATTGAAGAATGTTTGCGTTTAGCTGCTGTGCCGTTATCAATGATTCAACCTTCTTTATCAACATTAGTTAGTAGTTATTTAAATACCTTTACAGCAATTTTAGAAACTCGTCCAAATTTCTGCCAATTAGTCATGCAATTTAGCGGTTTAGCATTAATTAGAGCTATTCAAGCTAGAGTTCAATATGAAAAAATATTTGATAATTCTAGTATCTGTATGCTCCAAGTTGCTAAGAGTTTATTATGTCGTCCCCAAGCATCTATTCCCACCATTTTGGGAATGGAATTTTCAACAATAACTTCTAAAAATTTATCTCTTGTTTAGAGAAGGAAAGCTTTTATGCAAGTATTAGATTCTATAAAGAGTCAACTTTTCCAATTACCAAAGGAATTACAAACAGCACTGCAAAATATTGTTGATCATCTGGAAATTGAATCATTTTATTCAATTAAACATCCAGAATACAAGTTATTTGAATTGCCAGAATCGGTAATCTCTCGCTTTAAAGATTTACCCTTGGATATTCAACATAAACATTTGAGTATGCAATTGCGTAATTTTCTTTATGGTGCTTATTATAACGGTTCTTCGAATGATTTTTCTACCGCTGATTCGCAGATAAATAACCTCAGTAATAATAGCTTATTTGGCATAGATTTGGCTTTTTATGAACGACTACATACCAGTAATAAGGGTATAGGCTATTGGAGTCAAGATTGGTTAGTAGTTAATGAAGAAGCTGATGGATCTTTGGCAGTCCACAAAAATGGTTTAACTTTACATATTGAGCGTGATTTGTACTTATCAGAAGTTGATAAGTATGCTACTGTCGGTAACTTAGTAGCGATCAAAATGCCAAAGAATTTAGTTCAAAATGGATTTTATATGGCAGCATCTAATTTAGGAACTGAAGATAATCAAGATATTCTGAGAATTTACTTTAATGTATCACCAGAAGGTGCATTATCAGTGATGGAAAATATAACTACAGAACTCAATAATCTGCCAGTTGCTTTCTCATTTAAAGCCCTATATAGTCCTGATGAATATAAACGTTATGATTCAGCCGTCCTATATTTCAATAAACATGAATATAAGACTATTTACCCTATATTACAAAAGGTATATTTAGCAAATCAAGAGATTTTTTCTCCACAAGTACCGTTATTTACTAAGCCACTAGCTCCAGGATTGAGTTGTGCTGAAGAACCAGAAAATAAATTCGGTGAAAAAGAAAGTTTTGGTACTCATCGTTGTCAAATTATTGCTAATGGTTTAATTGCTGCTTGGCAAGCAGATCAAAATGATTCAGAAAGTCGAATGACGGCTATTCTTGAACAATTTGCATTACAAAAAATTAAATTACAATATCCTTATCTTAATACACATTCACAGGATATCTATACCCCATTAGATAGATAGTTTTCCTGAATATTATCTCATAACAAGATCCCTGACTTGTTAAAGAAGTCAGGGATATAACTCTTCTCAATTTTAACTGGCTTTACTCAATATTTCTGCTGGAGAAGAGGAAAAATTGAGACTTGCTCCTAATGTGGCGACAATCTTTAATTTATTAACTTGATCTTTTAACCAATTAGTAAATAAATCGCCAAGGATTTGTACACGCATTTGTTCATTTAATTCCGGTTCAATTATTTCTTCAACTATAATGATATGCACTCCTTTTGGTGTAATTACTGGTTTAAGAATTTGTGGGGGATTAGCTGCAAATACTAGAGAGGCAATTTCTGGTCTAAAATCACTACGTTTGCGGATACCTTGATATCCTCCAGCGCGTCTTATTTCGGGATTTTGGATATATTGACGAGCGATTTCTTGAAAACTAATTTCTCCTTCTTGAAGAGCGTAAAATATTTCTAAGGCTAAGTCTTCATCATCCAATATCACTTCATAGGTAACGGCGGCGCTGTAATTAAGTTGATGAGCATAAAAGAATGGTTCAACTTTCTCAGCAAATAAATGATGAGCTAATTTTGTCGATAAGATATTGAGATGTGCTATTTCTTCAAAATTATCTAAGGAAAGATAATGTTTCTGTAACCATTCCCAGGTTTCTTCAGCTTTAATCAGTCTATTAGCTAATCGTAAACTATCTGCGGACTGTTGTAGTTCTGCTGTTTCGACAGTAATCCCTGCTTTTTCAGCCGTTTCAGTAATAACTTTTCTAGTGGCGATCGCTTCTAATAAACTAGGGATTTGACAAGATATTTTTAGATGATAAATAATATCTTCATTGGATATTTTTAAAATATCTGACATGGCGTAATTCCTCGATTTACTAAACCCATTAAGAATTTATTTGATCCTATTTAAATGAATTATCAGCGTATCTATCATATTTACCTGATATGTTATTTTCTTATCTCTATCTAATGATACTTTTAATATTTTCGATAATTTATATGAGAAAAATTACCAGATTTATACCCCCGAATTATCTCACAATCCGGGGACATAATTGTGATTGTGATCGAGTTATTTGGTAACTAAATAAAGAGATGGGTTGGAAAAATCAAGACTAAAAATCTTGTTATTACGGGAATTTGAACCAAATAGCCCATTATCGCTTGATGTCTGATTAGTTATAACATCCTGAATGGTGGTTAACAGAAAATTCAGATCAAAACCACCTGATAAAGGGAGAATATCAGTATCTACTATTTGTTGTATTTCCTCTGAATTTAAGTCATACAAGAATGTATTTTTATCAATAGTTTCTAAGTCGGAAATTATGATTGTAGCCATGATATTATTTCCTAATCAAAAAGTGAACAGTTTTGCAATTGTGACGAAATTGCATTTGAATCTGCTACAATAATTAAGTAGGTTGGTGCTAAAAATTGTCCTGATGACAAGGCAATATACCTATCAGATTACTAAATAGCCGGATAGTTTGGAAAAGTCAATAGCGAAAATCTTGTTATCATGGAATCCAAATGGACCTTCATATGTTGTTTGGGGATTGTTTATTCCATCATAAACTGTTGATAAGTGAACAGCAGGACGATCCCATAAAGGCAGAAAAATACTACCTGATATTTGTGTGATTTGCTGTGAATTTAAGTCATATAAGAATGTCTTTTTCTCAAGAAGTTGCAAATCAGAAATTATGATTGTAGCCATGATCTTATTTTCTCATCAAAAGTAAACAGTTCTGCTGATTGCACCTTTAAATATCGTGAAATAATTAATGAGATACCCAAGCATTAACTGTCCGCGCATAGTCTATCGTATGGAATTTATTATCATGAAAATTCCCTGCACCTTCATAAGTTGTTGATATGGTATTTAAACCATCATAGATGGTCATGACAAAAACATTAGGAGTCCCTCCCCAATTTGGATAATCGCCCCAAACTAATCCTCCTAATACAATATTTGATTCTATTTGTTTTAAATCATAAATAAAGCTTTCTAAATCCGTGTAATCAAAGTTATTAATTACTAATCTTTCCATTATATTATCCTTCTAATCTTCACTTGACTCTTATATTTTTACATTATTTCCTCATAGATTATATAAAAGTTGCATATTAAAGTCTTTTTTTATTAGACATAATTGCATGAATTATGTCTTTAATTTTCGTTGACATTAAAGCTCTAAACCATTTTTTTGTAACTTCTTAAATGGATCTAAAATAAAGTCAATAACTCGACGTTGACGGATAATTGCTTCGGCACTTGCGGTTTGTCCAGGGGTGAGAGGAATCTGCTTGTTACCAACTTGAATATAAGGATTTTCCAAAGCAATATCTACTTCATAGGTTTCTAGACGATTGGCACTATTTTCCTGAATTTTAGAGTTAGGTGAAATCCAAGTAATTCGCCCTGATAAAATTCCATATTCTTGGAAAGGATAAGCATCAAATTTAATTTTTACTGGCATTCCTACTTTAACGAAACCACTATGTTGACTGGCCATACGTGCCTTCAAAATTAAGTCCGCATTTTTGGGTGCAATTTGAGCAATCATTTGTCCTGGTTGGACTACAGAACCAGCTTTTTTAATGGGTAGTTCAAAAATTGTTCCATCAATAGGAGAGCGGATAATTCGCTGTTTTAGTTGTAAATTTAGGGAGATGATCTGTCCTTCTGTTTGCATAATTTCCGATTGTAGAGAAGTAATTTGATTTTGTAGGTCTTTAAACTGTTCCTGACTTTTTAATAATGCTAATTCTCCTCCTTGTATAGCACTTTTATAACTACTTTCCTCTTGTTGTAATCGCAATTTTGCTTGTTCAATATCTGACTTAAATTGATTCATAAGCGACTGATAACTACTTTCTTGTTCTTTTAAGCGTAACCGTGCCGTTTGAATATTAAATTTTGCTTCTTCTTGTAAACGTTGACTTTCCTCAGCAATCTTTTCTAATTCTACTAGTTTGGTTTGAGGAATTATACCTTCCTCTAACAGTAGACGATAACGGGCAACTTCTGAAATATCTCGACGCAAGCGACTTGTAACTAACCTATAGTTACTTTGAGTAGATTTTACATTCTGTTTCATCTGATCAATTTGTGCCAATTTCTCCAAATCTTGGAAATTATAAGCACTTTTTTTAGTTTCAAATGTTTGTCTGGCTTGATTAACTTGAGCCATTTTTTCTAATGATTGAGATTGGTTTTGCTGACGTTGAATATTAATTGCCATTAAGACTTGATTTTTTAAGATTTCTAGTTGAGATTTACGATTTTTCAACCCTTCTAATTTAGCTTTTATTTGTTGTATTTCTGTTTGCATAACCTCAGATTCTATTTTCACTAAAACCTGTCCTGCCTTAACTGTTGCCCCTTCTTTAACATTAACAGAAACAATAGTACCAGTCACCGCACTATCTAATTTTTGTGTTGCACCTTTTGGTTCTATTCGTCCAATAGCATTTCCGGTTTCATCAACTCTAGTTAACATTGCCCAAGGTAAAATAATTGCTGCAAAACTAACCAGCAAATACAACATTGAACGAGTCCAGACTTTTGGTAAAGCATCTAATAATTCTTCTGTACCATAAAACCAATCCTGGACCTTACCTAATGTCTGGGTTTGATTTTGATTTGGGAGAAAAGCAGTAGATTCGGTTTGATTCTGCTGATTTATAGTAGTTGTTGGTTGTGTATAAACTGACTGGGGCATAAATAATTTTACAGTTCTCTATTTTTGTAGTTATATATCCCTGACTTCTTGCAGAAGTCAGGGATATCTTGGCAATTAAACAATTAAAACAATTAATTTGTTTGTGCTAATTGTTGTTGATTGAGATAAAAATAATGTCCTTTTTTGGTAATTAATTCGTCGTGAGTACCACTTTCTACTAAAACACCACGATCTAAAACTAAAATTAGATCAGCATGACGAACTGTAGAAAGACGGTGAGCAATAATTAAACTTGTACGTCCTTGCAGAATTTTTTTGAGGTTGTTTTGAATAATACGTTCAGATTCAGAATCAAGGTGGCTCGTAGCTTCATCTAATATTAAAAGTCGAGGATTTCCTAATAAGGCGCGGGCAATTGCTAACCGTTGGCGTTGTCCTCCTGATAACATTCCTCCACCTTCACCAATTTGTGTTTCATAACCCATTGGCATCCTTTTAATAAACTCGTCTGCCCCTGCAAGTTGGGCGGCTTCTATAATCTCTTCTAAAGAGGCTTCAGGATGGGCAATAGTGATATTTTCCCGAATTGTTCCTCCAAATAAAAATGTATCTTGATCAACAACTCCAATTTGCGATCGCAGAGAATGCAAGGAAATACTAGTCACATCTTGATTGTCAATTAAAACTCTTCCATCTGTCGGTGGATATAAACCCAAAATCAATTTAGAAAGGGTGGTTTTCCCTGAACCGCTGCGCCCGACAACTGCTACAGTTTGCTCTGGTAAAATTTCAAAACTGAGATTTTCTAGAATGTTAATTTCACTCTCAGAGTGATAGCGAAATGTAACGTTATTAAAACTAATTTTCCCGATTAATCTGGGTAAATATTGGCGAGGTTTATGTTCTAAATCTTCTTCTGGTTCTGCTTCTAAAACATCATTAATTCGTTCGGTGGCAACGATTACTTCTTGTAGTTGATTCCACAAGATAATTAACCGTTGGAAAGGCTGAATAATGTTGCCTAACAACATATTAAAAGCAACTAATTGACCAATGGTAAGTTGGTTTTGAATAACTAACCAAGCCCCAAACCATAGTAATCCTGTACTGGCTAAAGATTGAATGGTAGAGCTAACTAATTGCAGTTGGTTACTAACTACTTGACCACTAAAGTTCTTTTTAATTAAATTATTCAGCAATTCTTCCCAATGCCAACGCACCGTTTGTTCAATTGCCATTGAGCGAATGGAAGAAATCCCCGTCAAGCTTTGAATTAAATAGCTATTTTCTAGGGTTCCTGCGGCAAATACCTCTCGACTAATTCGACGTAAAAATGGCGTAGCAAATAATGTTAATAACACAAATGGTGGCACAATTGCTAATGTCATCCCCGCCATTGGTGGACTGTACCAAAACATTAATCCTACATAAACAACGACGGTCAATAAATCTAAGCCAATAGATAAAGCTTCACCAGTGAGAAAACGCTGAATTTTCTGATTTTCCTGGACACGGGAGACAATATCACCAACATATCGAGACTCAAAAAAGGACAGAGGTAAGCCAAATGTATGCTTAATAAATCCCACCATTAAAGCGACGCTAATTCGGTTGGCTGTGTGGTCAAGTAAATATTGTCTTAACCCATTAATGGCGACACGAAACAAACCAAAAATTAATAATCCGAAGCCTACAGTATTTAAGGTTAAGGTGCTACCTTGAACAATGACTCTATCTAATAAAAGTTGAGTAAATAGGGGTGTTACTAATCCAAATACCTGAATTAATACCGAAGCAATGAATACTTCTAGTAGGACTTGAAAGTGAGGTTTAACTAAATCCAATAACTGCCAAAATGGCGTATTAGCTTCTGGTGTTTTTTTGAGTGAAGCTGTGGGTTCTAGTAATAGAGCGTAGCCTGTCCAACCTGCTTTGAATTGATTGATAGTTAAATAGCGTTGACCAAGGGCAGGATCGGCGACAATTACCTGTTTTTTGGTAATTTCATAGACAACAATGTAATGTTTACCTTCCCAATGAGCGATCGCTGGTAAAGGTTGTTGAGCAAATTTATCTAAACTGGCTTTCACTGGACGGGTAGCAAAACCAAGACTTTCCGCTGCTGCACTCAAACTTCGCATGGATGCACCACTACGGCTAACATTAGCCAAATCCCGCAGGCGATTAATACTGAAGTTTTTCCCCCAATAACGACCAATCATGACTAAACAAGCAGCTCCACAATCCGCAGCACTTTGTTGTTCAAAAAATGGATAGCGTTTGGTAAATTTACGCCACCAATTTCCAGCAGTTACAGTCGGAATAGGAAAGTATTTGGGGCGCTTTTTTGGTTGTGCCAGTGGGGGAATTGTCAGTTGGGTAAAATTGGCAGTTTTTGCTGTTCTTGGTGTTTCTGGAGTGGGAATTTCTGGAGGTTTGGCAGTGTTAATTAGTTGTGCTTTATTCAGCAAAAGATCATAAGTATCAGGAAATTCTCCCATTACCTTCTTCACCATCTGTTGGGGAAGATAGGCAATTTTTAAATTCACAGAAGCTCTAGCAACGTAACTACTAAATTCTTGTTCTGGAAATAAAGTTAACTCCCCAAATGATGAACCTGGCGCGAGAGTAGTAATTAAGTTATTAGAGTTATCAAGTAATCTCACCTTACCCGTTAGCACAATATAAATTCCCGGCTTTGCTGTTGTCCCTTGCCAAAATTGCTTTGCTACCGGTGGTTCAATAATTTCTAAAGCCTTGATACAATCGGCAACTGCTTGATTTGATAGGGAATCACCCAAGACTTGCTTAATGTTTGTAGCTAACTGTTCCTGAGAAAACGTTGATAGCATTTCCTAACCTCCAAAACACTATTATTGATTGGCCTGCATGAGATTAAATGACCAATGAAAACTAGGTTCAGGTAGAGAATGCAAATCACTAATTGTAATTGCTATATCCTGATTTTCAGCAGTTGTCAATGGATAATTTTTACGTTTAGTGGAAAGTCCCATTTGTTTAAGTAAACGGTTGATATGGCGATCACTAATTTTAATTCCCAACTCTTTAGCTAAATGTTTGCTCAACCATTGAGCCGTCCAATCACTAAAAGCATAGCCATATTCACGGGGACTACAATTAACTAATTCTTTCAATTTTTCAATATATTGATGATTAACAATCTTTGGTCTACCCAATGGCCGCTGATTCCATTTATGCGCCATACCTGCCTCAGCAATACCTATCCAATACCTGGCCATTTCTTGAGAACAGCCTATGATTTCACAAATATGAGTTTGTGATTTTCCCATATCTGCTAACAACATTATCTCAATGCGTCGCCGATATTCTGGTTGTGAATTATTTTGTAAGTTTTTTAGCAAGGCCTTCCGCTGAAAGGGTGTTAAAAACTTACTTTCATAAGTATCGTAAATATTAACAACCTGATCTTGATGAGAATAAGATGACATAATTCTTACCAGTTGCCTTCTACTTTCAAATTTGGGCAAATCCATCTGTTACATCTATTGCTCAAATACAGATGCAAAGAATTTCACAGACATTTAGTATTTAATCTGTAGGATGTTTCATGAGTATTTATTTCTCCATATTTATGCAACAAGTATAGCTGTTTTCCCCCCAATAAACAGCATTGTCTGCTAAAACACCTACAGATAAACTCCAATCATTTTTATCCCTAATACTAAATTTATCCCCATTAGTTAATCATCCAAAAATCCACTTCAAGGATGATATTATCCCTAATTTAGATTTCAGGACATTCATAAACACTGGTATTCAGATTTATCAATCAACACTAGACTATTTAAGTTCATGCAGCTTTAATTCCCCAATAATTACGACACACCTACTCCAAATATTGCAGCCTCAAAGTAGATAAGTTCAGGAAGGATGTAATCTATCTCTTACAGTAGCCTAAAATCAAAAAATTCTCATCAGCAAACTTTCTAAATATGAAATTGTCTGTCTGATAACTTAGCGTTAGCCATTCAGTTTAGATAAAAAAGTGACAAAGCTTTGATTGTTATTTTTAAATTCTGCTATATCTTCTTTGAAAATTTATATAAAAAATCAAATCTTTATCTAAACTTCATGATATCTTTACATAAAATTTATATAAATTTCAATCTGCTAAAAATATGCTTAGTAGATTCCCATGAGAAAACTCTTGTGGTGCGGGCATCTTGCCCGCTAATATCTTACCTCAGATGACTGCACCACCCTAAATATCAGATAGGATGCGTCAAATATTAAACATCTGCTTATTGACAGCGTTTAATAAATATGACACACCTTACTAATATGCAAATTGCCTAAATCCTGATTTATTTAATTATTAAGAGACACAAGTGCTACAAGCAATCAGCTTTTTGGGAAAAATGCAGTCCGCCATGCACCTTTGTTCTGCTATTTCTAATTTATAAGATGTTACAAATGTATATTTCCCATGCTGGCAGATAGGGATTCAGTAATTGCAGTTACTCACATTTCAGATCCAATTTTACTGAGTAACAGGCAATTACAGTATATTCAGCAACTATGCTGACTTTTTTTCCCTACTGTTAGCGCGTGCTTCTGCTTTTTGCTTACCCCCCACTTCCAGATACGCTATATCTTTAATCTTGCTTAAACAGTTAGAAGCTAGATTGCTTTCGGACTTCTCTGTGGTTGGTTTAGCAATTTTCAGACTTTCATTATTTTGTGAGTTTGACCTATTTGTGCGGGCATTTTCTTTCAATATGCGGTTATAAGTGCGATAAGGAATATAGTGCATCGGATTATAACCAACAAACCGCAACATTAAAACACAAGCCCAAGAATACTTACCTGCTAAAATCGCTTCGACTACTTGGTCTAATTGTTCAGGATGGATTTTCGGTCCTAAGTTGTTACCACTGCCAGCAATATCTTGATTCATAATCTTAGTTGTCTTTAAATTGAGTAAATTAGTCCAGTTTCTGCATTGCACTTGATAAACAGCCTCAGCCAAGTTGCTGGAGCGGGAATGACCGGAATCTATAGGTAATCAATTGCTGGCAGATGTTACAAAAAGCAAGAACCCGTTTCAAAAGTACGGTACTTGATAACATGGATACCTGATGGGTATGGAATTGAGAGAACTGCATCTCTAAATTTACCCGCTTAACTAAGCTAAAAAGCGCATTTGACCTGATGATTTTTTTCATAACCTGACCTGTGATTGAAAACCTGACTATTTTTAATCAAGCTTCTGTACCGTTTTGCCGTATATATCCTAGTTTTCTGGGCAGTTTTACAGTTTTCATTTAGTAAACCCTATTCCTTACCTAAGTAGTATGTATTAATTACTTATAGAGTTTAGGTTTGTACTTACTAATGAATCAAAGGTAAATATTTTCCTTTGGTCTGGTTTCTACCTGGAGAACTCGAATTTGACGTAGCTTTTCGTAGATACAGTTGTCTGCTGTTGAAACTCCCAAGGGTTAATCTTCTGCTTTTCCTTAGTTACTGCTGTATAACTTCTTACCATTAATTTTGTCGCTTCTCGGTAAAAGCTCACAATTGCTGGATGGAATCAGGAAAACCGTTGATTTCTCAATTTCAAAAGCCACATTTTTATTTATACTATTTTTTCTTGCTAATGTCATCTGCCAAACTAGCAAAATTTAAGTTAAATTTACTCAAGTTATCTAGAGATTTACCCATCTCTTGTGCAGGTTTAAGTTTTGACCCCGCTGGGCAAAAAATGAGGGGTGTTACCCCCCACTTTAATCTCAATGGCAGATGCTATCATCGTCATGTAAAGCAAAAATACTAGCAATGTCTTCTATCTATGTTATTAGCATCTAGACAATGGCAAATACTATATATCTATCAACAAAAAGTCCTATTTCTATTCAACAATTTTTGATGTTGACGAAGTAGTTTATTTGTAATTTTTTTTGATAAAGTCCTTACTATGTAAGGGTTACAATGGTTTAAATCTTCAATAAATATCAGACAAATAGGTGTAAATAACTGCGAAAAAAATAATTAAAATTTTATCCATCTAATTTATTATTAATGCCCAGATTTTGAATATTATTTTAATTTACTGATAGATTTGTATTTAAATACAAAAATCCATCTCATCATCTGTAGATAGGAAAAACCGTATCAGCATGAACATTTAGTTATTATCTCATTTATTTATGAGATAATATTGCAATTTAATTAAATAACAGGCTGGGTAATTATCTGTATATAAGTTATTGAAATAAGTGAGATTCCAGTGATAGTTATTAAACTGATTGAGTAGGAATAACTATTATTATTTATTGTCAATTATTGCTGATGATTCTGATAGCGGAGTGTGGTGTTAGCTATGAAAAGCGGATACTTCGGTATATAAGCTAGTTTAAATAAGTATAGTTAAGTAATTATAAAAACAGAAAATTTCTGAAAATCCCAGTATATAAACCGCTGCTGTTTGACTTTGGGGATGCAAAAGTAAATTGCTTGACAAATAACAATGAAGAGGTTAAGGTATAACTCCCAAGGCTGTTGAAGTTTTTATAAATTTTTCAGTAACGGGAAAAGAATTGAAGGGTGATATACGCTGCACTTAGTGAAAGCTCAATCAAGATCAAAATTTTCATGATCTTCAAACTAACCGGGAACTTTGAACTTAAAATGGGAGTCATAGACACCAGCTACATTTGAACCTGGCCAACCTGACCAAATAGATTGATAAAGCTGCTGCTGTCCTAGCCTTATTCATCTAGCGTGCAACTACTTGTATTCTTAGATGATTGAAGTCTACTGATAAATTCTTAATTTATTTCCAACTAGAGGAGAGAGTTTTTTAAGTGGGTAACTTCAATCTTGTTACTTTTTATCTCCCATAACCCGAAATGAAGTAAGGAATTGGTGATGATTTTTTGCTGACTTGGGTAAAAAAATGCACTTTGACAGATCATCGCTCAAATGTGCCATTATAAATACAAACCCTGGGAAACGCAATTACTGATTTCTGATTTTTCAGTGACTTTGAGAGTGAAAATCAAGAGAATTATACTTGAAAAGAATCCATGAGGACAGGGGACAGACTAGAGTACGAGGGGGATAAAGGTTTGATATTTTTTGAGCAAACCCTGATTTAATTAGAGAAGAGAGACAGATTTTCAAACATAGATTTTCAGATTAAAATTCCTTAACTCTTACCATTACTGATTTCTTCACTAAATTCCGGAAATAACAGGAAAATAAAAGAGCCTGGACGAATTGCAGTATCAGGACTTACGCAAAATCTCTTAAAAACTTAATTGTGCGTAAGTCCTAAGAATATTAAAATTAACACATCAGCAAATAAATTCCCCAAATAGCCATAGCGCGGAGATAGGTACTAGCGCGGAAAGTAGCATTAGCAGTGATAGCTTCCGGGGTGCGAAATTGCAAACCATTGTCGTAAACTTGCCTCACCACAGCCTCAGTTAAGCGCATTGCTTCATTTTTCATGTCCATTTGCACCAGGAAGGCTGCTAGACCAAAATTAATTCCAGTCCAAACCTCCAAAGGGTGAGTAGAATGAGGATTTTCTGGTAAACCATTGGGAAGAACACCGTTAGCAGCGCCAAATTTACCATTTTGGAACTTGAGAAAACAGGAATCATATATTTTTGTTAAGGCAGACAAAGCGCGATCGCTGGGGACAATATCTGGTAAACTCAATAAACGAGCGTAAAATTGCCCGCACAATTGATCAGCCATAACCACATCAGAACCACTGTCACTATCTAAACGGTAATATTCACCATTCCACAGCTTTTCCTGATATATTGGTTTTGATTGATTTAACCAAGTTTGATAAATTGATTTTTGTGTTGTTGTGTTTTGACGTTGTGTTAAAATATCACAGATGGCAATAGCAGCTTCCAAAGCAGCTAACCACAAACCACCACAATAGGCGCTAACACCATTTAATCGCCAATCATCAAAAGTTTGGTCAGGGGCGCCGGAATTTTCGGGTATACTGTCCCCATCTAGATCAAATTTTTTCACATAATCGAGAGTTTGGACAATAGCATCCCAACAATCTGCTAAAAAGTCAATATCATTTGCACCTGTCAACAGAAAATCTCGATATACCTGTAAAACAAAGTCACAACCTAAATCTTTCCAGAGATTACAATCTTGATAACTAGTGTAATTGGTTTTTTCCCAAACGTGTTCATTGGGAGCGCCTAAATCGTGAGGTGTCGCACCTGCGACTTTACGAACAGCCAGGGGACTTTCAGATTTAATTGTCAGATAATAACCGATAATTCTAGTTGTATCATCACTTTGGGGAATTGCTCTAGCAAAGGCGCGAATTACTGATTTTTCCAGTTCAGGGAATAACATTAATAACCCAAAAGAACCATATAACCGCACATCTAGACTTTCATACCAACGGTAATCTAAACATTCTAACACAGCAAACTGACCAATGGGGTCAATGTCTGAGGCTGCATTCCAAAGAGTTCCTCCACTAGTTAAATCATAGAGTTCGTTGAACAAAGCCATTTTAAACCAGTTGGGTAAATCTGGTCTTTCTAAAATAGGATTTTGCCAATTTTGAATGTGCGATCGCCAATTATGATATGATTTAAGAGCAGTAGTAGCAATTTGCCAAGCATTCTCACCATTACACCCAAAAAAGTCTGTATATCTGCGGTAATAGTTCACTCCTGCGGCAAATTCTGTCACCGGAAAATCCCAACTGAGGACAAAAGGAACTTCTAAAGTTTCTCCTGGTTGTAAAGTCAAACGCACCGCAATTGCAGCGCCTAATCTAGAATTTTCATCTGCGGGAGTTTCATCTATATAATTAGGTAAAGAACCATTTTCCGAGAAACTTTGCCAAATATCTGCACCATTACCTAAACAATTAAAACGGGAATGATAAAATATTTCAACCTGGTTGTTTTTCGGGTAATTTTTCAAAGTCGCAATACACCAAGTTCCCTCTCCTTCTGCGACAGTTTTACTATCAGAAACTGCACCGAAAACACAACCAAAATATTGATCATCTTCTGCTAAACAATTATAATTTCCTTGACTTTTTCCCCAGGCTGGCTGATATTCATAAACAGGACTACCATCATCTCTAACTTGCACTTGGGGAGATTTTAAAGTATTAGTAAACCAACCGACCATATTTTCCCACGTTAGCATGATGCTAATAGTGATTGGTGCATTTGTGGGGTTGTGCGCTTTCCACAAAAAAACCGCTACAGGATAACTAGTTTCTTGATAATTATCTGCCCAAATTGGCGAAAATTGCTCACAGGTTAATTGAGTTTTGAAGACATTTTCATAAACAAACCAACTACGAGGATAAAGTGCATGATAAGTTCCTGACCTCACCCCCAACCCCTCTTGGTCCACAGAGAGGGGAGAAGGTGGATACCATTGCCAAGATTGTAGTGTATCATCTTCTGGGGGTTGGGTAGATAAAGCGTAAGCTTGTCCAGATTCAAAGATACTAAATTGACAAGCAGGAACAGTTTTAAAAGTATGTTCTCCCCCGTCAATGTGCCACAGGTTAAAGTCTCCCCGTGAGGAACGGCCTATACACCCCGCACCAAAGCCACCAAGGGGCATTCCGTGCCAGGGACCATCATCTATATTACTAGGATAACGGACGGTGTAGGGTTTATCCCAGCCTAGGCCAATGGGACGTTTCCAGGTGCAGGGAGGTATTTGGGGGTGGTTGGTCATGGTTTGAGTTTTACAGGTTGACGCTAATGAAGACTAGCGCGATGTGTGATTTTTCTCAAGTCCTGAGGAAAAATATTTTTATTTCGCGCAATCTCTCTTCCGGCTAGAGTTGCTAAAGAAGAATGGTTAGGAGAATAGAATAATGTTTTTAATAATGTTAACAAAGATCCCCGACTTCTTAATTTAAGCTGGGGTAAATAATGATAATTTATCAAAGAAGTCGGGGATTTGGGGATTTCATCATTTTGGTTTTTTGCTTCTTTCCCAAGCTTTCGATACTGGTGGTGGAGGTGATGATGGCTTTTCTATAATTTCAATAATTGTACTAATCACTTGATGAAGTTTATCATCTTTGATTTTTCCAATGTACCGAATTACGTTACTTTTATCCACTGTAGCAATAATATTAGGACGAATATAGCAAGGACTTAAATTTAATTTACCAACTCTAAAATCTTCATCTTCTAATTTAATTTCATAATCTCGTCCTGGTTTACTGGTAATAGGACAAATTATAATATTATTATTGTCTGATTCAGTTATAACTAAAGCTGGACGTTTCTTTGTGGTAGATGTATCAGAAAAAGGAAAAGGAACAGATATAACATCACCTTTAATTAAATGTTCTATAGATCCTTCCATGCTTCGTCTTCCTCTGGATCAAGCCAAATTTTATTTAATGATGATTGACTCATTTCTAAAAATTCTTTAACCAATATTTTATCATCATCTGTATCAACAGTTTGTAAATTTTTAACTACTTCTAATGGCAGTCCAGTTAGTTTGACGATAAAATCTAATTCAATACCTTCTCGTAACATATTTACAGCAACTTGGGTTAAACCTTGCTGTAAACCTTTTTCCCATGCTTCTTGTAATGTTTGCGCTGGAATTGATAGGTTGTTCATATTTTTATATTTCATATTTTTATATTTATTTAGTTAGATTTTTTGACTCCGATCCTATTATATCATAAGAGGATAAGAAATGTAAGGGTTTAACGATGTCCAAATATGGGGAAGAATTGATAAACTAACCAGCCTAAAAATAAGCCTAATGAAGATGCACCCATTAGAAATAAAAATTTATAATCTTTGCTAGAATATTGGCTTAAATGCTTATGGATTTCACGATAAATGTTGACAAAATAAAATTGAATAATGAAAAATATGACAATACATAAAGCTACAACAGTATAAGATACAGTATAATTAGAGACTAAAGACGAACAAATTATAAAAGTAAAGCCCACAGCTACAGGTAAAGTTGAAGCAAGTACCAAAGCTAAAGGTAAAGTTGAAGCTAAAGCTATAATTAAATTAGTATAGGAAGTAGTAAAGAAAGCAAAGCCTAAATTTCGATGAACAATATAATCATAATTTGAATGATGATATAGTAAAAAAACTATCGTCAAATGTAAGCTCATGAATTTTAACCAAACTGAAGGAATATTCTTACTATTTACCCTTGCTTTTAGAGAATTATTAGCACCTATAATAACAGGAATTGTTTTCTCAGTTCTAATTGTTTGATGTTGCGTTTTCTGACTAATATGATATACATGATTACTAAAATTAGGCAATAAATTTAACCATTGTCTCATAGATTGCGGACGATTTACCGCATCTAAATTCATACCTTTAAGTATTGCCAGATTCAATTCATCACTAATACCAAAAACATATTTATTAGGAGAAATTAAAGGCTTATTATATAATTTTCTATCCAGCGAACTTTCAGGACGTTTACCTGTAACCGCATAATATAAAGAAGCAGCTAGAGTATAAACATCAATCGTAACTTGTCTATTACCTCCCATTTGTTCATAAGGTGCAAAGGCAATATTAGCAGGATGATGAGAGGTAAAATATCCATCTTGGGGCATTATTTCCCCAGCAATTCCAAAGTCAATTAAAACAGCTTTGCCATTTTTTTGTACCATAATATTACCAGGGTGTGCATCCCGATGAACTAAACCCTGATGATGAACAAAAATTAAAGCTTCTCCAATTTGTTTTATATATCCTACCGCTTCTAATTCTGGTAATGCTCCCTGTTTTTGAACTAAATTAAATAAACTTTCACCGGGTACAAAGTCCATTACTAAATAGTATGTTTCACTTTCTTGAAATAACTCATTGACACGGACAATATTCTGGTGTGGTTGTTGAGAAAGTTTTGCTAATTTGCGTCCTTCTTGAATAAATCTCTTCACATAATTAGGGTATTCGGAATCATTTTTTAGGATTTCATTCGGCGTTTTTATAACTACCCACTGCTTTAAAAGTGTATGTTGTGCTTGATACGTAATTCCAAAACCACCTTCTCCCAGGACTTTTTCTATCACGTATCTTCCACCCTGTAATTTATACCCCTTTTTCCAAACCATAGGTTACAAATCCCTAAAATATAGTTATGTTCATTTTTGCACAATTGGGTATGATTTGGGTAAATATGCTAATTTTTCAATTTTCTCGCCAGATTAACTGGTTGAAGTCCAGAATAAATTAGTAATCTACTCTGATTTTCAACTTTTTAGAATATTTGTTTTAAAGCTGTTCTATTTTATTTCTCAATTCTATTAAATCAGGATGTTGAGTAATGTCAATATTATTAACTGCCCATTTAGAAAATTTATCCATAGAAATATATGATTTATATGGTCTTTTTTTATCTTGACTAATTTTGTGCATTGCTTTGTAAATATCTTTACCATTAAACCAAATTAAATAATGTTTTTCCTGCCAAAATTCCTGTTGATTAAAAAGCTGTAAATACCTATACAGACTCTCTTCAAACTTATCTATTGTCACTTCTGCAACTGTATTTTTAAAGTCATGAATTAAAGACAAAGCCTGACTTTTACAATGAGATAAATCTAGAGAATCTGGAATTGTATCTTTAGTCCAGCTTGTGTCTAAATGTTTTCTACTAGCACTAAGTTGACATAAATTACCTAAAGCCCATCTAACAGCTTGATAATCTTGTAAATTCTTCGCAGCTTCTTCTATCCATTGAGTAATTTTATCAACTCCTGGTGAATCTTTATGTCCCCATTTAGAAATAGGATTTTCTAATTGTTCTTCATATTTGGTTATCCAATATTGATGAATGAGTTCAGGATCAAGTAAATAGTTTTCAATACAGGTACGATGAGATAGGAAAGCTCTATTTCCTAATTTATCTATTTGTAGTAACTTATTTTCTGATGTAGGTTCAATATCAAAATCACGATCTCTAAAAATAATATATTTTTTTGTAACTTTTTGATTTTCCTCATTATTTTGTTTCTTATTATTTTCATCATTTTTCTTTTTATCTATATAAAAATAGGCTTGAATAAAAAGTGAAAAATTAAATTTACCACCGACAGGAATAATTGTGATATTATTTGATAATACCCTATTATTAATCAATTGGAAATCTAGACTTTTCGATCCACCTTCACAAAAAATAACTTTATTCCGAACTACTCCCATCATTCAATTATTCCTCTATGATTCTAATAGATGATTCAGGTACTAATTGCGCTACATAATCAGAATGAGTAGTAATAATAAACTGATTATTTCTACCCAATTTCGGTAAAGTTCTGAGTAAAGCTTGTTGCATGGGTGGATGTAAATGTAATTCGATTTCATCAATTAAAATCACCGAATTATGAATATTCCAATTCATAAAATCCAGAAGTATGGGAAACGTAGCACGTTCTCCCCCAGACATTTCAGAAAATTCATATTGGGTTTTATTTTTACTGTTGTAAATATAAAACCAAGGTTCAGTTAGAATATTATCAATATTATCTCGCATTTCTAAACCTGCAAATTCACGTTCTGGAAAAACAGTTTTATAAATTCTTGCTATTTCTGCGTATAAGTCTTTTGCTCCGGGACGAAAACTTTTACCATTTTTGCTATATTTCTCATGAATCATTTGCCACTTTGCTAGGCGATCGCGTAAAATATCCTCTGTAATTTCTAATTGATTTTTTGGATCTTCAGGAGTGAGACTAGTTGCTGTTCTCTGTTCTGTGTACCAAAAAACTGTCCCCACTCTTTCAAAAACTGAAAATCCTTCTGAACGAGATAATTGTTTAGCATATTCTCGTCCTTTAAATTGAAATAACTCTGCTGCGCTATTTGCTGTTACACTTTCACCTTGCCATTTTAAGTTAACAAGATATTCTTGAGCAGGAGAAACTGGTAAATCGCGTCCCATTTCTCTTAATTTTTGGTGAAATTCGCTAAGAGCTTGCAGTTCGGATTTAGAAAATTGTACATTAATAGTGACATTGGTGGGAGAACCACGCCAACTACTACCTAATAATTCATAATTAAATCCTGGCCAATCTAAATCAGCAGGTTTTTTTAATCTTTCTGTAGCTGTACCTAATGTGGATGCAATAGCTTGTAAAATACTGGTTTTTCCCGCACCATTTACACCAATGAGAACTATTAAACTCTCTGCTAAACCAGTTTCTGGATCAGTAAAATCTAATTCCTGATCTCGAAATTTCTTAAAATATTTGAGCTTAATATTTTGAATTTTCATAATAATTTGCTTTTGTCCTCTCTTTCATGTATGTTTTATTCATAATAACCCGGTTCATAGTCATACAAACGAAGTATGTATGTAGAAATAATCTCTGATTAGTAGCAGTTTCTACTTCAATACATAATGGGGTACGCTGAAGCATACCCCATAAAACTAACTAAGAAAGGTCTTTCAATTCAGCGGTACGAACTGAAAGTATTTGTGTTTGATTACCTCTTTGGATTTTTACCTGCAAGGCTTGACCCAGGGTACTGTCTTCTACTATGGATTGTAATTGTTCTGCGCCGGTGATAGCTTTATTGTCAATCTGCACAATCACATCTCCACGACGGATACCCGCAATTGCAGCGGGAGAATTAGGAACAACCCGCAAGACTAAAACTCCTTTGACTTCAGGAATCGTCAACATGGAGTTAGGATCACTGTTATTTTGTTTTGCTAATTCTGGTGTTAATGTCACCATTTGTACACCTAAGTAGGGGTGAGCTACTTTCCCATTGCGTTGTAATTGAGTAGCGATCGCTTTAGCTTTGTCAATAGGAATTGCAAAGCCAATCCCCATGGCATCAGCGCGAATTGCCGTATTAATTCCAATTACTTCTCCTAAACCATTTAATAATGGTCCACCAGAGTTACCAGGATTAATCGCTGCGTCGGTTTGAATGAAGTCTAACCGTTTATCGCTGATACCAACTTGAGCGCTAGAACGTTTTAAGGTGCTGACAATGCCCAGAGTAACGGTATTATCAAATCCTAACGGATTACCAACAGCGATCGCCCAATCTCCCACCTGAACATTACGAGAAGAACCTAAAGGTGCTACGGGTAAATCATTACCAGCATTAATCTTAACTACAGCCAAGTCTGTAACTTCATCAATACCACGGACTTTACCTTCAAAAGTGCGACCATCTTTCAGACGGACTGTGACTTTATCAGCTTTGTCCACTACGTGAGCATTGGTAAGAATGACACCGCTTTTGTCAATAATAAAACCAGAACCTAAACCCCGTAACTGTTCAGTCGGTGATTGTTGGGGAAAACTATCACCAAAAAACCGCCGAAAAAAGGGATCTTCCATAAAAGGATCATTGCGGCGCGTAATTGTTCTTTCTGTATCAATTCTTACTACTGCTGATCCCACACGATTCACTGCTGTTGTCACAAAACTATGACCACCAATCGCAGCCGCAGCGGAAGATGGCTTTTGAGCCACTTTTGTTAATGACTCCGTGACAGGATTTGGACCCGGTTCTGCTACTGAAGGTAACACCCGCAGGGAGGTAACAGTTAACAGCACTCCCATAAAAATCGCTAAAATATGGGTACTGAGTTGTCGGATAGACGGGGATATTTGGGGAAATCGCATAATCACAACCTAATCTACAAGCCTAATTTT
Organism: Dolichospermum planctonicum; assembly: GCF_005402965.1. Taxonomy (GTDB): domain Bacteria; phylum Cyanobacteriota; class Cyanobacteriia; order Cyanobacteriales; family Nostocaceae; genus Dolichospermum; species Dolichospermum planctonicum. The sequence goes on from NZ_BJCF01000001.1 coordinate 167,429, forward strand.
TGCTGTTTCTTGATAAATCTATCTACACTTATTTTTACAGATCAGATTCAGAATTTCTGTTTATTGACATTTTGACTCAATTTTAAGTTTCTTTGATGTTGTGGAATCTATTTTTTTCAAGCTAAAATACTAGTTAATGCCAAAATGCCAAAACAAATGTCAGTATAATAGCATGAATAATGGAGCAAACCCACTAACTAACGAATCCCTAGCTACATTAGAGCCGGGAGACCATTCACACCATCACAATCATACAGATCATACACATTCTCATGTCCACAGTGAAGAGTCTTTACGGCGGATTATTAACCGACTTTCGCGCATAGAAGGCCATGTACGTGGTATTAAAAATATGGTACAACAAAATACTTCGTGTCCTGATGTATTATTACAAATTGCGGCTGTCCGTGGTGCATTAGATAAGGTAGCACGCATTGTGCTAGATGAACATTTAACTGAGTGTATCGCTAGGGCTGCCCAAGAAGGTAATATGGAATCGGAAATTGAACAATTAAAAGCCGCTTTAGATAGATTTTTACCCTAATTCTTAACTTTTAACTGCGGTATTTATGACTGGGAATCAATATCAATTTCACTATTCTTTAAATCATAATGCACATAAACCAATAATTCTATTTTTACATGGTTTTATGGGTAATATTTATGAATTTGATCAAGTCATTAAATTACTATTTGATGATTTTTCCTATCTGATTATTGATTTACCTGGACATGGAAAAACTCAGGTTTTAGATGATGAATACTATACCATGCCATCTACAGCCACAGCCATTATACAATTATTAGATAAATTAAAAATTGACCAATGCTATTTAATTGGTTATTCTCTGGGAGGAAGATTAGCTTTATATCTCACTCTCCATTTTCCCAGTAGGTTTATTAAGGTTATTTTAGAATCTGCTTCCCCTGGTTTAGCAACAGAAATGGCCAGGTTAGCTAGAATTAAAAGTGATGCTCAAATAGCTAGGAAATTAACGAGAATAATCAATAAAGATGATTTTTATCACTTTCTCAATAATTGGTATCAACAACGGATTTTTGGGAAGATTAAAAATCATCCCCAATACCAATGTATGATCGCAAGTAGATTAACAAATCATCCCCCAAATTTAGTTAAATCATTGCAGTTTATGGGAACAGGTTCTCAACCTTGTTTATGGGAATTACTCACAGAAAATACTATTCCTCTCCTATTATTGGTGGGAGAAGAAGATCAAAAATTTATTGATATTAATATAGCAATAACTGAAAAATGTAAGTTTGCTAAATTACAAATAATTCATGATGTTGGACATAATATTCACCTGGAAAATACTTTAGCATTTGTGCAGAATATTCAAGATTTTTTCTGCCATGCTTCTAATTTTGCATAACTGCATTCAACAACAATTCAGCCCCGAAACGAATGGGATCTGTACAAGGTAGTCCGGTTTCTGTTATGATTTGAGCGATCGCATTTTTTGCCTCTAATTCCTCTAAATTCCTGGTATTTAAAGCTATACCCACCACATTGATGTTCCCAAAAGCACCAGCACCACGGGCAACGATTTCATACATTTGGATCACTTCCGGTAATGGGGGAATCGGTATACTGGGATTATTACGGTTGTGAGTTTGTCCCGCTTGATGCACTAATATTAAATGTGTAGGTTGAGAACCGCGAATTAACGGTAAAGTGGCTGTTGAACCAGGGTGTAAAAGAGAACCTTGTCCTTCAATTTGCAGAATGTCGTAATGTTGACCAAAACGCATCACTAACTGTTCCACCGCACCAGCCGCAAAGTCTACCCGCACAGCATCTAAAGCCACCCCTTCTCCTTCCAACATTAACCCAGTTTGACCAGTGGCTAAGAACTTAGAACGGATACCCCATAATTTAGCCGTCCGATGTAATTCTAGACTAGTGGACATTTTTCCAATGGCCATATCTGTCCCCACTGTCAAAACTCGGCGACAGGGTAGATTCCGCGCCAGTCCAGATGCTACATCTAAATTGGCTGGTTCTCTCCGTACATCCCAAATTAATTGTCCTGGTTTGAGGAGGGCATTTAATTCAGGTATATTCGCTAGGGGTGTATGTAATCCATTTACCAAGGACATTCCGGCTTTGAGAGCATCTTTGATATCAGCCCAATAATCATCAGGAACAGCACCACCTTTGGGAGCAATCCCAATTACCAAAACCTCCGGCTTATACTGTAATGCTGCTGTCATAGATGCCACAATCGGCACATCTCGCTGAATACCTGTTAACTCTACTAAAGATTTACCTACAGATTCTCTGTCAATTACAGCCACAATAGGGGATTCACTATAGCGTAAAATTGATAACCCTGTTTTTCCCTGAACTCCAGTAATTCCCTCATGGAGAAGAATTGCTATTTTTTGATTAAGCGACAGACGCACTGTATTTTACTCCCAAACCAGGTAAATTATTTGGCAAAACTCTCCCATTCTCTACCAGCGCACCGCTAAAAGGATCATCAATTAAATTCAAATGACTATCTAAATCCAAATAATCAGCTAGTGGTGCAAGTTGTAAAGCGGCGGTATTAGCCAGAGAACTATCAGAATAGCAGCCAAACATCACTTGTAAATTATGAGCTTTGGCTGTATGTACCATTCGCATGGCCTCGGTAATTCCCCCAGATTTCATTAATTTAATATTAATTCCATCTACATTATCAGCTAATTGGGGAATATCCGCACTAGTAAAGCAACTTTCATCCGCAAAAATGGGTAAGGGGGAATGTTTTTTCAACTTAGCTAAATTTGCTTCTTCACCTCTTGCTAAGGGCTGTTCTATATATTTTATCCCTAAATCAGCTAACCAACTACACATATTAATAGCATCTGCTAAATTCCAACCTCCGTTAGCATCAACAAATACATCTCTTTCCCCTGTTGCTTCCCGTACGGCTAAAAACATTTTTTGATCTGCTTCTATTCCTTGAGTTGAACCTAATTTGACTTTGAATAACTGCACATCCATAAATTGTAACCAGTCTTGGGTTCTGGCTTTGGCACCTGCTGGGGAATTAATCCCAATTGTTACCGATGTTGATACTATAGCACTTTTATTTAGTCCCCAAAGTTGCCATAAAGGTAAACCTAATCGCTTACCTATCCAGTCGTGTAATGCCATATCTAAGGCTGCTTTAACGGCGGAAGGAATTTGCATTTGTTCTAATAGTGACTCAATTTCCTGTCTTTGCCAAGGGCTAAATTTCTGAAATATAGGTATAATTTGCTCAATAGTATTGATGATTTGCTCAGTAGTTTGTCTGTAGTTACCCACCCCAAAGGGAGATGCTTCTCCCCAACCTTCAATCCCTTCCTGTGCGATTTGTAACCAAATATTTGTTGATTGTGCTGTTGTTCCGCGACTAATTGTTAAGGGAAATCGTTTATTAACGGTAAAAGGTTGAAAATTAATTTGCATAAGTATATAAAATCGGGAAAAGGAGTATATTAAGAATCAAGAAAAGCCGTCCTTCTAGGACGGGGCTTGTATCCCATATTTTCGGTCATGAAATTATGAATAATTTACAGAAATGGCAAATACTAAGCTCAAAAATGGTCATAAATGAGCCAATGTGTCAAATTCGACAAGATCAGATAGAATTGCCAAATGGTAAAATCATAGACGACTATTTTATCAGTATAAAACCAGATGTTGCCATAATTTTACCCATTACTAAAAATCAAGAGATTATTTTTGTGCGTCAATATAGACACGCTATAGGGGAATTTGTCATGGAACTTCCTGCGGGTAGATTTGACGTAAATATAGAAAATCCAGAAAGCGCAGCAGTCAGGGAATTACGCGAAGAAACGGGCTATTGGGCAGAAGATGTGCGAAAAATCGCAACCCTTTATGATAAACCCAGTAAAGACACTAATCAAATACATTTATTTTTAGCGGAAAATGTGGTGAAAGTAGGAGAACAACAAAATCTGGATATTACTGAGGAAATAGAAGTAGTTTTAATTTCTATAGATTCAGTATTTAAGTGCATTGCTGAAGGTGAAATCTCTGTAACTGGAACTATTGCGGCTCTTTTCTTGGGTTTAAGCAATAGGTCTTCTATTCTTCCTAATACAATATAAGCTGTTACCTGTCACTTTCTGTCCTATCACCTGTTAATAATCAAGTCTGGCAGTTACACTAGATCAGGAAACTGTAATTTCTAGATATGACAAGTTCTCAGAAAAACAGCCATAAAGGATAACTATTATGAAAAATTTGCACAAAAATTCTTTGCACAAACAGCATTTATCAGGTTCGTCTTCAACTCATGTTTTAACTGGTATGATAGCTGCTGGGTTGATAATGTTACCTGGTATAGTTGGTGCTAGTCCCGTTTTAGCGCAGCAAAAAACAGAGCGTAATTCTTTAACTTATGGGGAGTTAATTCAGAAGGCGGATAAAGGCGAAGTTAAAAAGGTTGAATTGGATCAAACTGAGCAGATAGCTAGGGTTTATTTAACTGGACAAAAGCCGAATACACCTCCTCTACAGGTGCGCCTTTTAGAGCAAAATCCAGAATTAGTGAATAAACTTAGGGAAAAAAATGTTGATTTTGGTGAGGTTTCCTCCGCTGGAAACAGGGTTGCTGTAGGGTTGTTAATTAATCTCATGTGGATTTTACCCCTGGTGGCTTTAATGATATTATTCCTGCGTCGTTCTGCAAATGCTTCTAACCAGGCTATGAGTTTTGGTAAATCTCGCGCCCGCTTTCAAATGGAAGCAAAAACCGGGGTCAAATTTGCTGATGTCGCAGGAGTGAATGAAGCCAAAGAAGAATTAGAGGAAGTTGTGACTTTCTTAAAACTGCCGGAAAAATTTACCGCTGTAGGTGCGAAAATTCCCAAGGGTGTGTTACTAATTGGACCGCCGGGAACTGGGAAAACTCTACTAGCAAAGGCTATTGCAGGTGAAGCAGGTGTACCTTTTTTCAGTATGTCTGGCTCGGAATTTGTGGAGATGTTTGTGGGTGTGGGTGCTTCCCGTGTCCGTGATTTGTTCAAAAAAGCTAAGGATAATGCTCCCTGTATCATTTTTATTGATGAAATTGACGCGGTAGGTAGACAACGGGGTGCGGGTATTGGTGGGGGAAATGATGAACGAGAACAAACTCTTAACCAGCTATTAACGGAAATGGACGGTTTTGAGGGAAATACGGGGATTATTATTATTGCTGCTACTAACCGCCCAGATGTTCTAGATTCGGCTTTGTTACGTCCAGGGCGCTTTGATAGACAGGTGATTGTGGACGTTCCAGATTTGAAGGGAAGAGAGGAAATTTTGACAGTCCATGCTCAAAATAAGAAGATTGACCCTAGTGTATCATTAGCAGCGATCGCTCGGCGCACTCCTGGGTTTACTGGTGCTGATTTAGCTAATTTACTCAATGAAGCTGCTATTTTGACGGCTAGAAGACGCAAGGAAGCGGTGAGCGATTTAGAAGTTGATAATGCGATAGATCGAGTAGTTGCGGGTATGGAAGGAACTGCTTTAGTAGATAGCAAAAGTAAACGCCTCATTGCTTATCATGAAGTGGGACACGCTTTGGTAGGTACGTTGGTTAAGGATCATGATCCTGTCCAAAAAGTTACTTTAATTCCCAGGGGACAAGCATTAGGTTTAACTTGGTTTACTCCCAATGAAGAACAGGGTTTAATTTCCCGTTCCCAGATTTTAGCTCGAATTGCCGCGACTTTGGGCGGTCGTGCGGCGGAGGAAATCGTTTTTGGAAAAGCAGAAGTGACTACCGGTGCGGGAAATGATTTACAACAAGTGACTAATATGGCTAGACAAATGGTAACAAAGTTTGGAATGTCTGATTTAGGTCTAGTTTCTTTGGAAAATCAAAATAATAATGAGGTATTTTTAGACCGGGACTGGATGAATAAATCTGAATATTCGGAGGAAATTGCTGCTAAAATTGATGCTACAGTTCGGGAAATTGTCAGCAAATGCTATATTCAAGCTAAGGAAATCATCCAGGAAAACCGTTTAATTTTGGAGCGGGTGGTTGATTTGTTGATAGAACAAGAAACTATTGACGGTGATGTTTTTCGGAAAATTGTCGCCGATAATACTGCAATTCAACTAAAAACTCATCAGCCGGTAGCCGTACCTTATTAATTTAGATAATTTTTGTAGAGACGTTCCATGTCTCTACATTAATTTAAACTTCAAGAAAAAATCTCCCCATGGTGGGATTTAGTGACAGATAAACGCTAAAATTGACAATTGGAGAGTTAAACTATGCTATGTTTGATATATTGCCTTTTCGCTTTGAAATAGATAAAGTTGCGATCGCTGGTACTTGTTTATGGGCTTTAGCGTTATATTTGAGTTTTTCACAGGTTAGAGAATGGGTAACGACACAACTCAACCGCTGGTTTAATTTTGCTGAACGTTTCCTATACACTAGTCAATCAGAATTTGACAAGACTCGTCAAGCCAGAGAATCGCAAAATTCCTTTTATGCTTCACTATTTAGCATTTTCCCCTTTTTAATATTTGGTGGTTTATCTAACTGGATTTTAGATATCAGTTTAGGTAATAGCTGGGGAGTTAGCACTGGAATACTTGTTTGTATGGGTGCTGGTGTGTATGAATTAGGACGCAGACAAGGGGAAGAATAAATTTAAGTTTATGCACTTTGAATACTTTCAATCATAGTTATTTCTGCATCAGTTAATTCATAGAGTTCATAAACTAATTGATTGATTTGTCTATCAGTGGCTTGAATTTGTTGCTGAATCATTCTTTTGGCTGGGGGTGTGTTTGCTTGATTGAGTTGTTGATGAAGATAAAGCATTTGTTCAACCAGTTTAATCATGTCATTATAAATCAACTGATCACTTGATTTTGATAAATCCAATAATTTAATAGGTATTTTTTCTATAACTTGTTTATTCAAAGCAATATATCCTCCGCGAAATGGTGTACTAATTAACTTCAGAAAATGGTTGATTAATTTAGAGTTGAGAATACCCAATAAATACAGATAAGATATATTGATATTTTCCAAAATAGAAATACCATATCCACCACCTCCACCACCTCCACTACCAACAAAATAATAATCTCCATATAAATCAGTAGCAAAACAACTACCAGTAGCAATTGCTGGTACTAATAACTTTGGTGAATCAAAACGAGTATGATTTTTACGATATACATAACCATACCAATTTTTATCCATATTACCTTTATTTCTCGCTGCTAATCGTTCTTGATTTTCCAGCATATAATTCCAGGTTAAAGGAAATCTATTTTCATAGTTATTTACTGATAATAAAACAGATTTATTATTGATAGTTATGTAAGGGAAAATCAGACGTTTATTAACATTTTTTAGAAAATACCTACCAATATTTAATGAACCCTTCAAAAAATATTTTAAAAAATCATTTTCTAACCAATGTAAGCGCCCCGTTACTTTAGATTTACAAAGAACTTGCTGATTTTCTCTAGCTACTTCTTCAAGAATAAATATATCATCTGCATCAGTTTGTAAGCCAACAAATAAATGAGCAATATCACCTAACTTTACAGGTAATTCGTTAATTTTATAAAACCATTTTTGATCTTTTTGACTTACAAAATTCCACTCACGATCAGAGATACAAGAAATAGGAAAAGTTTGGCTAAGTATGTTATTATTTTCATGATTACGCCAATCAATCAAACTATTAATCTTCTGAAATTCAAAAGTTTTATTTTCCCGCTTGCTTAAAAATAGTAAACAAGTGTATGTAGTTGCTTTTGTAAAAACTTGTTCATCTCCAAAATAAATAATTTGATTCAATGATTTATTTTCCGCTATCAATCTTCTAATAACTTCCCCATATTGAGCATTAAAAAACTTATGAGGTAAAATAAAACCTAAATAGCCATCTTTTCTTAATAGCTCTAATCCCTTTTCCACAAAGACAACATAAATATCATAGTTTCCCTTACTAGCAGAAACATACTGTTGTTTATAAAATTCAACTTCTAAAGCAGCCCATTCTTTTAAAGCTTGGATTCTAATATAGGGAGGATTACCAATAACTACATCAAAACCACCTCGTTTCATAATAACAGAAAAAGCCGATTTCCAGTCAAAAATATTAACTCTATAAGCCGTATTTTCGTCTAAAAAATTTAATTGATTATGTTGATAAAATTCTGCGTCTATCAAGGTATTACCACACTGAATATTATCATCTAAATCAGGTAAAGCCCGTTCTTTAAATAACTGTAATTGTCTGGTAATTGTTTCTCCTGATTCTCCTTCTAATACCTTTAATAACAAAGATAATTTAGTTGTTTCTACCGCTTGTTGATCAATATCAACACCATAAATATGAGTTAATAAAATTTGCTTTCTCTCACTTGCGGTTAAACGCCATTGATGATCTGAAATTTGATAGAATTTATTTTTGTATTTCTGGGGATTTTGCAGATATTGTTCTAAATACCAATCTAGGAGAAATTGATAGGCCACAATTAAAAAAGAACCCGAACCACAAGCAGGATCAATAATTGTTATATCTTGGATTTTATCTGGTTTCTTATTTTCTAAAACCTTACCAATAGTCTGTTTAATAATATAATCAACAATATAACTAGGAGTATAATAAACACCTCCAGCTTTTCTTACTTCCGGTTTATCTTCAATAACTGCTTGACGACTTGCAGATATTTGAATGACTTTACCTAAAAATTGTTCATAAACTTGTCCTAAAATTTCCACAGGAATCACAGAAAACTCATAAGGACTTTCTGGAGGATAGAGTTTTCTAATAATTAATGTTAAAATAGCATCATCTATAGTTAAATTCAAAGTAAAATCATCAGGATTTTCTCGTCCTTTTTCACCTTGAAAATGGAATAAACCCGAATTATAGCGATAGTCTGCATTGATAAATAACCGCCCTAATTCTTGATAAAAATTTTCAAACTTTAATAAATTATATAACTGTTGATAAGGTTCAATTCCTCTATCTTCACAAATCCGTAAAAAGACAATTCTATTAATCGTCATTTGAACCGCAAAATTTAACTCTCTTTGTTGAATTTGGGGATTTTTCCCAACAATATTAGCCGCTAAATTTTCTCGCCAAATTTCAATTTCTTGGAGAAATTTTTGATCAACAGTAATCCCAGCTTTAACTTTGGTTTCTGCAAATCTTTCTAAAGAACCATTTAATACAGCTTCCTTAGAAAAAAGATCATAAATCTCTTGCCATTTTTCCACATATTTTGTATAATGAAAATGTTTGATTCTCGCTATCAAGGGAGAATCGTTTTTATTTGGCATAATTCGACAATCATAAACTGCAAATTCTTCAAAATCTGTTAAAATGCTTAAAGGTAATTTTGCAGACCAGCCATAACGTCTGACTTGAAAAGCCGCACTCATATTATTACCAACATTAACAGCGGGTTTTTTCGCTTCCACAAAAAACTTTCTTGTTCCCCCAACCCAAAAACTATAATCAGGTGCTTTGGCTTTATTTGCGTCGCTAATTTTTAAAGAATCTTCATGAACAACGTCTTTATAAATATCAGAAATTTGTCGTTCATTATTAATATCCCACCCTAAAGCAGCAAAGAAAGGATTAATAAACTCAATTCTAGTTTGTGTTTCATTAATTCCCCCCGCACGATACAATTCTATCGAAGAGTGAAAATGTTCAACAAGTTTAATAATGGTATCAGGTGCTTTCATATTTGAAAAAATGTTAGTTTTATATAAATCTATAATAACTCTTTTTTGACCAAAATTGCCAACTTTTTTAATATTTGGTGGTTTATCTAACTGGATTTTAGATATCAGTTTAGGTAATAGCTGGGGAGTTAGCACTGGAATACTTGTTTGTATGGGTGCTGGAGTGTATGAATTAGGACGCAGACAAGGGGAAGAATAAATTTAAGTTTATGTACTTTGAATACTTTCAATTATAGTTATTTCTGCATCAGTTAATTCATAGAGTTCATAAACTAATTGATTGATTTGTCTATCAGTGGCTTGAATTTGTTGCTGAATCATTCTTTTGGTTGGGGGTGTGTTTGCTTGATTGAGTTGTTGATGAAGATCAAGCATTTGTTGTACTAAATTAACAATTAAATCATGTTTTTGCTTTTCTGCAATTTGAGAATTATCAATAATTTTAATAGGAAGATTGCGAATAAACCGAGATTCAAAACTATAGTAACCACCTCTCATTGATGTAGATAATTTTTTGAGATAAAATTCTAGGACTTGACTATTTAACAATCCTAAAATGTATTCCCATGAATAAATAGATTTAACCAAAATTCCATATCCTCCAGCGACACCACCCGTAAAAAATATCTCCCCTGTTTTATCCCATGTAAATGATGAACCAGTCGCAATATCAGGAGTAAATATTTTTGGTAAAGCCATGACATTTAAAGCTTGAAATCTACTATATCCATACCAATTTTCTCCTAACATTTTACTATTTTCTCTACTTTCTAAATAATCTTTATTATCTAGTAAATAATTCCAGTTTAAAGGATATTCTTTTGCAAAGGTATTCATAGAAATCAATTCCATTGAACCATTATTTTTAAGCATATAGGGAAAAATAATCAACTTATTAGTTTTAGACAAATAATATCTTTTACTATCACCACCTTTAATCAAAGGATGTAGTAAATTAGATTCTAACCAGTATGCTATTTGTTTTTGTTTTGAAAAAACCTGGATTAAATTATCTTCCCGTGATAATTCTTCGACGATATATATTTTATCAGCACTGGTTTTAATTCCTTGAAAAATCCTTTCTGTTACATCTTCTAGTCTAGATTTAATTGGTTGTAATTTTGCAAATAACTTAGCATCTTCTCCCAGAATAAAATTCCATGCTGAAGATGAAACTAACGAATGATTAATAATTCCTGTTTGACTATTATGATTATTTTTCCAATCTATTAAATCAGTAACTTTTTCCATTTCTAAATCAGATTGTTGTGATTTTCTCAAGAAAAGCAAACAAGTATAAGTTGAAACTTTTGGAAACACTTGTTGATCTCCAAAATGCACTATTTTATGAAGATATTTACCTTCAGCAATTAATTTCCTGATAGATTCCCCATATTGAGCATTAAAAAACTTATGAGGTAAAATAAAACCTAAATAGCCATCCTTTCTTAATAGCTCTAATCCCTTTTCCACAAAGACAACATAAATATCATAGTTTCCCTTACTAGCAGAAACATACTGTTGTTTATAAAATTCAACTTCTAAAGCAGCCCATTCTTTTAAAGCTTGGATTCTAATATAGGGAGGATTACCAATAACTACATCAAAACCACCTCGTTTCATAATAACAGAAAAAGCCGATTTCCAGTCAAAAATATTAACTCTATAAGCCGTATTTTCGTCTAAAAAATTTAATTGATTATGTTGATAAAATTCTGCGTCTATCAAGGTATTACCACACTGAATATTATCATCTAAATCAGGTAAAGCCCGTTCTTTAAATAACTGTAATTGTCTGGTAATTGTTTCTCCTGATTCTCCTTCTAATACCTTTAATAACAAAGATAATTTAGTTGTTTCTACCGCTTGTTGATCAATATCAACACCATAAATATGAGTTAATAAAATTTGCTTTCTCTCACTTGCGGTTAAACGCCATTGATGATCTGAAATTTGATAGAATTTATTTTTGTATTTCTGGGGATTTTGCAGATATTGTTCTAAATACCAATCTAGGAGAAATTGATAGGCCACAATTAAAAAAGAACCCGAACCACAAGCAGGATCAATAATTGTTATATCTTGGATTTTATCTGGTTTCTTATTTTCTAAAACCTTACCAATAGTCTGTTTAATAATATAATCAACAATATAACTAGGAGTATAATAAACACCTCCAGCTTTTCTTACTTCCGGTTTATCTTCAATAACTGCTTGACGACTTGCAGATATTTGAATGACTTTACCTAAAAATTGTTCATAAACTTGTCCTAAAATTTCCACAGGAATCACAGAAAACTCATAAGGACTTTCTGGAGGATAGAGTTTTCTAATAATTAATGTTAAAATAGCATCATCTATAGTTAAATTCAAAGTAAAATCATCAGGATTTTCTCGTCCTTTTTCACCTTGAAAATGGAATAAACCCGAATTATAGCGATAGTCTGCATTGATAAATAACCGCCCTAATTCTTGATAAAAATTTTCAAACTTTAATAAATTATATAACTGTTGATAAGGTTCAATTCCTCTATCTTCACAAATCCGTAAAAAGACAATTCTATTAATCGTCATTTGAACCGCAAAATTTAACTCTCTTTGTTGAATTTGGGGATTTTTCCCAACAATATTAGCCGCTAAATTTTCTCGCCAAATTTCAATTTCTTGGAGAAATTTTTGATCAACAGTAATCCCAGCTTTAACTTTGGTTTCTGCAAATCTTTCTAAAGAACCATTTAATACAGCTTCCTTAGAAAAAAGATCATAAATCTCTTGCCATTTTTCCACATATTTTGTATAATGAAAATGTTTGATTCTCGCTATCAAGGGAGAATCGTTTTTATTTGGCATAATTCGACAATCATAAACTGCAAATTCTTCAAAATCTGTTAAAATGCTTAAAGGTAATTTTGCAGACCAGCCATAACGTCTGACTTGAAAAGCCGCACTCATATTATTACCAACATTAACAGCGGGTTTTTTCGCTTCCACAAAAAACTTTCTTGTTCCCCCAACCCAAAAACTATAATCAGGTGCTTTGGCTTTATTTGCGTCGCTAATTTTTAAAGAATCTTCATGAACAACGTCTTTATAAATATCAGAAATTTGTCGTTCATTATTAATATCCCACCCTAAAGCAGCAAAGAAAGGATTAATAAACTCAATTCTAGTTTGTGTTTCATTAATTCCCCCCGCACGATACAATTCTATCGAAGAGTGAAAATGTTCAACAAGTTTAATAATGGTATCAGGTGCTTTCATATTTGAAAAAATGTTAGTTTTATATAAATCTATAATAACTCTTTTTTGACCAAAATTGCCAACTTTTCCGCAGCCCCACCTTCACCCCTCACACTGCGTAATTTATGACGAATAGCCTCTAATTTCTCTGGATTTTTTAACAAATCTAAAACCATTTCTCCCACTTCCTCAGGTTGCAATTTACCTACTAATTCTGGTACAATTTCTGCTTGCGCCCAAATATTTGGCCAAGCTAATAAACCCTTATTTTTTGACATCCACCAATTAATTATCTTAGCAAAAAAAGAGCCTAATATCGGTAAATTTGCTAATATTCCTGGTAAACCATCCCAAGAACGCATTGCATCTAATTGTTGCATGGGTAATAATACAATCATGGGTACTGCTAACGCTCCTAATTCTGCGGTATTTGCACCAACTGTAGTTAAACAAATGGAACATTGAGACAATAAATGATAAGCGGGATTTTCTTGTTTTAATTCTACTGTTAAACCTGTAGAAGTTAGGAAATGATTATCTATTAAATCAGCACCTTGAAAATTAAATGCTGTTGTAAATGGGTTATTTTCAGGATTAGCAAAACTGGCTAAAGTTGGTAAATCTAAAGTTGGCGCAACAGGAATAAAAAACTTTGTCTGGGGTAATTTACTGTGAATATATTCAGCAATAGCTAAGGTTAAAGGTACACCTTGAGTTAATTTCGCTGCTTTTGAACCTGGTAAAATTCCAATAATGTTAATTTGAGTTTGGAGATTTTCAATTTTAGATGTGATTTCATTCTCTGCTGCTTCTAACATTAAATCACCAACAATAGTAAATTTATCTGCATATTTTGGAGAAACATTTTTCGCAACTTGTGCTTTCATAATGGCAAATTTATCTATAAAATTGTGCCAACGTGCTTCCCATTCCGCATAAACTACTGTTTTATATCCTAACTTTTTACCAATAATAACGGGAAAAATTTGATCACCACCTAAAAATATAACCACACCTTGATTTCTCCATTGCCAATTTTCGGCGGTTTTTCCCCACAGTAAAAATTGCCAAAAATGTTCTGGTGCTTGAACTCTATCAACCTCTGGATAACCCAAAGCTATAGCAGTTTCTTTACCACTAGCATGAGGACAAGGTGATAATATTACAGAAATTCTGACCTGAGAAATATCATGTCCTAATTGTTCTCGCAATGCTTTGACAACAGGACGTACCCAGGTTGTTACCTCCCCAGGTCCATTGGAAAGAATCAGAATATCTACTGGAGTCATTTAATTATTACCTAATCAGTTATAAAATATGATTATACTGGTATAATGAATGAAAAGAACAAAACGGAATCTATAAATTAGAATCTCAATTAGATATGGTGACAAAGTATCTAAAGTTTTGTATCATAGTTAATCAAATTCATCACAAAATCAAATAACAATGTACTATGGTAATTAGTAGCGTAAATGTGCAATGCTTCCCTTACTGTTTTCAAAGGATGTCAGGTAAGCTACACCCTGATTTACTAATAGCAGAATGTGGCAGCTTTGACCGGTAAACCTAACTGGGTGAAACTAATGTCTAAGGAAAAAAAAGGTAATAAAGAAGCTAAAAAGCCTAAGAAAGATCCCAAGGACAAAAAGGAGAAAAAAGACCCAAACAGATATGATGGTTTAGGTAAGTAAGAAAGATTAACTTGATGAGAATTTCTGGTAAGGTATAATAAGGGTTTTAGGCTATTAGCTTTTAACAGATTAAGGTCATTATCCCTGTAGATAGATGGATAATGACCTTTGATTTTTCAAGTAAATATCAATTTATTATTTATCGATCATTTTCATAAGTTAGTTATATATCTCATTGATGCAAATTGTTAGTTTAAGCTATAATAGACAAATACTATGATTCCCCGCTGTAATATCATGACAACAAAATTACTCCAAAAAGTTATAGAAACAGCTGAAACTTTACCAATAGAAGAACAAAATAATATTCTTCAACCTTGGTTACATGAGTTATAAACACATCAAATTGCTCAATCAAAGCAATCTCAATTTAAGTTATCGGAATTACTTCTTTTACATGAATTAGAAGAATGAAAATAACCTCATAATTGTTACTCGTAATATTAGTGATTTTGGTTTCTCATCTGTTAATGTTTTTAGCCCTTGGGATTAATATTTCATAGGATGGTTAAGATGTTTATTATTCCTCTACCAAATCATCCCTAAATTCAAAACAAAACCCTTTAAAACATCTTCCCCCGAAACCGTAGCAGGAGAATCCAAAACCTCAACCTCCTTACCAGGTCTATAAATTTCCACTTGACGAGATTTGCGATTAATTAATATACCCAAACCCACACCATTATCTATATATTCCTGCATCTTTTCTTGTGTAACTTTTAAACTATCACTAGGAGAAAGTAACTCAATCACAAAATCAGGACAAATAGGAGGAAACTTTTGTTTTTCCTCATCAGTTAAAGCATCCCATCTTTCTAACTTGATCCAAGAAGCATCAGGAGAACGATCTGCACCATTTGGTAACTTAAAACAAGTCGAAGAATCAAAAGCAATGCCAGTACCATCAGCATCAGTCCAATTCATTAATTGTTGAGTGATTCTTGCATTTTTATTTCCCGTTTCTCCTCCCGTTGGTGGCATAATTATTAACTCTCCGTTTGCATTTCTTTCAAATCTCAATTCCCGATTGTTTTGACATAACTGAAAAAACTGCTCATCAGTCATTTCTATTACTGATTTCAACTTGACAGTTAAAGCATTCATTGTCATATCCTCATTGAATGTTTAGGGAGAAATTTTAACTATCCCATATCCTATTATATATTATTAGTTACCAATTAATAGCAACTACCCCAATTTTAGGTAATTCCTAGGTCGCGCAACGCTTACGCACTGCAATAATGTTTCGGAATCCGAATAGAATACAAAATGAATTTTTTGTCAAATAATTAACATTAAAAAGGTGCGTTATATTTCATTAACACACCCTACAAGATCGGCTACTGTGTAGTCTTCAAACTATCACTAGGAGAAAGTAACTCAATTACAAAAAAATTGGGACAAATGAGAGGAAACTTTCTCTTAGTAATGTTTATTTCCGCTTCTGTCTTCCCAATAACGATCTCCTTGTTTTCCTTTAACCCGGCCAAGACAGTTACCAGATACATCGTAGCACTTATATCGGCTTCGGTTCCAATGCACCTTCTTCTCCACTCTCACTGTGGCTGGAGCGTAGATTTCAATAAGTCTTTGTACATCTGGTTTAACACCAAAGTTAGTTAATTGTATCTGAGGTGGATTTTCGTTAGACGTAGAATGTTGAATTGGATCTTGGGATTCACCCTTTCCAACAATGTATTCCAGCGTTTTTACACAGTCAAGGAAAGATGAAATATTACGAGCAACTATCTGTTTTGTTTGAATGTTGATAATTGCGTACCCTGCACCTTCATTGACCACAGCATATTGTCCCTGTACTGTCACATAGGCATTGGTATCTATTTTCTTGAGATCACTCATTTGGCACTCACCAAGCTAAAAAGACGACTATTTTTAATATTCCCTTTTTTTTGCATCCCAAGTCAATCGTAACTCATTCATTACGCTTACGCTCACAATCACACCAATTTTAGGCGAACTGCTTGCAGCAGCGCAACGCTTACGCTCTCCCAACCAACATCCTAAACAGCGATCGCACTACAATGAAATGTTGGGCTGTATATTTAATTTACATCCAAACATGATTCCCTAATTTGATGTTCTAAAGCCTTTATTATTTCTCCTGCTATTGCTTTAATAACAGGAACAGATACAGAATTACCTGCTAATCTACGTACTACAGAATAAGGTAACACAATTTTAAATTCATCGGGAAAACCTTGTAAACGTAGCATTTCTCTATCGGTTAAACGTCTAACGCCGTTAACCACAAGATAATTATAACTACCTCCTGCTCTTAAGGCACATGAATAGGGTAATGCAGAAATATTACCGCCAATATTTTCATGCCAAATAGAAGGAAAAGGAGGATTATCTTTTACTGCATTTAACCGTTTATTCTTTATTTTTTCTGATAAGAAATAACTTCCAGGTATATTGTCGTCATTTTCTAAAATGGTACTAAGTGGTTGGTAATAACCTAATGGTTTTGGAAAATTGAAATCAATAAACTCTAAAAAACCAACTATATAAATTCTCTCTCTTTTTTGAGGCAAGCCAAAATCTAAAGAATTAAGAACTTTATAATAAACGGTATAACCTAGTGCTTTCAATTTATCTAAAATTACTGAAAAAGTTTTACCGTGATCGTGAGTGGTCAATCGTTTTACATTTTCTAATAAAAAAGCCCGTGGTTTTTTAACTTCCAGGATTTTTTCGATATTGAAAAATAAAGTCCCTCTAGTATCAGTAAAACCTAAACCTTTTCCAGCAATACTAAAGGGTTGACAAGGAAACCCCGCTAATAAAATATCATGGTTTGGAATATCAGAAGGCGATATTAAATTAATATCACCATGAGGTTTCTCTCCAAAGTTTGCTTCATACATTACTTGAGCATCTTTATCCCATTCGGAAGTAAATATATTTGTACAATGATAGGCTTCAAAACCGAGTCTAATTCCACCTATCCCAGCAAATAAATCAATTGTTTTATACATTTCATGTTTGGCTAATTACGTTTCTGGTATTTATTTTAACATAATTAGTATAAAGTCATTGAGATGTATCTGTGCTATGTTAAATAAATACTTATATGATTTTACCAAATCATCCCCAAATTCAAAACAAAACCCTTTAAAACATCTTCCCCCGAAACCGTAGCAGGAGAATCCAAAACCTCAACCTCCTTACCAGGTCTATAAATTTCCACTTGACGAGATTTGCGATTAATTAATATACCCAAACCCACACCATTATCTATATATTCCTGCATCTTTTCTTGTGTAACTTTTAAACTATCACTAGGAGAAAGTAACTCAATCACAAAATCAGGACAAATAGGAGGAAACTTTTGTTTTTCTTCATCAGTTAAAGCATCCCATCTTTCTAACTTGATCCAAGAAGCATCAGGAGAACGATCTGCACCATTTGGTAATTTAAAACAAGTAGAAGAATCAAAAACTATACCCTCCTGATTTTCCTCATTCCAAATCCAAAGTTGAGCAGTTATACCCGCATTACGATTTCCCGTTTCTCCTCCTGTTGGTGGCATAATTATTAATTCTCCATTTGCATTTCTTTCAAATCTCAATTCCCGGTTGTTTTGACATAGTTCAAAAAACTGCTCATCAGTCATTTCTATTACTGATTTCAAATTGACAGTTAAAGCATTCATTGTCATATCCTCATTGAATGTTTAGGGAGAAATTTTAACTATCTCATATCTTATTATATATTATTAGTTACCAATTAATAGCAACTACACTAATTTTAGGCGAACTGCTTGCAGAAGCGCTAGTTCCCTCGGTGACGCTCCGCGAACGCTATCGATCTCCCAACTTATTCCTAAATTTTTATCACGACCAATTTTCTAATTTAAGTTCTTCAATTTTTAATAAATCAGAATCATTAGAAACGAGAATTAAATCCCGGAAAATTGCTGTAGCTGCTATTAAAACATCAGCATCTTGGATAGGAGTACCTTTAGCTTTTAATTTGGCATGAATTTCACAGGATTTTTCAATAATTTCTAAATCATCTAAAAATAATACAGGATAATCATTACAAAATCCATGAAAATCTACCAATTGTTTAGTAGCATTGAGAGATATTAAACCTCTTTTAATTTCATAGTAGGTTATACAACTAATAAATATTTCTGCACCGAGAAAGCTTAACTCTTTCAATTTATTATTTATAGTTATATTTTTCTTGAACGCATAACTAACAATACAACACCTGAAGCAATGCGACGTAAGCGGAACACTAACTCACCAAAATCTTTATCAGATGTCAATAATAATGCACCTTCTTGGTTAGCCAAGTCTAGGACTACATCATCGGAAATACCCCGTTCCATTTCCGCAACGTACCAAACAAAATGTCCATCTTGGCGCAAACGGTCAACAAGCTTATCTAGATTCTCGTCTGCTAGAAAGTTCAAGATGCCTTCTCAACAATTGGATAAATTACATCATATCGTAAAGCCTCAGCCGCAAATGCTAAAGCTGCTGGAATTACTTCTGGTGTCAGTCGAGGATGTGATTCTAAGATTTGTTCTGCGGTTTCACCAGCAGCTAATTTTTCTAAAATTAACTCAACTGTAATGCGTGTACCAGCAATTACAGGTTTTCCCATCATCACTTCTGGATCGGATACAATTATTTGTTTAAGCTGCTTTTGCATTATCTTTTCTCATCACTTGCTTCTTCTATGATTACACTCTTTTGGAAGCGATCGCTCTCCCAACGTATTCTTAAATGGCTATCGCTCACAATCACCCCAATTTTACCCAATTTTAAACGAACTGCTTGCAGCAGCGCAACGCTTACGCACCCCAACATTCCCCAATTTTAAACGAACTGCTTGCAGCAGTGCAACGCTTACGCTCTCCCAACTTATTCCTAAATTGCGATTCCTAGGTCGCGCTTCGCTATCACTCTCCCAATTTATACCTAAATGGTGATCACTTCCAACTACCCCAATTTTCAGCGATCACTATTCCAATTAGCGAGATACCAATATCCCAAACAGCGATACCTGGTACAAGCTACATTAACGCTAAAGCACTATATCAAAAAATTGAAAGAAAGGTGCTATCCTAGAAAAATGTGAAAAATAAACACTTAAATTGTATGAAACAAAAAATTAAAAAGATTCATCAAAATACTACACAACTTTCTCTTGTATTAGATTACAAAGATGCACTTAACCAAATCCGTAACTATTTAGCAGGTCAATTAATAGGTGCTACTCGTGATGAAACTTTATTAGAAGAAGTTATTAAATGTTTATTTTGTAAGATTTATCTAAAAAAAGACAAAAATATAGTTATTGACCATAATGCTAATTTAAGTGTTGAACAAATATATCAAAGAACTTTTAAAGAAATTTGCATTTTACTACCTAACTTATTTAATTCTCAAGATAAATTACAGCTAGATCAGAACAGTTTAGATTTTATTGATCAAAAATTAGAAATATTAGATATTAACCAATGGAGTTACGATCCTTTTGGCGATGCTTACGAAGTTTTTACTAGCTCTATTGTTAAGGGAAAAGAAGGACAGTTTTTTACTCCTCAAAATACTATTGACTTATTGGTAGAATTAATTAACCCACAAGCAGGTGAAACAATCATAGATCCTGCTTGTGGTGCTGGAGGTTTTTTACATTCAGCAGCACGTCATCTTATCAACTTAGGGGTTGAATCAGAAGAAGTAAATCAATATGTTTTTGGTATAGATAAAGATAATTACTTAGTTCGTCTTGCTTCAGCTAGATTATCCTTATTTACTAATACATCAGCTAATATATTTTGTGGTGATTCGTTAGCCTGGGATGTAGATCAATCATTGCATGAAAAATTAGGAACTTTTGATATTGTTTTAGCCAATCCCCCATTTGGGACTAGAATTGTTGCAGCTTCTACTAACACTCAAAGAACTTTTGAATTAGGTTATAAATGGCAAATAGATAAAAAAATAGAGAAATTTATTAAATTAAGTGAACTACAATCTTCTGTACCTCCACAAGTATTATTTATTGAAAGATGTCTGTCTTTAGTCAAACCAGGAGGACGTTTAGGTCTAGTAGTTCCAGAAAGTCTAATTTCTAGTAAAACCTATCGCTATGTTATTAATTATATTGAAGATCAGGCAGAAATAAAAGCCGTTATGGGAATGCCAGAAGACTTATTTAAAGTTTCTGGAAAAAGTGGTACTCATACAAAAACTTGTTTATTAGTCTTGCATAAGAAAAAGGAAGCAATACAGCAAACAAGTGGTATTTTTATGGCTGAAGCTAAATTATGTGGACATGATAGCAGGGGACGTAAAAATAGCAGGGATGATCTGCCAACCATTGTCTTAAACTATCGTAAATATAGAGGAAATAACCTAGTTAATTCTAGTTTAGGTTATGAAGTAGATTTTAGCAAAATAACAGATTATATTTTTGCTCCTCGTTATTATAACCCAGAGATAATTAATGAATTGCAAAGATTACAAAATACCCATCATTTGATTCCCATATCTGAATTAATTTCTCAGGGTTTACTAGATGTGACAACAGGTGATGAAGTAGGTAAAGAAAATTATGGAACTGGTGATATTCCATTCGTGAGAACTTCAGATATTTCTAACTGGGAAATCAAAAGAAATCCTAAACATTGTTTAAGTGAAGAAATTTATCGTTCTCTTGCTACTAAACAAGATGTTAGAGAAGGTGACATTCTTATGGTTAGAGATGGAACATATTTAGTAGGACACTGTGCTTATATTACAAAATATGATAAGAGAATAGTATTTCAAAGTCACATTTATAAGTTGAGAATAAAAGATGATTCTAAATTATCTCCCTATTTATTAATAGCAGCTTTAAGTTCTGAACCTGTGATGATGCAAATTAAAGCTAAAAGATTCACTCAAGATATTATTGATTCATTAGGTGATAGACTAGGTGAAATTATTTTACCTATTCCTAAAAACTGTGAACTAAAGGAAAGAATTACACAAATAGTAAAAAGATCCATAGATGATAGAATTGAAGCACGAGAATTAGCCAGACAAGCCTGTATGGAATTGGTTAATTTTTCATCAAAGCAAGTATTATTTTTATAGTGTTAATATCGCACTTCTTGATGATTGATTAATCTGTGAAATTACTATTTTAATAAATGATGATTTGTTTTTTTTGGTGGTGAATCTTGTAATTGTCAGAATCAGGATGTCCAGGATTTGAGGATCTACAGGATGTAATTGCTCATTTGTTTGTTGGTGGTGAATGTTCTAATTGTCTGATAGCGTAGCGTGGCGTTAGCTATATTAGGATAAACAAAATCATCCCCAAATTTTCACCAACAATTATTAAATAACATCCTGTAAATCCTTTAATCCTGGTTATCCTGATTCTGACAAAAAAAATCATAACTGACCACAAACCAATTCTTGCTTATTGATTTATCTGTAATTTTCCTACTTGAAGAAATAACCTTCGCGTAGCGTGTCGAAGACATACCACTCCAGACACAGAGGACACAGAGGAAGAAGATTATAAAGTGGGTTATAAGATCACCGGCTTCTTCTTTGATCATATCAATTAATTATCTGTTATGCTCAGAAGTCGGGGATCTAGTTAGAGCGCAACGCTTACGCACACAACTACCCCAATTTTAAACGAACTGCTTGCAGCAGCGCAACGCTTACGCACACAACCCTAATTTTAGACGATCGCTCTTATTTATGACCTTCATAATGGGGATGAAGGGATAATAAGCCGGAGATTGGGAATATCCAAGAAGTCTTTGATGTTGTGAGTAACTAGCGGTAAGTCATAGCGTAAAGCCGTTGCAGCAATCCAAGCATCTTGTGGAGATATTGGTCGTCCTGCGCTTTGTCGCTTGGCACGAATATACGCCCATTCTCGACAAAGTGATTGATCAACTGGAATAATTAAGTAGTTAGATAGGTATTGTTCTAGTTGTGTTAAACGACTATCTCCCCATTGACGCAAAATTGCCCACTGAAACAGTTCAGCTACGGTCATGAATGACATTGCTAATTGTTGACCAGTTAAATAAGGTAAATAAGGGTCGGCATAATCACTACCTTTGAAGATAAAAGAAGCGATATCAGTGTCAATGAGGTAAAAACTCATGGCGTTTGTTTAAATCACTTCTTGGCGTTGTTGTCGTAGGAAGATGAGAAAATCTTCGATGGAGTCTTCTTCAGGCCAAAAGTCAACAGCAAGATGTTTAAGGTTATGTACAGTGATAGGGGTCTGTGTGGCAAGGAGTTCGTTGAGCGTGGTATCTTGCCAAAACTGATGATTGAGATTTTTAAGATCGGTTTGAGAGTTTGAGGATGAATTGCTTTGAGTAAAGATTTGCAACAGTTGTTGACGTTCTATAGCTGATAGCTGTTGGATAGCAGCGATCGCATTTTCGAGTCGTGAAGTCATAGTGCGGTTTTGTGGTTATATGATTCTATTTTATTTAAACTCAGGAGCGATCGCTCCCAACCCCCTAATTTTAAACGAACTGACAAGTCAGCGCTTGCGCTATCGCACTCCCAACATCCCCAAACAGCGATACCTTCGGTCACCGCAACGCTTACGCTCACAACCCTAATTTTAAACGAACTGCTTGCAGCAGCGCTTACGCTATCGCACCCCAACATTCCCCAAACAGCGAACTGACAAGTCAGCGCTTGCGCTATCGCTCTCCCAACTTATCCCCAAACAGCGATTCCTACGGAGCGCAACGCTTACGCACTACCCCAATTTTAAACGAACTGCTTGCAGCAGCGCTTACGCTATCGCACCCCAACACCCCAAAACAGCGATCGCACTTGTTTTCAACGTTTCCGTCTTAACTGCTCTGACCAATTATTAAGTGAATCTGAAACTTCAACGTATGATTCTACTAAGTAGATATAAAAGGGTGCTGTTTCACATCCAAAGTCATTAGGAAATTTCTGAATCTTAAAAGGAAAGCTTCTATTTTGGTAATTATTGTGACCTTGAATTGCCAAGTTTTCCAATTGTTTTATTTTTTCAATATAATTAACATCGTTAATATAAAACTTAACAATAGCTGCATTTGTTTTACAATACTTATACGATTCAGGAATACGAAAAGACGGTTGCCAAAGACCTTTTATTTCAAAAATTTGTACTTCAGGCACTTCAATGACTTTTCCAAAATAATCCCATGATCTGAAAATATGATAAACTTTAGTTTTGGTTATTAAATAACAGGTATTTTTTGATAAGTATTCCAGAAAACTAAATCTAGTGTGAGCAAAGATACCACAAACAATAAAACTAACTATGACAGAAACAAGAAAGGTTAAAGTTATAGAGGCTATAACAACAAAAAACCAAAGGCTTTTAAGAGTTATCAAATAAATTGAGAATGAAGCAAAGATTCCTATACAAATCCCCCAGAAGAAACCTATTAAAAAAGTTTCTATTGCAGCTAATTTATTCAATTTTTGATTGTATGGATATATTTCATAAATAACCCCAGAACCTTTGCAAATCTGCTTAATTTGATTGAATTCTTGAATAAAATCTGGATGGGATTCAGCTTTCAAGAATTGAATCCAAGGCATTATTTTGCTGAACAGAAAAACTATTATTTCAAAACAATTTTCTACTTTATTAAAAGGAATAAGACCGTAAATAAAGGTCAGTTTTTCATCAAAAAAAGGGGTTTCTTTGCGATGAAATTTTCTAGATGATATTTCTATCAGCGTATTACGCATCATACAAAAAAATTGAGCGATCGCCCAAATTAGAATATGACGAACGTGTTGTAGCATAAGACATCTCCAGAAATTAGGTTTTCGACTAGACAGGTTAAGGGTTTCAGATTCTTTTTCGTATATGTCTATAGTTCATAAGTATTTAATCTTGAAAGCTACGCACATCTATGGTAATTGCTACAGCTTGTGATTTTAGATATGGAACATTCAAAAGATTTACCTTCTAGCTCCTGACCATCATTCCTGGTTCAATAGATGACTCCGATCACTGTTTTATTTTCATTTTTCATGAATCTCCTATAGGTTCGTCAGGTTCATCATCTGGTTCGTCAGGTTCATCATCTAGTTCGTCGGGTTCATCATCTGGTTCGTCAGGTTCATCATCTAGTTCGTCAGGTTCATCATTAGTGCAATCTACTTCGCTACGGCTTACTCCTCCAAACTGTAAGCTAAAATCACCCACAGAAATTGTTATGCCATTAACGTTGGTTGTAGAACTATCACAATTTTCCGCTTCATTAGATTGAGAGTGAGATGATCGAGTGTTCATAGATGTACGTTATCAGCGTATTATACGGAAAAATTGAACGATCGCTGCCCAACTCAAAACCAGAATATCACAATACTGTCAGTATCAATACTTGCTTAAAATTTCTTTATATATCTACACCACCATTAACTGCTATGTAAACAAAATTTAAAAACAGGTGAGAGAACCTGTATTCTTTGTTAAGATTCATTAATAAATGTGTTGTTTTCTATATCATTTTATGTCAGATATAGGACAAAACCCCCACAAAATCGGAGTTTTCTACTAAAAAACTCTTATTGTGGAAGATAATTGAAGTTACAAACGGCCAGATCAACCGCCATGAACTTCGCAGAAATACGCCTAAAAGGAGCTTATTTGAATGTTTACCCAAGTCAAGTCCACTATTAGACATATTGCACCTGACGATTTACGGGGACGTAAATTAATCAAGGTTGTCTATGTCGTGCTAGAATCCCAATACCAAAGTGCATTATCGCAAGCGGTACGGGAAATTAACGCTAATCATCCCAGCGTTGCCATAGAAATCAGTGGATACTTGATTGAAGAACTACGCAACTCTGAAAACTATGAGGAGTTGAAACGTGATATAGCTAGTGCTAATATATTCATTGCTTCTCTAATTTTTATTGAAGACCTAGCACAAAAAGTAGTTGCCGCAGTCGAACCCCATCGTGATAACTTAGATGTATCCGTTGTCTTCCCCTCCATGCCCGAAGTTATGCGCCTCAATAAAATGGGTAGCTTCTCTTTGGCGCAGTTAGGACAATCTAAAAGCGTAATTGCTAACTTCATGAAAAAGCGCAAAGAGAAATCTGGCGCTGGTTTCCAAGACGGAATGTTGAAGTTATTGCGGACTCTCCCCCAAGTGCTGAAATTCCTACCCATGGAAAAAGCACAAGACGCGAGAAACTTCATGCTCAGTTTTCAGTATTGGCTAGGTGGTTCAGCGGAAAACCTGGAAAACTTTTTACTGATGCTGGCTGATAAATACGTACTAAAAGGCGTAGAGAAAGAAAGCTTTGTCGCTGCTGACTATCAAGCTCCAGTTGTTTATCCAGACATGGGTATTTGGCATCCTTTAGCACCAACCATGTTTGAGGATGTGCGAGAATATCTGAACTGGTATTCTGCTCGCAAAGACATTTCTAGTCACCTGAAAGATCCCCTTGCACCATGCGTAGGTTTAGTATTACAACGGACTCACCTCGTTACTGGTGATGATGCCCATTATGTGGCAATTGTGCAGGAATTGGAATCATTAGGGGCAAGAGTTCTCCCTGTATTTGCAGGTGGTTTAGATTTCTCTAAACCAATAGAAGCTTACTTCTATGAACCAATTACCAAAATGCAGTTAATAGACGCGGTAGTATCCTTAACTGGTTTCGCTTTAGTCGGTGGACCGGCTAGACAGGATCATCCTAAAGCCATTGAAGCATTAAAACGGTTAAATCGCCCTTACATGGTAGCCTTGCCTTTGGTCTTCCAAACCACCGAAGAATGGCTAGATAGCGATTTGGGGTTACATCCCATTCAAGTGGCTTTACAGATTGCTATACCCGAACTAGACGGCGCAATCGAGCCTATTATCCTATCAGGTAAAGATGGGGCAACAGGCAGAGCGATCGCTTTACAAGATAGGGTAGAAATAGTCGCTCAACGGGCATTAAAATGGGCGAATCTGCGCCGTAAACCCAAACTAGACAAAAAAGTTGCTATTACCGTTTTCAGCTTCCCCCCTGACAAAGGTAACGTGGGTACAGCCGCATATTTAGACGTATTCGGTTCTATTCATGAAGTCATGAAAGGACTGAGAAACAACGGTTATGACGTGCAGGACATTCCCGAAACCCCCCAAGAGTTGCTAGAACAAGTCATCCACGACGCACAAGCACAATACAACAGTCCCGAACTCAACATTGCTTACAAAATGTCTGTGCCAGAATATGAAGCACTGACACCCTACTCCCAACGCTTAGAAGAAAACTGGGGACCACCTCCCGGAAACTTGAACAGCGACGGCCAAAATCTCTTGATTTATGGGAAACAATTTGGTAATGTGTTCATTGGTGTGCAGCCGACATTTGGTTATGAAGGCGACCCCATGCGGTTGTTATTCTCCCGTTCCGCAAGTCCCCACCACGGTTTTGCAGCATATTACACCTATCTAGAACGGATTTGGGGCGCTGACGCAGTGTTACACTTTGGGACACATGGCTCATTGGAATTTATGCCCGGTAAGCAAATGGGAATGTCTGGTGATTGTTACCCAGATCAACTAATTGGCTCAATTCCCAATCTGTATTATTACGCAGCTAATAACCCCAGTGAAGCTACAATCGCTAAACGTCGCAGTTATGCAGAAACAATTTCTTACCTAACACCACCTGCGGAAAATGCTGGTTTATACAAAGGGTTGAAGGAACTTAGCGAATTAATTGCTTCTTACCAAACTTTGAAAGACACAGGACGCGGTGTTTCCATTGTCAATTCCATCATGGATAAGTGCCGTATTGTCAACTTAGACAAGGATATTCACATTCCTGAAACCGATTCTAAGGATATGACCTCGGAGGAACGGGATAATATCGTTGGTAACGTTTATCGTCGGTTAATGGAGATTGAATCGCGCTTATTACCTTGTGGACTGCACGTGATTGGTAAACCTCCCACTGCCGAAGAAGCGATCGCCACTCTGGTCAATATAGCTAGTTTAGATCGACAAGAGGAAGAAATTCAAGGTTTACCCGGAATTATTGCCAAAAGTCTCGGTCGCAACATTGAGGATATCTACAAAAACAATGATGCCGGAATTTTGGCAGATGTACAACTACTACAAGATATCACCCTCGCTACCCGTGCGGCTGTTACAGCCTTAGTTCAAGAACAAATTGACGCAGAAGGTAGAGTGATAGCGGTTTCCAAGTTGAACTTCTTCAATATGGGGAGAAAAGAACCTTGGGTAGAATCTTTGCACAAATCAGGTTATCCCAAAGTTGATACTTCTGCGTTAAAACCCCTGTTTGAATATTTGGAATTTTGCTTAAAACAAGTTTGTGCAGATAACGAACTTGGTGGTTTATTGCAAGGTTTAGAAGGTGAGTATATTCTCCCCGGTCCTGGTGGTGATCCTATCCGTAATCCTGACGTATTACCCACAGGTAAAAATATCCACGCACTAGATCCCCAATCTATCCCCACATCTGCCGCAGTCCAATCGGCGAAAATCGTCGTGGATAGGCTGCTAGAGCGGAATAAGTCAGAAAATGATGGCAACTGGCCAGAAACCATCGCCTGTGTCCTCTGGGGTACAGATAACATCAAAACCTACGGCGAATCCCTCGCCCAAATTATGTGGATGGTGGGAGTGCGTCCAGTTCCCGATGCTTTGGGACGGGTGAATAAGTTGGAATTGATACCTTTGGAAGAATTGGGTCGTCCTAGAATTGATGTAGTGATCAATTGTTCTGGTGTATTCCGCGACTTGTTCATTAACCAAATGAACTTGCTGGATCAAGGTGTAAAAATGGCAGCAGAAGCTGATGAACCCTTGGAAATGAACTTTGTCCGCAAGCACGCTTTGAAACAAGCGGAGGACATGGGAATAAATCTGCGTCAAGCTGCAACTCGCGTTTTCTCTAATGCTTCTGGTTCTTATTCTTCTAATATTAACTTAGCGGTGGAGAATAGCACTTGGGACAGTGAAGCTGAGTTACAGGAAATGTATTTGAAGCGCAAATCTTTCTCTTTCAATTCTGATAATCCTGGGGTTATGGATGAGTCAAGAGAGATTTTTGAAACGACTTTGAAGACTGCTGATGCAACTTTCCAGAATCTCGATTCTTCGGAAATCAGTTTAACTGATGTTTCCCACTATTTTGACTCAGATCCGACTAAGTTAGTAGCAAGTCTGCGTGCAGATGGTAAGAAACCATCTTCTTACATTGCAGATACAACTACTGCGAATGCACAGGTGAGAACTTTATCAGAAACTGTGCGTTTAGATGCGCGGACGAAGTTGTTAAATCCCAAATGGTATGAGGGGATGTTATCTCACGGTTACGAAGGTGTGCGCGAACTTTCTAAGCGGTTGGTTAATACTACTGGTTGGAGTGCGACTGCTGGTGCTGTGGATAATTGGATTTATGAGGACACAAACGAAACCTTCATCAAAGATGAGGAAATGCAAAAGCGGTTGATGAATCTCAATCCTCATTCTTTCCGCAAGATTGTTTCTACTTTGTTGGAAATGAATGGACGCGGTTATTGGGAGACGAGTGAGGAGAATTTAGACCGGTTGAGAGAGTTGTATCAGGAGGTCGAAAATCGGATTGAGGGTATAGAATAGGTTTAGATGGGCAGGTTTTTTACCTGCCTCCTTAATAATCAGATAAAATTAACAAATAAAAGATAGATGATTCAAACATTTAAAAATAAATCCTTAGAAAATCTGTTTAAAGAAAATTTTAATAAAGGAGTTCCCGCAAATTTAGAAAATAAAATTAGAATCAGACTTGAAGTTATAGACTCAGCTTTAATTGTAGAGGATATTAGATTACCGGGATATGATTTGCATGAATTAAAAGGAGACAGAAAAGGAACTTTGTCAATTAAGGTATCAGGAAACTGGCGGATAACTTTTAAATTTGAAGATGGTGATGCTTATGATGTTAATCTTGAAGATTATCATTAAATCCTGTGTTAATATGATATTAATTGTGTAGAGCTTGTTAACTAACTGTAGTAAAATTTATTAAGGAGTATTGATTATGAATAATTTGCAAGATATTACTCAAGATAGATTAGTAAGACCAATACATCCTGGTGAAGTAATTGCAGATATTTTAGATGATTTAGATATTAATCCTAGCAATTTTGCTGAAATTTTAGGAGTATCTAATCAAACAATTCAGGAAATTATTAATGGTGAAAAATCCATTACAGTAGATATTGCAATTCGTCTTGGTAAAGCTTTAGGAAATGGACATAGACTTTGGTTGAATCTTCAGCAAAAGGTTGATGTCTGGGATGCTTTGCAAAGTCATAAGGAAGAATATAATAAAGTTATGACATTAGTGTAGAATAAATATGAATTTTATTACTCTCTATTTACCTCCATCCATTCAAATATTTGCTTGAGCATCCTTACGCAGTTTATCTTGCTGCAACAACATCAAAAAATAGTCCGCTACAGTATCATAATTGCCAGATTGAAGCTGAATCTCAAGATAAGACTCAAGTTCTTTTGGTATCGCAAAACTCACGTTCATAAGTTTCTAATATGAATAAAATTTTATTAGTATCTTATCATTTTTTATTCTGGTGATGAATTTAGGCGTAAGCGTTGCGCTGCTGCAATCAGTTCGCTTTTTTGTGATGTGTAATTGCGTAAGCGTTACGCTGCTGCAAGCAGTTCGCTGTTTGAGGATGTGGGGAATGCGTAAGCGTTGCGCGACCTAGGAATCGCTTTACTGGTGACAGTATAGAATGTGAAAATCTATTTAGAACTTTACTCATAAACCTTATGGAAAGCAGCGCTCATGCTCAACAATTAGAATTATTTCAATTATTCCAACCGACTAAAATTATAAGTTGTACAAGAAAGTTTACATTTGTAGATTTATTTGCTGGAATAGGTGGATTTAGAATTCCTTTAGAAGAATTAGGAGGAATTTGTTTAGGATATTCAGAAATAGATAAAGAAGCTATTAAGGTTTATAAAAATAATTTTATTAGTGATCATAATGCAGATGAACCATATTTAGGAGATATTACAAATTTAAACAAATTACCTTTTGAAATAGATTTAATAGTTGGTGGTGTGCCTTGTCAACCTTGGTCTATAGCAGGTAAAATGCAAGGTTTAGATGACCCCAGAGGTAAACTATGGCTTGATGTTTTTAGAGTTGTAGAAGTTAATAAACCTAAATCATTTATATTTGAGAATGTCAAGGGTTTAACCGAGCCAAGAAACAGACAAAGTTTAGAATATATACTTAGTAATTTAACATCATTTGGCTATATAGTTAAATATCAGGTGCTAAATTCCTATGATTTTGGTTTACCTCAAGATAGAGACAGAATATTTATTGTTGGTATTAGAAATGATATTGCAAATTATTGGGGGTTTACTTTTCCTAAACCATTAAATAAACGCTTAAAACTTTATGATATAATTCCTGGAATTGAAAAAACTAATTTTCCTAAAAAGAAATTTCCTCCAGAAGTTTTATTTAATGATGGCAAAATTCCAGCTTCTAGAGGCAGATTCCAAAAAATAGATGAATTAAACGATTTCTTTACTTTTGCTGATATTAGAGATGGACATACTACAATTCATTCTTGGGAATTAATAGAAACAAATTATAGAGAAAAGTTAATATGTCAAACTATTTTAAAAAATAGAAGAAAGAAAATTTATGGTGAAAAAGATGGTAATCCTTTAAAATTTGAAGTATTAGAATCTTTAACTTCTAATTTACAGATTGCAGAAATTAACAGCTTAGTAGACAAAGAAATTCTTCGTCTTGTAGAAGGTAAAGGTTATGAATTTGTAAATTCTAAAATTTCTTCAGGTATTAATGGTATTTCTAAAATATTTTTACCTCATGCTGATGCGATTGGAACTTTAACCGCAACTGGAACAAGAGATTATGTGGCTACTATATCTATAGAATGTGAAGAACCTGAAGCATATAAGCAAACATTTATCAAAAAAATTTATCAACCAAAGCGATTTAAACCTTTAACCGCAGAAAATTACGCAAGATTACAAGGATTTCCTAAAAGTTTCAAAATAGCGGATAATGAAAATACAGCCAAACATCAATTTGGTAATGCAGTTTCTATTCCTGTCATTTACCATTTAGCAAAGGCATTGTTAACAATCATTCTATCGGTTTAATTTTGAATATGGCAGCTATTAGTTCAAAAACTCGTGCAGAAATTAAAGGTTATCTAGAAGGTTTTATCAAGGGTCTTATAGATGAGTATAAAAGGCGTAAAATTTTAAAACCTATTTTGCAGAAGCTGAACTTCAAAAACAAAATTACGAATCTGCCATACTTCTTCGTAGTGTAAAAATGGTAATTTATGATGTATAGAAAGAGGTGATTTTTCAATGGATAAATTAACTCAATACCGTCAAATAGTTCAAGAAATATTAAAAGAATATGGTGAAGCACAACCAGCTTACGGCAATATAGAAGTTGAGACGATTTTTGATACACAACGTGATCATTATCAAATAGTTCATGTTGGTTGGGAAGGTCAAAATTGGGTACATAGTTGTATCATTCATATTGATATTAAAGGTGGTAAAATTTGGCTGCAATGGAATGGTACTGAGGATGATATTGCTGCTAATTTAGTAGCTGCGGGAGTGAGTAAAAAGGATATTGTGTTAGGTTTTCAGTCTCCTTTTATGAGGAAGTTTACAGAATATGCTGTGGGTTAATTATTTAAGGAATATTAATTATGAATAATTGGCAAAATATTACTGATGAGAGATTAGCAAGACCAATACATCCAGGTGAAGTAATATCAGATATTTTAGATGATTTAGAAATTAATTATCACGATTTTGCCGAAGTTTTAGGAATATCTTATCAAACAATTCAAGAAATTATTAATGGTGAAAAATCCATTAGGCGCATCTGATGAAAATATATCCTTTGAGCAATTGTGTCAACTCTTGATCAGATTAGGATTTGATGAAAGAATTCGTGGTAGTCACCACATTTTTACAAAACAAGGAGTTGAAGAAATATTGAACCTTCAACCCAAACAAGGAAAAGCCAAAGCATATCAAGTTAAACAAGTCCGGGAAATGTTACTTAAATATCAGCTAGGAGGTTAAGATGACTCTGCGCTATGAAATTAATCTCTATTGGAGTCAAGAAGACCAATCATTTATTGCAGAAGTTCCAGATTTACCGGGATGTGCTGCTGATGGAGAAACTTATCAAGAAGCACTGCAAAATATAGAAATTATTATGCAGGAATGGATAGAAACTGCTCAAGAGTTAGGTCGAAAAATTCCTGAACCTACACAGCGTTTCATGTCAGCTTAACTGATGATTTTGGGATCTGAAAAGAGCGTAAGCGTTGCGCGACCTAGAAATCGCTTTTATTGGATATAAAAGATATAATAGACTCAAGGAGTATATAATTAGTGATATTCAGAATTGGGAGCAAGAACCGTGATAGATGGTAAAGCTATTTCTATTTCATTATTTACAGGTGCTTATGGTCTAGATTTAGGATTAGAACAAGCAGGTTTTCACACTGTAACTGTAGTAGAAAAAGATCGTGATGCTGTCAAAACTATTGCTCTTAATCGTCCCTTTCTTCAAGAAAGTGCTATTCCCAGAGAAATACAAAATGTTAGTTCTCAAGAATTACTGCAAGAAGGAGGAAGAGTTTTCAATTTAGGCCGTGCTTTACAACCTGGTGAAGTAGATTTAGTCACAGGTGGTCCCCCATGTCAACCATTTAGCACCGCAGGAAAAAGAGGTTCAGTTATGGACCTTCGCGGTAGTTTATTTATGGATTTTATTCGCATTGTTAAAGAAGTCCAACCCCGTTTTTTCTTAATGGAAAATGTTAAAGGTTTGCTTTCTGCTCCTCTGCGTCACAGACCAATTAATCAACGCAGAAAAGATTACCCACCTTTAGAACCTGATGAAATGCCTGGTTCTGCTTTAAAAGTGGTATTATCAGAAATGCAAGCAATAGAATATAACGTAGTTTACAACCTTTTAGAAGCAGCAGATTATGGAGTACCACAAAATAGAGAACGTGTAATATTTATTGGTTCACGAGATGGGGAAATTGCTACATTTCCTATTCCCCAATATTGCAAAGATGGAAAAACTTTACCTAAATGGAGGACATTAAAAGACGCTCTCACTGGGTTAGTTGATGCAGAACCAGAATATATGTCTTATTCAGAAAATCGTTTAAAGTATTTGAAATTATTAAAAGCTGGACAAAACTGGAGATATTTACCAGAAGAGTTAAAAAAAGAAGCAATGGGAGGTGCTTACAATTCTGGAGGTGGAAAAGTTGGTTTTTATAGAAGACTATTCTGGGATAAACCTTCACCAACAATTACTACAAGTCCCCATCAAAAAGCTACAGATATGTGCCATCCTGTAGAATTACGTTGTTTAACTGTGCGGGAGTCTGCAAGGATTCAAACATTTCCAGATGATTGGATTTTTTATGGTTCTGTAAGTTCTAAATATAAACAAATTGGTAATGCAGTTCCTGTATTACTTGCGAAGGAAATTGGTAGTTATCTCTTTAACTTAATTCATGGAAACAAATCGAAGGGTAAAGAGATAGCTGAACAATTATCACTTTTTTATTTATAGAAAAGTGTCTATTTTGTAGCCAATTCAGCAAAAGATTTATCAATTTTCTGTAACATATCTCGTATATGATTTTCAACTAGATCATAATCCATACAAATCATATTCCAAAGTTTTGGGGTTTGGAGGTGCGATCGCGCGCATGAGAAACAACAAGCCAAATTTGTGTGGTGGAAGCAGTGTCATAATTAACCTGGCTACGGCTATAATTACATGATATACATCATAATCCCCTCCTCGCAAGCGGGGAGGGGGTTGAGGGTGGGGTTCTTGTATCTCACTGAATGGAGAATCCCTATACCAATTACCAATCACCAATTACCAAATTAAGTCAACGCTTCTGCACCACCGACAACTTCCAGTAGTTCCTGGGTAATTGCGGCTTGACGAGCTTTGTTGTAAGACAAAGATAGAGTTTTAATCAACTCACCCGCGTTATCACTAGCGTTA
The DNA here is from genome assembly GCF_005402965.1 of Dolichospermum planctonicum. Lineage (GTDB taxonomy): Bacteria > Cyanobacteriota > Cyanobacteriia > Cyanobacteriales > Nostocaceae > Dolichospermum > Dolichospermum planctonicum. The sequence continues at coordinate 202,259 of NZ_BJCF01000001.1, forward strand.
CTCATCGCTGTCATCCGTGCTGCTAGTTCACTAGCCGCTGATTCTTGTAATGCCCGTAATAACTGATTGCTCAGATATAAAGGTAGCAAAGAATCCAGGATTTGCACTGGATCTTGTTCAAAAATCATATCGCGGGGTAAAGGAGCAACTGTACTAGTTACCTTTTCCCGTTCTACTTGGAATTGACCACCACGGGTAGTTAAACGGAAAATTTCATCATCCGCTGCTTCTAAACCCTGGGTATCCAAAGGGAGAAGGGTTTGGACTACAGGACGAGAACTAACCAAGGAGACAAATTTTGTATAAACTAGCTCAATCCGGTCTACTTTTTCAGAAAGGAATAGAGAAAGCAGTTCATCAGCGATATTGGTCGCTTCGGCGGCGGTAGGAATTTGTTCTAAACCGCTGTAGGTAGCATCAATAGGCTGATTCCGGCGTTGAAAGTATTGGGTAGCCTTACGTCCGACTAATACATAAGTATAGTCTATACCTTCAGCTTGAAGTTCTTTGGCACGGTTCTCAGCGCGACGGATGACGTTACTGTTGTAACCACCACATAAACCGCGATCGCCCGTAATTACTAACAAGCCGACTGATTTAACTTCGCGTTTTTTCAGTAGGGGTAAGTCCACATCTTCAAAACGCAGTCTGGTTTGTAAGCCAAATAATACTTGTGCTAAACGGTCAGCAAAGGGACGGGTAGCAATTACCTGTTCTTGAGCGCGACGAACCCTGGCCGCTGCAACAAGCCGCATAGCTTCCGTGATTTTCTTGGTGTTTTTGACCGACTGAATGCGATCACGTATTGATTTGAGATTAGCCATAATCCGATTTTAGATTTTAGATTTTAGATTTTAGATTCGGAATTTCGGATTTTAGATGAGACTCATCTGCAAAAAACATCAAATCCCTGTATTCTATGGGCTGATATTTAATTTCGGGACGAGTCTATTTAATCCAAAATCCAAAATCCAAAATCCAAAATTTTTACGCTGCTGCTTGGAAGGTCTTTTTGAACTCGGTTAGCGCTGCTTTCAAAGCAGTTTCTTCTGCATCACCGAGAACTTTTGTTCCTTGTACGCCTTGGTAATAAGCGGTATTAACATTCTTCAGGTAATCACGTAAACCTCTAACAAAGGTAGTTACTTGATTAACTGCAATGTCATCTAAATAACCATTAATACCAGCGTAAAGAACTGCTACTTGTTCAGCGACGGAAAGAGGGTCGTTTTGAGGCTGTTTTAACAATTCCCGTAAACGCGCACCACGAGCCAACTGATCTTGAGTAGCTTTATCTAAATCAGAAGCGAATTGAGCGAAAGCTTGTAAGTCATCAAACTGAGCCAATTCCAGTTTAATTTTCCCAGCAACTTTTTTCATGGCTTTGGTTTGAGCCGCAGAACCTACGCGGGATACAGAGATACCGGGGTTAACAGCGGGACGGATACCAGAGTTAAACAAGTCAGAAGACAAGAAAATCTGACCGTCAGTAATAGAAATTACGTTGGTAGGAATATATGCGGATACGTCACCAGCTTGGGTTTCGATAATTGGTAAAGCAGTCATACTACCTTTACCCAATTCGTCGCTCAATTTAGCAGCGCGTTCTAATAAGCGGGAGTGGATGTAGAATACATCTCCAGGATAAGCTTCCCGACCGGGTGGACGACGCAACAGCAAGGACATTTGGCGGTAGGCCTGTGCTTGCTTAGAAAGGTCATCGTAAATAATTAAGGTCGCTTTGCCTTTGTACATGAAATACTCAGCAATACTAGCACCGGTGTAGGGAGCTAAGTATTGTAAAGTAGCTGGGTCACTGGCGTTAGCTGCTACAACTACGGTGTAGTCCATAGCGCCTTTTTCTTGTAAGGTTTGGACTACGTTAGCAACGGTGGAAGCTTTTTGACCGACAGCTACGTAAACGCAAACAACATCTTCACCCTTTTGGTTAATGATGGTATCAATAGCGATCGCTGTTTTCCCGGTTTGTCGGTCACCAATGATTAATTCCCGTTGACCACGGCCGACGGGAATCATGGAATCAATAGCGGTGATCCCTGTTTGCATCGGTTCATGGACGGAGCGACGAGCGATAATACCAGGGGCGGGGGATTCAATTAACCGACTTTCGGTGGTTTTGAGATCACCTTTACCATCAATGGGACGACCTAAAGCATCTACAACCCGACCAATTAAAGCTTCACCCACAGCTACTTGGGCGATTTTACCGGTAGCGGTGACGGAGCTACCTTCTTGAATGTCCCGACCTTGACCCATCAATACCGCACCGACGTTATCTTCTTCTAAGTTTTGGGCGATACCAATGGTGCCATCTTCAAATTCTAGGAGTTCCCCAGCCATAGCTTTTTCCAAGCCATAAATCCGGGCAATCCCGTCACCAACTTGTAACACTGTACCAACGTTAGCAACTTTAACCTCTTGGTCGTATTGCTCGATTTGTTGTTGGATAATGCTGCTGATTTCGTCTGGTCTAATGGAAATGCTCATTTGTCGTGCTAATTAGTTTCACAAAGAAGTTAATGATAATTGGTGATTGGTGATTGGTGATGGGGGAAAATTTTACCCATTACCCATTACCTATTACCTATTACCCATTTAGTTACTGCTTAAACGCAAAGAGAGACGACGTAGTTGACCACGCAAACTAGCGTCAATCACTTGAGAACCAACTTTGATAATTACACCACCAATTAAGTCGCTGTCTATTTTGGTAGCTAATTCTACTTTTGCAGCTTTGGTAAGCGTAATTACCTTTTCTGTAATTGCTTGCTGTTGGCTTTCTGTCAGAGGAACAGCAGAGGTAATTTCCGCCAATACAGTTTGATTTAACTGGCGTAATAGCACTAGATACTGCTGTAAAATTGGTTCACTGAAGGCAATGCGTCTTCTGTCAACTAACAGCAGTAAAAAATTACGCAGGTATGGGCTTACACCTTCTCCAAGTAATTGTTTGAGCAGATTTTTTTTGTTCTCTGGTTTCACAAAGGGATTGGCCAAAAAGTTATTCAGTTCTTGGCTACCTGTTAATAAACCCAGAAAAGTTCTGGCATCTGTCCCAATTTCTTCTGTTGAGTTTTGAGACTGAGCAATGGACAATAGTGCCTGTGCATAAGGCTGGGATATTTCAGCTGCTGCTGCATTACTTTTCATATCTCGCCTCCCAGTTGTGCGATGCTACGAGCAATTAAAGCCTGTTGAGCATCGTCGCTAATACCAGCTTTGAGTTGTCCTTCAACTTTTTGTAGTGCTTGTAAGACTACTTTTTGTCTTAGTTGAGTTATCACTCTTTCTAGTTCAGAATTCAAATCAGCCGCTCCTGCTTCTTGCATCCGTTGAATATCTACAGCGGATTGGGCTAAAATTGCATCTTTAGCCGTCTGGGCGTTTAATTCGGCTGTTTGTTTGATTCTTTGAGCTTCTCCTTGAGCAAGTTCCAGCTTTTGCTGTGCCTCTTTCAATTTGGCTGCGGTTTCTGCTACCTTCTGCTCTGCACTCTTAATTGCTGATTCAATATTTTCTCGGCGAGATTTTAAGGTACTACCCAAAACCTTGCTGCCAAATACAACCAACACAGTAATAATAATAGCCAGGTTAATCAGGTTAGTATCTAAAATATTGGTATTTAGACTAAACCCACTTTCTCCCTTGCTTAGTGCCAATTCACCTCCGACGGCGCTGGCTTCCGTCATCAACAGTAAAAAAGTCCCCATGATTCTTTATCCACTAACTGCGCTGCCAATTTTCCAAATTTTTTGTCAGTCGTCCGTTGTCAGTCGTCATTTGTTAGTTGTTTTCAATACCAATAACTAATGACTACTAATCACCCATGACCAATGACCGTTTTCACAAGTTAGCGTTGACTTACTAAATCAGCACCTAACAGCTTCTCTAGGATTTGGCGACTGAGAGCATCTACTTGTGTTTCCAAGGAAGCTAGAGCCTGTTGTTTTTGCTGCTCAATTTCACTGGCTGCTTTTTCTCGCTGTACCTGGGCTTCTTGTTGCGCTGCGGCGATGTTTTGAGCAGCGATTTTTTGGGCTTCGGCTTGGGCTTGAGCAACAATTGCTTGAGCTTGTCTTCTGCTTTGAGCAAGCTCTTGTTCGTATTGCTGGGCTAATGCTTGGGCTTTTGATAAGCGTTCTTGGGCTTCTAAATTATTGGTACGGATATATTCATTCCGGCCATCAATCGCATTACCCAAGGGCTTGTAAAGAGTTGCGTTCAATATCAGGGCTAATACTAGAAACTGGATTGCCATTAAGGGCAGAGTAGCATCTAGATCAAACAGTCCCCCTTCCTTGGCAACTTCTTCCACGGCCAATAAGGTGATCCAGTGTGTCATGATTGCTTATTCCTATCTACATTAATGTTAATGCTGAGTTCTGATAGCTTACGTGGACTAGTCATTTCATCAGTTATGAGTATAAATTCATAACTTTCTGTTCAGACATGATTGCTCACGCCCGCAGTCAGAACTCAGTTGTGATTATGCGAAGGGGTTAGCAAACAGTAGCACTAGAGCAACTACTAGACCGTAGATGGTTAAAGCTTCCATGAACGCCAAACTTAATAGCAATGTACCGCGAATTTTGCCTTCAGCTTCTGGTTGACGAGCAATACCTTCTACAGCTTGTCCTGCTGCATTACCTTGACCAATACCGGGGCCGATTGCAGCTAAACCTACAGCTAGAGCAGCGGCGATAACGGAAGCAGCAGCAACTAATGAATCCATGATATTCTTTCCTTACTTTTAGAGATACGGTTGGGTGTTGTATTTGTCAGTGGTAAGTGGTCAGTTGTCAGTTGTCAGTTTTTAGATGATTAATTTCTGTCACCTGTTAACCGTCACCTGTTTCCTGTTGCCGCTAATGGCTGACTGTTTTCATCTGAGGGGGTTTAGTGTTCTCCCTCATGCTCTTCGCCATGATGATCTTCCATCGCTTCGCCGATATAGGCTGCTGCGAGGGTGGCAAAAATTAGTGCTTGAATGGCGCTGGTAAATAGTCCCAAAGCCATTACTGGCAGAGGCACGAACAAGGGTACTAATAGTACCAGCACTCCCACGACTAGTTCATCAGCTAAGATGTTACCGAATAAACGGAAGCTTAGGGACAGGGGTTTTGTGAAATCTTCAATAATCTTGAATGGCAACATGAAGGAAACTGGTTGCACATAGTTACCGAAATAACCTAAACCCTTTTTGCTGAATCCTGCATAAAAATACGCTAACGATGTCAACAACGCTAAGGCAACAGTTGTGTTAATGTCGCTTGTGGGTGCTGTCAGTTCGCCCTCTGGCAGATGAATTAACTTAAAAGGAACTAGTGCCCCTGACCAATTTGACACAAAAATGAACAAAAACAAAGTGCCTACGAACGGCACCCAGGGGCGATATTCTTTCTCGCCAATCTGGTTTTTGGCCAAATCTCGAATAAATTCTAGGGCGTACTCCATCAAGTTTTGTAAGCCACTAGGAATCCTTTTGACGTTACTACTGGCCAAGACGGAAGCTAGGACGAGTACGCCAATAACAAACCAAGATGTGAGAAACACCTGACCATGTAGCTTCAAGTTGCCTATTTGCCAGTACAGGTGTTTACCCACTTCCAATTCAGCAAGCGGAAGGGAGTAGACATTCAGAAAATTCAGCATTTTCTTTCCAATTCAATCGTTTCTCCAATTTTACCTGGAGAAGAGGAGCGTTTTAAGGTTGCCGGAGCGTGGATGAGTCAGAGATTAGCGCTAACCTAACTACATAGATGATGAGTGTGGCTTTGTAGGTCAGAAATCCCAAGAATATGGGTAGTATATGCAGTTGATTCAACCGTGATGCCAGGAGAATCAGCACTACTAACAAGGCTAACCGAGTTTTGCTCAGTTCTTGTTTTTCCCTTCCTAACCTTTCAACATCTTTCGCCAACATCCTCAAGTAAAGCACACCTGCACACGCCCCTAATAAATAATTTAGAGCAATGTTTGGTGAATAAGCAATCCAGACGGAGATAAAGATTATCCCTGTTAAAACAAGTGTGATCAATATCAACTCTCGATAGAGTTGATAAAACTCCTCCATGGAGGCGTAGACTGGTTTTGTGTCCTCAAAACCAGATTTCTCATCTTGTTGTGCTGTCTGATTGGGCGTAATTGGTTCGTCTGACAAGCTCACGGCATTTGAAACTAGTACAGTTTAAATATGATGACCGCACATCCAGTCAGCCAAATCATATCACGTCGCGGTAACAATACTTTAGAAAAAAACAATTAACTTATTTTTGGTCAGTGGTGACAGCATCATTTCTTACTTATTTTTTATGCGGCGGGGATCAGTAAGAGTAGTTGTTGTTGGCAAAGGTGTCTGACTCGGTTTAAGTCTAGCTCGACTTAGGTTAAAATATCCGCCAATGTGGCAGAACTATGGAGGGTTTTCCTAGTGTCTCCTCAATAGACATAAATAGCAATAAATGATTTTAGCCGATCACTCTCAATAATTTCTTAAAGAGCGATCGCTAAATTAGCAATTAAATTACGCCATTATACTTAACCGGGTGTCAGTAAAATGAGATGTTGTTTGCAAAGATTTCTGACTCCATCTAACCCAAACTGGACTTTGGTTAAAATCTCTGCTACGGTAGATTTACCATCACAGCTTTTCATGAATTAAAATTCGACATTTCTATGGAAAAAATATCACATCCAGATATTATTGTCACCAGTCCAGATGGAGAATATTTGATTATTGTTGAAGTAAAATCCAATGATGTTAGCAAGCAACGTCAATATGGTATGAATCAGCTTGAACGCTTAATGATTGAATTTGGTTGCTCCATTGGCTTACTTGTGGCAGGAGAGCGTGTTATTGTCCTCCAGGATTCTTTTGATGACTCTCATGGTTCATCAATTCGCGTAGTTGGTGAAGCAAAGCTTCCAAATTACTTATTACCACCAGCAGATGAGCAATGGCAGGGAAACCCTTACCTTGAGTTTGAATCACAAGTTCAGCGATGGCTAGAGAAATTGAAACTTCAAACCAGTACAGACAGTTTACCAGATGATTTGAGAAATTTGTTTGGTGGCCGGATAATCAATCTTCTGCGACTTGGTGAAATCAGGGCTGGTGGACCTAGGGCGTGGAGTAAATTTGTAAAATGAAGCCTCAAGCGGTTTTTGTCGAAACAAACTGGGTGGTAGATATTGTTGCACCTGCACATTTACAGAGTCAACAAGCATCTCAATTGCTTTCACTAGCGGAAGCTGGAGAGTTTGAGTTATATCTACCTGCTATCTGCCTAACAGAAGCGCGTGAAACTATACCCCGACGATTCACTCCACGCTCTCGTTCTGAAGATTTACGTAAATTTGTCAAATGGGCTAAAACAGCAGGGAAACTGACTACAGAAGATGCCAATGCAGCGTTTCGAGTATTTAATCAGTTTGATGGATTAGTTGCTAATGAACTAACCAAAGTTCCAGAAAGATTGATTTCATTAGCTAAACATCCAAATTTGAATGTTTTTCCACTTTCAGAGTCTATGCTGGAAAGGCAAGTTTCTATTGGTGCAATGGATACTTCCCTAAAACCTTATGATATGGCTGTACTGGCTGCAATCCTTGTCAGGGCTGAGGATTTGCAACAACAAGGATATTCATGGGTCGGCTTCTGTGAACTAGATTCTGATCTTCAACCTTGGGATAAAAATGGTGTATTAAAACCTATTCTTAGTGATCTCTACAAAGCTTCTCGAATCTGGGTGTATCGAGATTTTTTGGTGGAAGATGTAGATGAACTTCCCCAAATTTGGTTTTCTTCTACTTAACCGGGTGTCAGTAAAATAAGATGTTGTTTCCAAAGATTTCTCACTCCATCTAACCCAAACTGGACTTTGGTTAAAATCTCGGCTACGGTAGATATACTATCACAGTTTTGCATAAATTCTAATTCTGCTGGTGATAAGTTAACAATTTGATAATCATAGTTAAATATACATTGACTGGGAAAACCATCTATACAGGGGTTAAGTTCGGGAATAGCTGCTAATAAGTTATCTGCTGACCAATCGGTTTTGGGTAAGGGAGGACGACTGAGAAAAAATTCATAATGTGCTACTTCTGGATTCAATAATTCTACTAATCTGTACCGTTGACGTTCGGTGAGTTCTGCTGCTCGCTCAATTAACTCCGGTGCTTTTTCTAACAAATTTTCCAATTGCCAAAAACTAGGATTTGAGAAGCCTACAAAGTCTAAGCCAGAAGCGTCTATTAATGTAAATAATGTATCAATATTGTAATCAGTTTCCTGGGGATGTACGTACATATCAGCAAAACATTCATCCCGCTGATTTTCTAATGACCATCTTTCTTGTTCGCGCTTGACAATACGGTTATTTTCTGGTAAAGAAGCAAAGATTTTTCTACCAATGTGAACACCATCTTGATAGTCACCACGTTTGTTACCTTGGAGAAGTGCGATCGCTTGTTGCATTAGTTGTATTTCCCATCTTCCTATTTCTCCATAGACAAAGATGTGCATTAATCCACCTGGGGCAAGTTTTTTCGCTAATGCTTGAATACCAGGAATAGGATCGGGTAAATGATGAAGCACACCAACGCAATTAATTAGATCAAATTGTCCTGGTATCTGTTCAACATCATAGATACTCAGATGATGAAATTCTACACGGTCAGCACCGGAGCTTCGACAGCGTTTTTTTGCTACTTCTAAAGTTCCCGCACTTAAATCTATGCCTACTACCTGTGCATGGGGGTTAAGATGTACTAAATATTCTGTTCCTACCCCTGAACCACAACCAGCATCTAAAATACGGATATGTTGATTTTCGGGTTTTCTCCCGGTACAAAAATTGTAAGCAGCTAACCAATTCCAGCGCCAATTATAACCTGGTGGTGGTTGATCTAGAATGGGTTCTGGAGGGAAAGGGTAGGTATCATAGAGTTTCGCAACAGCAGCACTGACTTGGGAGTTGGACATAATTACGGGTAACGCAGCATTTCTGATTTTAACGGATAGGGGGATTTTGGGCAAATGTATTATTTGTGGTGAGGATTTACGCCAAATATACCTCCCTAAACCCCCATTTTTGATATCTGTGCCTGGGATGTTTTATTTATCCTGTAACTTGTGAGTAAGTCCTAAAGTATTGACAAAAAACATCATTGATGATCACACTTTAACTAAGAGGTGTTTTGAAACTCCCAAAGTATTTAGTTTTATAATCAAGAAGCATCGCAATCATTAATACAAATTAAAAACAATGGGAATATTTGGATTTGGAAAAAAATCAGCTATGCCAACATCCGAGCAAGCACTGCCAGGACGGGACGAAGTAATGCGAGTACCAGCACTTCATTATGTGAACAAAAATCCCCTCAAAGCACCTTTTCCCCAGGGATTAGAAACTGCTATGTTTGGTTTAGGCTGTTTTTGGGGTGCAGAACGCAAATTTTGGCAATTATCAGGAGTTTACACTACGGCAGTAGGTTATGCTGCTGGTTACACACCCAACCCCACTTACCAAGAAGTATGTAGCGGTATGACGGGTCATAATGAAGTGGTGTTAGTTGTATTTGACCCGAAAATAATTACTTATTCCCAACTCTTGAAAGTCTTCTGGGAAAGCCACAACCCCACCCAAGGAATGCGTCAAGGTAACGACACTGGTACTCAATACCGTTCGGGAATTTACGTCTATTCTGAAAATCAAAAACAACTAGCAGAAACATCACGAAATGTTTATCAATTAGCTCTCAAGGATGCAGGTTATGGTACAATTACCACAGAGATATTAGATGCACCTGAATTTTACTATGCTGAAGAATACCATCAGCAATATTTAGCCAAAAATCCCGGTGGTTATTGTGGTTTAGGTGGTACTAATGTAGCTTGTCCCGTAGGTCTTGCGGAAGCGCAGGTAAGTTAAAAGCACGAAAATCAACATAATACTCCTCGGTTAAGGCTAAAAAGTCGTTATATCGTAGGTTGGTTTGACTCAAGTAAACCTAGCAAAATCGTTGACAATGTTGGGTTTTGCTGTCGCTCAACCCAACCTACAACCAACCTACATTTCCTTTTTTATTTTTTTATTAAACTATGGACTTATTTAAAAGCTCACTAATTGGTTTAAAAGCTGACTCGTTCCGTCATCCTCTAGACTTGGAAGCTACTAAAACCCTCAAGCAAATCCCTGGTTTAGATATGATGGTGAGAAATTGGCTCGGTCCAATGGCTGAACAGGTTTTTTATGTAGAAAATATCGCTTCTAGTATTTTAGTAGGAGAAAAACAACTTCCAGAATTACACAAATTATTATTAGAAGCTTGTCAAATTCTTGACATTGAGCCGCCTCAATTATATGTGCGTCAACATCCAGCCCCTAATGCTTATACCTTTGCTATGCGGGGTAAACAGCCTTTTGTAGTTATCCATACATCCTTAATTGAGATATTGACACCAGCAGAAATACAGGCTGTAATTGCCCATGAATTAGGTCATCTCAAATGCGATCACAGCCTGTATTTAACGCCCGTGAATTTACTTATTTTAGCGGCTGCATTTGTGCCAAATATTGGCACTGTGTTAGCACAAGCTATGCAGTCACAATTATTAGAATGGATACGTTGTGCTGAGTTTACCTGTGATCGTGCCGCTTTGTTAGCCACCCAAGACCCTAAAATAGTCATGTCAGTATTAATGAAGTTAGCCGGTGGTTCTCCCAGTTTAGCACCCCGATTGAATTTAGATGCTTTTATTGACCAAGCTCGTGCCTATGATGACATTAGCAAAACGGAATTGGGGGAAATGGTGAAATCTGCCCGCACAGCCCAATTAAGCCACCCTGTCCCCGTATTGCGGGCGCGAGAAATTGATCGGTGGGCGAGTAGTCTAGAGTACCAAAAATTAGTGGAAAGTCACAGTATTAATCATCGGGACGAAACTGCATCCCCAGGAGGTTGGCGTAATTGGTAGGTTATATCTTAGGTTTTGAAACTGATCTTGCTAGATAAATTACCTTTACGCAACATGAATCTATCACCGATTAATTTATTCGCATACGAACAACTGGCAAAAGAGCATCTTTCCCAGATGGCTTTTGATTATTATAGTAGTGGTGCATGGGATGAAATTACGCTGCAAGATAATCGCGCCGCGTTTGCAAGAGTTAAACTTCATCCAAGAATGCTAGTAGATGTTAGTGAAGTTAACTTAACTACCAAGATTTTAGGGGCATATTTGCGATTACCTCTGTTAATCGCGCCCATGGCATTTCAGTGTCTGGCGCATCCAGAGGGTGAAAATGCTACAGCTTTAGCTGCGGAAAATACTGGTGTAGGTATGGTGTTGAGTACATTAGCTAATAAGAGTTTAGAAGAAGTAGCTACTGTCGCTAATGGTTTACAATGGTTTCAACTTTATATCCACAAAGATCAGGGTTTAACTAGGGCTTTGGTGGAAAGAGCCTATAGAGCGGGCTACAAAGCGATTTGTCTCACCGTAGATGCTCCCGTGTTGGGAAAACGAGAACGAGACCAACTTAATCAGTTTACCCTACCTGCTGGTTTACAGCTTGGTAATTTCACCAATATCTCCGGTTTAAAGATTCCCCAGGAACAAGGAGAATCTGGTTTATTGACTTATTTTAGCGAGCAAATTAACCCCGCAGTCACTTGGAAAGACTTGCAATGGTTACAATCTATTAGCCCCCTACCTGTGGTCGTTAAAGGAATTTTACGATCTGATGATGCGGTTCGGGCTGTGGAATATGGCGCTCAAGCAATTGTTGTTTCTAATCATGGCGGTAGACAATTAGACGGGGCGATCGCTTCTCTGGATGCTCTAACCCCAATTGTAGCGGCAGTAAACGGACGGGCAGAGATTTTGTTAGATGGGGGGATTCGTCGAGGCACAGACATACTTAAAGCCTTAGCACTGGGAGCAAAGGCTGTACTCATTGGCCGGCCTGTGTTATGGGGATTAGCAGTGGCTGGAAAAACTGGTGTATCTCATATCATCTCCCTACTAGAGGATGAGTTAAAGGTAGCAATGGCACTCAGTGGATGTCCCAGATTGGAGGATATTGATTCATCAATTGCTGACTAAAAAATTTCTCAAAAAAAATCTCAATACCTATTGCCAAAATCAAAAAATAGGTTATAATAAGAAAGTTACACCCAAGGGCGGGTGGCGGAATTGGTAGACGCACCGCACTCAAAATGCGGCGACCGTGAGGTCATAGGAGTTCGATTCTCCTCCTGCCCATGTCTTGTCAATAAGTAAGCTTTGTTAGTTATTGGTCTTGTATTGTTGATTAACAGTTACCGATGCTAATATCAACGCTAACAGTTGATCTATCTGCCGCTACAAGAGCTTTTTCAGTCTTGTATTTATGGTGATAAACCACCTATCAGCAATTCTTGAAATCACACAATCATGAATTGCCGTAAATGGTAAAGACTCCGCTCATCCTAGCCAACCGATTGACGGTAATTTACCTCTTACTCTTAGTATAGTAATATGAACTGTATCTGTAATTATAGTTATATCCGAATCTTCGGAATTTCTCGCCGTTAACTACTACTCCTAGTAAATTGATGGGAGATGCTTTTAGGGTATCAATAAGTTGCTTTAAGGCAGATTTATCTGTTTTATCAATTCTCACAACTAGCATGACACCATCAGTATGAACTGCTACCAGTCTAGCATCTACTAATCCTGACAAGGGAGGAGAATCATAAATCACTAAATCAAAATTCTCAGAGAAATAGTCCATCATTTGACCCATTTTATCTGATGAGAGCAACCGCGCCGGATCAGGTGGCGTAGGACCTGCGGTAATCACAGATAAATCATTAAGTCCGGGCATTTCTTGAATTACTTGGTTGACATCTATATCTGAAGAAATTAAACTACTTATTCCCCAGATATTATTTAATTGTGTTAGTTTATGAACCTTGGATTTGCGGAGGTCACAATCTACAAGTAATACTTTTTTCCCCATAATAGCGGCTGTTTTTGCCAGACTAAATCCCACCGTACTTTTACCATCTCCGGGGACAGCAGAGGAAACAACTAAAGACTTAATTGGTCGATCAGAATTAAGCAATTGAATATTACTATATAAAACTTGTAAAGATTCCCAAAATGATCCTTGACCATAATAATAGCTGGATCGGGAACGGCGACGAGCAGAAGTGTTAGATATTTCATCACCGGCGATCAGAGGGTCTACAACTACTTCTGGTTCTTGGTCTTTACCTATGTTTGTCAGGTTTAAAGATGGATTCCACACTAAGTTTTTATTAAAGGGAAGAGATCCTAATAAAGGCAGTCCTATCTTATCCTGGACATTTTCAACACCGTGATAGGTATTATCAGTCTGTTCCCGGAGAAAAGCAGCACCTATGCCTAATAAAGAACTAGCCACAAATCCCAACGTTAAATTGCGGGTAATATCTGGAGAAATTGGATATTGAGGCTGAAAAGCTGCTTGGATTAATTCCCAAGGTAGTTCTGTTTGGGCTATTTCTATTTGCAGTTGTTCACGAGCCGCTAAAAAGCGATTTAAACTTTCATTGGCTATTTGTAAATTCCGCAGGATTTCAGTATATTGCCGAGACAAAACTGGCAACTGGTCTAATTTCAATTGCACTTGTCTTTCTACTTGTGCTATGTATTGATTGTCTACTTCTATTTTCTTAATTACATCCGTAGCTTCAGATATTCTGATATTAATAGTGCGTGCGGCTTCTGCTTCAATAATAGGTAAAAGGTTGGCTCTTTTTTCTTGTAAGGTGCGGATAACTGGGTTATCCGGTTGAAATCGAGTTAATTCTCCAGATAGCTGGGTGTCTAATTGGCGTTGTTGACCAATTAGGGTTTGATAAAGAGGGGCAGTATTGAGAATTGCTAACTGTTCTTCACGTCTCTGTAGCCTGTCATAATTAGCTCTGGCAGCGGTTAACTGTTGATTTATGGTTAGTCTTTGTTGTGCCAAAGATTGAATTTGCGCAGAAATTACTTCAGATTGGTTTTCTGGATCAATAAAATTGTATCTTTGGCGGAACACTTGCATTTCTTTTTGCAACTCTCCTAGCCTAGTTCGAATTTCAGGTAGTTTTGCCTCCACAAATTGGACTCCCTGACGGAGCTTTGTTTGCCGCTTGTTGAGACTATATTTTAAATAATAATCAGCCAGGGGATCTAGTATAAGTTTAGTTTTTCGATTATTATCACTTTTATAGCTAACTTGGATTATTTTTGATTGTCCCAAGCGACGAATAGTTAAACCTTGCAAAAGGGTATAATAATTAATATCAGGATAAGATCTTTGGATTTCTTTAATAAAATCTCGCAGCAGTTCTGGACTTTGGAGAACTTGAATTTGGCTCTCATAATCTAGTCCGGCTGGTTTAAGGACATTAGCGAGTCCTACGTCGATTTTCCCTAGTTCAGAGTCACTATTAACAGGTTCAACTAATATTTGGAAGCCGCTTTCATAAATTGGTACTTGTTTAAAAGTTGTATAAATAACACCACCCATAGCAACGGAAGCAACTCCTATGATGATAATTGCTCGGCGCTGTAAAAGACCAAAAAGGGATTTGAGGTTAAAATCACTAGCCTCTTCTGAAAATTGGGAAAATGTGGGATTTGAAAATAATGTAGGAACAGGAGTAGAAACAGGAGCCGTACTACTCCCGTAATTTTTGTCGTTTGTAATTTGTTGGTCAAGCATAGCTTTTTTGCGGGTGAATAACCAGGGATATGTAACTGTTTTCTACCTTCATCAGTCATAGTTTAGCAATTTTTAACGCTGATCACCAATAACTACTAAAATCTATTGGTCATATTATATCAATATGCGGTTCAGAAAATTCAGAACCCCAATAAGCATGACTTAAAACCCACATTCCGCTAATTTTTGCTAGTGTCTGATGCTAAATTTTCCCATTCCGCCCTTTTTTTGATTGGTTGAGCCGGATTTCCTGAGTAGACGATATTGGACTCTAAGGATCTTCCTGTGACACTACCCAATGCTAAAACTGCTCCTCGTCCAATAGTAACACCAGGTCCGATGACTGATTTTGCTGCTATCCAACTACCCTCTTGAATATAAATAGGAGCAGGAATTAGTTCAAAGTTGGGATGATTCCAGTTATGATTACCAGTACAGAGATAAACTCCTTGGGACAAACAAACATGATTTTCGATGGTAACATTAGCTAGATTATCAATCCAGGTATCTTCTCCAATCCAAACGTGATTACCAATGGTCAAGCGCCAGGGAAATTTAATTTTTACTCCTGTTTTCATACGTACACCTTTACCTATGGTAGCACCAAACAGCCTCAGTATGGAAACTTTGATAGATGATATAGGCAGCCAATAACTCTCCACTAGGGGTGAGCCAATGAAGTACCATAAAATTTGTTGACTGTATGGCGCTCCAGGTGTATAACTGCCAAGTGTGTAATTATCTAAGCGCATAAGTAATTGCTTAATATATTATTTTTTCTGCTTCTATTATAAGTAGACTCAGAAATAGTTATGATAAAACTCACTGAAATGTATAGTACCATTCATGCCAACAATCCATAATAGCACCTTTGAGGATGAGACCATAGATGAAGATTATTAAGGTGCGAGGATTTTCTTTTTACGGATGCGATTTGCTTACAGTAGCACTTCGCTATTACTAATTAATAGTACATTAATAGTACACACCTATTGTGGGAAATCCGCATACAGCACTATAAGTTTACCTTCGTAAATTGCCAATAGGAGGAACAGCAATGACAGTTACAACGGTTAAAAAGATGACCTTTGAGGAATTTCTTAATTATGACGATGGTACGGATGCTCTATATGAATTGGAAAACGGAGAATTAATATCCATGGCTTTTGAAAGTGAGATAAATCGTCGAATAGCGATGTTTTTAGTTGCCTGTTTTCTAAAATTAAGTATTCCATATTATCGGTTGAGTATGAAAACGGAAATGGTTGTAAATAGTCGTCAAGTTGGGGTGCGTGTTCCTGATCTAGTGGTGTTTTCTGAGGAGTTAGCTCAGATTATGGAAGGGGCTACACGCTCTCTAATTTTAATGGATATGCCATCACCTGTGTTGGTGGTTGAGGTGGTGAGTCCAAATCAAGAAAATCGGGATTATCGTTACAAGCGTTCTGAGTATGCTGCACGGGGAATTGCTGAATATTGGATTGTTGACCCCATTGCCCAAAAGGTGACAGTATTGGAATGGGTAGAGGGTTTTTATGATGAGCAGGTATATGTGGGAGATCAGGTAATTGGTTCTCTTATATTTGCTGATTTGAAGTTGACTGTTGCTGAGTTTTTACAGGGTTGACACTCACTAATGAACCTCTTATTTTGACAAAGGTATTGATAATACTAAGGAATATTTTAGTTGTTTAGGCGCTTAGGCGATCGCGGACAAAGTCAAGCAGAGAGTTGGCGATTACTAGGAAGTTATTTCCTTTTTGCTGATTCAGCGTGGTGGGAATAATTTGGTTCCTATCAGCATTATATTCATATAAACCATAATCATAATCTTGTAAGAAATTAATTAAGTCGTCTTGTTGGTAACCAAAGTTATTCACACAATCATTTATTTCCATAATCCACACGCAAGCAAGCTGTTTTTGCAATAAAGAAGTTGCCCCCTGTAAGGCTAATAATTCTGCTCCTTCAATATCAATTTTTGCTAACGTGAGGTTATTTAAAGATTCGTGCTGGAGCAGATTATCAATCGTATCAGTGGCAACTACCACTGTATTATCAGTAGGTTCTGCTGTAATAAAGGGCATGGAATCACCTTCAGCAAGGTTAAGAGCAGTACTTCCAGTGAAGTTAGATACTGCTAATGGGTAAGTTTTCACTTGCTGCAAATGATTTATCTTTAAATTTTCCTCCAACCGAGCATAATTTTTAGGAAGTACCTCAAAACTATAAATTGTGCCAGATGTGATTTTAGATGCAGCCAATAGTGTATATATGCCTATATTAGCATATTAGCACCAATATCGAGAAAAGAATCTTCGGCGCGTAAATATCTCAGCAGAAAATTCATTTCATGATAATCATAAAGTCCACAGTATAGGACTGCTGAAGCTGAACGACTATCAGGATAGCAGCGAATTTTGACTCCGTTAATAACTTGATGATCAATATATTTGTTAGTTAGACGTTTATAGAACTGCCAACCCATAAATTTGAAAACAGATTGGATTTTTTTGTCTTGGCAGTTAGGATGCGACAAAATATATCTAAGAGTTGATATAGCAAAAATATTGTTAGAAAGTTTCATTTTTGACAAGATGTAAGTGTATAACTGGAAAGTTCAATTCTTGAAAGTAAAAAGCTTTAACAGCTTCTCGAATATTGGCTTTGAGTTTTTCCCAAGAATCTCCTTGGGTAAAAATGTCTTCGGTGAGACATTCAGTAACAAATCCCCCGTCTTCTGCTTGGGAAACTTCAAAAACCAGTGTATTTACCATCAGATTAACTCCTAGCAATAAAGAGCAGGTTATTTGAGCCAATTAATTATCTATTTTCTCTGCTTCTATTATATGTATAGCCAGCAATATTTCTGCTAAAACTCTCTGAAATGTATAGTACCATCCATGCCAACCGTCGAGAATACCACCTTTGAGGATGAGACAATAGATGAAAATTATTAAAGGTGCGAGGATTTTGCGTTTACGAAGGCGATCGCCTATACTAAGTTCATGCTCTGGTGTTTCTAAAAGTTTTTTACTTTCAATTACCATATAACGATCTTGCGCCCATAACCAACGACTCAATGGTTTGCGATCGTCGTGGTGGATGTATGCTGATAATTGACTAGATTTACCTTGATTCTTTAAAAGTTGAGTATGTCCGTCATCAATATATATTGCTTTGTCTTTACGGAAAAGAATTTGACGGGGAGGGAGTATAGTACCTCGTAAGGGTTTACCAAATACACAATATTTGAATTTAGCAAAATAGCCATCAATGCCAGAATTGGGAGATAGATTTTTTATTTCAGTTATTAGTGCATCAGTGACAATATAATCTGCATCTAAGGATAAAAC
The DNA here is from genome assembly GCF_005402965.1 of Dolichospermum planctonicum. Classification (GTDB taxonomy): domain Bacteria; phylum Cyanobacteriota; class Cyanobacteriia; order Cyanobacteriales; family Nostocaceae; genus Dolichospermum; species Dolichospermum planctonicum. The sequence continues at coordinate 220,383 of NZ_BJCF01000001.1, forward strand.
CCACTCAGTTGCAACTTTTTCTAATCCATAGTTCCACTGAGTAGCATGAGTATCAAATTTCCTGGAAAATACTTCTACTTGAGGATATTCAGACAAAATTTCTAATGTTGTATCTGTGCTATAACTGTCAATAACAATGATTTTACTTGCCCATTTAAGTTTTTCCAGGGTACGATTAATGTTATTTTCTTCGTTATAGGTAAGGACGAGAGGTGTAATTTGTTCTAACATTAGGATATTCAAATATATTCTTGTTATTGAACTATGGTACTAGAACACAACATAGTTTTCCAAAGATAGGGAAATCTACCCGCAAACTTAAACTTGATATTTGTATAGTTCTCTGATTTAAGTAAAGCCGTCATAGTTGGTACGGAAAAGAATTTGATATGACCACCATCCCAAAGAGCGGTAAAATGGTTGTCCATTTTCCCTGTAGCAGCCATCACTAGGTTTTTTAAATAACCATGATAAGGTGTGGTTAGGATTAACCCACCATTGGGTTTCAGGCATTTTTTAGCGTTTCTGACTAATTCTTTAGGATAAAATAAATGCTCAATTACCTCAACAGCAATCACAATATCAAAGTTGTTTCCTAGTTCGGAGTATGGTAAATCGTAAATACTACCTTGAATAAAGCGACAATTGGGAAAACTTTGATTAGCCAATTTTACACCTGATTCAGATTCTTCAACACCAACAACTTCATAACCCTGCTGTGCTAGGAAATTGCTCAAGCTACCATTACCACAACCAAGATCCAAAATCCGAGGTTTTTGGTTGTTATCGGGGGGGGGTAGCATTTCTGACATCATTTCCATAAGTGGTTTTAGCAAATAATTGTGATGATGTTCAGCTTGACTATTTTGATAGGAATATTCGTATTGGTTGGGTATGGTAGTCATTTGTTTTAAGAGGTTATTTGGTAAGTTATGGGGGTTAATGTATTTTACATAAAAAAATAAGGGGCGATCGACTGTTGGATTTTTGCTATAATTACTTATGTTTGTCTTTTATTCACATCTTTCTGATTATCCCATAATCCGCCAGGGAATTAATTCCCTGTCTAATAGCTCAAGTCTACTCAAGTAGAGATACACAACTAACGTAGTTAAACCTTGGTCAAACAGTGTCAATTGCTGATAATTCGCTCTCTGATTGACCTGACTTCAGGTTCTAGAGTCTGGGGCTTATCCTTGCCCGTTATCGCTTCGGTTTCCATCAAAGAATCCCGAAACTTCTGACTTCTTTCTAACAAGATTTTCTTCACATCGGAATGTTTCATGTATCGAGTGATTTCAACATCACTCATTCTTGCTAGAATATTGTCAGCAGCGTTAGTATCTGAGTGCATTACGACCCCATCGTGTCCGGTAAACTTGTCACCACTTCTACTACCCGTTAAGGTAGCAAATCTGGAGTCAAGTTGTGACGTATACGCAGAATTTACACTAACAACCGTGCAACCTACACGGGTTGAAACTTGTTTGAGAGCATCCGCAACTACCCCCTTGCACCATGAAGAAACATTTCTCTTCATGCGTTTTCGCAAGGGCTTTTTGCTTTTTAT
>NZ_BJCF01000002.1 GCF_005402965.1 Dolichospermum planctonicum
ATCAAGGTATCTGTTCCCTCATCGCCATTGCTTGTGACGTTATCCTTGATTTGGATACTGCCATCAGAGAGAATATTTGCCTGAAATTCTGTATGGCTTCCTGCGTAATTAACTATGTCATTACCCGTATCACCATTGAGGGTGTCATTACCAGCACCACCATTGAGAATATCATTACCAGCACCACCATTGAGGGTGTCATTGCCACCAAGACCATTAATAGTGTTATCACCTATAGTACCTTCAAGGGTGTTATTACTATCATCACCATTGATGATGCTCTCCAGGGTTTCAATTGAGAGAAACCAACCACCAGCAACATTTCCCACATCACCACTGACATCATCGAATATGTAGAGCCGCCACTGACCGTTGGGGTTAGTACCGTTAAAGACAGAAAAGTCTGCATTGTAAGATCCACCGGGGGCAGGAGAGGGAAAAGAGTCGGAGTCACCAACATTATTAGTTGGCCGATAAGTACCACTGCTAATGCCTCCTTCAGAAAGACTAGAAGTGGCAGTGGCATCAAAAGTCAAAGTAACGTTGTTTATATCATTACTACCCCCTGCATCAGACATCAGGATGCTGTTCGCGCCCGTTGGACTTACTAAAAGCACATCAATGTCCCCTGGCCAGGTATGGTTGAGGTTAGTCAGGGTGACTGTTAGCTTAGTCAAATTACCACTTGTTCCGGAAACATTGATAATTGAAGGATAAGGATCACTTGTCCCGTAGTTTGGAATAGAGATGAAGTTAGTGTTACTGAAAGTTGAAGTTGGCATGGAGATAAACCTGTGTATTGTGAATGGTTATTTTCTGAAAATTATCATACCTGCGACATAGTTTTGTACTAACTTTGTACTGACTTTGTAATCGCCTGGATAGCAATAGGATTTAAATATCTATCTAAAGATAGATGACAAATCAGCCTTTCTTGCTCGGCTTGATTGTTGACGGTGACAAGATTTCCGCCTAAACTCCGTGCCTGTGCTTGAGCTTGTTGCCATGTTACAGCGGTAGTGAGACGATAAATAGACCCAGCGTATGTAAATGTTGTCATGACTATAACTGTTTAATTAGATGATGTTTCTGAACTGTGCTAGGAAAAATCTTTCTCGCTTAAATATTTTATTCCACTGCTAAGTGACTTCCATACTGAGAAACACTGACTTCATCTGACTTCATCTGACTTGAGAGCTAATTTTGACACCAAAAAACAAAACAACCATTGTCATCTATCTAAAGATAGATTTACATGACGCACTGATTATGAGAAGATATCACTCATAACATCTGAAATTTAGTCAAATCTGCCTGAAAAAGTGGATTATTGCCGTCTCTATGTAAATTATTTATAATATGCGAAAGTCAATTAAAGTAAGCAATGACCGTATTCAACAGGTTAATATGGCACTTGGAGTTAATGGCTACCCCAGCCAAAGATCTTTAGCTTATGACACAGGATTATCCCTATCTACAATTAGTAATTTTCTGACTGGTAAACCTGTTAGTTATACAAGCTTTGAAGAACTGTGTCGTAAATTAAATCTAGATTGGCAAGAAATTACTACCAGTGTTCAAGTAATATCTACCACTCCCACATACGCACAAATACGCAAAAAAGAACCAAATGCAAATCAATTTCTAGACTGGGGAACTGCAATTGATATTTCAGAATTTTACGGATATAGCCAAGAACTGACACAATTACAGTCATGGATTTTACAAGATGGTTGTCGTGTACTGGGATTATTCGGTATGGTTGGAGTTGGAAAAACAACCTTAGCTACTCAACTAGCAAAACAAATTCAAAATCAATTTGATTACGTTTTTTGGCGTTATGTGCCTAATGTCCTGTCTTTTGATGAGATGATTACTGATATGCTATCCTTGGTGTCCAATTACAAGGAAAGTAAACCCAATATTCATCGAATTATCCATTATTTGCGTGCTTATCGTTGTCTGATTATCTTGGATGACATCAAAATAGTTGTAGACGAGTTTGATAGCGAATATAATCATATTATCCAAGTAATTGCGAAAACCAATCATCAAAGCTGTCTAATTTTCACCTGTCGAAATCAACCTGACCAAATTAGTTTACTGGAAAACTGGTCATCCTCAGTGCGTTCTTTGAGATTGTTTGGTTCTTTTAAAACAGCGTTTTCCTTAATACAATCAAAACAACTATTGGGGACAGAACAACAAAAATATGAATTATGCGATTTATATGGTAATAATCCTTTAAAAATTCAAATAGCTATTAATGCGATCATCAAATTATTTAATGGTGATATTAGCAAATTTCTAGCACAGAATACCCTATTAGTCAGTTATCATCTTCACAGGTTGCTAGAACAACAGTTAAATTGTCTCTGTGATCTAGAAAAGCAAATCATCTATTATTTGGCAATTAACTGGCAATTAACAACAATTACTGATTTAGAAAATATATTACCTCATATTTCTAGATCCCATTTTTGGCAAGCAATAGAAAGGCTACATTCACGCTCTTTAATTCAGGAAAAAGCAGGTAAATATACTTTGCAACCTGTAGTTATGGAGTACGTTATGGAACAATTTAAACCAAAACCTGTATGAGAATTAGTGAATAAAAATATGGGTTCGTAAACAATAACTTGACCATTGTTTGTAGGTTTGGTTGAACGCAGTCAAACCCAACAAATGGGCCGAAATGTTGTAAATAGGGTAGAATGTCGGGTTTCGTTCCTCAGCATTTTCTGAAATGGCAAACATCTTTTACAGCAGTTCCCGATCTTATGAAGTACAAATATCAATAATAAAACTCTTGTGGTGCGGGCATACTTCGACCAATCTCAGTACAAGTCTTGCCCGCACAAGGTGTATCTCACTCAAAGCTACTTGCTGTAAAAGCGATCGCTCTGGTAAAATCATAAAGTCAAGTTAGAATAGAGGAAATTCTGGCTACAGATTTTTACAAAGCATAGAATATAAAATATACATGAGCAATAAAACATTTAGATGAGAACTCAAAAATGTTGGGTTTCGTTCCTCAACCCAACCTACGAATATATTTGAGTTTTGAACGGGATTTTTTTACGTTTGCGGAGGGTGTCATTAGCTATATAATTTAATTATATTAATAATATTACCAAATTAACCCACTAAGTAGGAGAACGGAAAAAAAACCGACATAAGTAACGAAAAGTAAAGTTGCCCAAAACCGTTCGGCTGACGCTCACGGCGAAGCCTCTTCCCTGTTCCCTGTTCCCAGTTAAGAGTTCCCTGTTCCCAGTTAAGAGTTCCCTGTTCCCTTGTCATAACGACAATTTTTAACGCCAACCTACTTACCCATGACAAAAAAAATATTAACTGGAATCAGTTCAACAGCTTACGAACACCCTTTTGATCGAAAAGCTTTGGCTTCTTTACAAAATATGCCCGGTATTTCTCCTTTACTGAAAAAAGTCAACGAATATGGTATTGATCGTTTACTGAGATTACAAAGTATTGCTAGTGAAATCAGAGTTACACCCCGGAATTTTCCCCAATTATATCAACCATTGCTAGAAGCTTGCCAAATTCTGGATGTGACAACCATTCCTGAATTGTATTTGTTTCGAGGCACAGGACATATTCAAACCTATATTATTGGCGTAGAAAAACCTATTATTGGGATTAATATTGAAGCAATGGAATGGTTAAATTATGATGAATTACTATTTATTTTTGGATACGAAATTGCTAGAATTAAAAGTCAACATATGATTTATCATCAAATATCAATTGTCATGCCGGCATTGAAAGTATGGTTAAGTAGTACCACATTAGGATTAGGAGGATTGATCGCTAGTGGTGTGGAATTAGCGTTATATAATTGGGTAATGATGGCAAAATTTACAGCAGACCGTGCAGGTTTATTAGCTTGTCAAAATATTCATGTTGCAACTACCGCATTAATGAAACTTGCGGGTTTACCAGAAGAGTATTTAACCCCTAATGTCATCGAAGATTTCCTAATTCAATCCCGCGAATTTACTGCTAATAGTGTTGATAATCTAGATCAAGTTACGAAAATATTAAGTTATTCAGAATCTCATCTTTCTTGGTTAGTCATGCGAACTGGTGAATTATTAAAATGGGTTGATTCGGGAGCATATAATCGTTTAATTCAAGATGAAAATATCAACACACCAGTAACAGAAGAAATACCCGAAACAGGAGAAAAAGAAGGATGGAATTTTTTAAATTCTTGGTAATTTAACTGGGTATTGCTGTTAGAGATTTCCCAATAAAAATATCTCAAAATAAATTCATCAGTCTTCATCTGTGTTAATCTGCGTTAATCTGCGGTTAATTATCCTTCAAATCTTCATCTAACCACAGATACCACTCTAGAACCCACGAAAAAGAACTAAACCAGAATAGATTTAAATTTGCTAACCTGGAAGTAGTACCAATATTGCTGATAGTAGTGTGGTTCTCTATGAAAACGTTTATTTGAGCAAGAATTATGACAGAATTTAATTCTCATACCCTGCGTTCCTATACTCAAGAGGATGTACAGCAAATCCTACAATTAGCAATTTCTCGTCAAGTCAATGACAATAATCAAGAATTTTCCTATCAACAGATATTGGAAATTGCTAAAGAGTTACAAATATCACCTGATAATCTCCAACAAGCGGAACGAGATTGGTTGGTTAAACAAAGCGAATTCGAGCAACGTCAAGCTTTTAACCTTTATCGTCGCAGTAAATTTAAAAAACGTCTCGGAAATTACGCAATTATTAACATTTTTTTCCTAGCCATGGATTCCCTAAGTGGCGGTATTTCTTGGTCACTTTATATCTTAGTCGCTTCTGCATTAGCCATATCTTTAGATATTTGGAATACTTTTCAAACTAAAGGGGAAGATTACGAAATCGCTTTTCAAAGATGGAATCGCAACCATCAAATTAAACAAACAATTAATACAGTTTTAAATAAGTGGTTTAAGGTATTTAGTCCTTAAACCTGAGAATAGTTAACTATCTATTTTTCCTGTTTCCTGTGATAATTAACTACTAGAACCGGAGGCGGCTAATTCTGCTAACCGTTCTTGTTGGTCTTGAGATATACAAGATTGGATCACGGTTTCTATATCACCCTCCAAGACAGGATTAAGGGTAAAATTTTGACCTAAACGGTGGTCAGTCACCCGACTATCTTTATAGTTGTAGGTGCGAATCTTTTCCGAACGAGAACCCGTACCAACTTGGGATCTCCGCATGGAAGTGACAGCATCCTGTTGTTCTCGCAGTTTTAATTCATACAATTTAGCCCGGAGAATTTGCATCGCCCGTTCTTTATTCTGTAACTGACTACGTTCTTCTGTACAGAAAATCCGAATACCTGTAGGTTTGTGAAATAAGTCAGCGGCTGTTTCCACCTTATTCACGTTTTGTCCACCCGCACCACCAGAACGGGCTGTACTCATTTCAATATCTTTCGGATCAATATGGACTTCCACTTCATCCACTTCCGGCATAATCGCTATAGTAGCGGTAGAAGTGTGAACCCTTCCCCCAGATTCCGTTGCTGGTACGCGCTGTACACGATGTACACCAGATTCAAACTTGAGTTTACTATAAACACTATCACCTTGAACTTCTAGAATTACCTCTTTAAAACCGCCCATTTCCCCAGGGGACTCGCTGACTAACTTCACCTTCCAACCTTGGTTATCAGCATACCGGGAATACATTCGCAGTAAATCTCCTGCCCAGATACTTGCTTCATCACCACCTGTACCAGCGCGGATTTCCAACATAATGTTTTTATCATCGTTGGGGTCACGGGGTAACAGCAATACCTTTAAGCGACTTTCTAAATATTCTAGCTTTTCTTCTAGTTCGCTAACTTCCAATGCGGCCATCTCATGCAACTCTAGGTCGCTATTAGACTCTTTGAGTATTTGACGCGCCCCTACCAATTCATCCTGGGCTGTTTTCCAAGTTTCATAGGTATTAACTACCTCTTCCAAAGAAGAACGAGACTTAGCAATTTTTTGATACTCATCAGGATTACTAGCGGTATCAGGATCAGCTAAACGGCGTGTTAATTCATTAAAGGTTTGTTCAACGGATTTAAGTTTCTCCAGTAAGTATAATTCTGCCATGATGACTATAAATGCTCCTAAAAAATAACAAGTTGGCTCAAGCATAAAATGAGAAGCGACCCAGCGCAGTGCGGGGTCGTCTATGGCTTCCGCCATGCACTCGCTTAAATAGCTATAGCCAACCCGCTACTTTTGATTATCGTCAGCAGTTTGAGCGCTGGACATACCATATTTACGGAGAAAGCGTTCTACACGGCCTTCAGTATCAATCATTTTCTGAGTACCAGTGTAAAAGGGGTGATTTCCAGACCAAACATCTACGTGGAGTTCGGGCTTGGTAGCGCCAATGGTCATCACTACTTGACCATTACAGTAGACCTTAGCGTCTGGATACCATTTAGGGTGAATATCAGGTTTAGCCATTGTTTTTTGTGTTGTGAATGTATATAAATTTTGACACTTTAGATTTTAGATTTTGAGATAAATCTCTATGGCTTAGGCCATGCTTTGCTATTATATATCTCTATCGTCCCTCAGAGACAATACATATTGCTGCGCTGGTGGAGAAAAACCCCAAATCCAAAATCCAAAAGTGATTAACGTTTGGAGTATTGAGGTGCTTTGCGGGCTTTATGTAAACCGTATTTCTTCCGTTCTTTAGCTCGTGGGTCACGAGTTAAATACCCTTCGGTTTTCAAAGGTGAACGGTTATCCGGGTCAAGCTCACATAAAGCGCGGGCTACTCCTAGACGGATAGAATCAGCTTGTCCAGTTAAGCCACCACCTTCAGCTTTCACAACAATGTCGTATTCGTTTTCCAAACCCAATGTTTCTAAAGGTGCTTTAATAGCTCCTAAATAGTTGGGATTGAATTGGAAATACAATTCTCCATCTTTACCGTTAACAGTCATTTTACCAGCACCAGGAACTAGGCGAACTCTGGCCACTGAGCATTTACGACGACCAGTACCCCAGTAAACGGCACGACCGCTATTAATTTCTGCTACCTGCATTAATTTTCTCCAGGAATTGTACTAATGGTGATTTCTTTAGGTTGTTGTGCTGCATGAGGGTGGGTAGGTCCTGCATAGACTTTTAGTTTGGTAAATAGTTGTTTACCCAAACTGTTTTTAGGTAACATACCCTTAATGGCGTGTTCGAGGATTCTTTCTGGTAAGCGCTGTTGCAACTTAGCGAAGGTTTCTGTTTTCATGCCACCGGGACGGCCAGAATGACGACGGTAAAGTTTTTGGGTGCGCTTTTTACCTGTAACTGCTACTTTCTCAGCATTGATAATAATCACAAAATCCCCTGTATCTAAATGGGGAGTATATTCGGCTTTTCTCTTCCCTCTGAGAATCATAGCGACTTCGCTGGCCAATCTTCCCAGACGCTTATCTGTAGCGTCTACTAAGTACCAATCACGCTCAAGAGATGCTTGAGGGGGAAGGTAGGTTTTACTACTCATTTTTTGTCCTTTGTCCTTTGTCCTTTGTCAGTTGTCAGTTGTCATTATTCATGACTAAGTATGGTTGGGTGTCGTACCATATTTTTGGTGGAAAGGGAAAATCGGGATAACCGACTCTCAATAAGCATAGTCCGTGAGCAGGTGCAGAATATTTCACTTCTTCTCGCCGTTCTTGTTGCCAGATTTCGGTGAAATTCTCTACTGTCCGTTGTCTAGAACCCACTTCTACTATCATGCCTATTAACAGCCTTACCATGCCATATAAAAATCCATTAGCTTGAATTTCAATATGGATAAAAGCTCCGCTGCGACGACATTCTACTGCTTGTATTTCTACCCAGGAATGCGATCGCACTGACCCAGCCCGCTCAAAAGCAGATAAATGGTGTTTTCCCAGCAGTGGTTTGAGGGCAGATGTCATTAAGGATTCATCTAAGGCTGCATAATAATAATGCCAACTGAAGGGTTTTACGAATAAATTCGGTAATTCTTCGGTGTATATAGTGTAACGATATCGTCGGTAAACAGCGCTAAAACGAGCGTGCCAACTTTCACTTACACCTGCTGATGCCCTGATCAATACATCTGGGGGCAAATAGCTGTTGAGAACTTTTGCCCACTTATGTGCGGGAATTAAACCTGTAGCCTGAAAATGAGCGACTTGAGCGGCAGCATGGACTCCAGAATCAGTTCTACCTGCGCCGTGGAGTGCTACATGATACCCCAAAACCGTGGCTATAGCTGTTTCTATCTCCTCTTGGACGGTGCGCTGTCCTTTTTGTCTTTGCCAGCCGTGAAAATGAGTACCTAGATACTGAATAACTAAAGCTACTCGCTGAGTGGGATAATGCTGGCCGCTTTCTAACATAGTTGTTTGTCAGTTGTCAGTTGTCAGTTGTCAATTGTCAGTTGTCAGTGGTTTTTCTTGACTACTGACTAATGACCCATGACCCATGACAATAACCAATAACTTTAAACTAGTTCAATAATCGCCATTTGAGCATGATCACCGCGACGGGGTACGGTATGGAGAATCCGAGTATAGCCCCCTTGACGGTTAGCATACCGAGTAGGAGCTTGCTCAAATAGTGCATGAACTAGGGTTTTGTCGTAGATATAACCTAAAGCTTCACGACGGGCTGCTAGAGAGCCATCCTTTGCTAGAGTAATCATTTTATCTACCTTACTGCGAACAACTTTAGCTCTGATTAAAGTTGTAGTAATTCGACCATGACGTACCAACTCTGTTGTCAAAGCTCTGAGGAGAGCGCGACGTTGGTCTGCTGGTTTACTAAGTTGTTTGACTCGGCAACGATGACGCATAACAATGCACTAATGAAGTTTTATTTATTAGGTTTTGCTTTAGCTGCTTTTGGAGCTTCTTTCTGGAGCCAAGGTAATACCCAAGCGCCGCTGTAAAGCTTCCACTACTTCTTCCGCTGACTTTTGACCAAAGTTTTTGATTTCTAAAAGGTCTTCTTGGGTATAATCCAATAAGTCCGCTACAGAGTTGACTTGGGCGCGTTTGAGACAGTTATAAGCTCTTACAGACAACTGTAACTCTTCAATTGGGATTTGGGCTGTGGGGTCATCTGGGTAGTCTGAACCTATATCCGTTAGTTCTAAGGAGATATCTTTCAAAGGGTTGAATAAATCTACCAAAATTCCAGCGGCCGATGATAGTGCCTCTTGGGGAGAGATGCTACCATTAGTCCATACCTCCAACAGGAGTCGGTCTTTCAAAGAACCATCGCCACGAGCTTCTTCCACACTATAGTTGACTTTCCGTACAGGCATAAATACTGAGTCAATTTGCAGAAAATCCAAAGATGTGGCTTCTTCTCTGCCTCGTTCTACAGTGCGGTAACCTTTGCCTCTCTCAATGCGAAATTCCATTTCCAGTTTGCCACCTTCAGCGACGGTGGCGATATACTGAGTTGGGTCAATCACTTCTACTTCGCTGGGTAAGTCAAAATGTGCCACCGTTACCGTAGCAGGTCCATTCACGACTAAGCGACCAATTTGGGGTTGAGCAGAATAACTCTTGAGAATCACATCCTTCATGCGCATGAGGATTTCCAGTACATCTTCCCGCACACCCGGAACCGTTGCAAACTCATGACTAACACCAGCAATTCTCACTGCTGTTACTGATGTTCCTTCTAAATTAGAAAGTAACACCCGCCGCAACGCATTACCAACAGTTGTTCCTTGTCCTCGCTCTAGAGGTTCGAGAACAAACTTGCTGTAATAGCTCCGACTTTCCTCAGCATTAGATTCTACACATTCAATTTGAAACTGCGCCATGGAGTAGCCTCCCTTTTTAAGGTGCTGCTAGAAGGTAAATTAATTGCCTCGTTTTCCAGTTGACAATTGACAGTTGGCAATTATCGCCTAAATTTGATATCTTAATTTAGCCTACAGGTATTGTTTTTTTGGTTTCCACAAAGTTGATCAACCTGGGGGAAAAGCTGATTATCGCTTTGTGACGCGAACTTATTTACCCCATGGGTCTAAATTGGATAGGTACTCCCTTGGGGAAAATAGTTCAAAATTACCAGCCACACAGGGCATTGCTGATTATTTTCCCGAGCTTCAACCTACCGGCTTGGGTGCCAAAATAGTTTTGTTTAAACTCGACGGCGCTTGGGTGGACGGCAACCGTTGTGGGGAATTGGGGTAATATCCCGAATGAGTGTAATTTCCAGTCCTGCACCTTGGAGCGCCCGAATCGCAGTTTCTCTGCCGGCACCAGGGCCACTAACCATGACTTCGATTTGCCGCATTCCTTGGTCTGTGGCTCGTCTAGCCGCGCTTTCAGCAGCGGTTTGTGCCGCAAAGGGAGTTCCTTTTTTTGCCCCTTTAAATCCACTAGAACCAGCACTTGCCCAGGAGATGACATCTCCTTTTTGATCGGTAATCGTGACAATGCTATTGTTGAAAGTAGATTGAATGTAGGCAATGCCGTTGGGAACGTTCCGTTTCTGTTTTTTGCTCCCGGTTTTTTTGGTTGGTTGTCTGGCCATATTTGTTGAGTAAATTTAAGGTACAACTTGCCCATTGCCGCAAGTTTAGAAAAATTATTTACCGGGAGCTTTTTTCTTCCCAGCCACCGTCTGTCTTCTACCACGTCTGGTTCTGGCGTTGGTACGAGTTCTTTGTCCCCGCACAGGTAGGCCCATGCGGTGTCTACGACCTCTGTAACAGCCAATATCAACTAGACGCTTAATATTTAGCCCTTCTAAACGACGTAAATCCCCTTCAACTTGATAGTTGCTTTCGATTTCGCCTCTGAGGGCTGTGACATCAGCATCACTTAGGTCTTTGACGCGGGTATCTGGATTTACACCAGTAGCCGCGAGAATTTGATGTGATCTAGTTAAGCCAATTCCGTAAATGTATGTTAGACCGATTTCAACGCGCTTATCGCGGGGAAGGTCTACTCCGGCAATCCGTGCCACAATGAATTTCTCCCTATTGTTTTCGTAATTGCAGTTAGTAAAACGTGATCTGGCCTCAAGCCTTTAGTCCCGTTCTTAACTTTGATAGATTTGAATCTATCCCTGACGTTGTTTGTGTTTGGGATTTTCACAAATCACCATAACGCGACCACGACGCTTGATCACGCTACATTTCTCACAAATCTTCTTAACCGAGGCTCTGACTTTCATGCCTTTTAAAATTGACTCCAAATAGTAGATTATAGCATTTATAGAAGAAATATTTCAGTTATGTAACTAGAAAAAAACCAATTGATTTATGGTAGAATTCTCTACATAGATTTATTTCTTCCGCAGACGATAGGTGATTCTACCTTTGGTTAAGTCGTAGGGTGTTAATTCAACTTTGACGCGATCGCCAGGTAAGATCTTAATGTAATTACGGCGAATTTTTCCAGAGATGTGTGCTAGGACATTAAAGCCGTTATCTAAGTCAACACGAAACATTGCATTAGGCAAAGATTCGGTGACAGTCCCTTCCATTTCAATTAGATCTTGCTTAGACAAGTTTTTTCCTCAACTCAACAATCTCCTATTATTCTTGTACACTTGTCATGCATAAAGAACACAATTAGAGAAATATCTCAACAGTTTATGAATATATCTTAGCTAAAATTGACTTGTGCCTGGGCGAGAAAGTAGGGTACAGGTAATAGGCCATCATGAAATCAGTTTTTTCCTTCTACCTACATAGAATACTGTCCCTATTTCTTTTAAGCAGCTATGATATTTTGCAAAGCAGTAAAAACTTCTTCTTGGGACTGATTACCGTTGACTGTGAGGAGTTTTTCGCGCTGGCTGTAATAACTAATCAAGGGTGCAGTATCATCACGATAAACCTCCAGGCGGCGACGAATCACCTCCTGAGTATCATCTTTGCGTCCGCGTCCGAGTAAGCGACTAACAACAGTTTCATCTGGCGCATCCAGATTGACTACTTTTTCACCACCCTGTCCTAAATTTTCGAGTAATTTTGCCAAAAACTCTGCCTGTGTAACTTTACGGGGAAAGCCGTCTAAAATCCAACCTGATTTAGCATCTGATTTTTTCAGACGTTCCTCAACCATATCCTCTACTAATTTATCGGGGACTAATTCGCCTTTATCCATATAAGCTTGGGCTTGGATACCCAAATCTGTTTTCTCCTGAATAGCCTGACGTAGAATGTCACCTGTAGAAATATGGGGAATCTGTAAAAATTCAGCCAATATTTTAGCTTGAGTTCCTTTACCTGCTCCCGGTGGTCCCAAGAAGATTAATCGCGTCACTATTGTTTCACCATTCCTTCATATCGCTGAGATATAACATAAGTTTGGATTTGTTTAGCCGTATCAATTGCCACACCAACCAAGATTAACAAAGATGTTGCACCTAGCCCCTTAAAAGTTGGCACTTTCAAAGCACTTTCCACTGCGGTAGGAATAATTGCCACCAAACCCAAAAAGATAGCACCTAAAAAAGTGAGGCGATTTGTCACCCGTTCAATATACTCACTAGTAGCCTTACCGGGACGAATACCCGGAATACTAGAACCCATTTTTTTCAAATTCTGAGCCACATCTACAGGGTTGAGAATCAACGAAGAATAGAAGTAACTAAAGAAAACAATGGAAATTAAGTAAACGAGGGCATATACCCAAGGTGCAGAACCACCAGGACTCAGGTAGGTATTAACAATGTTTGCTAATTCGGGATTTTTAGTAAAATTGGCGACTAAAAGCGGCAAACTCAGGATGGCCGCTGCGAAAATAATCGGCATTACCCCCCCAGAATTAAGACGTAGGGGTAAATAACTCCGCTGTTCTGCTAAAACCTTTCTACCCACTTGACGACGGGCAGAAATAATAGGGATGCGGCGCATTCCCTCTTGTACGAACACAATACCCACAATAGTGAGCATAAAAACTAGTACAAGAACAATGACACGACCGACAATTTCCCGTCCACCCACCTGTACCAAGTCAATGGTATCACCCAGAGCCTTGGGTAAAGAAGCAACAATGTTGACAAAAATCAGCAAAGATGCACCATTACCAATACCCCGTTCCGTAATTAGTTCTGATGCCCACATCACGAACATTGAACCAGCAGTGAGAGCAATTGCGGTTTCTGCCACAAATATCGGACCTGGGTTGAGGGCAAATTGTTGGAGGAATAATGCCGAAAAAGCCACGCTTTGAATAATTGCCCAACCTACAGTCACATAGCGGGTAATTTGTGATATTTTCCGCCGACCTGCTTCCCCTTCATTTTTCTGTAAATTTTCTAAAGAGGGCAGAGCGGCGGTGAGCAATTGGATGATAATGGAAGCATTAATAAAGGGCAAAATCCCCAAAGCAAAGATCCCCAAAGTAGAGAGTCCTCGTCCAGAGAATATATCCAACAAGCCAAAGATGGAATTATTGCCCGATATAGCTTCAGCAAACTTAGGTCTATCAATTCCTGGTACAGGTAAAAAGATGCCCAAACGAACTAAAATTAAAATACCTACGGTAACAAGCAGCCTACCTCTCAGTCCTGCTGCTTGCGCCATCTGCATAAAAGTTTCTTGAGCCGTTGGGGCTTTGTCTCGACTGATCATAGAGTTTTACCTTTTAAGTATGAGGTGTGAAGTATGAGGTGTGAAGTTTCCAGTGCTTGATCTTTTATCCTTCATCCCGCATCCTTCATCTTTTATGCAGCTGTGGCTGTAGGCCGCGCTACGCTATCACAACTCCCACCAGCAGCCTCAATTTTGATACGAGCTTGGCCCGTGAAAGCAGCGGCCTTGACCCGGAGAGGAACATTTAATTCCCCATTTCCCAAAATTTTCAATGGCCCCTTAGCAGCGGTTAAAATACCAGCCTCCTTTAAAGATTCCAGAGTTACTTCTGAGTTAGCAGGTAAATCATTTAACTTCTCTACATTAATGATCGTGTAAATTTTCCGATTAACGAGAGGGAATCCCTTGAGTTTAGGTATCCGGCGGTACAATGGCTGTTGACCACCTTCAAAACCTGGTCTTGTCCCACTACCAGAACGGGATTTTTGACCACGCATCCCTAGACCAGCACTAGCGCCTTGTCCAGCAGAAATACCTCTACCTACGCGCTTACGGCGTTTTTTCGAGCCTTTTTGAGGCTTAACATCGTTCAGTCTCATTTTGATTGGGGATTTTAGATTTTAGATTTTGGATTTGAGATTGAGAATCTGATACAAAGGGCGACTAAATATAGAGTTTCTCAATGGCGATACCGCGATCTTCAGCAACTTCACTTAATGTCCGCAGGGTAGATAGAGCATTAACTGCGGCTCTAGCGTTATTTAAAGGATTGTTTGAACCTAATTGTTTAGCCAGAATATTACGTATTCCTGCTAACTCTAATACAGTCCGTACAGCACCCCCAGCAATTACGCCTGTACCTGGTGCTGCTGGACGCATCATGACCTTAGCTCCACCACCAATACCATCAATGGGGTGAGGAATAGAATTGGATTTAGTGATAGGGATGTCAATTAGATGTTTTTTACCATCAGCGACACCCTTTTTAACTGCACCAATTACATCTGAGGCCTTGCCAACTCCGACTCCAACTTGTCCACGTTCATTACCGACGACGACAATGGCGCGGAAGCTAAGTTTTTTACCACCTTTGACGACTTTACTCACCCGGCGGATTTGGATAACTCGCTCTTGCCAGTTGGTTTCTTCTTTTTTCGCACGACTTGCTTTACGACGACCGGTTACCATAATCAATGTTCTCTTTTAGTTGTCAGTTGTCAGTTGTCAGTTGTCAGTTGCTACTGACCACTGACGGACTTAGAAATCTAAACCAGCCTCCCGTGCTGCCTCGGCTAGGGCTTTAATGCGACCATGATAGAGGTTGCCACCCCGGTCAAAAACTACCTTGGTGATGCCTTTTTCTAGAGCGCGTACTGCTACCAATTTACCAACTTGCACTGATGCTTCACAGTTAGCACCAGAAGCGATATTGGATTTTAATTCTGGTTCTACGGTTGATGCCGCTACTATAGTTTCCTGTTTGGTATCATCAATCACTTGAGCGTAAATATGCTCATTAGATCGGAATATAGCCAGACGGGGACGTTCGGCCGAACCGTTAACTTTACCACGAACGCGCCGATGACGACGCTGTTTTGATTCTCTACGAGTAAGTTTCATATTTACTTCTTACCACCCTTACCAGTCTTACCAGCTTTACGTCTGACCACTTCACCGGCATAGCGAATACCTTTACCTTTGTAAGGTTCAGGGGGACGAACGGCGCGAATTTTCGCGGCTGTGTTGCCGACAATTTCCTTGTCATAGCCACTGACTATGACATTAGTAGTACCTTCTACCGCAAATTGAATTCCCTCTGGTGGTTCAATTTGCACTTGATGGCTATAACCCATGTTTAAAACTAGGTTACGCCCTTGAATTTGAGCGCGATAACCGACCCCTTGGATTTCCAAGCGACGTTGAAAACCTTGGGATACTCCCTCTACCATGTTGGCCACTAGTGTGCGGCTCAAACCGTGCATTTGTCTAGAGGTCCGGGTTTCATCACGACGGGTAACTAGCAATGTTTCTCCGTCTTGGGAGACGATAACATTGTTAGGTAGTTGTCGGGAAAGTTCACCTTTAGGACCCTTTACCACTACTTTGACACCATCAATCGCCACTTGAACTTTGGCGGGGATGGTAATTGGACGTTTACCAATACGAGACATGATTTTTTGTTCTTTGTCTATTGTCAGTTGTTAGTTGTCACTTGTCAGTTGTTCGTTGTTTTGCCACTGACCAATGACCAATGACCAATGACGATTACCAAACGTGGCAAAGCACTTCACCGCCTAGATTTTGGCGGCGTGCTTCGCGGTCAGTCATAATCCCACTGGATGTAGAAATAATGGCAATACCGATACCGCCTAGCACTCTTGGTAATTCTTTTTTGTTGGAGTAAACTCGTAAACCGGGTTTACTGACTCGCTTGAGGGCAGTAATTAAAGGTTGGCGATTTTTACCTTTGTATTTCAGGGAAATAACTAGGTTACGCTTTACTCCTTCTCCTGCTTCTTCAACTTCCGCAATAAAGCCTTCTTCCCGCAATACCTTGGCAATACTCCGAGTCATCTTTGTAGCTGGTACTTGCGTAGTTTGATGTTTCGCCATATTGGCATTGCGGATGCGCGTCAGCATATCTGCAATTGTGTCGTTAGCCGCCATCGTTCCCTCTTTAGATGAACTTATTGATCACGAAAGGGCATTCCCATTTCCTTTAATAAGGCGCGGCCCTCTTCGTCGGTTTTTGCCGTGGTGATAATAGAAATATCTAAACCTCGGACTTGGTCAATTTTGTCGTATTCCACTTCTGGAAAAATTAGCTGTTCCCGCACACCTAGAGTGTAGTTGCCACGTCCGTCAAAGCTTTTGGGGCTGACACCGCGAAAGTCTCTGATTCTAGGTAGTGTCAGGTTAATCAGACGATCTAAGAAGGCGTACATCCGTTCGCCTCTGAGTGTCACCATAATCCCTACAGGCATACCTTGACGAATTTTAAAACCTGCGATCGCCTTTTTAGCCCGTGTTACTACTGGTTTTTGTCCAGTGATCAGGGCAATTTCGCTCAGGGATGCCTCCAGGGATTTAGCATTTTGAGCAGCTTCTCCCAAACCTCTGTTGACAGATACTTTGATCACCTTCGGCACTTGATGCACGTTGGTGTATTCAAACTGAGTAATCAATTTTGGGACAATTGTCTCTTGATATACAGTTTTTAGTCGTGTTATGGCCATAGTGTTTCTCCTTATATCCCCTGGGCTTGGTCAGGGAATTTTAGATTTTGGATTTTGGATTTTGGATTTGAGATTTTGGTGGAAAATCTAAAATCTCATCCTCATTCACCAGTTTATTTATCTAAAATCTCACCTGTTTTTTTGAGCATTCTCACTTTCTTACCCTCGGCAGTGAAAGTGTAGCAGACGCGACTAGCAACGTTTTGTTTGGTAGAATAGAGCATCACATTAGAGCTATGAATGGGGTACTCAGTCGTGACTATTTGCCCTGATTCCCCTTCTTGCTGGGGTTTCACGTGCTTGGTTTTCATGTTGACACCTTTGACCACAACTTTGCTCAGTTGTGGTAGTGCTTTAATCACTTCACCAACTTTACCTTTATCTTTGCCGGCGATGACTTGCACAGTGTCACCGGTTTTGACGTGCATTTTATAAAAAACTTTGGGTTGTGGCTGCTTTGCCATTACAGCACCTCCGGAGCCAGAGAAACAATTTTAGTAAAGTTTTTATCGCGCAGTTCTCGAGCTACCGGACCAAATACCCGTGTACCTCTAGGATTACCTTCCTTGTTGATGATAACTGCCGCGTTATCATCGAAACGGATGGTCATACCGCTATCACGACTAATAGCCTTACGAGTACGCACAATTACTGCTTCTACAACATCAGACTTTTTGACAGCCATGTTGGGTGAAGACTCTTTGACAACGGCGATAATTCTATCACCTACGCCACCATAACGGCGGTTACCTGCACCTAATACGCGGATGCACATTAGTTTTTTAGCACCGCTATTATCTGCGACATTCAGATAAGATTGGGGTTGAATCACAACTGGTCTCTCTTTTGGGTTTGTTGTAGCTTATGTTACAACAGTTTACGCTGTAGCTTTGGTGTTCAGGATTTCTGTAACTTGCCAACGCTTAGTTTTGCTTAGGGGTCTGGTTTCTTGAATCCGCACGCGATCGCCTATTTTGCACGTATTTTCTTCGTCGTGAACTTTATAGCGGCGGGTTTTAACTACGATTTTGCCGTACTTGGGGTGAGGAGCGCGGTTTTCTATGGCTACTACCACAGTTTTTTGCATTTTATCGCTCACTACCAAGCCAACTCGTTCTTTGACTGCCATAATCTTCTACTTTTGCTCTTGGTCTGAAAGACTTGCTGCCCGTTTCCGTTCTCCTTCTACTGTCAGCAATTGGGAGAGTCGGTGGCGTGCGTGTTTGAACTGGTGAGGCTTTTCTAGTTGTCTTGTGGCTTTTTGCAAGCGCAACTGGAATAGTTGTCTTTTAACTGCAACAATTTCCTCAGCCAGACGTTCGTCATTTAATTCTCTAGCTTCCGCAATCTTGGGAAGAGGCATAAGCTACTCCTGCTCCTGTGGTTGAGAGCGCACAATAAATTTGGTCTTAATTGGCAACTTAGCGTCGGCCAATCGCATAGCTTCGCGGGCAATTTCTTCAGCAACGCCGCCAATTTCAAACATAATCCGGCCTGGTTTGACTACGGCTACCCAAAATTCTGGATTACCTTTACCAGAACCCATCCGGGTTTCAGCAGGACGCATGGTGATTGGTTTGTCTGGGAAAATGCGAATCCAGATCTTACCACCCCGGCGAATATAACGAGTCATTGCCCGACGGGAGGCCTCGATTTGCCGTGAAGTAATCCAAGATGGTTCTTGGGCTTGGAGTCCAAAGTCCCCAAAGTTGAGGGTACTGCCACGGCTGGCCAGACCTTCCATACGTCCGCGTTGTTGTTTGCGGAATTTAGTTCTTCTAGGACTTAACATGATTTGTCAGTTGTCGGTTGTCTGTAGGGGCAAACCCCCCGTGGTTGTCCGTTGTCCGTTGTCAGTTTTTTTTGCCACTGACTATTGAGCATTGACTAGGCTTCATTGGAGCGGTCTTCAAACTGTTGACGGCGACGTTGTTGTTGCCGGCGACGGGGTTCGCGTTCACGGTCTCCACGGTCACGGTCACGGTCACGGTCACGTTCTCTGGCTGGTTGGGTGGGAGCCTGTTCTTGACCAGGAATAATTTCTCCTTTAAATACCCAAACTTTAATACCGAGGATCCCGTAAATTGTCTTAGCTGTGCAGCCAGAGTAGTCAATATCAGCACGCAAGGTATGGAGAGGAACTCTGCCTTCACGGGTCCACTCTGTCCGGGCAATTTCTGCACCGTTGAGCCGACCACCGATTTGGATTTTAATTCCTTGTACTCCTGCCCTTTGCGCCCGTTGAATTGCTTGACGGACAACTCGACGGAAGGAAACACGACGTTCTAATTGTTGAGCAATGTATTCAGCAATTAGATAGGCATCAGCATCAACTCGTTGGATTTCGACTACATTAATGCGAATTTGGCGATTACCACCCAATGCCCCTTGCAGTCCCAACCGTAATGATTCAATACCTTGACCACCACGACCTACAACCACACCTGGTCTGGCTGTACGTACTTCTAGGTCAATTTGATCGGCTTTGCGCTCGATTCTCACTTCGGAAATCCCGGCGTTATTTTGCGCGTATCTACCTAGTTTTTGTTCAATGTATTGACGGAGTTTGTAATCTTCTTGTAGAAGTTCTGGATAACGGTCAGGTTCTGCAAACCAACGGGATTGGTGTTCTTGTGTTATACCCAGTCGAAAGCCGACTGGATGAATTTTCTGTCCCACAAATGCTTCCTCTAAAATTTCTGACTGTACGCAATTTTCTTGTGCCTATAAAGCTGTTTACTCAGCAGTAGCGCCGGCGGAAACCGCAACAGTTATATGACACGTTGGCTTGCGAATTTGGTAAGCTCGACCTTGCGCTCTGGGCTGAAACCGTTTTAGCACTGGACCTTGATCAGCGTAGGCTTGACTAATTACCAAGTCACCCCGGTCTAGTCCAGCATTATGCTCGGCATTAGCTGCGGCACTTCTGAGAACCTTTAATATTGGTTCACAAGCACCATAGGGCATAAATTCGAGAATGATTAGTGCTTCTCGGTAGGAACGCCCGCGAATTTGATCAAGTACACGGCGCACTTTATAGGGAGAAATGCGTATATAACGGGCGATCGCTTTTACTTCAGTAGTAGTATCAGTTGCCATAAGTTAATTGTAGATTGCGATTATCTCCCTGATTTTTTGTCACTTTTGCCATGACCTCTGTAGGTACGAGTAGGAGCAAATTCTCCCAATTTATGACCTACCATTTGTTCATTGACAAATACAGGAACGTGCTGCCGTCCATTGTGAACAGCGATAGTATGACCTACCATCAAGGGTAAAATTGTCGAAGCTCTCGACCAGGTTTTAACCACTTGTTTTTCATTTTTTGCATTCAACTTCTCAATTTTCTTGAGGAGATGGTCAGCAATAAACGGACCTTTTTTTAAAGAACGACCCATAGTGCAATTTTCGATTTTGGATTTTGGATTTTCAATTTCTGAATTTTGGATTTTGGATAACTAAGCTGTCCCATATTAGGCCTCAAAAACTTTGAAAGCTTAAAAATAGACCCAATCTAAAATCCAAAATTTAAAATCTCAAATTCTAGGACTGACGGCCACCACGTCCACGTTTAGAGGATTTGCGCCGACGACGGATAATTAATTTAGTGCTTGCTTTCTTGCGCTTACGGGTCTTAGCACCCAATGTAGGTTTACCCCAAGGTGTTACAGGACCGGATCTACCGATAGGCGCTCTTCCCTCACCACCACCATGGGGGTGATCCACAGGGTTCATGACGCTACCTCTAACCTTGGGACGACGGCCTTTCCAGCGATTCCGTCCAGCTTTACCAGCACTCAGGTTTCTCGCGTCTGTATTACCGACTTGGCCAATGGTGGCGTAGCAATCACGGCGAATCAAGCGGACTTCACCTGAAGGTAATTTTAAAGTTACATAGTTGCCTTCTTTAGCGACAACTTGGGCAGTTGCACCAGCAGCACGGACGATTTGACCGCCTTTACCTGGAGTCATTTCCACGTTGTGAACATTACTGCCCAGGGGGATATTTGACAGTGGCAAAGCATTACCATCTTCAATGGGAGAATCAGGTCCTGCAATCACCTTTGTGCCTACAGTCATGCCATTGGGTTGCAAAATGTAACGTTTTTCGCCATCTTCGTACAATAACAAAGCGATCCGCGCATTCCGGTTAGGATCGTATTCAATGGCTGTAACTGTTGCCCAGACATTCCGCTTATCTCGCTTAAAGTCAATAATGCGGTAAAGTTGTTTGTGTCCGCCACCCCGACGACGGCTGGTTATCCGCCCTTGATTGTTCCGACCTTTGGGACGATGAACTGATTCAGTTAATGATTTTTCTGGCTCAGTTTTGGTAATTTCAGCAAAGTCGGAGATTGTAACTTGGCGAGTACTGGGGGTATAAGGGCGATAAGAACGAGTACCCATAGTTGAATTTTGAATTTTGGATTAATCAATTTTGGATTTTAGATTTTAGATTTTAGATTGTTTCTGATCTCAAATCTCTCATCTAAAATTTCTAGACTTCTGGGAAGAGAACTTTTCTAATTTTTTCTTCGTCCCCAGGAGCAACGGTGACAATAGCTCGCTTATATTGGGGCTTATAACCAATAAATCTACCTACACGTTTTTGTTTCCGTGGTGGGTTAGCGGTATTGATTTTGACGACCTTAACTGCAAATAGGTCTTCAATGGCGGCTCTGATTTGTGGTTTAGTGGCTTTAGGAGTTACTTCAAATGTATATTTGTTTTGCTCCATGAGCATGGTCGCTTTTTCGGTGAGAATGGGGCGACGCACTAAATCGGGTAGGTCACGGGTGGCAACTAGTTTAGACACTGTAGACCTCCTGAATCTTCTCTATAGTTGATGATGTGACAACAATTTTGTCAGCATGGAGCAGGTCGTAAACGTTTAACTGGTTAGCAGGAATCAGTTTTAAGTTTTCAATGTTCCGGGCTGATAAAAGCACGTTTTCTGCAATTTCCGACAAAATCAACAGTGTTTTTTGTTCCGGTGCAGCACCCCATCTAGCTAATGCGGCCACGAGTTCCTTTGTTTTAGGACGTTGTAACTCGTTGCTAAATTCCTCAACAATTATTAAGTCTTCAGCACGACTAATAAAGGCTGTTCGCAATGCCAAACGGCGTTCTTTGCGGTTCATTTGTAGGTTAAAATCTCTGGGCTTAGGTCCAAAGATCACACCACCACCACGCCATAATGGTGAACGAATAGAACCTGCACGGGCGCGACCTGTGCCTTTTTGCCGCCAAGGTTTACGACCACCACCACGAACTTCGGCACGAGTTTTAGTGCTGGCAGTTCCCTGGCGAGAATTGGTCATTTGTCTGACTAGGGCGCGGTGTACGATATGCGCCGCTGTTGTTTCTTTGGCAACTCGTAAGTCAAAGCTGGTTTCCCCAACTTGCTCTCCTTGCCAATTTTTAATTACACTCTCTACCATCTTTGTGTCCTTTGTCAGTTGTCAGTTGTCTTTTTTTGCCAATGACCAATGACTATTTTTTACCAACTTTCTTTGCCGGGAGAACGTTAACTAAAGCTCCTGGTTTACCAGGAATAGCTCCCTTAATGATGATTAAGTTACGTTCTGTATCTACTCTTACTACTGTCAGTTTGCGAATTGTGACACGAGTACCGCCTAAACGTCCTGCCATCCTTTTCCCGGGATAAACACGACCTGGGGTTGTACCAGCCCCAATAGAACCTGGCGCTCTGTGGTTTTTAGAACCGTGGGACATAGGTCCACGACCGAAGTTGTTACGCTTCTGGTTGCCGGCAAAACCGCGACCGATACTTGTGCCAACTACATCTACAATTTCACCAGCACTAAAAATGTCTGCTTTAATTTCTTGACCTAAAGCATAATCTCCAGCACTATCGGTGCGATATTCATTCAAATGACGGACAGCCGGGGCAGATGATTTAGCCAAATGTCCCAACAATGGTCTGTTCAGTGCCTTGGGTTTAACTTCACCATAACCAACTTGAATGGCTGCATAACCGTCGGTCTGTTTTGTTTTAACTTGTGTAACGGTGCATGGACCTGCTTGGATGACGGTGACAGGAATAGATACTCCTTCTTCATCAAAGATTTGGGTCATGCCCAGCTTGGTGCCGAGAATACCTACAGACACAGTTACTGGTTCTCCTTCCTAATTTGACTAATGGAAATTGGAAGTTTTGTCACGGTTGCTTGAGGGAACTTTACCTTCAGAAATTTGGACTGGTGTTAAGCAGTGCAAATTATTGGCAACGCAACAATTCTTGCTCTTTCTGTTTTAGTGAATTTGTTTATTTTCACTTACCTAATCTAATCACCATCACAAGAATAGTTTCCTACCCTATTGAGAAGGTGTTACTTCTACTTAATGCGAGGCTTGATTGCTTTGCGCTGTGTGCAGCAATGCTTTCGTCCAAGCAGTTGCTTTGGCACTCTACCGTTGTAGTGGGACTTAAGTGGTTATTGACCCTCAGTATCCGTTTCCTGACCATTAACATAATGCCATAAAACCAACATTATTGCTCAGGAACTACTTCTCTTAATAGTTTAAACTATTGTTTGAGGTCTGGCCTAATTTTTTAGGATTTACGGGAGTGATTTGCTGTGGGAGCCTACATAAGATTTTGGCTCTCGGTTTGTGTCCTAGCTTTTTTAGTTTAGCAGTCTCTTGTCTAGATAAGCTAATTTATTCTTCTGGGGGAACTAACTAGAATATCAGATGCTAGGACTGGCTGATAACTCTAAAATAAGATGGCTATCTAATTTACTATTCGGTCACAATCTAACATTGTAAACCATTCATTAATTTTTGTCTAGTATTTTTTTAGATATTTTTAGATATATTATTGGGATGCTGATAGGGGGGTGATTTTGCCTAGATTTTAGCTTGAGATTCTCAAGGTTGATGAAAATATGCAGCTTCATTTAACTTAATCTACTAGCAGAGAGTGAATAATAGAGATATCTGAGATGGGATAGGAAGAAAATCTATGGCCTTAATTACCACTGGTAACGGTTTCATCCGCAATTTGGAGAAGTTTGGTGCGTTGGGTGTTTATGTTCCTCTGGAAGGGGGCTATGAAGGTCGCTATTTGCGCCGTTTGCGGGCTGCTGGCTATGTTGGCCTCCATATTACTGCTAGAGGATTAGGTGACGTGGCTGCATATCTGACTCAGGTTCATGGTGTGAGACCGCCACATTTGGGTAAAAAAAGCACTGGTAGTGGTGCTGCGGTGGGTGATGTATATTATTTACCACCCATACTCGATTCTCATTTAGCACAATTACCTCCTAAGTCGAAGGGGTTAGTATTGTGGATAATTGAGGGACATATTTTGTCTGATCAGGAAGTTGAGTATTTAATGGATTTACCCAAATTAGAACCAAGGGTTAAAGTAGTAATTGAGAGAGGTGGAGATCGCACTTTCCGCTGGAAACCTCTAGAAAAGACTCTGTTAGCTAGTTAGGGGATTTCCTGCCGTTCGCCCGTACAATGGTCAGTGGTCAGTTGTCGTTTGACTGACTGCTGGCTGTGGTTGTGACATCGAAACAATATCAAAACAATATAGTGAATCAGGGAAAATCAACCAATTCCTTCTAATTTGGCGTGAAGGTAATAAAGCGAAAATGAGACGTAAATCTTCTAACAATAGACCGACTAATACCCCTAAAGCCTCTATTTTCCAATCTCCGATTTTTAACTTCGCCAGCATTGCCATTTTTGGGGGGGTGCTGATTTTGGGAATTGGAATTGGGATTGCATTTAGTTCTACAACTACATTGAGTTCATCAAATGTGGCTTCCCGGGAGTTCATTGACACTAAAGCGCCAAATCCTGAGATTTGCGTCCAGTATGGAGCTAGTGCAATGGTGATGGATGCTAGATTATTTGTCACTCTTAATCCTTTTAATGTTTATGTTGCCCAGCCTAATATCCGTCCTGGATGTGTAATTCGTCAAAATAACTGGGCAATTTTGGAAAATAAAAAACTTGTGACTTCAGATCAGGTCAGGGAATGTAAAAATCGTTTGAATACCTTTGGCTTTACAGGGGACTTAGACAGCGAAAAGCCGGATATTAGATGTATATATCAAAATGAATCGGCTCAAAATTTCTTTTTATCTCAACCTGGGGCTGTGGGAACTCCTCAAGATACGGAAAGATTTTAAATATATAGGACTTACGCGAGTGTCACACAAAATAATATTTTTGTGTTTTTCGTGGAGGCTTTAGCCCTGATTATTTTCCTGTAGCATCTTGAAGAGAGGTCTAAAGTTCTGACTACAATAAGACTTACCCGCAGGTTACGGAATAATCAACCACGAAGGAGCGAAGATCACGAAGGAAAGAGGCTTTGAAAGATATTTTGCGTAAGTCCTGATTATATGTAGGATATTATGCCTGTTGCGTAGGTGCTGATAGTCTGGGTGGCGTAGCCTGTCTAAAATTTTTGTATGGGTAGGGGTTGACCAAATTCGATAATGGGAATTTCTGTAGGGTTGTTTGGGGAATTATTTTTGTTGACTGTAGGCTTAGGAAACATTGCTGAAGGGATGGGTGAATTGGGGACTGATGCGGGATTTTGAGAATTTAGAGGTGGTACAGTGACAAAAGGTTGTTGGGGGTTGGTAATCAAGTTTGTGGATGGTGGTAGGGTGGTGGAGAGATTTTGGGCGGGGGAAAAGGTAATATGGGGACTAAAGACCCAGCGCGTGGGTTTTTGTGGGGAAAGGGGCAAAAGTTGTATTTGATTGGATTGTAACTGAGTTCCTGGCGCTAAATCAAGAACTATGCGGGTGACGTTTTCGTTCATTTGAGAAATGCGAATTTTCTGAATTGCACCTGAGTATTCTTTTTGGGTGGGGACTTGACCGAGTTTGGTGTTAGGCAAATCAAGCACTAAACGTGGTGGTTCGGGAAGGTAAAAATATTGAGGTTTTACGGTAGCTGAGAGGTTAATTTTTAATTGCTGTGCTTTGGGGTTAAATTGCCAATTATCCAATTGTGCGACTGCTTGGGCAAAACTGATACTAGGGCTGAGAATAATTAGGGCAAATAAGCTCACCCTCATCGCTGGCAGAATTTGATTATTGCTAATTTTCATGACTTGATTATTTGGGGTTGGGATGTTTAGCACAGTGTACCGACTATCAAAAGTTAGGAATTGGGAATTATTTCTTGGGTATTAATTGCTGGTAACAGAGAGGTCAGATGTGAGGTAATTTGACTGTAACGACGGGTAATGAGTAAAGAAGAACGACATTGAATGGCGAGTTGATCTGTGTATCTTCCTAATGTTTGACGTTCAATTCCCCAGAGACGACTAGTACCAACAATAGTTAAATCAACATTTTCTGAAGCAGTAATTACTGTTCGCATTGGGTCTGGAGTGGTGACGGTGTTGATCTGAATCCGATCGCGGACACTCTTAGGTAATTGCCCCATCATGGCGTTAAGTTCATAACTTAGTTCGTCTGGGGTGTGATGTCCTTTAAATACCTGTAAAACTTGCAACATACAAGTATCATGGTTAATGAGCATTCTCAAAGCGATGATCAGGGCTAAATCGTCATGAATGTTAGCCGAGTAGGGAACTAATAAACTTTCAATAGCGTCTCCACCTTTATCTACAAATACGGCTACGTCTACTGGTGTAGTGCTAAGAATTTGTCCAACTCTTCCCCCTAAACGATTGTTACTAAAAGCGGGACGATGCCAGCCAACGAGAACTAGGTCTGACATGACAATTTTGGCGGCTATTTGTGCTGTTTCTCTGGCGACATTGCTAGATATCCGAACTATGGGATGGATATAGGAGCGTGTTTCTGGTGGTTCTAGGGTAGCGATTAATTCTTCTAGTTTTTGACGACGTTCGGCTATGAGTCTATCGGCTTCGTTGGGGCTACTCTCAAAGCTATAGTCTTCTTCGAGTTCAATGAAACTGAGGGGATAAACTACGGCGGGTTGTCGGTTGTTGATGGCGATCGCTGCTGCTAATTGTAACAAACCTTTTTGGGTGTCGGGATTAGCTACTGGAACTAAAATCCGATATTGTGATGAATAGGGTTCACTAATTTCTGGTGGGGTTTCTGGTGGAATTTCTGCTTCTGGTTCAACAATATCTAATCTAATCAGGCGTTTAGGATATGTCCATTCTAGTAATGGTGAGGTCATGAATGTTGTCACCAAGGCCATAATTACTAACATGGTGAAAAGCAAGGGTGTAATTACTTTTAATTCTAACCCGATATTCAAGACGATTAACTCGGTTAAACCACGAGTATTCATTAACCAACCCAGGGCGGAAGATTCTCGTTTGTCAATGCCGCTGAACCTAGCTGCTACATAAGCACCAATATATTTACCGCCAATTGCCACTAATAAAATCAAGGCAGACAATAGCCATAACTTAGGACTGTTGAGTAAACCAATTTGTGTTTTTAAACCACTGTAGGCGAAGAATATTGGTAATAGAAAGATGAGGACAAAATCTTCAGTTTTGATGGCCAATTCTCTGACTAATTCCTCATCTTTGGGCATGACTGCGCCTAACAGGAATGCGCCAAAAATCAGATGAATACCGATAAATTCCGTAATTAAAGCGGAGGAAACAACCCCCATATAAATTACAGCCAGGAGGAATTGACTCAAGCGCCCAGCCCGACGATGATGTTTACTCAAACGTTTGAGAAACCAACGTCCAACTGTGAACATGAAGCCAATATAAACAATACTTTCAATAATAGTGAGAACGGCCTGTTGATCAATGCTACCATGACGAGCAACGGCGATCGCTACGGCCAAAATACACCAAGCTGTGACATCATCCACTGCGGCGCAAGTCAAAGCTAATGTGCCTAAACGAGTTCCCTGTAAGTTGTTTTCGGTAATAATTCGCGCCAAAACAGGAAAGGCAGTAATTGACATTGCTGCCCCTAAAAATAAAGCAAAAGGAGCAAAATTGACATTACTACTGGAAACTAAAGGATACAGTACGAAAGATAATACAAATGCAGAAGCGAAAGGAACAATAATACTGAGATTGGAAATGAGAATGGCAGTTTTTAAGTTACCACTCAGATATTTGGGATTTAATTCTAACCCAATCAAAAACATGAAAAATATTAGCCCTATTTGCGATAAAACGTTCAAATAAGGCATTGTTTCTGATGGAAAGAGATGATGTGCTAGATCAGGAGCAATTAAACCAAATAATGATGGACCAAGCATAATGCCGGCGAATATCTCACCAATTACCAATGGTTGTTTAATTGCTTTAAATCCCAGTCCTACAAGTCTTGAGAGTCCAATAACAATTAGCACTTGAACTAGAACGAGAACAACTGTGTGCATAGTTTCCCCACTAACGATTACCAGATTTGACGCAGATAATTTTTGATAACTGTGAATATTGTCAATATGATTAGATACATCTGGAGACCATTTTTATTGGTTTGAGATGTTAGTCATGGTTACTTTACCATCTTAATGGTTAATGCTAAAAATAACTAACTATCAATTTATTGATTAAACTAGAAATAATTTGACAATCAGCAATAATAAAACAAATTAAAGAGAATCTAGGATTTATAACTGTTGATCAAGAAATTATTTAATCCAAAAAGTTAATCATATAGAATTTACGCAAAAAATCACGAAACCGGGGGTAATTAATGAATTACCCATAAGCAATAATCAGGTTTATGGCTAGGCCACAACTGCTATCAATAATATTTTCGATATTTATCATGTCATAAATGCTGTCAGTTACGTGAGTATTGGTCACCAGAATCAAGTCAAAATATGGACTTTGATAGTGATTTCCCAGTAAATGTACCACATATCTGGGAGGAGCAGCCAGAATTTCGGCGATCAAGCCAGAGAATATAGTTCAAAAATGACGAAAACTGGCATTAGTCGGGGATTCTCAAGGAGAAAATTTATTTTTATAGTCAAAAAACTTGTAAATATTGCGTTAATTTTTGTTAAGATTGAATACGGCGTTAGTTTTGCCCCTTTTCCTACCCAAGAGACACTTCATGCTGCGACTAGAACATATCAGTAAAATTTATCCTACAGGCGAAGTTCTTAAAGATATCAACTGGGAAGTCAAACCAGGAGATCGTATTGGTTTAGTTGGTGTTAATGGTGCGGGAAAATCTACCCAACTGAAAATTATCTCTGGGGAGATTGAACCGACTGCTGGGGAAATTATTCGTCCGGCTAGTTTACATATAGCTTATCTTAACCAAGAGTTTGAGGTTGACCCCACTCGCACAGTCAGAGAGGAGTTTTGGACTGTATTTAAAGAAGCTAACGAGGTACAGTTAGCTTTGTCTCACATACCTCGTGAGATGGAAACTGCCTCTCCAGAAGAGTTAGATGAATTAATTCACAAACTAGACAGGTTGCAGCGGCAATTTGAAGCTTTAGACGGATATAACTTAGACTCCCGCATTGGTAAAATATTACCAGAAATGGGATTTCAATTGGAAGATAGTGATCGCCTAGTGAGTGCTTTTTCTGGCGGTTGGCAAATGCGAATGAGTTTAGGTAAAATCCTCCTCCAAAAACCCGATTTATTACTATTGGACGAGCCGACAAACCACTTAGATTTAGAAACTATTGAGTGGTTAGAAAATTACCTCAGAGGTTTAATTACCCCGATGGTGATAGTTTCCCATGACCGGGAATTTCTGGATCGTCTTTGTAACCAAATTGTAGAAACTGAACGGGGTGTTTCTAGTTCTTACCTGGGTAATTACTCATCATACCTACAACAAAAAGCAGAAAATCAATCGGCACAGTTGAACGCTTATGAACGTCAACAAAAAGAACTAGAAAAACAACAAGCATTTGTAGATAAATTCCGCGCTAGTGCTACCCGCAGTACCCAGGCAAAAAGTAGAGAAAAGCAACTAGACAAAATTGAACGCATCGAAGCACCTGTAGGCGGAGTCAGAACCCTACATTTCCGTTTTCCTGATGCTAGTCGTAGCGGTAGAGAGGTAGTAGAAATTAAGGACTTAACCCATATTTATGGAGATAAAATTCTATTTTTATCCGCAAATCTGTTAGTAGAAAGAGGAGACAGAATTGCGTTTCTAGGTCCTAATGGTGCGGGTAAATCCACACTTTTGAAAATGATTATGGGTGTGGAAAAACCCACAGAAGGGATTGTTAAATTAGGAGATCACAACGTTATTGCTGGTTACTTTGAACAAAACCAAGCGGAAGCGTTAGATCTAAATAAAACTGTCATGGAAACCATTCATGATGAAGTTCCTGAATGGACAAATGAAGAAGTTCGCACACTGTTAGGAAGATTCTTATTTACTGGTGATACCGTATTTAAGAAAGTTGGGGCATTAAGTGGAGGTGAAAAAGCTCGGTTAGCGTTGGCGAAAATGCTATTGCGTCCAGCGAATTTAATCATTTTAGATGAGCCTACCAATCACTTAGATATTCCAGCGAAGGAAATGATGGAAGAGGCCTTACAAAATTATGATGGTACAGCCCTTGTAGTTTCCCATGATCGTTATTTTATTTCCCAAGTAGCTAATAAAATAGTAGAAATTCGTGATGGTGAATTTCGGGTTTACTTAGGAGATTATCACTATTATCTGGATAAGAAAGCCGAAGAAAAAGAATTAGCAGAATTGGCAGCAGCAGAAGCGGAAAAAGCCGCAAAAAAAGCTGCCAAAGCTGCCAAAGCCGGAGCAAAACGAAAGTAGGTAATATCGGCAAATGGGTGACTGATTGTGATTCTGGCTTTCTGTCACCTGTTTTTTAAGCAGCAATTTACATCTCCCGGTTCGCCCATTTTTTAAGGAGTTAGGAAACAGCTTTACGGTACTTATCCTTGTATAACCCGATTTTATTTATTGGCAGGTGCTGAAATCCAAACTTGTAAGCAGCCGAGTCGGACTTTAGTTGCAAGAGATCATCATCTGGGACTACAAAGCTGACATCGTTCTTAATTAAATTTCCCTCGATAGTAATAGTCTTGTCGGTCAGTTTGTTCTTTAACTTTAACCAGCCGTCACCAAAATAGACGTTACGTATAATTTTATTGCCTTTGGGAACGCCATATTCATCTTCTAAAATTTTCACCAATTGAGGGTAGCGGATACTGTAGGGCGGATGTTTATAGTTCATATCTTCCAGCTTTTCCACCATTCTCCAATTACCTCCGCGAGCAGCACTGGCTTTTGCCCAGCCTAAAATACGTGCATCTACAGATATTGAAATCTTATTTTTAACAAAGATGTTGTTCTCTACTGTGTTATCACGTCCGCCACCGATTAACACGCCCTGCTGCACTTTATAGAATAGGTTACCATAGATTGTTGTACCGCTAGTACCGTCGTCAAGGTACACTGCCATAACAAGAGTAGAGTGAGTAGAGTTGTTTTGCTTTTGAAGTCCGTACAGGTGGTGAAAATAGTTATAGCGGATGATGTTCCCTTGCTGGGTGTAGTCTCCACCCATATAAAATGCCCCAGCATCATTAGTTTCTAAGCAAACGTGGTGGATATTGTTGAACTCAATGATGTGATCGTTGCCGCTAAGAAGAATAGCATTGTGGGGCGCGTCATGAATCAAATTATGTGAGATCAGATTACCAACACCTTGAATAGAAATGCCTGCTCGGTACGTCTTCACCCACCTAGCATAATTATGAATGTGATTATTGATAGCATAGTGCTTTGCTGGTGTCAGGGTTTTGCGATCGCCTCCATTCAAGACTATACCCGTTTCACCAATGTTATATACATCGCTGCTAATGACACCGTGGCGGATTCCTCCCTTAATTTCCACCCCATTTGTACCAAGGTTACGAATTTGACAGCCTGCAACCAAGACGTTCTCCCCCTTAACTATCCTAAGGGCTGCACCTCTGGAATCTTCAAATATCAGACCACTCAGGGTAATATAAGATGCAGCATTTAGGGAAACCAGTGGCTCTTTCATCATAGAAACAATAGCCCGGTTGTTTTCCACAGGTGTTGGTGGCCAAAAATAGAGAATGCCAGTTTGACGATGCAAATAATATTCACCGGGGGTGTCCAATTCTTCTAGGAGGTTAAGGACGTAATAACGCTTGCCCTTTGTGTAGCCATAGACCCCGTGGGGCGGCTCAGTAGCAATTTCGTGAGTCTGTGTGTTGATCAGCTTGACTTTTTCATAGGAGTCTGCCCAATCCCAAGTCCAGTAGCCGTGTAACCAAATATCCCGCTTATTATTCCATAGCTGAGGGCGATTGCCGTCATAAGTGAACCTACCACCATTCTTTCCCGCCGGCACATCGGCGATTTTTAGATCACCCTGGTTAGGCCAACGTGCTATGTGCATGGGTTGGTCTGCAAAAAACAGTTCTAAGGGAGAAGGATGATCGGGTCTTCCGAAGCCGCGTGGTGAGAGTTGTCCGTAATCTGTAATCCCCTGTGCTTTCAGATCGACTTGTAGGATCTTGCCACGGGCGACAGGTTGCATCTGCTTGAGGATACTGTGATCATTAACAGGGTAGAAATCCCGGATCTCCTTTCCCCCAGATAGGCGAACTTGCTCATTTAAGTAGGGACGGTAAACAATAGGCGAATCCTTTGTGCCGCTATCTTCTGCATTCAGGATAAATGGTACCTTACGTTCATAAATGCCCCCACGTAGGTAGACAGTAACGCCGCCTTTAGGGAATTTACGCCCCTTTTTCAGAGTACGGATCTGATCACGCACCCGCTCAAGTGTCTGGAATGGTCCATCGGTCTTCTCTGAATTAGGGGCTGCAATCTCACCTGACCAGGTATCGTTTCCTAAAGGAGAAACGTATAGGTTTACTGGTGTCGAACTGGCATTTGCTCCTAATATAGTGCAGCAAATAACAAGTATCAGCCCAATGCAGAAATACCATAGAGTTTGCAACCTTATACTGATGTACATTTGGTATCTGTTCCTGAAAGCTAATCCAAAATTAATTATACCCGTGAGGTGTATATATATAAGGTGGATTGACTCTTTTATTCTTGGAGAGGTTTCCCGTTTCCAATAGATAAGTTATCTACTATTAAAAAAATAAAGTGAAATCCTGATGAGACAAGAATTTTAAAAAGCTGACTGGTAAATGCTGACCGGGGACTGGGATAAGATCAACAGAATTTAACTTCCATAAATGATTAGCAATGGTATCATTCAAGTATTACAAAAAGTAAAGGGCGATTTTACTATGACCAAAGCACCTGTTGCTCCTGTGGTGCTAGTCATTCTAGATGGATGGGGCTACTGTGAGGAAAAGCGAGGAAACGCTATTATTGCTGCCAAAACTCCCGTCATGGACAGTTTATGGGCAGCCTATCCCCACACCCTCATTCGCACATCAGGAAAAGCCGTAGGGTTGCCAGAAGGTCAAATGGGCAACTCGGAAGTTGGTCATTTGAACATTGGCGCTGGTCGGGTCGTACCGCAAGAACTGGTACGGATCTCAGATGCTGTAGAAGACGGTTCTTTAAGGGTAAACCCAGCCCTGGTGAAAATTTGCCAGGAAGTCCGTTCCACTAATGGCAAGTTACATCTAGTGGGGCTTTGTTCTGATGGGGGGGTGCATTCCCATATTACCCATCTATTGGGACTACTTGACTTAGCCAAAGAACAGCAAGTTTCACAAGTTTGTATCCATGGGATTACTGATGGCCGTGACACGAAACCGAAAGATGGAATCAGGTTTATCCAGCAGCTAGAAGAATACATAGAGGATATTGGTATTGGTGAAATTACCACTATTAGTGGTCGCTATTATGCCATGGATCGTGATCACCGCTGGGATCGAGTCCAACGGGCTTACGATGTAATGACAACAGACGGTGCAGGCAATGGACTCTCGGCTGTAGAGATATTGCAAGCATCCTACGCTGAAGGTATTACTGATGAGTTTATTCTCCCCGTCCGTTTGCAACCAGGTGCCGTAGAATCGGGTGATGGGGTAATATTTTTTAATTTCCGTCCTGACCGTGCTAGAGAACTAACTCAAGCTTTTGTCAGTAAAACTTTTAACGGTTTTGAAAGACGGCAAATTGTGCCGCTTTCTTTTGTAACTTTTACCCAATATGATCCAGAATTACCCGTTTCTGTGGCTTTCGAGCCTCAAAACCTGACTAATATTCTGGGTGAAGTTATCGCTAACCGTGGTTTAAAACAGTTTAGAACTGCGGAAACGGAAAAATACGCTCATGTCACCTATTTCTTTAATGGGGGAATGGAAGAGGCTTGTGTGGGAGAAGACCGGGAATTGGTCAGTAGTCCCATGGTAGCGACCTATGATCAAGCCCCAGCGATGTCAGCACAAGCTGTGACGGATGTGGCGATCGCTGCTATTAAAAAAGGCATCTACTCCCTAGTAGTGATGAACTATGCTAACCCTGATATGGTAGGGCATACGGGACAAATACCGGCTACAGTAACAGCTATTGAAACGGTAGATCTTTGTTTGGGTCGTCTGATTGATACAATTGGTAAAGCTGGTGGTACGGCAATTATTACTGCTGATCACGGCAATGCTGAGTATATGCTAGATGAGGGCGGTAATCCTTGGACAGCGCATACTACCAACCCAGTTCCCTTAATTTTGGTAGAGGGTGAAAAAACCAAAATACCGGGATATGGAACAAATGTGGAATTAAGAAATGATGGCAAATTAGCCGATATTGCCCCAACTATTCTGGATATTTTACAAATATCCCAACCCCAGGAAATGACCGGGCGATCATTACTCAAAGCCGCAGAATATGATTTACAATTAACTCGTACTCCTGTACAGGTGGGCTTGTAAAATTGTAAAATGTTAGGGGTTTAGTCCTGGTGACTGGAAGTCGCAGCTACACAATCAAAGTCCGCCGGCGCGGACTCAAGAAAAATCAAGATTTTGAAACCTACGCTGGTGGGTTTTGCCTGTGTAGACGCGGTTTCTAACCGCCAATTTAGCTAAATCCCTGATTGTTTGATGACTTCTTATAACCAACATTTCTAATATGACAATTACTAACATCGTACAAGGTATTTGGGCATTTTCTGCTCTTGGTTTAATTGTTCTGGTTTTGTTACATAGTCCTAAAGGTGACGGAATTGGTGCTATTGGTGGACAAGCACAATTGTTCACAAGTACCAAAAGTGCCGAAAATACTTTAAATAGAGTTACTTGGGCGTTAACGGTGGTTTTTATGGGTTTGACTGTGGTTTTAAGTGCTAATTGGTTGCCCAAGTAGTTGCGAATGAAAATGGGGAAAATGGGGAAAATTACCCAAAATCAACGATTTTGGCGACGGTTAATGGCAGTTCTGATTTTAGCAATAAGTACAGGACTGTTAGTTATTTTTACTGATTTTCCAATTAATGCTGTTTTCAGCGAACAGGAGAGAAATTTTCAATTATCTAATTCTCTATCTGTTCTGAAAAAGCACCATTCTTTACCACCAAATCTGGTAAAATGGCACGATAAAACAAATAGTGGTGATTATTTTGATCAAATCAAATCTACTAAAGTTGGTTATTTAATTTGGTCAAACTTTCCGGCAAAGGTGAATATAGAAATACCAAAAGATATTAGTGAAAAACAATCACAAATATGGGTTGGCAATGTTTTAAAAGCAGTTGAAGAATGGAGTATTTATTTACCTTTACAGGTAGTAGAAAAATCCGATATTGCTGATATTAAAATTATTCGTAAAGTTCCACCTTTACAACTTGAACCTAATAGTAAAATACCTCGTGCGCGTTCGGCTTTAACTACTTATGATTTATATACTGCAAATAATATTCTATCTCACAGGTTTACAATTCTGTTGAGTCCCAGTCAAACTGGTGAATATGTACTATCGGCAGCGCGTCATGAACTTGGCCATGCTTTAGGTATTTGGGGTCATAGTTTGTTACCAACTGATACAATGTATTTTTCTCAAGTTCGCAAACCACCGTTTATTTCTGTTAGAGATGTAAATACTTTAAAACGGGTTTATGAACAACCTACAGGTTTGGGTTGGTCTGTTTTAGGGAAGGATTAAATTTTCCCGACGGAAAATATGATATTTTAAGATATTTTAAGATAAACGCAACCAGTTTTTGTCTAAAATCTGACCTAAAGTGTAGGGACAGAGTTCTGGTAAGTTAGTTAATTTTCTTTTGATTTTAACATAATCTAAAGCATTACTGTAAATCAGATTAGTATTTTATACTAAATTGTTGCGTAAGTTAGTGGTTAATTCTTGATGATTTGGTGACTTAGCTTAATATTTTATTAATTACGCTTATACATGGAAGATAGTTCTTCCTCGTCTCTTACATCATAACAAACTTTTCGCCCAGTGTCAATACCTTATACTTTATAATTTGCCAGTTTGGAGGCTGTTAAAACGGTTTGATGCCAACTTTATTGTTAACAGCCTCTTGATTTGATTAAACTCGACGCAGGTTCATGAGTTCTTGAGGAGATGCCAGCATATCAATAGCTACAAAAAATATTTTTCCTTCAGGATTGATCAAAAACCGCCAAGAAATATTCATACCGACAGTAACACCAAACCAAGGAGTTTGGACGATTCCTGTAATTTTCAGTTGCTTAGAACCGTCTGGTTGAACTTCACAGATACCTTGTTGCGGCATCATGTTAAGTCCTTGTGCTTCTTCGCGCATATATTTAGCGATCGCTTCCCGTCCCACAATTGGCTTTTGGAATGGTGGTTGTAGCGCACCGTCAGTAGTGAATAGCGCAATAGCAGCATCAAAATTATCTGCATTCATGGCTTCAATATAGCCTAACACAGCGGGTTCTGTAATGCCGTCAATTTTCACCGAGGAAATCACTGGAGTTGTGCGTTGGAAAGCAGGTTCTGTAGCTGCTTTGGGATAACTACTAGGACCGAGGTCAGAAGTATCAAATCCCATATCTACTACAGTATTTCGCAATACGGTAATTTGCTGACCTGGATCAAGTTTTTGTGTAGTTTCTAATACAAATTTTACACCAGGGGACATTTGATAACCAACGGGGATAGGGGTAATAACTCCCTGTTTCATCAATTCTCCTAACTCGTACCAGAACGCTAGTTTAGTATTTACACTGAAGAAACCATAGGCACGGCTAATAGGAGTATCAGCGCGACTGGCTAAATCCCGCATGACTTTTGTTTGTTCTTCACTGGACATTTGCTTAATTTGATTAAGCAAACCCTCGGCTAATTGTAAGCGTGCCGCTCCTGGTGCAGCAGGAGTAATGGTTTTACCCATTTCAGTATAAGCGTACCAAAGATAAGCTAATTGATCATCAACGTTAAGTTGATCGAACAAGGCTATAGTTGCGGGAATTGGACTAGGAACTTGAGTATTAGAAAAAATAGTTTGAGCAGACTGGATAGTTAATGCCACAATTGGAATCTCCAAGATTATGTGTTTATTAGTCGCTATGAAAACTTAAGTTAAAAATGTTTATGATGAACTTAGGTTTTATGTAAAGTAATGTAACGGAAATCTTAATTTTTGTAAAGCCATGGAAATTACGACTTGACAAAATAGATTAAATGTGGTTATTCATCATAAATGAATAAATAATAAATATCTTCCTCCTCCAGAAGTAGCTAGAGGTAAGTGCATTTTTTTATAACCATTGTAGAGACGTTTCATGAAACGTCTCTGCTAGAGGTGTTTATTGATTGTCAAGAAGAAACGATGAAATTACCTAAACACCCCAACTCAGTGTTAAAGGCCGCTGTACGACGACTTGATGATAAAGCTCTTCTAATTGGGTGATGTTATCATTCAGGGTATAGCGTTCCAATACCCGTTTTCTGGCTTTTTGTCCTAACAATGTTGTTAGTTCTGGATGATCTTGAAATAGTGGTAAGAGGGTTCTTAACTGCGATCGCACGCTTCTAGTATTAATTGCTACACCTGCACCCCGTTCTAAAACTTCTCCGTCAGCACCGACATCAGTAGCTAAACAGGCTAAACCACAGGACATTGCTTCTAATAGGGATAGGGATAGACCTTCTACCAAAGAAGGCAAAATAAATACATCAGACCCCCGTAAAATTTCGATGCGGCGATTTTCGTCAGCAATAAATCCTAACCAGATGATCCCATGTTCTCGCCCATAAAAGGATTCTAAAGAAGGTTTTAATGGACCATCACCGACAATAAGTAATTTTGTATTAATTCCCATATCTGATTGTTTCCAAGCACGCAAGAGAGATTCAACGTTTTTCTCCTGAGCGATTCTTCCTTGGTACACAAATAAACGTTCAGCGCCAAATTCTGTTTTGATTTGGGAATATCCGGGAGAATACTTAATAGGATCTACACCATTAGGAATTACAGCAATTTTGTTTTCCCGCACCCCCATATTTGAGAGTAATTCTCTCTGAATTTGGGAAAAAATAATTACGCGGTCATAATGATCTAAAAAAGGGGCATAAAGTTGATAAGCTAAGAGTTGGGTACTAGATAATAATTTTGCTCCTTTACCTGCAAATGGAGTGTGAAAAGTTGCAATTAGAGGTAAATTTAATTCTTCGCAAATTTCTGGTAAAACGAAGTCAAGAGTTGATAAAGTCAGAGAAGCGTGGACTATATCTGGTTTAATTTCTCTGAGGGAATCTTTCAAAACTTTAGTTGCTTTAAAAGAGGGAATAGTGTAAACCTGGGACTTGTAGATAAATGGTAGGGGAACTTCTTGAAAATTCGGCCAGTTGTCCGTGGTGGCTTCTTCCTGAGCGAAGTGTAGAAAACTAACCTCATGTCCTCTATCTAATAAGCCGTTGGTAATTTCTCGACTGTAGGTGACGTTACCACAAAAGGGCGTTTTTTTTCCAATCCAAGCTATACGCATTCTTTGGTTATCTATAAAAAAGGCGGGTGTCAACTATACTGTTTTAATTATGCAGTTGTGATAACAGAATTTTCGTTGATGATAAAAATTCAGTTACAGGTAATTGAAAAACTAAATAATCTTGGTAATTAAAAATTCAATAAATAACTTTATTGATGATAAATATTAAAAAGTTATGAAATATTTACTTAATCACAACTTAATATACTGATTATTTAGTTTGTTTCCAGCCAAGGCTATTTTCCATCTGACTGGATTAAGTTTAGCATGAAATTCATGATTTTGATGCAGTTGTTGATGATTTAGCATCCTCAGATGCACCAGTATTGTACCAGGTAAAGAGACCGCCGCATAAGACGATGACGGCTAGGGTAAAAAATACTGCTTTTAAGCCGATAAAAGTTTCTGCTATACCTGCTAAAGCCAGGGGGAGGGAGAGAGCAATATTAATCACATTATTTTGCAGTCCAAATACCTTACCGCGCATAGCTGGGGGTGTTTCAGTTTGAATTGCGGTTTGCATGGGTATACCGACCAAAGCGCCAAATACGCCCACTAAGGCTATAAATAAGAGTACAGGTAAGAGTTGGGTTGTAAATAATGATAAACCAATTAAAGAGGCTGTCATGCCGATACAACCGCAAAAACTGAGTTGTTTGTAGGAAAAACGTTGACCAAATTGGCCGAGAATTGTCGCCCCCACAGCAACACCGACACCTGCGGAGGCTAGTAAAAAGCCGAATTGAGAGGCTTTCATATTAGGAATAATTTCCGCCATGCGCACAGCCAGAACAGTGAGGGCTGCAAAGACAGAAAATAAGATAATTAGTTGTAATAAAGCATTACGGATGCGATGATTTTCTTGGAGATAACGTAACCCGTCGCGCAGGTCTGAGAAAACATGGGGAAATTCTGTTTCTGGGGGGTGAGGTTTTTCGTTAGTTTGGAGTAAGAATAATATTAACCCAGCGATCGCATAACTACCACCGACCAAAATTTCTTTTCCCAAGCCACCACTACCACCTAATTGTATCCACAGTTTATCTGCTAATGCTAAAACTGGTTCTCCGACTGCAAAACCAACAATTACGGAAGCCATCATTGTTGTTGTATAAAGAGAATTAGCGGAAAGCAAATCTTGTTCTTTTACTATTAAAGGAATGGCGGCTTGTTCGGCTGGTGCAAAAAATTGTGTTAGGGTAGAAACCAGAAAAGTCACACCTAAAATAATCAAGAAACCCACTGGTAAAACTCCCACAGGCTGCCAATTATGAGTGAACCATAATAAAGCAGGAATGAGTAAAACCAGAATACCGCGCCAAATATTTGATGCTACCAAAACAACTTTTTTTGACCAACGATCTACAAACACTCCAGCAAGAGAACCAAATAATACTGCGGGAATTGTAAAGGCCATCATTAAAGCGGAAACCCAACCGCTAATACTTTGATCACTAGCTTGAAACTGGCTATTAATCAAAGCGATCATTAATACTAAATAAACTTTATCAGCTAATTGACAAAAAACTTGACCTGCCCAAAGAGCCAGGAAATTCTGATTTTTTAATACAGGTAAAAAACCCGCTCGTTGATGATTTTCTGAATCTTGACCTCCCGAACCACTATCCATTATTGGTGGAGTTTCTGGTATTATTTCCGTTGCTACTGAGTCCTGATCCTGATCACAATTAATTTTGCCATTTATCTGGGTAATTTCTAGTGGTTTAGGGATATTAGTCAAGGGAATTTCTGACGTAAAACTTCCAGATTCAGAAATATTATTGAGTGATATTTCTGAACTATGAATATGACTTAGTTTAGGTGAAGAAGCAACATTATGATCTGATGATCTATGGTTTTTTTTAGCTTCGCTAGGTGAGTGAGTTCGGCTTTTTCTATCTAAATCAGACGATTGCATCATGGTTAGTGGCAAAATAAGAGTCAATCAAAGTGGCAGAGTGAATTGGTCGTTCTAAATGATACTGGACGTACTGGCGTAAAACTTGCTCAACAGCTAACCATCCAGAATAGTCGGCTGCATCTATTTGTATTATCTCTATTTCCGACAGATGTTGAAGCATAAACAGTTCTTTTCCGTTCAACAGGTAAGAAACAACTGGTAACTCCTGCTGATAAAAAACCGTTTTATCACTAGGGTCAGAGGCCAAGGATTGGGTATTGGTAACATTTGTCTTTGTTTTTCCGTTCATTTTCCGATGTTCCCATTTTCCCTGCTGTATTTGCTGTTGCAAATTTTTCCAGGCCTCTAAACAAATTATCCCACCAGAGGGAATACTAAATCCAACTTGCCA
Organism: Dolichospermum planctonicum; assembly: GCF_005402965.1. Taxonomy (GTDB): domain Bacteria; phylum Cyanobacteriota; class Cyanobacteriia; order Cyanobacteriales; family Nostocaceae; genus Dolichospermum; species Dolichospermum planctonicum. The sequence continues at coordinate 41,009 of NZ_BJCF01000002.1, forward strand.
ATGGGGATTTTTCCAGTCTGGAGTTAAAAACCGCTGTGTTAAGCAACAAAATTCTACTTGTGGTTTTAGACCCGCTAAATTTAAAAGCTGAAATACACCTTGAACTAAACAAGCGACTACAGCTTTTATTTCTGTTCCAGGTATATATTCTATACGCTGAATATGTTTATTAAATAATTCATAAATTTCTATTTGGGGTTGTTCGCTTAAAAATTGACATAAGACTATTTCAGCTAAATATTGACTAGCAGCTAATTTACCCAAATTCCTAGATAAACCCGGATAATTTTTAATAGTTTCAGCCTCAATAATTATATTGAGATTTTTGCCGGGAGAAATTAGTAATTCATTAATCACAAACATCCCCATTTTACCGCCCAGACTGGAATTTTGTTTACGCGCCCCAGTCGCCACTGCCCGAATTAAACCAAATTCCTGGGTAAGAATTGTGACTATTTTATCCGATTCGCCCAGGGGCTGAGTTTTGAGATTGATACCAGTTGCTTTGTAGGTTTTAGTCATTAGTTACTAGTAAAAAATTTTCATATTATCTATTCCCCGACCGGGTTATTACGTTGACGAAGTAAATCTACACCACGGGATGTGCCTAATCGAGTCGCACCAGCTATAATTAGATCTAAGGCTTCATTGTGTGTACGAATACCCCCTGATGCTTTGATTCCTACCCGATCTTTTGCGATTTCCTTTAACAGCTTAATATCTGCTACAGTTGCCCCACCATTCCAACCTGTACTGGTTTTTAAGAATGCTGCACCAGCATCCATAGCCAATTCTGCTGCTATTTTTTTCTCAGTATCAGTAAGAAGACTAGTTTCTAAAACTACCTTAACAGGCTGTCCGGCTTCTTCGCAAATTGTGGCAATTTCCTGGTGAACTTCGTCTGTTTTCCCGGCTTTTAACCAGCCTAAATTAATAACTACATCTAACTCAGTAGCGCCATTATCTACTGCTTCTTTAGCTTCATATAATTTCACGGCTGAGGTATTTGCACCATTGGGAAAGCCAATGACCGTACAAATTCGAGGATTTTTTTTATATAATAGTTCTGCTGCTTGCTTGACATAGCAGGGATTTACACAAACGGAAGCAAAGTTATATCTATATGCTTCATCGCACCATTGACTTATCTGTTCTGGGGTGGCAATTGGTAATAGCAGAGAGTGGTCAATAAATGGTGCAATATCAATGTTTGGATAGTCTAATGCCATCGTTTTTATTTTGGTGTAGAGTTTATTAAACTTGATGAAAATTAAAGTATTTCTTATATATTAAACCACAGATCAGGAGAAGTCAGAAATTAGTAGTATAGAGCGTGCGACTATTCTGGCAAACCACTGTTTAAAAAGTCAAGAATAGTTTGTGCTAATGATTTTGCTGCTAAGTATGGTACACCATTGCCAACAGTTTTAAACATATTCGTAAGTGACATATTTCCTGGGAGTGAAAAATTAGCGGGTAAAGATTGAATTGCTAAAGCTTCTGCTACAGAAATACGCCTAATTTTGTAAGGATGTAAATGGACTTCATTATTACCATTGAATTAAAAAATTAAAAATTATTAGTATTTCCGCTAAAATCAACATCTGAAGACAGTAAAAGACAGCAAAGCAGGAGAAACCAGACGTGCCTACACTCGGTGTAAATATTGATCATATAGCTACTATCCGTCAAGCTCGGCGTACAGTAGAACCAGACCCCATAGCAGCAGCATTACTAGCGGAATTAGCAGGTGCAGATGGCATTACTGCCCATTTACGCGAAGATAGAAGACATATTCAAGATCGAGACGTGCGACTATTGCGGCAAACCGTCAGAACTCATCTAAACTTAGAAATGGCTGCGACCGAGGAAATGTTAGCTATAGCCCTAGACATCAAACCTGATTATGTTACCCTAGTACCAGAAAAGCGGGAAGAAGTGACCACAGAAGGTGGTTTAGATATTGTCGGACAAACTGCTAGAATAGGGGCAATAGTGGATAAACTGCAAAATGCTGGCATTCCCGTAAGTTTGTTCATAGATGCCGAATTACCACAAATCGAGGCATCTGTCAAGGTAAAAGCCAAATTTATTGAACTGCATACAGGACAATATGCAGAAGCCAAAGACGAAACAACTCGTCAGCGGGAACTAGCTTTATTAGCCCAGGGCTGTGAACAAGCCATTAAAGCGGGTTTAAGGGTAAATGCTGGTCACGGACTCACATACTGGAACGTTTACCCTGTGGCCGCGCTTCCAGGTATGGAAGAACTCAATATTGGTCATACTATCATTAGTCGAGCCGCTTTGGTAGGTATAGAAAGAGCAGTTCGAGAAATGAAAGCAGCAATGGGGGGTAATTGGTAATTGGGTAAAATTCTGATCTTTTACCTCTTGCTACTGGGGAGTATTAGTTGCGAAATCCTGTAAATTAAATTAAAGTCAGACTTGAAACTTTTATGAGTTCTACACCGAATAACTTACCCCTATGGGTACAGGACAGAGCTAAGGTAATTGCAGCCAGTACAGACGCTCAATGGCGCTATCAAAAGCCACCTGACTATACCCGTTCTCAGCAGAACCTAGCTAAAGAGAGTATTCACCATCATTTAGAAGGTACACTGGAAGCAATTGTGGAAAACCTAGTCAGAACCTTTGAAATGGAAGTTTCATGGAAAACCAACCCCCAACAGTGGTTATCTGTCGTTAATGACAAATTCCGGGTGAGCAGCAATGGCGGCCAACAATATACCGCTGCTGAATTAGGTGCAAAAGGTACTTATAATTTATTTATGGCTGACTCTGAACATTACAAAGCTTCTGAAGAAAGTTTTGAATCATCCCATGATATCTTTCATAGTACCTTTCCCCAAGGATTTCCCTGGGAAGTATTAGCAGTTTATTCAGGTCCGCCTCATGTTACATTCAAATGGCGACACTGGGGACATTTTCAGGGTAAATACAAAGATTATGCACCAACGGGGGAAACAGTAGAAATGATCGGTATGAGTGTTGCCCATGTTACCGATGATTTAAAAATTGTTTCCTTAGAACACTATTTTGATAATGCCCTGTTCTTGGAAAAGTTGACAGCAGGTGGCAAAATAGAAAATAGTGACAATAATAAAGGTAGTGGTTGTCCCTTTGGTTCTTGGTTTCAGGGATTAAAGAAAAGTTAATTATGCGGGGTACAGCTTCAATACTGTACCATTATTACATTCCTGACTTCTGTTTTCATGATGTCAATGAAATGATGAATCAATACTAGAAGTCGGGGATGTTAACACCTTACCATAGAATTATGGATTAGTCAGTAAACACAGAAAATGGAAAAATATTATTACGTTTTGGCCAGTCAACACTTTCTCATAGAAGAAGAACCAATAGATGAAGTTCTCAAAGAACGGACTCGTCACTATCATGAACAAGAAAAAGAAATTGATTTTTGGTTAGTCAAGCAACCTGCTTTTTTAGAAGCACCAGAAATGAGAGATATTAAAAAGAAATGTCCTCAACCAGCAGCAGCAATTATTTCCACTAATGCCCAATTTATTACCTGGCTAAAATTACGATTAGAGTATGTCATTACTGGAGAATTTTCAGCCCCTTCTCACACTATACCTAATGCAATAGCCTCTCTTAGCACCGTTTCTTAATAGCGAACAGGGAATAGGGAACAAATCATAATTTCACCTTTTCCCCAATTATCAATTATCAATATTATGATATTATGCAAAAATTACCAACTTTATCGGGTGTTTTATTATTAGCATTTGCCCCCTTAATTAGCAATATTCATCCTGTTATTGCTCAACAAAATTTTGCTAATTGTCAACAACCAAATATAGGGGAATATTTATTATTAGTATTGAGTCCGACACCGGAAAATCAAAAGCAGTTGCGTACTGCATTACCGACTGAGCAAAAAACAGTTGTTTGTCAGTATAACAACCAAACAGTAACGCGAGTTGGTGGTTTTACAAATATTGATGATGCCAACCGTTGGGCGAGGTATATTCAAAATATAGTTGGTTTATCTGCCACTATTACCACTCGTGCAACAGAACCAGTGACCCGACAAGCAACTCAAACAATACCAAACACACAAACTACAAAAATCACCTACGACCCCAAAATATTAGGGGAAGGTTATGCAATTCTGGTAGATTATTTTAACCGTCCAGAAATGGTTAGTAGTCTGCGAAACGCTGTAGGAGGTGATGTAGGTTTTGTATCCTATGGACAACGCCCTTACTTACTCGCAGTTTATACTACCAATCAAAAAGAAGCATACAATACATTAAAAAAACTCAGTGAAACCGGATTTGTGGCCATTTTAGCAGATGGTCGGAAAGTGGTTTTACTACGCTCAATTGTGCGTTGATAATTCTTAGTTGTGTTAGTTGTTAGTTGTTTATTAACTAATGACAAACGACTAGTAGGCCGCCCTAGCTAACCAAGAAATAGTTACACCCAGAACCGAACCAGCAATAACTTGAACTGGTGTATGTCCCAATAATTCCTTGAGACGGTCTTGGAAAAAGTCAGGTTTTTCATGAAATAATTCATCAATCATTTGATTAAGTATCCGGGCTTGCTTACCGGCAGCTTGACGGACACCAGCGGCATCATACATAACAATAATCCTTGATCCCGGGGTTTTTGTCGTTCAAATTCTTGTTTAGTCATGATGAATACTTGATAGCTGTGGTTTTCTTCAGGTGGCGATGAAAGTCGCTAACCCGCATTTCTCATAAACAATGCGATTCCTACGGAGCGCCTCGCTTTGGTGAGAAATCCGGGGTATTTCGTATAATATAATCAAAGCTGCGAATAACTCAACAACCGCAGTATCCCAGTTGAAAAACTCTGAAACTGCACATCTTAAAGGTTCAAAATAGTTCCTATTCGTAATTATCTCATTCCCAGTCGGAGACTGGGAATGCTATCACAGAGGCTCTGACTCCAGACTCCACTGTTTTTGAAGGCAGAGCCTTCTAGAATTCATTCCCATATAGAGTATGGGAACGAGAGATGGGAACGAGAAATTATTTTAATGTTTTTGGATTTTTAATTCACATTGTTGGAAAATATAATTCACCGCAGCAAATAATTTATCTAAATCTTGAATCATATACAGATTTTTATTTCGAGTAAATACATCACCAACCAACTTTCCAAATTGCCATATTTTCCCGTTAGAAACAATTCCAAAAATATCACTAACAAAATCATCATTAATTCTCTGAACTGCGATCATTTCAGCTAAACACTGACTCCAACCTTCTTCAAATTTGTCTTGTTTAGCTTCAACTATCAAAAAATAAGGTTTATCAAAAACAATTGTACTTAAAGAGTTTCGCTGTGTCACAGTATAATCAGGAATACCTGATAAATCCTCATCATAAGCTAATGCTTCATGACTCCAAAGAGTTAATTTACTTCGGTAAGGTTTCCATACTTCTTTCAATACTGGATAAATGAGATTTTCACAAATAGCATCTTCCGAGTTATCAATAACTCCATCTGTAAATAGCAAGTCTAATTCCTCCTTAAAAGATTCCTTAGCCGGAAATTCTACTTCCAACATAAAATTAGATTGCACATACTTGATTTGAAATTTTTTAATGACTGAACTAATACTTTTATAATTGCTAAATGCCATAAAATTGTGTCAATCCTTAAATCCTTATGACAAGGGAACAGGGAACAGGTTTTGGGCAACTTTACTTTTCGTTACTTATGTCGGTTTTTTTCCGTTCACCTACTTATAGCTTCCCATTGTGCATCACGAAAATCAGCGTTTGGGTTATTCAAAGCCTGACGCAGAAGGACTAATGCTTTTTCTCTCAGTATGGTTGTCATATATGCTGCGTATCTACTTGCCATACTATTGTATCACAAAGGATAACCAACACCATTTGTAATAGGTTGATCATCTGGGAAATCCGGGCAATTACCAATGACTAGTAGGCCGCCCTAGCTAACCAAGAAATAGTTACACCCAGAACCGAACCAGCAATAACTTGAACTGGTGTATGTCCCAATAACTCCTTGAGACGGTCTTGGAAAAAGTCCGGTTTTTCATGAAATAATTCATCAATCATTTGATTAAGTATCCGGGCTTGCTTACCGGCAGCTTGACGGACACCAGCAGCATCATACATAACAATAATAGCAAAAACCGCAGCTAGAGCAAATTCTGGAGATGCCCAGCCCAAAGTTTGTCCTACACCGTCTGCTAGGGCTGTCACTAGGGCTGAATGGGCGCTAGGCATACCCCCAGTCGTGACTAGGACACGCACATCTAATTTTTGGTGTTTGACTAACTCAACGATCAGCTTTAATCCTTGAGCCAAAAAACAAGCTACAAGCGCAACCAACAGCACCCGGTTGTTAATAATTTCGCCTATGCCTATGTCCTGCATGGTATTTTGGTGAGGTTAGTAAGTGTGAGTAGTGGTTGTGTGGAGGAAAAATGAGGATACAAGCCGCCAAAATCCAAAATAGAGGTTAGTGATTGCGGCTGGTGATAAAATGAGCGAGCGCTTGGAGAGGAATAGCTTTTTCCCCATAAAATTCTAATTCAGCACAAGCCTCAGCAACTAGTTGTTGAGCTTTAGCGCGAGATTCTTCAATTCCCCACAAACTAGGATAGGTGACTTTTTTAGCTGCTAGATCCTTACCAGCGGTTTTACCTAACTGTTCTTGGGTAGCAGTAATATCTAGAATATCATCAATGATTTGGAAAGCGAGACCAATATTTTGAGAATAACGAGTTAGTTTTTGCACATCTTGAGCAGATGCACCGGCAATAATTCCTCCACAAACTACAGAAGCTTCTAACAGGGCTGCGGTTTTGTGATTATGAATAAAATTCAGAGTTTCTAGGGAAATATCTGATTTACCTTCCGATTCTAAATCTACTACCTGGCCACCGACTAAGCCAGCCGCACCCAAAGCCTTGGCCAGACGAATAATTACTTGTAAAACCCTATCCTTGGGTACATTTTCAGGAGTTTGGGCGGCCACATACTCAAAAGCTAAGGCCAATAAACCATCTCCTGCTAAAATAGCCACATCTTCACCATAGACTTTATGATTTGTCAATTTACCACGACGATAATCATCATTATCCATAGCGGGTAAATCATCATGAATCAGTGACATGGTATGGATCATTTCTACCGCGCAAGCTGTGGCCATGGCCATTTCTATTGTGCCACCAATCATGTCGGCGGTAGCTAGACAGAGAATGGGACGAACTCGTTTACCTCCAGCTAAGAGGGAGTAGCGCATGGCTTCATAAATCTTTTCTGGATAAGTCACGGTAATGGAATTATCTAAAGCCTGTTCGCAAAGCTGTTGTCGTTCTTTGAGATAGGTAGCGAGGTTAAAACTAGCCGACTCTGATTTTTTTGGGGTTGTCAATTTTTCATCCGTTGCTACCATGCTTTGTATTCCTCTTAACTGTTCAAAATATGGGGCTGTTGTTTGCGATCTGTATACTAATTTTACGGAGGTTGGGGACGGAAACACTCACGGAATTTTAGATTTTAGATTTTAAATTTTGGATTGGAGATTCAAAGTTTACAATCTCCAGGAGTTTGAAGCCGCATTCATAAAAATTATTTCTCAATTGTCTGTTCTTTGTAAATAGCTAGAAACAGTATTTTGCAGTAACATAGCCACCGTCATTGGACCGATACCACCAGGAACAGGGGTAATATATTCTGCTACATTAGCGATCGCTTCAAACTGAATATCACCAACCAAACGACTTTTGCCACTGTTATCTGTAACTCGATTTATCCCTACATCTACCACAACCGCACCCGATTTTACCATATCAGCGGTAATCATCCCCGGAATACCTGTGGCTGCAATGAGAATATCAGCATTTTGGGTAATGTCCGGTAAATTCTGAGATTTTGAATGAGCAATTGTGACTGTAGCATTAGCCTCTAATAACATCAATGCCATGGGTTTCCCTACTAAAATACTACGTCCTACCACTACGGCTTTTTTCCCCTGTAAAGGAATTTTGTATTCCCTTAATAAGCGCATCACACCCGCGGGAGTACAACTGCGTAGACCTGTTTCACCCCGTACCAGTCGCCCTAAATTCACCGGGTGGAGTCCATCAGCGTCTTTATCCGGTGCAATTCGATGTAGTAGACTGACAGCATCTAAATGATTGGGTAAGGGCAATTGTACCAAAATTCCATCTACCCTTTCATCTTCGTTGAGTTCAGCAATGACTTCCTCCAGTTCAGTTTGACTGGTTTGGGTGGGGAAGTGTTTACCAAAAGAGGTAATTCCCACTTTAGCACAGGATTTTTCTTTATTGCGGACATAAGCGGCTGATGCTGGGTTATCACCAACCATTAATACTGCTAAACCAGGAGGTCGGCCAATTTTACCCTGTAATTTAGTGATTGTCTCGCTGAGTTCTATTTGAATTTTATCGGCTAATGCCTTACCATCTAGTATTTTGGCAGTTTGTATATTCATAAAGAAGGGAATAGGGAAAAGTTTTTGATTTTCATCTTTCGTCTGCATCCTGATCTTTTGTTTATTTATTTATTCATTTTCTCATTTTCCCAGTCCCCTAAAATTAAATTTTTGCAGTAAAATACTAACTTGCTTTATTCACCAATTTCCAGAATAATAAATATTAGGTTATGTGAATATAAGCACAAGTCGCATACCCCAACTACTTATCCATCGTGCAAGATACCGACTCCATGAATGACATTGCTGCTGCACTCCAACAACCAGCGGATTTAGATTTTCAACTACCCGATCCAGAAGATGAACAAATTCCTGAGTCTGATTTTTTACAACAACTTGATGTAGCATGGCAGGTATGTGATCGTTTTGATTTGCAAACCGAAATTTGGCGAGGCCGGATTTTACGTTCTATCCGTGACAGAGAAAAAAAAGGCGGAGATGGGCGCGGTACAGGTTTTCTTAAATGGCTTAAAGAACGGGAAATCAGTAAAACCCAGGCCTACAGTTGGATTCAATTGGCTAATAGTGCTGATACCCTGATTTCCGATGGCAAACTCGACCCGGACACAGTTAATAACTTTAGTAAACGGGCTTTTGTCGAAACTGCCAAAGCTGTACCAGAAGTACAACAGATGGTTAGTGAAGCGGCACAAAAAGGCGATCGCATTACCCGTCGAGAGGTCCGTCAACTCAGTGACGAATGGACAGCCATGTCTTCCGATTTATTACCGGAAGAAGTCAGGGAAAAAGCCGCCGATAACAGCCTCCCACCGCGCTACATTGCCCCTCTAGTCAAGGAAATGGAAAAACTGCCCGAACTGCACCAAAAGGCATTACAAAGGGATATAGCCGCCAATCCTGACGTTGATACTGTTAAACAAGCGACTTCAGAAGCCCGTCAATTAGCTAAATATCTCAAATCTGCTGCTCAGGTACAAGCGTTAATAGCGGAAGATGTAGATATTGAAACTGCATTAGAAGAAGCCCAAAGAGTCGGTTGTTTAAGTATTGCTGCTGACTTGGTAAATCAAGCATCTCAAATCGAACAAAGTATTGCTAAGTTGTATATGACTTGGAAAAAAATTGGTAATTTAGCGGATAGGTTATATGTAGATACGGGTGCAAGTACACCTAACCTGCGATCGCTCCTCACTTGTATAGAACCCCTTGGTGGTGAAATCATGGAACTGCAACTAAGCGGCGCAATAGAACATACTATCCGCTTACAAATCCAGGAAACAAATTAGCTTCGGGTGTTACCAATTCCTCCTTATTTAGGGTAACAGCGGTGCTGCTAATTCATCCATTTTTTTAGCAAGTTCAACATCTAAATTACTGATAGCATTACCAATATCGTGGGTAGTAAGATCAACTATAACAGTGTTGTAAACATTAAACCATTCCGGGTGATGTCCCATTTTTTCCGCATAAATACCGACACTAACCATCCAACCTAAGGCAGTTGCAAAAGAGTTAAATTTATATTCTTTGTACAATTTGCCATCTTTGATTTGCCATCCTGGTAAACTCTTGAGAGCTAGTGTTAGTTCAGTTTCGTTCAATTTTCGTGCTGCCATTTTCCTAACCTACACAGGGATTTTATCAATCGCTATTCTATCTAATTACCATCTTTGGCGATTTTTGTGCTTCCATCTTTTGAGTAATATTCGCAAATAGCGAAAACTGAAATAACGGCTATACTTTTGCACCACTTCTTTTCCCACCAACAGCACCCCTGGCCAAAACAAAACTTCGGCCAAGACTAATAAAGCTGGTACTAATAGGGCTTTTTGAGCCAGGGAAATCGGTAAAAATGGTACAATGACAGCGATGGCTAACCAGGGAGAAAATGAGATAATGATTAAAATTAAACCTAGATTTTGCATATTTTATGTTTTTTTAAATAAAATTATATTTAACTCAGTATAGAGAATAATCTATTTTTTATCAAAACTCCGATCTGGAGATGTCTAATTAGTCAATTCCTATTTGGCTGAAATACAGATTTATCCGCGCATATTTGCGTTTATCTGCGTTTAATTACTTATTTTGACACCGCAGTTGAAATAGTCAAGGCTATAAAATCCGAATTAACTTAAACTGCGATCGCTACTTACTAAGGTACAATTAGTGAAGGCCAGTAAAAACTTTCTTTCCATAGCGCCCGATAATTGGCTAGAGTCCAATTACTGGGGAAAATCGCTGCTTTTGTTACCTAAACTCCCAGAAATGTGGAGAAAATCACAATTAGCGGCAGGAAAACGATAAATACACCTGTTAGCACCACTAACAGGCTTAAAAAATTGGCATTTTTGAGATTCCAATTTAGCTTGGACATTGGTTATGACTTCATGTATTTGTTTTTCTGGTACTAAAACATCAGTAAAAACTAATCTAATCACTATAGTTCCTTGTTAAGTTAAATTAAATCACAGTGATCATTATCCCCAATTTTATCGGGCAAGTTAAGTTTTTGTATCCAATGAGTAGGGTTAACGGAGTAATACAGAATATGCAGCAGATTTTAGACCAGGTCAAAGAAATTGATGTCCAAAGTGAAGAAATTGATTTCCAAAGTGAAGTATATAAAGAGGCTTATAGCCGCATTAATGCTATTGTCATTGAAGGGGAACAAGAAGCCCACGAAAATTACATAACATTATCTCAACTATTACCGGCACAAGCAGAGGAATTAATTCGCCTGTCAAAAATGGAAAGTCGCCACAAAAAGGGATTTGAAGCCTGTGGAAGGAATTTAAAAGTAACTCCAGATCTGGAATTTGCCAAGGAATTTTTCTCAGGATTGCACAAAAACTTCCAAACCGCAGCAGCAGAAGGTAAAATAGTTACTTGTTTGCTAATTCAATCTTTAATTATTGAATGTTTTGCGATCGCAGCCTATAACATATATATTCCCGTAGCTGATGACTTTGCCAAGAAAATTACAGAAGGAGTTGTCAAAGAAGAATACAGTCATCTTAACTTTGGTGAGGTGTGGCTGCAAAAAAACTTTACAGAATCCAAGGCTGAATTAGAGCAAGCAAACCGTCAAAATCTGCCCATTGTCTGGAAAATGCTGAATGAAGTAGCAGACGATGCCAAAGTTCTAGCAATGGAAAAAGACGCTCTAGTAGAAGACTTCATGATTCAATATGGCGAAGCATTAAGTAACATAGGCTTTACCACCCGTGACATCATGCGTCTTTCTGCTTACGGACTCGCAACTGCTTAAATACTAACCATAGGGGTGACAATTTCGTTACCCCGGAGGATTGCTGAATAATTCCCAAGTTTTGCACGACAGCACACGCCTAATATATCACTCCATGTTTGGTTTAATTGGACATCTGACTAGTTTAGAACACGCTCAATCAGTAGCTCAAGAATTGGGATATCCAGAATATGCCGATCAAGGGCTAGACTTTTGGTGTAGCGCCCCGCCACAAATAGTTGATCATATCACTGTCACCAGTATTACGGGACAGAAAATAGAAGGAAAGTATGTAGAATCTTGTTTTTTACCGGAAATGCTGGCTAATAGGCGGATTAAAGCCGCAACACGCAAAATCCTCAACGCTATGGCTCATGCACAAAAGCATGGCATTGATATTACAGCTTTGGGGGGATTTTCCTCAATTATCTTTGAAAACTTTAATTTAGAACAGTTTAAACAAGTTCGCAATATTAATCTAGAGTTTGAACGCTTTACTACAGGCAATACTCATACAGCTTACATTATTTGCAAGCAAGTAGAAACAGCATCCCAAAAACTAGGAATTGAATTATCCCAAGCAACTGTGGCTGTGTGTGGGGCGACGGGGGATATTGGTAGCGCAGTAACCCGCTGGTTAGATAAAAAAACAGATGTCCAAGAATTGCTATTAATTGCCAGAAATCAAGAACGTTTGCAAGAACTACAAGCAGAACTAGGACGGGGTAAAATAATGGGGTTACAGGAGGCATTACCCGAAGCGGATATTGTCGTCTGGGTGGCTAGTATGCCCAAAGGCGTAGAAATTGATCCAACCACATTAAAGCAACCCTGTCTATTAATTGATGGTGGTTATCCTAAAAACTTAGGCACAAAAATCCAGCATCCGGGGGTATATGTGTTAAATGGTGGCATTGTGGAGCATTCCCTAGATATTGACTGGAAAATTATGAAAATTGTCAATATGGATGTACCAGGCCGTCAATTATTTGCTTGTTTTGCCGAGTCAATGCTACTGGAATTTGAGAAGTTATATACAAACTTTTCTTGGGGTCGTAATCAGATTACCGTAGACAAAATGGAGCAAATTGGTCGAGTGTCTATCAAACACGGTTTTAGACCATTGGTAGTTTAGTCAAAAGGCAAAAGGCAAGAGGCAAGAGGCAAGGGGTAAGAGGCAAGAGGCAAGAGGCAAAGATAAATATTCTCCTGGTTTTCCTATTCCCTGTTAAGAGTTCCCTGTTCCCTATTCCCTATTCCCTGTTAAGAGTTCCCTATTCCCTATTCCCTATTCCCTATTCCCTATTCCCTTAATATGGCAACAACTGAGCGTAAACCGCTACTATTAGATTTTGAAAAGCCTTTAGCAGAATTGGCCACTCGAATTGAGCAAATTCGCCAACTAGCTGAAGAGAATGGTGTTGATGTTTCCGGACAAATTCGCCAACTGGAAGCACGGGCTATGCAGTTGCGGGAGGAGATTTTTAGTAGTCTGACACCATCCCAACGACTACAAGTAGCTCGTCATCCTCGCCGACCTAGCACTTTAGACTATATTCAGTCTATCAGTGATGAGTGGATGGAGTTACACGGCGATCGCTGTGGCGGAGATGATCCCGCTTTAGTGGGTGGTGTCGGCCGTTTGGCTGGACAACCGGTAATGATGTTAGGACATCAAAAAGGTCGGGATACCAAAGATAACGTTGCCCGGAACTTTGGTATGGCTGCGCCTGGAGGCTACCGTAAGGCTCTGCGGCTCATGGAACACGCCAATAAGTTTAATATGCCAATTTTGAGCTTTATTGATACTCCTGGGGCTTGGGCGGGCATAGAAGCGGAACACCAGGGACAAGGAGAAGCGATCGCCTATAACTTGCGGGAAATGTTCTGCTTTGACGTACCCATTATTTGTACAGTTATTGGTGAAGGTGGATCCGGTGGGGCGTTGGGTATTGGTGTTGGCGATCATTTACTGATGTTTGAACACTCAGTTTATACAGTTGCTACCCCGGAAGCTTGTGCTGCAATTTTGTGGAAAGATGCTAGTAAATCCCCTCAAGCAGCGGTAGCCTTAAAAATTATCTCCCATGATCTGAAAAATTTGGGAATTATTGATGAAATTATTCCTGAACCTTTGGGTGGCGCACATTCTGACCCATTAACAGCGGCTACTAATTTGAAACAAGCCTTGGTAGAAAACTTAGATAAACTTAACCGTTTCACCCCCGCTGAACGTCGCCAACTCCGTTATGATAAATTCCGTAATATTGGTGTTTTTACAGAACTTGCTCAGTGAAATACTTACAGCTATCCCAAGGTGATCAGCCGCATAACATAACCAGGACTTAGGCAACTGGGACATTGGTAGGGTGCTGTTGATATTTGACGTACCCTACAACAGATTTTTTAGTGTGACATTTGCGTAAGTCTTAATATTATTTATCTCCCTGATAGGTAAATGAGCGGCTGCTGCTGGTGAAGCTAAAAAAATTCAAGACAATCCCATAGAATTACAGTAATGCTATAATTGCCTATGGCTGCTTCAAGATTTTTAACAATCCTCTCAGCTATAAGCATTTGTATTTACTTGATTTTATAAGTAGCTGTTGGCTCACAGCACTGGCAAAAAGTTGGCAAATATCATGAATTTTGAGCAAAAAAGACGGGCTTTGATGACTGGGGATAGTAGCGGAATTGGGACAGCAACAGCTTTAGCTTATGCCAAAGCTGGGATAGATGTAGCATTAGTCAGCCGTTCTCAAGATAAATTAGAGTCCGTAGCTAAAGCCGCACATTAAAAGTGGAAGGTGAAACCTTCTGTTTTCTAATTGGTGATTTCGTTATTTATCTCTATGAATGATAATTGACAACTGACAACTGACAACTGACAACGGACAACAGACAACAGACAACGGACAACAGACCACTGACCACTGACGACTGACCACTGACCACTGACTAACTACTAAAATTTAATCATGACTATCGCTGGTTCAAACGGTTCTAATCGCTTTCAATCTCCCCTGATTCCTGATTTAGCAGAAACTATCAATGTTCGACCAGACCGCAACACTCACGGTGGTAAAGCAGCAGAAATACATCCACCATCTGAGGAAACAATGGATGAAATGATGGCAGCTGTACGGACAATGCTAGTGGGAGTAGGGGAAGATCCTGAACGAGAAGGACTTCTGAAAACGCCCAAGCGTGTAGCTAAAGCTATGAAGTTTCTCACTAGTGGCTACAATGAATCCCTAGAAGACCTCATCAATGGTGCGATATTTGATGAAGGACATGATGAGATGGTACTGGTTAGAGATATTAACTTCTTTAGCTTGTGTGAACATCATATGTTACCTTTTATGGGTAGGGCGCACGTTGCCTATATTCCTAATCAAAAGGTTGTAGGATTAAGTAAATTAGCGCGGATTGTTGAGATGTATTCTCGTAGATTGCAAGTCCAAGAAAGACTAACTCGACAAATTGCGGAAGCACTGCAAACAGTTCTCGAACCCAAAGGTGTTGCTGTGGTCATGGAAGCTAGTCATATGTGTATGGTGATGCGCGGAGTGCAAAAACCCGGTTCTTGGACAGTGACTAGTTCCATGGTGGGTGTATTCCAAGAAGAACAAAAAACTCGTGAGGAATTTTTCAACTTGATTCGTCACCAAGCGTCCTTCTTTTAGTGAAGAATGGGTAATGGGTAATGGGTAATAGGTAACAAAAATTTTCCCATTACCACTGACTACTGACTACTGACTACTGGCGAATTAGCAAGCCTTTCAAACAATAAAGCCACTTTAGCTAAATTTTTGTGACCTGGTGAGTGTTCGACACCACTGGATAAATCAATACCATTGGGTTTAATCTGCGCTAACGCAGTCAAAATATTATCTGGTGTGAGTCCTCCCGCTAAAAACCAAGGAAGACTGGGACTAAATTCCTGATTTAACTGATACCAATCTAAAGTTTGTCCTGTTCCTCCTAGTTGTTGTGGATGGTAAGCATCAAGTAGTAGAGTATCTACATAATCGGTGTAATTTCTGGTGGTTTGTAGATGCTCTAAACTGCGGACTCGGAAAGCTTTGATAATTTCTACTTGGGGGAGAAATTGACGTAATTGATGGCAAAATTCTGGTGTTTCTTCTCCATGTAACTGCACACCAGTCAAACCAGACTCCGTAACTACTTGACTAATTTCTGAAATAGTGGTATTGGCAAAAACGCCGATTTTATCAATATTTTGGGAAATGGGAGTAATAGCGGTCTGAATTTGAGCTATAGTAACGTAACGAGGAGAATCAGGAACACAGATAAATCCTAGTGCAGTTGCACCCAGGGACGCTATGGCTATAGACTGCTGTGGTTGAGTAATGCCGCAAATTTTAACACGCATTTAATAGTGAAGCAAAGGCTTAATATCTGAAAAGTTACAAATAATCACAAATGTATATTAATTTAACTTAAAAAGTTTTGCTTTGTCTGATGTAATTTTATAATTCTGTAATATTCATTTTTTCATTGAGGAGAACACACCTTCATGTCATCAATCTTATTAGCCGCAGCATCTGTTCCTGTTACACCGGTGTGGAGTCCTACAGTAGGCATCATTATCAGCGCCAGCAGCGCAGTTGTGCTTTTATTCACTTTTGCACTGAAATCTGCTAAAGTTGGACCTGGGATGCCTATATTACCTGTAAGTGTACCAGGATTCATTGGGGCAATGGCTTTTGGTCATGTAATTGGTATTGGTATTGTGTTAGGACTGACTAACATTGGTCGTTTGTAATTGGATTAATATTCTTTTTTGTCATCAGCAATAGGTAATGAATTTACTTGTTGCTTTTTTGAACAAGATAAGATATTGATCTCCCTGACTTCTCAGAGAAGTCGGGGGTTGAAACGGATATATGGCTTTCTCTATAGTGATCAAAATCGGGAAATTGTCTATCCTAGAGTTAAGTAGGTTGGCGTGAAAAATTGTCGTTATGACAAGGGAACAGGTAACAGGTAACAGGTGACAGGTAACAGGTAACAGGTGCTACGCCACGGGGACAGGGAACAGGGAACTCTTAACTGGGAACTCTTAACTGGGAAGAGGTTTTGGGCAACTTGACTTTTCGTTACTTATGTCGTTTTTTTTCCGTTCACCTACTTATACCTACATTTCTGACTATAAAAAAATTTCTGGAAATATCTAATAATGCAAACAAATTGGCAAATAGGTTCTTTATTTGGCATTCCTTTGTTTTTAGACCCCTTATGGTTTCTAATTTTGGGGTTAACAACTCTCAATTTTGGTTTAACTTACCAACAATGGGGGACTGTCGCGGGTTGGGGTGCTGGTTTAATTATGGCACTGCTGTTATTTGTTTCCGTGTTGCTGCATGAATTAGGACATAGTTTGGTGGCACAATCCCAGGGAATTAAAGTTAATTCTATTACTTTATTTTTGTTTGGGGGAGTTGCGGCCATTGAGGAGGAGTCGGAAACTCCAGGACTGGCTTTTCAGGTAGCGATCGCAGGTCCTGCGGTAAGTGTGATTCTATTTTTTCTACTGGGTCTAATAGCGACTGTAATTCCTGATAGTAACCTCCTGAATGAAATGACGGGAGATTTATCGAGAATTAACTTGGTTGTGGCTTTATTTAATTTAATTCCTGGTTTACCTTTGGATGGAGGACAGGTTTTAAAAGCTGCTTTATGGAAAATTACAGGAAACCGTTTTCAAGCAGTACATTGGGCTGCAAGGTCTGGACAAATTTTAGGTTACAGTGCGATCGCTTTAGGGTTTATTATTGATTTTTTGACTGGGGAATTTATCACGGGTTTATGGGTGGTTTTGATTGGCTGGTTTGCGGTTCGCAATGCTAACAGTTATGACCGTTTAACTACATTGCAGGAAACGCTACTAAATCTAGTAGCAGCTGATGCTATGACTCGTAATTTTCGGGTTGTTGATGCTAATCAAACTTTGCGACAATTCGCTGATTTATATCTTTTAGAAACGACTGTACCTGAAGTTTATTTTGCTGCTGCTGATGGTCGTTATCGCGGTTTGGTGGGGATTAATGATTTGCGAACTACGGAAAGAAGTGAATGGGAAAATCAAACTTTACAAACTATTGTTCATCCATTAACAGCAATTCCAACTGTTGTGGAATCTACTTCTTTAGCGGAGGTAGTTAATAAACTGGAAGCTGAACAGTTACCCCGAATTACCGTTCTTTCTCCTGCTGATACTGTTGCTGGAATTATTGATAGGGGGGACATTGTTCAAGCATTAGCACAAAGGTTAAATTTACCTATTACTTCATCGGAAATCAAAAGAATTAAGGAAGAGGGTAATTTTCCTCCCGGTTTACAATTAGGGATGATAGCGAAATCTGTGGAAAAATGAAATTGTCTGCATCAGGATAACCAGGATTTAAGGATTTTCAGGATGAAATATCAAAAATTAAACGCAGATCAACGCAAATAAACGCAGATAATTTTCTCTTTGTTCTCTTTGTTCTCTTTGTTCTCTTTGTTCTCTTTGTTCTCTTTGTTCTCTTTGTTCTCTGTGTTCTCTGTGGTTCGATAAAAAAAAGAAATTGTCTGCATCAGGATAACCAGGATTTAAGGATTTTTAGGATGAAATATCAAAAATTAAACGCAGATCAACGCAAATAAACGCAGATAATTTTGACATTTTCTCTGTGTTCTCTGTGGTTCGATAAAAAAAAGAAATTGTCTGCATCAGGATAACCAGGATTTAAGGATTTTCAGGATTTTTAGGATCAATTACATCCTGATTCTGACCAGAAAATGCTATGATTAAAATATAAATACTCCATGACTATATCAATATCAATTTTTACTATATCAATTTTTCAACTATGTCCAGACTCCTCGTTACTCAATACCAAGCGGAAGTAGAAAAAATCATTCAATATGGTGGTTCTCGCAAAGAAACATCCATTCGCGTCGCTTTCCAAAACCTCTTAAACGAATATTGTAAACCCCGTGATTTTCTCCTCATTCCCGAACTAGATTACAAACTACCAAACGGGAAAATTGTTTATCCCGACGGGACAATCAAAGATGCTTTGCGTTTAGATTGGGGTTACTGGGAAAGTAAAGACCAATACGACAAATTAGACGAGGAAATAGAAAAAAAATTAAATAAAGGTTATCCCGATAGTAATATACTATTTGAAGACTCTCAAACTGCGGTTTTAATTCAATCTGGACAAGAAACCCAGCGCGTGACTATGCGCGATGCTGACGCGGTAGATAGTATTATTAATAACTTTATTAATTATGTCCGTCCTGAAGTGCGGGACTTTCGGGAAGCAATAGATACATTTAGGCAGGATTTACCCATTATTTTAGATTCTCTCAGAAAGTTGATAAAATGTCAAGAGGGTAATAATATATTATTTGAAAACGCCAGAGATAAGTTTTTTAATATTTGTCAAAAGTCCATAAATCCTGAAATTACTTTGTTAGATATTCAGGAAATGATCATCCAACATATTTTAACAGAAGACATCTTTATCAATATATTTAGTGAGTCACAATTTCATCAAGAAAATAACGTTGCGCGGGAATTACAAGGGGTAATTTCCACCTTTTTTACTGGAAGTTTAAAGAGAAATACCTTAGGAAGTATTGAAAGATATTATGCAGTAATTAGACGCACTGCTGCGAATATTGTTAATCATCAAGAAAAACAGAAGTTTCTCAAAGCATTGTATGAGAACTTTTATAAAGCTTATAATCCCAAAGCTGCGGATAGGTTAGGAATTGTCTATACTCCGAATGAAATTGTCCGGTTTATGATAGAGAGTACAGATTTTTTAGTACATAAACATTTTGGAAAGTTGTTAGCAGATAAAGATGTGGAGATTTTAGATCCTGCGACGGGAACGGGGACTTTTATTACGGAGTTAATTGATTATTTACCAACCCATAGTTTACAGCACAAATATAAACATGAGATTCATTGTAATGAGGTGGCTATTTTACCTTATTATATTGCGAATTTGAATATTGAATTTACCTATAAGCAGAAAATGGGGGTGTATGAGGAGTTTGAAAATATTTGTTTTGTGGATACTTTGGATAATACGTCTTTTGAGGGTAAGCAAATGGATTTGTTTGCTATGACTGTGGAGAATACTGCGAGAATTAAAAGACAGAATGATAGAACTATTTCTGTGATTATTGGTAATCCTCCTTATAATGCTAGACAAGATGATTTTAATGATAAAAATGCTAATCGTTATTATACTGCTATAGATAAGTTAATTAAGGAATCTTATATTAAATATAGTAAAGCGCAGAATACTAATATTGTTTATGATATGTACACTAGATTTATTAGATGGGCTGCTGATAGACTAGGTAAAAATGGGATTATTGCGTTTATTACTAATTCATCTTTTATTGACGCAAGAGCATTTGATGGTTTTAGAAAAGCGGTAAGTGATGATTTTAATTATATTTATATTATAGATTTACATGGTGATGTGAGGAAGAATCCCAAACTTTCAGGAACTACACATAATGTTTTTGGGATTCAAACTGGTGTCGCTATTATGTTTTTAGTTAAGAAACATAATAGTGATTTTAATAATTGTCAAATATTTTATATTCGTCGTCCAGATTTTGATACAGCAATTGAGAAATTAAGATTTTTATCTCAAACTAAATTTAATCAAATTCCTTTTGATCATATTAAACCCGATAAAAACTATAATTGGATAAATCAATCTGATAATGATTTTGAACATCTTTTACCTTTAGTTGATAAAGATGTGAAAGCGGGTAAAAAAGAAGAAGCTGTATTTAAGTTATTTTCTTTAGGTGTAGCAACGCACCGAGATGAATGGGTTTATGATTTTTGTCAAAATTCGCTAGAGGAAAAAATAAAATTCTCAGTTAAAATTTATCAAGAAAGTTTAAAAGATTCCAAATATCAAGATAAAGATAGAATTAAATGGGATAGAGAATTAACTAAATATTTAGAGAAAAAAATAAATAAAAGCTTTCAAATCGAGCAAATTATAAAAGGATTATACCGTCCTTATAATCAACAATATTTTTATTTTGATAAGCATTTTAATGGGATGACTTATCAATGGTTCGATATCTTAAATAAAACGGACAAAGAAAATAAGTATATTGTCGTACCAGGATTTTCATCGCCTAAAGATTTTCATATTCTAGCCTCACAAGCTATAATTGATTTGAATTGTCTGTCCGCAGGTTCTCAATGTCTCCCCCTCTACCGTTACGACAAAGAAGGAAAACGCATTGATAACATAACCGACTGGGGACTAAAACAAATTCAAACCCATTACCAAGATGAAACAATTACCAAAATAGACATCTTTCATTATACCTACGCAGTCCTACATAACCCAGCTTATCGCACCAAATACGAACTCAACCTAAAACGGGAATTTCCCCGCTTACCCTATTATGAAAACTTGCGAAAATGGGTTAATTGGGGAAAACAACTCATGGAAATTCATATTAACTATGAAACAGTTACACCTTATAACCTAACCCGTCTTGATATTCCCTTAAAAGACACCCCTTCGACTTCGCTCAGGGAACGTCAGAAAACTATTAAAGTTAAATTGAAAGCAGATAAAACCAAAGATAGTATCATCTTAGATGATGTCACCACATTATCAAACATTCCTAAAATCGCGTGGGAATATATGTTAGGTAATCGTAGTGCTTTAGAATGGATATTAGATCAATATAAAGAGAAAAAACCAAAAGATACCACCATTGCGGAAAAATTCAATACCTATCGTTTCGCAGATTATAAACAACAGGTAATAGATTTATTAATGAGAGTTTGTACCGTGAGTGTGGAAACGATGAAAATAATTAGAGAAATGTCTGAATCAGGATAACCAGGATTAAAAGATGTACAGGATGAAATATCAAAAATTAAACGCAGATGAACGCAAATAAACGCAGATAATAATGAATTGCCTTTTTCTTGGTCGGATTTGGAAAATTGAGGATATCCAAACTGTACCCTGTACCCTGTACCCTGTACCCTGTACCCTGTACCCTGTACCCTGTACCCTGTACCCTGTACCCTGTTACCTGTACCCTGTTACCTGTTCCCTGTTACCTGTTCCCTGTACCCTGTACCCTGTTACCTGTTACCTGTTACCTGTTACCTGTTCCCTTGTCATAACGACAATTTTTAATGCTAACCTACTTAATATTCATTAATATCTAATTCTCGGATCTACATAAGCATTGAGAATATCAATTAAAATACTCGCAGTGACAACAATTGCACCAAAAAATACTAACACACCTTGAACTGTGGGATAATCACGGTCAGAAATGGCTTGATATAAGCGATTTGCTAAACCTGGCCAGGAAAATGTGACTTCTGTTAAGATTGCTCCACCTAATAAGGAAGCAAATGTTAATCCTAAGACGGTTATTACGGGGATTAAGGCATTCTTTAAGGCGTGGGAGACTAAAATCTTATTTTCAGAGATTCCCCGCGCTCTAGCGGCTTCTACATAATCAGCCTTTAATGTTTGTTTTAAATTAACTCTGACAATGCGCTCAAAAATTCCACTGAGTAAAATTCCTAAAGTTAAACTTGGTAAGGCTAAATGATGTAAAGATATGAAAAATTGACTTAAATTCCCACTTAATAAACTATCAATTGTATATAAGCCAGTGATATTTGTGGGTGCGGGAAGGTTAGGGGGAAAGCGATTAGAATTGGGAAACCAACCGAGTTGAACTGAGAAAATTAATTGTAATAACATACCCGCCCAAAACATGGGTAGTGCATAAGTAATAATCCCAAATAAACGCCCGCTAACATCAAAAATAGTTCCCGGACGGGAAGCGGAAATAGTACCAACTAAAACGCCGACAATTAAGGCTACGGCCATACTAGCAAAGGCTAATTCTAGGGTGGCTGGGAAATATTGACCGATGATTTCGCCAACATTTTGGCCGCGACTGGTTAAGGAAGTTCCTAAATCAAAGTGAAGTAAATTACCTAAATAATTGAGATATTGTAACCAAATTGGTAAGTCTAAACCAAGTTGTTTTCTTAGTTCTTCTTTCGCGCTTTCTGGCGCTCTTCCTCCTAAAATTGCATCAGCAGGATCTCCTGGTGTGGCTCTTAATAAAAGAAAGACAATGGTAATAATAGTTAATAGTTGCAATGGCGCAAATAGTAACCGAGAAACTATGTAATATTGTAATGCTTTGGAACGCGACATATTTATTAATTAAAAATTCATTAATTAAAATTTCAAAATTCATAAAAACCTCGTTCCTGGTCTCTGACAAGGAATGCAGTTTTGAGGCTCTGCATCATATTATACATATTACAGCAAGTTCAGCTTGAGTGAGATACACTTTATGCGGGCAAGATGCCCGCACCACAAGAGTTTTATCATTAATATCTGTACTTCATAATACTGGGAACTGCTGTATCATATAATTAACAAGAGACAGAGCCTTAAAATGGCTTTTAAATGGCTTTCCCAGCCGGAGTCGGGGAACGAGAACAACTACTTTTTAATTGTTTGATAAATCAGGTTTTGGGTGGGATCAAGTTTAACGTTATTTACGCCTTTTTGAGCAAATACATAATCTTTATTTTGCCATAAGGGTATATAAGGAAGATCAGTTAAAACTTGGGTTTGAATGTCAGTAAATATTTTTTTCCGGGCTTGGGGATTTTGTTCTTTGCGTTGTTGATCTATGAGTTTATTCATGGTTTCACTATAATAGAATGAACCCTGAGATTGACTACCACCGATTTCACAACCTTTAGTAACTGAACCTTTTTCACAGGCTAAAAATGGCTGTACATAGTTATCTGGATCTAAAAAGTCTGGATACCAATCAAGTAAAGCGACTGGATATGAACCTTTGGAAATTTCTTTAAAGAAGGTAGCGCCTTCTACATTTTGAATTTCTAATTGTAATATACCATCCATTTTAGTATCGGCCAGGGATTTTAGGGTTTGTGCAGTTAAACCGCGAGTGGGTGAACTTGCGGGATACCAAACTTGGACTTTAGCAGGATTTTCTTTGGAAAAACCCGCCGCAATTAAGGATTTTTTGGCTTGTTCAAAGTTACCATCACCATATTTGTCTTTAAATAATGGTTGGGAAACGTTGAAGGTTGTGGGAATCATGCTATAAAGGGGATCAGCTTGGGAAAATAATACCCGATTATTTAATAATGGTCGATCAATTAATGATGCGATCGCTTTTCTCACTTCTATTTTATCTAAAGGTTTTTGATTACGATTTAACACCATATAACTAACTACACTACCTTGAGCGGTAATTGCTTGCCAATCTCCTTTTTTAGCACTTGCTTCTAAGCTCTGAATTTGGTCTGGTTGTAAGGATAGGTAAGCCACGTCTACCGCACCAGTTTTAAAAGCATTAAATAGGTTAACTGGACTGGTTTGAATTTGGACATTTACACCTTTATTTTCGGGTTTTGTTCCCCAATATTTATCAAAGATATCAAATCTTAAAGAATCAGTTCCATAGTTAGCTAATTTATAAGCACCAGTCCCTACAAAGGTATTGGGTTGAAATTTCCCAGGCCCAATTTCATAGGATTTTGGTGAAACTGCACAAACTCCAGAAAATGCTAACAAGGAAGGAAAAGCTGCAAAGGGTTTTTTGAGTTTAATTGTTAATTCATATTCTCCTGTGGCTTTCACTGAAGCTATGGTATCAGATAATAAAAAGGACGGTTTACCTTTATTTTCAATGAAACGTTGAATACTAAACTCCATTGCTTTGGCATTGAATGGAGTATCATCATGAAATACTACCTCTTTGCGAATAGGAATAGTATAAGTTAAACCATCAGCGCTAACTTTAGGTAATGCTGTGGCTAATTCTGGTTTAATCTCTGTACTACCTGGTTCATACTTATATAAGCGATCGCTCATATTAAATATTAAACTCAAGGATGATAATTCATACGCATCAGCGGGATCAAGAGTTCTTGGTTTTGCCGTTGTTCCTATAGTGATCCGACCATCACCTACAGGAGTATTAACAATACTAGATGATGGTGTATTTATTTGTTGTTTAGGAGTACAACTAACAACCAAGAATAGACATAAACAGAATAAGGATAGGAATTTTGTCATCCTACCCCACCGTTGTATTAACAGAGAACACCAAGTTATCATGGTCAAAATCTTTTCAATTAGCAGTCAGTCATTGTACCATATAAAGTAATTTTGCCTTCTGCAATGAGAGAGAAAAATTCAAGGAGTACAAACAGCCAGATAATTTGTACCCAAGTCTGGACAAAACTAGCGTAAAGTCTATATATTGGGAGTAGTCCTAATTATAGACAAATTATGGAAGACTCTCATAAGATAATTTCTATAGGAGATGCCGCTAAAAAACTTGGCGTTTCAGTTAAAACAGTGCGAAGATGGGCTGACGCTGGCAAATTGAGATTTGAGCGTAGCCCAAGTGGACATAGACGTTTTTATTTAGCAGACATAACAAGAATTACACCAAGGGATTTTAATCAACTAGAAGACCGCATAACTATTAATTATGCACGAGTTTCTAGTAATGACCAGAAAGAAGATTTAACGAGACAAAGACAGGTACTAGAGGCTTTTAGCAGTGCTAACGGGTGGCAATTTGAAACCATATCTGATTTAGGATCGGGACTTAATTACAATAAAAAAGGACTTCAGAAACTACTAAAACGCATTATGCAAGGTGATGTTGGTCGGTTGGTATTGACTCACAAAGATAGATTGCTTAGATTCGGATCTGAGATTGTCTTTACAATGTGCGAAGAATTTGAAACTCAAGTTGTAATTATCAATAAATCAATCGAAGAGACTACTTGTGAGCAAGAATTGGTAACAGATATGATTGAACTAATTACTGTTTTTTCTGCAAGACTGTACGGTTCGCAAAGTGATAAGAACAAGAAACTACTGGACAAAGTTTCTCAAGCTGTCCAAGAATATAAGTAGGTGAACGGAAAAAAACCGACATAAGTAACGAAAAGTAAAGTTGTCCAAAACATCTTCCCAGTTAAGAGTTCCCTGTCCCCGTGGCGTAGCACCTGTCACCTGTTCCCTTGCCCCAACGACAATTTTTAACGCCCACCTACTTAATTCACATAGTTCAATTATGCAACGCCGGCAATAGTTACCAAAAGACGGTAAAATCCTAAATTGAAAGCCTATAGTGACAATTAATCAAGTTGCTCTTGAGCTTTTATATCTATTTTAAAGCCATTATATCCTGATGTCGGCTGTTGTGATTACTTTAGAAACTCAAGCAAACTCTTCTGATCACTTAATTATTCAGCCACCCCTAGCTGGCCTATCTCTCCAGGGAATTATCCGTGTACCTGGAGATAAATCTATTTCCCATCGAGCTTTAATGTTAGGTGCGATCGCTTACGGTGAAACTCAAATTCAAGGGCTACTTTTAGGGGAAGATCCCCGCAGTACAGCCGCCTGTTTTCGGGCTTTAGGTGCGGAAATTTCGGAATTAAATACAGAATTAGTCACAGTTAAAGGCATCGGTTTGGGCAATTTCCAAGAACCTATAGATGTCTTAGATGCTGGTAACTCTGGAACAACCATGAGGTTGATGTTGGGGTTATTAGCATCCCATCCAGGACGATTTTTTACAGTCACAGGCGACAGTTCTTTGCGATCGCGTCCCATGTCCCGTGTCGTCAAACCGCTACAACAAATGGGGGCGCAAATCTGGGGACGTAAAGGAAATACTTTAGCACCCCTAGCCATTCAAGGACAAGCCTTACAACCGATTCATTATCATTCTCCCATTGCTTCGGCTCAAGTGAAATCCTGTATCCTCCTGGCTGGTTTAAACACTAAGGGAAAAACCACTGTCACAGAGCCGGCTTTATCACGAGATCACAGTGAACGGATGTTAAGAGCTTATGGGGCGGAATTAAGTATAGATTCAGACAGTAATAGCGTTACTATCACTGGTGGAGCGAAACTTTATGGACAAAAGGTAATTGTACCTGGTGATATCAGTTCAGCGGCTTTTTGGTTAGTTGCGGGTGCGATAGTTCCTGGTTCAAATCTGGTAGTGGAAAATGTCGGTGTTAATCCCACCCGCACCGGTATTTTAGAAGCCTTGGAACTCATGGGAGCAGATATTCAACTAGAAAATCAGCGGGAAGTCGCAGGAGAACCGGTAGCTGATATCCGCGTCCGTTCCGGTGGTTTAAAAAGCTGTACCATTGCTGGTGATATTATTCCCAGATTAATTGATGAAATTCCGATTTTAGCAGTGGCAGCAGTTTTTGCCCAAGGCACAACAATTATTAGAGATGCGGAGGAGTTACGAGTTAAAGAGAGCGATCGCATTACCGTGATGGCACAACAACTCAATAAAATGGGTGCAAAAGTTACTGAGTTACCTGATGGTATGGAAATTATTGGTGGTACTCCCTTAATAGGTGCTGAAGTAGATAGTCATACAGATCATCGTATTGCCATGAGTTTGAGTATAGCTGCTCTCAATGCTACTGGTAAAACTACTATTTACCGCGCTGAAGCAGCGGCTATATCTTATCCCAATTTCACCAGCACACTTAGGGAAATTTGTCAATAATTTTTTAGGGACAGGGTAACAGGTAACAGGTAACAGGTAACAGGTAACAGGTAACAGGTAACAGGTAACAGGTAACAGGTAACAGGTAACAGGTAACAGGGTAAAGGGTACAGGTAACAGGGTAAAGGGTACAGGTAACAGGTAACTCTTAACAGGTAACTCTTAACAGGTAACTCTTAACAGGTAACTCTTAACAGGTAACTCTTAACAGGTAACTCTTAACAGGTAACTCTTAACAGGTAACTCTTAACAGGTAACAGGTAACTCTTAACAGGTAACAGGTAACAGGTAACTCTTAACAGGTAACAGGTAACTCTTAACAGGTAACAGGTAACTCTTAACAGGTAACAGGTAACAGGTAACTTTACTTTTCGTTACTTTTCGTTACTTATGTCGGTTTTTTTCCGTTCACTTACTTACAGCAAGTAGCTTTGAGTGAGGTACACCTTGTGCGGGCAAGATGCCCGCACCACAAGAGTTTTATTATTAATATCTGTACTTCATAATATCGGGAACTGCTGTAAATAACCAAATTGTTGATATCTGACGCACCTGACAACAGATTTTTTAGTGTCACAATTGCGTAAGTCCTAATTATCCATTACCTAACTAACTGCATTGCTGAATTAAAAAATTGCCGACATAGGCCTTTAGTAATTAAAATGGTTGTGAATAAGTTTGTGACAGCTACCATAAAAATAATTAAAATTTCGTAGGATACAGCCTCTAGAGGTGTGACACCGGCTAATAATTGTCCGTTGGTGAAGGTTGGTATTGTCACCATACCAATTAACATCATTTGGTTTAAAGTCGGCATAAATGCGGCGCGAATAGCTTCTTTGCGGTAGGGTTTAATAGCCTGTTCGGGAGTTGCACCTAAGCTTAAATGGGTTTCTATTTCCGTAGTAAATTGATTGATGGTAGTAACCAAACGCTCCCCCGCTACTACGGCAGCATTCATAGCATTACCCAACAATATCCCAGCCAGAGGAATCAAATAGCGGGGTTCGTACCATTTATCTGGTTGAATAATTAAAAAGTTGGTGTAAAGCAATGTTAACGCCGTACTCACAAAAATTGCTATCCCAACCAAAGGTAACACCTGGGGGATGTTTCGGCCGATGCGATTACGAGTAATAATTGCAGTAATGGTGAGAATTATTGCTAAAATCCCTACTACTGCCCAAACATTATTCAGGGCAAAAATAAAGTCAAAAATATAACCCAGTACAAGGAGTTGGAGGATAGTTCTACCAGTAGCCACACTTAAATTTAATTCTAGTCCTAATTGTTCCCAGGCCGATATACCAATGGCAATGGCCATTAAGCCCATAGCTAAAGCCAAATCTACCATATCCAGTTTAATTAGTTCTGGCATAGTTTCTGTACCTCTTAACCAATGAAAACTTGACAAACTTATAGCTGTAACCAGTTCTGACGATTAAAAATCGCATACACAAACAAAGTCCGCAAATAAAATAAAAACTCATGATTAAAAGTGTAAATTCCATTCCCGCCTTTGATATTAAACAACAATATGCCACCATTGAAACTGAAGTAAGTGCTTCTGTATTGGCGGTTCTGGCTTCTGGCCGTTATATTGGTGGTCCAGCGGTTACAGATTTTGAACAACAGTTTGCAGCTTATCATGGTGTCAGTGAATGCGTAGCTTGTAACTCTGGTACTGATGCTCTATTTTTAGCATTACGGGCTTTAGGCATTGGTGCAGGTGATGAAGTTATTACTACACCGTTTACTTTTTTTGCTACCACAGAAGTTATCAGTGCTGTAGGAGCAATACCAGTATTTGTAGATATTGATGCCACTACGTTTAATTTAGATGTAGAGAAACTAAAAGCAGCAATTACACCAAAAACTAAAGGGATTATACCAGTACATTTGTTTGGACTGCCTGTAGAAATGACAGGATTAATGGCAATTGCCCAATCCTATAATTTAGCAGTAATTGAAGATTGCGCTCAAGCTACTGGTGCAAGTTGGGAAAATCAAAAAGTTGGTAGTATTGGCCATATTGGTTGCTTCAGTTTCTACCCTACTAAAAATCTGGGCGGTTGTGGCGATGGTGGGGCAATAATCACAAATGATCCAGCGATCGCTACTCAATTACGAGTTTTGCGAGAACATGGTAGTAAAGTGAGATATATTCATGAAGAAATCGGTGTCAATAGTCGTTTAGATGCTATTCAAGCGGTAATTCTGCAAATCAAACTGCGCTATCTCGATATTTGGAATCACAGACGCAAGGAAATTGCTGATTATTATTATCAACACCTGAGTCTAGTTCCTGGTATCACAGCCCCCCAAGAATCTCCTGGAGGGGTTAGTGTCTGGAATCAATATACAATTCGGGTATCTGGAGTAGAACGCAATGGTGGAAGTGGTAAATATCGAGATTGGGTGAAAAATCAAATGCAGGAACAGGGTGTTAATTCTATGATTTACTATCCCTTACCCATACATTTGCAGCCAGTGTATAAAAATTTAGGTTATCAACCCGGACAATTGCCAGTATCAGAACAAGTTTGTCATGAAGTTTTATCTTTACCCATGTTCCCCGAATTAGACCAAGAACAACAAGATAAAGTCATTGATACCTTAAAATCTTGTTTGTCTTGAATTATCGGGGAACATGGGAGTAGGGGAGAAATTTCCTTATTCTCCTGACTCCTGACTCCTAGTTATTACGCAAATATTCGGGTATTGACAGTAGCTAAGGATTCTACTAAACTACGGACAGCGGCAATCATGGCTATTTCGCTATTGAGTTGGTTAATAGCCGAACCGACACCAACACCAGCTGCACCAGAAGCGATCGCCATTGGTGCGGTAACATTAGAAATACCCGAAGCACATAGTACAGGCACAGAAACCGCACGGGAAATTTCATAAGCTGCGGCCAAGGTGGGAGCAGCCTTTTCTATTAATCCCAAAGTACCGGGGTGAATAGGGTTACTGCTAGTACCTCCCTCAGTTTGAATGATATCAGCACCGGCTTTTACCAAATCTTCCGCTAGTTGTACTTGTTGATCTAGGGTAAGGATATGGGGAACGGTTACAGACAGGGTAATTTCGGGCAGCAAGGCACGGGTTTGGTAAGTTAGATCTAAAACTTCCTCTGATTCAAATTTGCGCCCTTGAGCGTAGAAAGAATCGAAATTACCAATTTCAATCAAATCAGCGCCAGCAGCCACAGCCGTTACAAATTTTTCCGGTTCAACAGCAGATACACAAATAGGTAATTTAGTCAAACTTTTAGCCAACTTTACCAAATCTACATCAGCAGCAATATCTACAAAAGTAGCACCACCCAAATCAGCGGCTTTAACAGTCGCAGCGACACTAGCAGCATTGAAGTTATTCAAACCGCTAATTACTTTTAGCACAGGATGGGCGAATGCACGTTGGAAATCAGGATACATAGTCATAATTTTTATGAGAGCAGTTTCTTTCAGTAGGAATATTTTTACATCAAATCTGGCCAGATTTGATTTTGAAAAAAAATTGATGGCGATTAATGTTGCATACTAGAGTATTTATGTTCACTTTATCACTTGCCAACTTTCTATCTATAGTTACTTCTCCCGCCTGTATAATTTTCCCTGGGAGTAATCTAATGCAGTCCATCCTAAGTTTTAGATCATAACTTATATCATAACCTGGTTTTTTCCATTGCTTCTAATTGCATTTTTTTGGGGTTAATAATTCTAATTTATCCTCTAAAATCGTCCCTTTTAGATTTGCTCCCTGAAAATTTGCTCCCCTAATAGTTGCACCTTGCAAATTTGCACCTGCTAAATTCGCACCTTTTAAATTAGCCCAACTTAAATCGGTTTCTGTTAAATTAGCCTCCGTTAAATTAGCTTTAGATAAAAATGCGTTTCCTAAATGAGCTTTAGTTAAATTAGCTTGATGTAGGTTAGCTTGATAAAGTTGAGCATTGATTAATTCTGCTTCATATAAATTAGCTTGACTTAAATTAGCCGTAATTAAATTAACTGCCATTAAATTAGCAAAACTGAGATGACTACGAATAAGTTTTGACCCTGATAAATCCGCATTTTTTAAATTAGCATTTTGAAAATTTGTACCAATTAAATTAGCATCATTAATCATAGCATTTTCTAGATTTGCTCCGCTTAAATCAGCACCAATTAAATTTACATAACTTAAATTTGCTGCGGTCAAAATTGCTCCACTCAAATTAGCAATACTCAAATTAGCTTGACTCAAATTAGCTGCAATTAATTTAGCTTCATAAAAAATAGCATTACTCAGATTTGCCTGACTAAAATTAGTTCGCACTAACAAAGCATGAGCTAAATTGACCTGATTGAAATTTACCCCTGCGAGATTTGCCCCTCGCAGGTTTTCTCCTAATAAATTTGCACCACTAAGATCAATTTCAACTTGAGGATGTTGATTTCTCCATTCTATCCAAATAACTGCCCCAGATCGTAATAAATTAAGATGTTGTTGATTCGCCATTTTTTCCTCCTTGCTCAAAAATTAACAAAAATTAAAGAGTTTCATACCTCATTTGTATGATCAGAAAAAATCTTTAACTTTTAATTTTTAACTTTTAACTGTTTATTCGTTCCGCTTACCTTGAGGATTTTCCCTACCAGGTGAATTTTCAATTGCTGCTAACGCTCCTGCTGCTCCTGCTAAAATATCCTGTTCCGTTCCCCCTAAATAAAGTCGGCCAAAACTACCCACAGCTTGAACTTCCAGAATATTAATTTGTGCTGCCTTTT
Organism: Dolichospermum planctonicum; assembly: GCF_005402965.1. Taxonomy (GTDB): domain Bacteria; phylum Cyanobacteriota; class Cyanobacteriia; order Cyanobacteriales; family Nostocaceae; genus Dolichospermum; species Dolichospermum planctonicum. Next base: position 73,166 of record NZ_BJCF01000002.1, read on the forward strand.
CCGCTTCATTAGCTGCTAGTGCCGCATAAGCTGCCGGTTCAACTTCTAATACGTACAGAGTTTGCCCCGCTAATAACAGTTGTCCTCGACGAGTACGGTTAATCAATTGAGTTTGATACGCGTCAATATTGCGGATAATCTGACTAGAAACCACACGGGGTTTGAGACATTCCTGCTTTTTCACGCCCAAAAACGCCAAAATCGCATCCCCAGCGGCTCGTGTTTCCCCCTGAGAGCCAGAATGTACCTCTAAAAGTCCGTATAAACGTTCTACTACTTGCACTCCGGGACGGACAGAAGCAGATTTGAGGGCTACGTCCGTAATCTTATTGATTTCGATACCAGGGGAAATCTCAATCCATAAGGATGTATCCCCTGGTAATGGTAAGAAACCCTGGGCTACTGTTCCCATATATGCAGCGTGTTGAGGTTGCAGGTTGTCTAGAAATACGAAACTGCGTAGTTCTATGCCCAAAGTCTTAATTCTCCAGTCATGACGGTAAATGTCTTTTATTGCAACATAAAGAGTTTACCGTGAAAGTGGACTGATTGGGTAATTTCAGCCCCCAACTCCTTGCTTGATAACTCACAAGATGTCTAATAACTCAAGTTGCTAGTTATCTAGTTGAGACTGGTAATAGGTAATGGGTAATTGGTAATTGGTGATAAAATCCCTGTTTTCATCCTGTTTATCCTTTAATCTTGGACATTCTGAAATACTAGAAGTCGGGAATCTAGTTGACTGTAAACTTGATAACTTCCTTACCATCGCGGTTTTTAATTACTCGTGCCGGTACCCCCACCGCTACTGAGAATGGAGGAATATCTTTAGTAACAATAGCACCAGCACCAATAACACTACCTTTGCCGATAGTGACACCATCCAAGACCTTTACACCATCTCCTAACCAGCAATCATCCTCAATTACGATTCCCAGACGAGTAACACCTTGGCTTTTGATTGACTTACTTGGATCTGCAAAATTGTGATTATTAGCGTATATCCCAGTATGGGCTGCAATTAAACATTGCTTGCCAATTTTAATATTTCCAGGTCCAGCAATACAAACACCAGGTCCAATAAAAGTATCTTGACCGATTTCGATATAAGTATGATCAAGTGACCCTATGACAACATTATGCTCAACAATAACTCCATTTTCTAGATGAATTCTATTATTTTCGTGTCCTCTTCCATCTATACGAACTCCTTTAAAAATATAAACTCTATTACCGATTTCAATAGAATCAGTGCCAATAAATTCAATGCCATCTTGAAGATAAACTGAGCTACCTAGCCGATAAAAAATAAATTTATAAAGTAAATTACGTAACTTTACACCACCAAAAATTGTTGGTATATCGCCAATAAAAGTAGTTAAAAAAAGTTCTTGAAGCCGCTTAAACTTGGAAAATATTTGTACTTTGTTCATAACCTTATTGCTGCTAACTAATGTGATATTGGAGATGGGCAGAATTATGAAATGCCTAAAAAATCTCGCTACTATATAACCATATATATTTCTATATCTGCATTTTCATCAAACAGATTTATAGAAAAATAATATGACCAATATGAAAACCCAAGGCAATTTTCAATCTGATATTTACTAACTGGAAATTAGAGAAAATACTTTTTGATGTTTAGAACTGATATACTGAGATTTAATGCTTTAACATCACATCAAATTGCTAACTATTGCTGCACATAATTTAGCAGTTTAACAAGCTATTATAATTCAGATATTCAGTTACAAAATACCAAAATATTTATTTCAATCGAATTACATTTTTTTACGCAATTGCAAAATAGAGGTGAAATTTTATCACTACCATCAAAATGTAATTATTGAATTATTCATCAAATTTCCTGATAAGTACAATCACCTCAAATCAGGGGGGAGTATCTCCAACTTCTGCCATCACATTAAAATTAACCATCGGAGCAAATAAATAAATACTTCCCCGATTACTATAACGGCTTCTTTGCAGCCAATTTTTAGAATCTGCCGCTGTTGTAATCATAGTATGTCAAAAAATTTACTTATGCACTTTTAATTTTCGTATAAAACGCCTTTATAGTGACATAAATAATGTCCTTCTATTATCTTAAAAGACATTTATGAAATAAATATGAAGTAATAGTAAAGTTTAAGGATAAATTATGAAGATTTAAAAATCAACAGAGATTTATCATTAATACAAGTGTAGCGGGAATGCTCTCTAAAAATGTATTTATGATCACAATTTTAATTTCCCAAAATATACTTTTCATTACAGCTTTAAAAAAAAATAATAGGGAGAATGGGGGGCAGAAGAAATAATTGTTTATTTGCTGTTGTGAAATCATGGTAGCTATCTCAGAGAACATTCAGAACCGATTAACTATACAAACTGTAGAAATTGCTCCCAACACCACCGCAATTCGCTCTCTTGATTGGGATAGAGATCGTTTTGATATTGAATTTGGGTTACAAAATGGTACAACCTATAATTCATATTTAATTAGGGGTGAACAAACAGTTTTAATTGATACTTCTCATCAGAAGTTTCGTCAACTTTATTTAGACACTCTCAAAGGTTTAGTTAATCCTAAAAGTATTGATTATATCATTGTTAGTCATACTGAACCTGATCACAGTGGCTTAGTAGAAGATGTTTTACAATTAGCTCCCAGAGCAACTGTTTTAGCATCGAAAGTGGCTTTACAATTTCTAGAAGGTTTGGTACATGAACCTTTTTCTAAACGCATTGTTAAAAGTGGAGATCGAATCAAAATTGGTCAAGATCATGAAATAGAATTTGTTAGTGCGCCAAATTTACACTGGCCAGATACTATCTTTAGTTTTGATCGCAAAACTCAAATTCTCTACACCTGTGATGCTTTTGGAATGCACTTCTGTGATGATCGCACTTTCGACGAAGATTTAGAGGCAATTGAAGCTGATTTTCGCTTTTATTATGATTGTTTAATGGGTCCAAATGCTCGTTCTTTACTAAATGCTATGAAGAGAATGGGTGAACTTGGTAAAATTAAAATTATTGCCAATGGCCATGGTCCATTGCTTTATCATAATCTTGATATTCTGACTGAATTTTATCAGAATTGGAGTCAGAAACAAACGAAAACAGAAACTACTGTTGGTTTATTTTATGTTTCTGGTTATGGATATAGTGATCTTTTAGGACATAGTATTTCTGAGGGTTTACAAAAATCCGGTATCGGTGTGGAAATATTGGATCTTAGCACCGCAGAAAGCCAAGAAATTCAAGAGTTAGCAGGAAGATCATCCGGTTTAATTATTGGTATGCCTCCTACTAGTGCAATTAAAGCACAAGCCGCAATTAGTTCTTTATTAGCAGTTGCTAAAAATAAACAAGTAGTTGGTTTATTTGAATCTTATGGTGGAGATGATGAACCAATTGATACCCTGAGACGCAAATTTATTGACTTAGGTATTAAAGAAGCTTTCCCAGCTATTCGTATCAAAGAAACACCTAATGAATCTATCTATCAACTGTGCCAAGAAGCAGGAACTAGTTTAGGACAATTGTTAGTACGAGAACGCAATATTAAACAAATCAAAGCTCTTGACGTGAATATGGAAAAAGCGTTGGGAAGAATTAGCAATGGTTTATATATTGTCACTGCTAAAAAAGGTGATGTTAGTGGTGCAATGATTGCTTCTTGGGTAACACAAGCTAGTTTACAACCTTTAGGTTTTACTATTGCTGTTGCTAAAGATCGCGCTCTTGATAGTTTACTACAAATCAATGATCATTTTGTTCTTAATGTTCTTGAAGAAGGGAATTATCAAGACTTGAAAAAACATTTTCTTAAACGTTTACTTCCTGGTATTGATAGATTTACAGATGTAAAAATCCAAACTGCTAAAAACGGTTCACCTATTCTTAGCGACGCACTCGCATATATGGAATGTGAAGTTATTAATAGTATGGAATGTAGTGATCATTGGATTTTATATTGCATTGTTAATGATGGCAAAGTTTCTAAACCCGATGGTATTACAGCAGTTCGTCATCGCAAAGTAGGAAATTACTACTAATTACAATAAATAATGGATAATAAACAATAAATAAATTTTTATTATCCATTTTTAATTGCATTTAATCCATTACTTATTTTTAATTGGTAATAATCTATTATCAATTAAAAATTGTTCATTATCTAGATAATTATTTACTCGTTGCAGATAATTAATATGTCAATTCCAGATTCTTTTTCTAACGCTGTTGAATCAGCTAAAAATTGGGTTTCTCAAGTTTTTTCACCTCAACAGGTATCTATGAATGATTCCCGACCCAGAGATGTACAAATTTTACCTATTGGTACTAATACAAAAGTTCTAAGGGCGCGTAGTAAATCACGGCTCAGATTTGAAATTGAATATGCACTAGAACGCGGTACTACTTCTAACTGTTATTTAATAGAAGCAGATAAAACTGCTATTACAGACCCACCAGCAGAAGGATTTACAGAAATTTATTTAGAAGCGTTACAAAAAACAATTAATGTTCAGAAATTAGATTACATAATCTTAGGACATTTTAACCCTAATCGTGTTCCAACGTTAAAAGCAATTTTAGCAATTGCGCCACAAATTACTTTTGTTTGTTCTCTTCCTGCTGCTAATAATTTACGTGCGGCTTTCACTGACCAAGATATTAAAGTTTTAGTTATGCGAGGAAAAGAAACACTAGATTTAGGTAAAGATCATGTTTTAAAATTTTTACCTACTCCTAGTCCTCGTTGGCCAGAAGCACTTTGTACCTATGATCAAAAAACGCAAATTCTGTTTACAGATAAGTTATTTGGCGCTCATATTTGTGGTGAAGAAGTATTCGATGATCACTGGGAAAGTTTTAAAGAAGATCAACGCTATTACTTTAATTGTCTTATGGCTCCCCATGCGACATATATAGAATCAGCTTTGGAAAAAATTTCTGATTTACAAGTGAGAATGTATGCTGTAGGTCATGGACCTATAGTCCGTACTAGTTTAATTGAATTAACAAAATCTTATCATGAGTGGAGTCGCGCCCAAAAAGATAGAGAAATATCTGTAGCACTTCTTTATGCTTCTGCTTACGGTAATACTGCAACTTTAGCACAAGCAATGGCACTAGGATTAACAAAAGGTGGAGTTGCGGTTAAATCTGTTAATTGTGAATTTGCTTCTGCTGATGAAATTCGTACTACTGTAGAACAAGCAGATGGTTTTATTATTGGAACTCCCACTATTGGAGGACACGCACCTACACCTATTCATACTGCTTTAGGTATTGTTCTTTCTACGGGTGATAATAGTAAACCTGCGGGAGTATTTGGATCTTATGGTTGGAGTGGTGAAGCTTTAGATTTAGTAGAAGGTAAACTTAGAGACGCTGGATATCGTTTTGGTTTTGATACTTTGAAGGTAAAATTTAAACCTGATGAGGTTACTCTTAAATATTGTGAAGAAGTCGGTACAGATTTTGCTCAAAGCTTGCGAAAGGCCAAGAAAGTCCGTGTTCCCCAACAAGCAGCAACCCCTACGGAACAAGCCGTAGGTCGGATTATCGGTTCTGTATGCGTTATTACAGCTAAACAAGGGGATTTTTCTACGGGAATGATGGGGGCGTGGGTGTCTCAAGCTACGTTTAATCCACCAGGAATTACGGTAGCGATCGCCAAGGATAGAGCGATCGAATCTTTATTATATCCCGGTGGTAAATTCGCGCTGAATATCCTCCCTGAAGGTATTCACTTGGAATATATGAAACATTTCCGCAAAAATTTCCAACCCGGAGAAAACCGCTTTACTAACTTCCCTACAGCGGAAGCAGACAATGGTTGTACAGTATTAACCGATGCTTGTGCATATCTAGAGTGTTCAGTACAGCAGCGGCTAGAATGCGGTGATCATTGGGTAATATATGCAACTGTAGATAATGGTAAATTACTCAAACCTGATGCGATAACTGCTATTAACCACCGGAAAACAGGCTCATATTATTAATTAGGAGAAGAAGGAAAAAAGTGTTTTCTGGGTGGTTTTAGAAACCCTAATTCTTTGTCTTTAACTCTTGTGGGGTGGGCTTCTAGCCCGCCCAAAAATACATAAACTAGGTGCTTTCTAGGTTAATTAAAGAATAAAAATCCGGTTTGTAATAAACCGACAAAAAACCCTAAAATACCACCTAAGGTTACAATGGCTTGTAATTCATTTCTGACAATTCCTTCAATAGCATCTTCTAGTTCAGCCGGTGATGTAGCTTTTACTCGTTCTACAATTACTTGATCTATAGATAAAATGGGAATTGTTTGCGCTACAATCATTTCTAAATCTTTCTCTAGGTACTTTTCTAAAATTAAGGTCAAATCCCCAGCAACTATTTCTAAAGAAGTATTGACAGCTGGTGAACTACTCAAGCGATTTAGTAATACAATAGAGATCCTTTCCCAGTCAGCGGATTCTGTTAATTCTTTGAGTAAATTGCTACCACTATTTTGCAGGTATTGACGCACATTATCCCTAATAGTTTTTCGCAGTTGACGTACAGTACCGACGGGGAGATTTTGTAAAGATAAATTCTGTAATAATCCCTTAATGCGATCGCGCATTTTTAAATCTTTAATTAATTCTTGTAATCGTTCATTGGTTGCTTCTTTTTCATCTAAGCAAAATGTCCGTAACCGAGTTAGAGTATTCTTTAAACCAAACAAATTTGCAACTACCCAATAAGTACCACTGGTTTTTTCTCGAAAGCTTTCATCAATAGTTTGAATTGTCCGATCTGTTAAGAAATCAATGATAATTTGTCGTAATCTATCAGGAGGTAAAACTATCTCTAATAACCAATCAGCTAACCGGATAGATTGTTCTTCAGTGAGTTGAAATTCTAGTAGTACCTTATCAAATATTTGGTTAATTTGAGTTTCTAAAAATGTTTCTTGTCGTGCTAATACCCTCAAAAGACGGGGTAAAGATTCACCCAATAAATCCCGTAAAATTCCCGCTACAATTTTAGTAGTGCGGGGGTTTTTATCATCTTTAATTTGCTCAAATAGCAAACGTAATAACCAAAGAACTCCTCCTTGTAACCGTTCAGGTTGTAAAAGTTTCCGCGCTAGATTTTGCAGTTCTTCTGGAGTCAGTAACGACTTCATAATCGCATTAGCAATATTTTGTCCTAACCGCTCTTGATTACTAGGAATTAACCCAGGAGTAAATGGTACTTTTTTCCCAAAAATATAAACTGGTTTGTAGGGACGAAACAACATTTTTATGGCTATGTCGTTAGTATAATAGCCAATTAATCCACCTAGAATTGGGGGTGATACATATAATAAGATTTGAGACAAATCCACGGCTTTTGGATTACCTAATTACTACTAATACTCCCATCATACCGTTCGCAATGGGATAGTGTGTAACTTCCTGAAAACCAACTTGACGCGCTAACTCTATCTGCTCCCTACCCGTGGGAAAACGGTCTAAACTAGGGCTAATATAAGCATATTCTTCCTTTAAACCAAGATTAGTGGCTATAGGAACTACACAATTATCTAAATACCACTGTTGCACAGCGCGTAACTGTTGATGACTGGGACGATGAAAGTCTAAAATCGCAGCTTTAGCTCCTGGTTTGAGAACACGGTATATTTCCTGAAGACTTTTGACAATGTTTTTAACATTTCTTAATCCATATCCCATAGTAGCTGCATCAAAATAATTAGTCTCAAAAGGTAAATTTAATACATCGCCCTCTAACCAATTAATCGGAGGTTGAGGATAATAATTTTTGCAGCGTTCTTGAGCATTATTCAGTAAATTAGGGGAAAAATCAACTCCATAAACCTTTCCTGTCATTCCCACACGACGTGCTAAACGAAAGGTTAAATCACCAGTACCGCAACATAGATCTAAGCTAGTATCACCAGGTTTAGCGGCGCTCCATTTGACTGTCATTTCTTTCCAAATTCGGTGTTGTCCTAAACTTAATTGATCATTGAGTTGATCATATACGGGAGCAATGCGGTTAAATATAGTACGAATTTCGTTAGTCATTTTTCAGGAAAAAGCATAATTTTAATTTAAACCTGATCATACCAACTGACGGTTTCAACTGGGGGATTTTTACCTTGTAGGGTGCGTTAGCGACTAGTAACGCATCGTTAATAGATTTAATTTATGAATATTGGTGCGTTATCAACACAGTCCAGGAAAATTAGTAATTTATTTTTTGTCAGTCCCTAATTCTCCATAGTGACCAGCTTTAGTGATATACTCGTATAAGTGACTCAATAATGGCCTATAACGAGTTGTTTAAAACTTATTATACGCAGATTTTTAATTGCTTTTTAATTGAATTATGACAGAAATACAGCCCAATTCTCAAAATCTTGAGGATACAGCTACAGAATTATTAGTGAAGCTGAGACAAAAACAGGGTTCTTGGGTAGAATGGGGACAAGCTATCGCTTACTTGCAAAAAAACGGTTATAATCCTCAGACTATCTTTGAAGCAACAGGATTTGAACCAATTCAACAGAATCAGGTAATTGTTGGCTCTCAAGTTTATGCTTCTATGGAAAAATGTGGAGCATCAGCAGAAACATTAGCATATTACAAGCAAAAAAGCAGTGATGTGTTATATGAATTGCGTGGACTAAATCAAGAAGACCGTGCTAATACCGCTGATTTAACCTTTGAATACAAGCTTGATGCGGATGTAGTCAGGGATATAGCCAAAGCAGTTAAAGATTTTTCTTGGTTTCCTAATTTACCAGAAGGCTTCAGTAAACATCCGGGGGATGCAGTCGCTTATCAATCTTGGAAATTCGCTAAACAAAAATCTGACTTGTCCGAGCGATCGCGCTTAATAGCTAAGGGATTACGTTTTGTCCATTCGGAGAGTGCTAGAAAGCAATTAGAACAATTATTAATGGATTTTAGCGTTGCTCCCAAAGTTGCTCCACCTATCCTCCCCTTTTACCGTCTTGAATCTGATGAAGACTTACCCCGGATTTTACCCGTCATAGGTGAGTTACCATTAACACCAGAAGTCTTAAAAGCTGTACCATTGATTACGGAGATTCAACCATTTCGGATTGTCAAATTTGCCGGGGAACAAGCTTGGGTATCTTTACCTGGGTGGAAAGTGCTATTAAATGCAGAAGATCCCGTTGTAGTCATTGGTAATAGTGATATTTTCCCTAACCCCCATCAAAGCAAAGTTGAAGCGATTATGATTGTCATAGATCGCGCTCAAAGAGAATGGGATATTTCCAACTACTTTGTTTTTGATAATGGGGAGAGTATTGACTTCCAATGGTTTGAAACTGCACCAAAAATTCCCTTATTGGGAAAAATGATTGTTTTAGTTCGGCCAAAGAAAGTTCTAGATGAAGAATTTACCAAAGATGCTTGGCAAATTGATGAATAATTGATCAAGAAAGGTAATAGCTAGGCTAACAAGAATCTACTAAGAAGGATTTAATTTATATACTTGGGCGGGCTAGAAGCCCACCCCACAAGAGAATGACTAATGACCAATCATCTATTATGAAACTAAAAGAAAATATTGCCGAAATTAGGGCTAAATTGCGTCCAGGACAAACGCAAATGGCTGATTGGCAATCGGGTCCATTGGCGGTGGCTGCCGTTCCTGGAGCGGGAAAATCAACGGGAATGGCTGCGGCTGCGGCCATTGCTATTGCTCGTCAATATCAATATTATTTAAATACAGGTAATAAAGAATATAAACAGTTAGTAGTTGTTACTTTTACCCGTTCTGCGACTGCGAATATTAAATCTAAAATTCGGGAAAATTTAAAAAAATTATCTTTACCACAAACAGGATTTGCAGTTTATACTTTGCACGCTTTAGCTTTAATTATTGCTAGTCGTTATCCTGATTTATCGGGTTTACAGTTAGAAAATGCGACCCTAATTACACCAAATCAAAGTCACAGATTTATTCATATAGCGGTAGAAAGATGGATTTTTAATCATCCCCAACTTTATCTTAAATTACTTGCAGGACAACAATTTGATGGAGAAGAAACGGAAAGATTACGTCGTCAGTCAGTGCTGAGAACCGAAGTATTACCAGATTTGGCTTATACTGTTATTCATGAGGCCAAAAGTTCAGGAATATTACCACAAGATTTATTAAAATGGAGTCAAATAAATCCAGATAAATATGATATTTTAACAGTAGCAGCAGGATTGTATACAGAATATCGAGAATTTATGAAATTACAGGATTTTATTGATTACGATGATATGATTTTAGCCGCTTTGAAAGTATTAGAAAATCCTAGCGCTCGTCGGATTGAACAAAATAAAGTTTTAGCTGTTTTTGAAGATGAAGCTCAAGATTCCAGTCCATTGCAAACCAGGTTATTAGAAATACTAGCTAGTCAAGAAACATTAAATTTAATCAGAGTTGGTGATACTAATCAAGCCGTTAATTCTACATTTACCCCTGCTGATCCAATTTATTTTCGGGAATTTTGTCAAGATTGTGAAAGTAAAAATAGACTAGCTAAAATGTCTCAAGCTGGTCGCAGTACACAAATAATTATTGATGCTGCTAACTTTGTTTTAGAATGGGTAAATCATCAGAACTTTGCTAAAAATAACAGCAGACAAACACCATTTATCAATCAGAAAATTTACCCTTTAGATATCAGTGACGGTAAACAAAACCCTGAACCAGTAGGGAGAGGATTAGAACTTTATACCCCCAAAGACATACATCATACAGTTGAACTAATTTCCCAAAGAGTAATTGAGTTATTTACAGAAAATCGTGAATCTTCCGCAGCGATATTAGTGCGAGAAAATCGTCAAGGAAGATGGTTAGCTACTGCTTTAGAACCAATATGTCAAGAGCATAAAATCAAACTTTATGATGTGGGAGAAAAAGAACGACGTTCTCATGTTCCTCAAGAGATTTTATCATTATTACAATTTTGCGATCGCCCTCATTCCGCTGATTATCTGAAAGCCACTTTAGATGTGCTTGTAGAACGTCAATTAATTCCTACCCAAGATATTAACACCCTAGCTATTGTTCCCGAAGAATTTTTATATCCAGGACCTTTAACCCCACTTCAAACAGAAATAGTTCAAAAAGCGGCTCATATTTGTCGGAGTTTACTTCGCGCTTATTTAGAATTACCTTTTTATCAAATAATTTCTTTTTTCGCTTTAACATTAAAATATAACCAAGGAGAATTAGCTACTGCTGACAAACTTGCAGAACGGGTAAATCAGCAAATTTTTAGTAATAGTTCTATGGGAAAGATGATATCAACTTTAATTGAAATTGTCAGTTCCGAAAAATTTGAAACGGTAGAAACAGAAAATATTGAAGAACAATATACCCAAAAAGGACAATTAACAATTATCACCATGCACAAGGCCAAAGGGTTAGACTGGGATTATGTATTTTTGCCATTTCTCCATGAAAACTTAATTCCGGGAAGATTTTGGATTCCCCCCCAGTCCCAATTTTTAGGGGATTTTAGTTTATCAGAAGTCGCACGCGCTCAAATTCGCGCTTTCCTTCATCAAAAACCCATACCTGATATTCAGCAAGCTGGAGAAGAATCAAAATATCTGAAAATTGCAGAGGAATATCGTTTACTTTATGTTGCTATGACGAGAGCAAAAAAACTGTTATGGATGTCTGCGGCTGAAAAAGCCCCTTTTACTTGGAATAAACCGGAGAATTTACAACCAACAACCCCTTGTCCAGTTTTTGCAGCTTTAAAACGTCAATTTATTCAAAATATCTGCAACAATTGACAATTGATAATTATTAATTAATAATTGATTATTAGCAATGAATAACTAACAACGAAATTTTATGGTCGCAACTCCAAGTTATAACTACATATCCCCCACAGAATATCTCCAAGGGGAAGAAAACAGTCCTATTAAGTATGAATACAGGGACGGAGAAGTCTACGCAATGGCAGGTGCTAGTAATACTCATGTAATTATTACACTTAATATTGCTTCAATGTTAAGAAACCATCTGCGTGGAAGTGGTTGTCAAGCTTATATTTCCGATACAAAGGCACATATTGAGTCAATTAATACCTATTACTATCCTGATGTCATAGTTAGTTGTCACCAAAAAGACAAGGCTTTTCATAACTTTCTGCGTTATCCCTGTTTAATTATCGAAGTCTTATCCCCTACCACAGAAGCCTTTGATAGAGGTGATAAATTTGCTGACTACCGAAAATTACCATCACTTCAGGAATATGTACTAGTGAGTCAAAACCGCATCAGTGTAGAAGTTTTTCGTCGTAACTCAGAAGGACAATGGGTACTTTATAGTTATGAACCTGGGGAAAATATTCATTTAGAAAGTATAAACTTTAACTGTTCTATAGCAGATGTGTATGAAGATGTAAATTTTGGAACTGCTGCTGGAGAAGATCTAATTGTTTAAACTTACGTCACTCTTGTGGATTAAAAAGATAAAAATTCATCACTTTAATTGTTGACCACACCTTTTACAAAATTTAGCATCTGTATCATGAAAAGCTAAACCGCAACCTTCACAAATAGTTTCCACCTGATTTGCTGTTTTTACTAATCGTTTAATTAGATCTCCAATTTGCCAAGGAATCAGCGCCACTCCTGTTAAAATCATTAATACTGTCAATAAACGACCTAATTCAGAAATGGGAATCACGTCACCAAATCCCACGGTTGTCATTGTCACAATTGAGAAATAAAAGGCATCTAAAAAAGTGTTAAAATTATGGGGATTAAGTGGATGTTCGACTTGATAAATTAACCCAGAGAAAACAAAAATTATGGCAAATAAAGTAAATAATATTCTGGCAAAAATTACACTATCTTCATTACTAATACTACCAATTAAAAATTTTTTGTCAATAAATCTCAGTAATCGTAAGATACGAAACCAGCGTAATAAACGGATAAAACTAATATCTGCTAATCCGATCAAAGATGGTAGAATTGCCATTAAGTCAATAATTGCATAAAAACTCAGAATATACTTAACTCTATCTTTCGTACTCCATAAGCGCAATAAATATTCCGCAGCAAATATCATTAATATACAAGTATCTAATATTCTTAACTCTAAGTGAGCATCTTCAGGAATACTATAGGTTTCTGCGACAAAAATCCCTGAAGATACTAACACTAATAAAGCGATAGTTAAACTAATTACTTTACCTATAGATGTTTCTATATCTGTTAGGTAAAACTCTACTTTTTCTCGATTTATCACCATTTTTCATCCAAAAAATTATGGGGAATAATTACAATTTTAAATTTAAACAAAACTCTTAGTTAAGTTATTTAGTTATTTGTTATTTTTCCCCAATTACCCATTAACTATTAACCATTACCATTAAAACCTTAAACCCACTCCACCTTGTAAAGATAAAGCCGTACTACCACTATTACGATCAGCATCAAAGGCAATAATAGCATTACCAAAAATCACAGTATTACTATTAGGAACAACGTAATCAATTCCTGGTTGCAAAGCAAAGCTAATTTTATTACCTACAGGAGAAACTGCATCACTACTATTGATGACTAATCCAGCACCTAAATAAGCATCAGTTTGCCAGTTGAGAGGGATATCATAGGAAACAGTAGGTACTATTGCTGTTCCTTTGCCAATTAAGGCTTGAGTGCGGAAAGAAATAGGGGTTTCCAGTAACTTATAACGAAAAGCCAGGACTGCACCTAATTGACTATCCTCCGTCAATCCAACAGTAGGACCAATGCCAACATAACTACCATAGGCTACTTGAGCTTGTGCGGGTTGAGAGTTGACAGCTAAACCCAAAACTGTGACTACAGACATCAGTCCAAACCAATGCTGAATTTTTTTCATCACACCACTCCTAGCAGAATCTAAATACTAAGTTAATTTGTGATTATTTGTATTTATGGACAACGAGAATGTAGTCCACCTTTAGTACAAATTAGGGCTAATTGTTGAGGATCTAAATTTTTAGCTTTACTAAAATCTACTCCTTGAACTGAAGCATTTTGTGAACCAAGATCAGGAGTTTCTACAAATTTGTCTGACTCTTGTTTACCTGTAAACAGAATTGCACCTTGAAAATCCGCTCCGGCTACATTTGCTCCCCGTAAATCGGTACGACTTAAATCAGCATTTCGTAAATTGGCGTTTTCTAAGTTAGCTGATTGCAAACTAGCGCCAGTAAGTCGAGTAGTACTGAGGTTCGCATCACTAAGATTAGCATAATCTAAATAGGCTTCGGATAAATCTGCACCTTGCCAATCAGTTTTAGTTAAATTTGCATAAGCTAATTGTGTACCGACGGCAGAAACACGAACTAAATGAGCCGCATATAAATTTGCTTCTGTTAAATTTGCATCGCTTATATCTGCATTAGTTAAGCTGGCATTTTCTAAGAGTGCATTGCGTAAATCTGCACCTACTAACTGGGCGCTACTTAAATTAGCACCAAATAACCGGGTATAGGATAAGTTGGCTTTGTTAAGAGTAGCGCGACTTAAATCACTTTGATTCATCAAAATACGACTTAGATTGGCATCAGTAAAATTAGTTTGCTTTAACTGAGCGTTACTTAAATCTGCCATGGTATCATCGTAAGTATCCCAACGTCCATCTTCGCCTACACTACGGAAACGACTACCTTGGAAATTGCCTTGGTTGAGATTTGCAGATTTCAAGACAATTCCTGATAAATCAACGTTGTTTAGTACCAATTTGAATGACGAATTTCCCCCAGATCCTTGAGAACCTAATTGAGCATTGCTCAAGTCAATATTGTTAATTTTGCCACCATAGATAGCTAGAATTTTGTTGATTACCTGCTGGGTGAGAATTAACTGATTTTGTCTAAATTCCCAGTTTGAACTTTTCCCCATAGATTCTATTTCCCCAGCTAAAAACTGATTCACGCGCTTTAATTCTGGCATGGCTTTTAGCCCTGTATTAGTTAAAGCTTGTTGAATCGTATCCAGGGTTTGGGGGTCTGTTTCTTTTACCAGTAAATCAACTAGTAATTTTATGGATTGTGTGTCATTCATGCTACCCAATGCTAAAACGGTTTTTTGACGCTCTTCATTGGTAACACCGTTGTTGGGATTAAGTGCTTTAATGAGTTCAACAAACTTTTGGCTATTAGTTTGTTCGCTTCTGCGTTGGCTTTCTTGGGTTTGGATATAGATTTGTGTACCTATTAAAGTTGATAATACAGCAATCATACTAGTCAGCCCCACCAAAAACAGGCTGAAATTAGAATTGCTTCTCTGGGAAAGGCTGGAAATAGATTGTTGACTGGAGAAACTATCTACATTATCTTCATGTATTTTTGATTCTTCACCAGACTGACTGAAAGTGCTTTTAGCGTCTATTGTATAAGTCCGAGCTAATTGGTCATGAAAGGATCGGTGATGCTTTTGTCCAGGCCAACCCTTTGCCTCTGCCAGGATAATTAACATAGTTAAAGATGTAAACAGAGATAAGTTGGGAAAAATAAAGCTGTAGCGCCAGAGCAGATAAGCTGCGGAAACTGGTACAGTCCAGCGCCCTAATCCTTCTCTGACTACTATTGCACTTAATCCGGGGGCTGCTCCTTCTGCATTAACCACCCGCACACCAAACCAACGCTTGGGAATGGTACTACCGGTTTGAGCTAATAAATACAATTGCCACCAGGAAAAGGTGGTGGGTAATAATACAGCTAGAGTCCACAGGATATTAGTCGGCCAGGCTACATTACGAATACCATAATTTACGGGTAATGCTAGAGGTCTAGCGATCGCTTTTTCTGTGACTACTAGGATCGGATTGAGGGGGACTCGCTGGATATCACTACGGGAATCTATATATGCACCCAAAGCATAAGGAACTAACCCACTGGCAATAAAGAGGGTTATTTCCACCGTCCAAGCCGCAAAACGCCTAGCTGTTAGTGATGTAATATTGACTTTTTTCGGTTCTTCTGGGTGGCTAGATTGATTACTGCTTCTCCCCATAATTGGATTCGCCATTGGATAATTACCTATTAGTTTATTTTATACCAGTGTCAGAGTGATGAAAATAGGCTATTGCTTATTTCCCTTTTTTGTCAGCAACAAAAAATTTGTATCCAAGATACACTAACCCCGCCAAAACTGCCAAACTAATTACAGAAGCGACTAAAGCAAATACTGTTTGCAGTATCCAAACAGTTAAAAGCATGACTATACCTGTAACTACCAGCTTTTTAATTGTTGATAAACTATTAAACCAAATTCTGCATCTTTCTAAATATAAGTTCCATTTAAAGAAACTTGTGATAGGTGTCTGTGCCTTTGGTCCTTGGGTATTAACTCCAGTGGACTTGATTTCTGCTTCTAGATTTTGCAGACGACGCTGTAAGTCTTCTTCTGGTTGAGAGTTCATATCACAGGGAGTGGGTAATAGGGTGGAAATTTAGGCGACTATCTAGGTTTAATGATAATTGTATGTTCTCGTCCAACTGATAACCGCTATATTGATTATCACTAATACAATTTAACGTCCAATGATGTTTTACTGAAAAAAGAAATATTCAGAAATTATGATTGGTACTTGGTTGCATTTATTTTGGATCATTTTAGTCGGCCAGATGCCCAGAATACAAGCCTTGACTAAATTGGGAAAATAAAATTTACCTGGGTAACAACTGGGAACATTGACTTTCATGGGAACTTAGGCAGATTTTTCTCCTTTTGACCAGTAAGTTCAGGATGTTTTAATTTTTTCCTATAGTAATTCTATTGAATTTGTCACTATCTGCATAACTACACTTATTTGCGTAGTTGCATAACAGTAATTACCTTTTTACTCATTAGACATCTCCTATTAGTGAGAGAATAAAAACTGGAAATCATCCCTGCTTTGTGTTGCTGACAAACCAAAGGAATCTTAAAAAATGTGCAAAAGAGTTACTTTAATTTTATTATTGCTGTTGAGCTTCAGCATAATTAATCCCAGTTTAGCTGAAGCTGCTGGACTTAAAAGCTTTGTAGATAGTGCTGATGGTTATCAGTTTAATTATCCTAATGGTTGGTTACAAGTGAAGGTTGCTGATGGACCTGATGTGGTATTTCACGATTTAATTGAAGTATCAGAAAATGTCTCTGTTATTATTAGTCCCGTTCCTGCTGGTAAAACTTTGTCAGAACTAGGAACACCTTCAGAAGTCGGTTATAAGTTGGGAAAAGCGGCTCTTGCTCCTGTTGATTCTGGCCGTACTGCTGAATTAATTAACGCGGCGCAAAGGGAAGTAGATGGTAAAATCTACTACTTTCTAGAATATGAAGTTAAACTTCCTAATGGACAAAAAAGACACAATATCTCTAGTGTGGCTGTAAGTCGTAGTAAGCTTTTTACCTTTAATGCGTCAGTACCCCAGAAACGCTGGAAAAAAATACAACGCATGATTGATGAAGTTGTCAGTTCTTTTACTGTGTATTAATTGTGTATTGATAATTAAAAATGGGGACGGGAATAGGGTAAATTACCAATTACTAATGATCAAGACTCAAGACATGAAAATTCCGCAATTTGTCCTTGCTTCTGCTTCCGTTGCGCGTCGTCGTTTACTACAAACTGTCGGTATTGACCCAATAATTTGCCCTAGTGATTTTGATGAGTCGCAAATACAACTCAATGAACCCGGGGAATTGGTACAAACTTTGGCCCAGTCTAAAGCGGAAACTGTAGTTTCCCAATTTCCATCAGCTTTGGTCATGGGTTGTGATTCAGTTTTGGCAATTAATGGTAAAATCCATGGTAAACCAGCAGATGATCAAGAAGCGATCGCTCGTTGGCAAGTAATGCAAGGTAATTTTGGCGACTTGTATACAGGCCATGTTTTGATTGACACTGCACAAAATCGGCATCTTGTCAACTGTCAAGTTACTAGGGTGTATTTTGCTAAAATGAGCGATCGCGCGATTCAAGCCTATGTAAAAACAGGTGAACCCCTCAAATGCGCTGGAGCATTTGCTTTAGAAGGGTACGGGAGTTTATTTGTGGAAAAAATCGAGGGTTGTCATAGTAACGTCATTGGTTTAAGTTTACCTCTATTACGGGAAATGATCGGAGAATTAGGATATGAAGTGACAGATTTTTGGGGATAGTTAGGTAATTATTATTCCCAATTTTTCTCAGAGAAAATGTTAGAAAATAGAGACTACTATCTGAATATGAAATTAGTTTCCGAAAACAAACCATGAGACGAGATGAGGTAATAGCAACTTTAGCAGCACATCGAGAAAAGTTGCAGGAATTGGGAGTAAAATCCCTTAATTTGTTTGGTTCAGTAGCGCGGGATGAAGCTCTTTTAGATAGCGATATAGACTTTTTAGTGGAGTTTAATCGTCCGGGTGGGTTGTTTCAACTTTTGCGAGTGCAGTATTATTTAGAAGATATTCTGGGATGTCCTGTAGATTTGGGAACTCAGGATGCTTTGAGAGAACATTTGCGAAAACCTGTATTCAAGGATATCATTCGTGCCTTTTAGAGATTGGCGGCTTCGCGTTCAAGATATTGTCTTATCTATCAATGAAATTGAACAAAGGACAAGGGATATAACCTTTGAAGAATTTGCAAAAAATCAAACGATTGTCAAAGCTGTTCTCTATGATTTTATCGTGATTGGAGAGGCTACTAGAAATGTACCGAACGATATTCAGTTAAGCTATCCTCTTATACCTTGGCGTTTGATGGGAGGAATGCGAAATGTGGTAACTCACGAATATTTTCAAGTTGATTTGAGTAGGATTTGGGAAACTATTCAAAATGATTTATCCCCATTATTACCACAATTACAAGAAATACTGGAGAGAGAAATATCAGAAGAATAGTTGATCTGGTGCAGATAGTTGTAAACTAACAAATAAATTGTATTTCCTAAATAATATGTCCTTTACTCCTTCCTTGCGCGAACAACAACATCCCCTAATTCGTCAACTAGCTGATTGTATTGAAGCAGTTTGGCATCAACACCTAGACTTATCACCATACCATTTACCTGCGGAGTTGGGATATGTGGAAGGTAGACTAGAGGGAGAAAAATTGATTATTGAAAATCGTTGTTATCAAACTTCCCAGTTTCGCAAAATGCACTTAGAACTAGCAAGGGTGGGGAATATGTTAGATATTCTTCATTGTGTGATGTTTCCCCGTCCAGAATATGATATACCCATGTTTGGCTGTGATTTAGTTGGAGGTAGAGGTCAAATTAGTGCCGCTATTGCTGATCTTTCTCCTGTAAATTTAGATCGGATTTTACCAGATGGTTATAATTCTCAACTGAGGGAATTAACTAAACCCAACTTTTCTCAACCTCGTGAATTACCAGAATGGGGAAATATATTTTCTGATTTTTGTCTGTTTATTCGTCCTACTTCTTCCGCAGAAGAAATAAGTTTTTTATCTCAAGTCAAGTCATTTCTAGAAATACATTGTACACAAGCAATTGCATCTAGTCCAGTGGCACCAGAAAAAGTAGCTCAAATTATTGCTGGACAACATAACTACTGTACAAAACAACAACAAAATGATAAAACCCGGAGAGTTCTAGAAAAAGCTTTTGGTACAGAATGGGCAGAAAATTATATGACTACAGTTTTATTTGACTTACCGTAAGCATTCAGCGGTAAATATTAAGTAGTGTGTGTTACGGTTATAGAATATTTAGGAGTTTGAGATATTAATAATTAGATATTAATAATTAGCCGTAATGCACCGATATATATCAATACATAAACTGCATTAAGCTGGCACTAACACACCCTACTATTTAAGATTACTATTTAAGATTACTTTATAAATTTATAAATCATCTCTGATAGCCAAATACTTGCCATTATTACTCTATTACTCTAACTGTAAGTTGTGTTACGTTTTCTCTCAATCAATAAATGTAGAATTTACATGAAGTGATCACCACTGATACTTCTCGGACGGGAAACTAAAGTTAATCAGCCAAATTTCTAGTTATCTAATTTAAGCCGATAACTAGTGATTATTAATTGGTAAAATTATCATCTATTTCCTGTGCTGTTAGATTTTTTATGTGTTTTGTAGATATTAAATCTTCTTGACGTTCTCACATAAAAGTAAGGGATTAAACAGATGTTTTAAAAAGTGCTAGTCATCTTAAAAAGACTTGCAAATTCTCCTCAATTAACTCTAAAAATCAAAGTTTTAAACTTTAATTTATTAATTGAATAAATTAAGGTCAAAGTTGATAGAGATTAAGATGATCATCATGTAGTTTATCCAAAGTCAATCATACCAATTAAACAATGGTTGTCAAAATCAAGCCATAAAAATGTGGATTTTCCATAGTCACTAAGTTAATCCATAAAGTGACTAATTCCCCTATAGCTAAGTTAATTTTTTTAGTTTCATCACCACAATTCGGATCAATAGGTAACATATCATGTCAACGGTGGATGAAAAATCGAAATTTAAGGTTGAACAACCTAAAGTTTGGTTAAGTGTTGCTGTAGCCTTACCAGTAGCATTAGCTGCCGGTTTACTAGCTACAACCAGAATGGAACAATTGAAAAAACTGACTTCTGCTGTATCTGTAGCACCAATTCCGAATACTATTAGCGCCATAGGACGTTTAGAACCAAAAGGAGAAATTATTAAACTCTCCGCTCCTGCAGGTTTATCAGGTAATTCACGAGTCCAACAACTTCTAGTTAAAGAAGGACAACGAGTACAACAAGGGCAGGTTGTGGCTATTTTAGATAACCGCGATACCAGTATGGCCGTAGTCGAAGAAGCCAAAGCCAAAATGCAAGAATCCCGCGCGAATTTAGCCCAGGTGCGTGCGGGTTCTCCTAAGGACGTTCAAGCCCAAAAATTCATTATTGCCCGATTACAAGCCCAATTGGCCGGGGAAAAGGAAGCTCAACAAGCCATGATTAGCAGAATTGCGGCTCAGTTAAGTGGTGAGAAAATTGCCCAAGAAGCCACAGTTACCCGTTTAGAGGCCGAACTATTGGGACAAAGGGAGTCTTTAAAAGCTACAGTTGAGCGCGTTAGAGCAGAACAACGCAATGCTCAAGTAGATTCTGGACGTTATGAATTTTTATACAAACAAGGTGCTATTTCTCAGCAAGAACGAGATAGAAGACAGTTAAATGCAGTGACAACTAATCAACAATTAATTGAAAGTCAAGCTAGTTTAAAACGGGCAATAGCTACTATAAAACAACAAATTTCTGAAGCTAGAGCTAATCAGGTAAAAACTCTAAATACTTTACAACAGCAGTTAATTGAAGCTACCGCTAACCGCAATAAAACTATAGCCACTTTGCAAAAACAAATAGACGAAGAAAGAGAAAAATTAAATCGTCTATTAGTAGTTAGTCCACTAAATGTTCAAGTAGCTCAAGCTCAAGTTACTAATGCAATTGCCTTAATGAGAAAAGCTCAAGCAGAACTTCGGCAAAGTTATGTTAAAGCTCCTAGTTCCGGTGAAATATTAAAAATTCATACTAAATCAGGGGAAATGATGGGTGTAAATGGGATTGCGGAAATTGGACAAACCGATCAAATGTTTGTAGTCGCAGAAGTTCCTGAAGATAGTATTAGTAAAATCCGTTTAGGTCAAACTGCTACTATTTCCAGTGATAATGGCACATTTAATGGTCAATTAAAGGGTAAAGTTACGGAAATTGGTAGAAAAATTGGCAAGAAAGATGTTCTCAATAACGACCCGGCAGCAGATATTGATGCTAGAGTTGTAGAAGTAAAAATTGCTTTATCTCCAGAGTTTAATAAGCAAGTTTCTGGTTTAACTAATGCTAAAGTTACGGTAGAAATTAATGCTAATTAACTTCCTATTTCTCTGAAAAATATTCAGGTTAAACTACTTAATTAATTGTTTCCAAAATCAAAAAAAGCTAAAAAATGGCAGTGAAAATACCTTTATCTTGGCTACAACTGACAAGAGAAAAAACTCGCCTAGCGGTAGCTTTGTCAGGTATTGCGTTTGCTGATATTTTAATGTTCATGCAATTGGGTTTTCGGGATGCACTCTATTATAGTAACGTCAGAATGCACAGCAGTTTAGCAGGTGATGTGATTTTAATTAATAATCAATCTAATGCTGTTTTATCAATGAAAAGTTTTTCCCAAAGAACTTTATATAAGGCGTTAGATTTACCCACAGTTCAATCAGTACATCCCATATATTTAGACTATACAAGCTGGAGAAATCCCGTTACAGGTCGCCCTCGCAGTATTTTGATTTTCGGCATAAATCCAGAGGTTAATTTGTTTAATTTACCCGGAGTAAATGAAAACTTAAATAAACTTAAACTTCCTGATGTGGTTTTATATGATCGTTCTTCTCGGGTAGAATATGGTCCGATTACTGATAGTTTTAATCAGGGAAAAATTGTCACTGCTGAAGTAAGAAGACGACAAGTTAAGGTGGGTGGATTATTTACTTTAGGAGCATCTTTTGGTGCAGATGGTAATTTAATTACTAGCGATCTTAACTTTTTGCGAATTTTTAATAATCGTCAACGGGGACTAATTGATATTGGGGTAATTAAGTTAAAACCTGGCGCAGATCCTAATCAAGTGGCTCAATATTTGCGAAGTTATTTACCTACAGGTATTAATGTTCTAACTAAGGAGGAATTTGTTGAATTTGAAAGAAATTATTGGGCAAGTAGTACGGCTATTGGTTTTATTTTTACATTAGGGACAATTATGGGTTTTATTGTGGGAACTGTCATTGTTTATCAAATTTTGTATACAGAAGTAACAGATCATTTATCTGAATATGCTACTCTCAAGGCCATAGGTTACACTCAAAATTATTTATTAACGGTGATCCTTCAAGAAGCTTTTTTATTAGCTGTTGTCGGTTATTTACCCGGATTTGCCTGCGCTCTTGTTTTGTACAATGTTGCTAGAGACGCTACTCTTTTACCCATATTCATGAGTTATAATCGCGCTATTATGGTAATCATGTTAACTATTTTAATGTGCTTTATTTCGGGAATGATTGCTATTCGTAAATTGGGTTCTGCGGACCCAGCAGATATTTTTTAATAGGTAATACATAATAGGTATTTAACTTACATATTACCTAAAATTAAAACTCTTGTGGGGTGGTTATCTTAACCGCCCTGGTTATGCTTAAAGGTTTATCAGCCCTGATTATTCCATCTTTCTTCTCAACTTTTCTATTATGATCAACAAAAAACCTGTAATAACTATTAAAAACATTAATCACTACTATGGTAGAGGATCTCTAAGAAAACAGATTTTATTTGATATTAATTTGGAAATATATGCCGGAGAAATTGTAATTATGACCGGTCCATCAGGTTCAGGTAAAACAACATTACTGAGCCTAATTGGTGGTTTAAGATCGGTACAAGAAGGAAGTCTAAAATTTTTAGGTGAAGAACTGTGCGGCGCAAGTCAAAGTAAACTAGTAAAGATGCGTCGTAATATTGGTTATATTTTCCAAGCTCACAATTTATTGGGTTTTTTAACTGCTAGACAAAACGTGCAAATGGCTGTAGAATTAAATCATCGTATTTCCCAATCAGCAGCTATTTCTCAATCAGAAGCTATGCTGAAATCTGTGGGTTTACAAGAACGTGTTAATTACTATCCAGATAATTTATCAGGTGGACAAAAACAAAGAATAGCGATCGCTCGCGCTTTAGTCAATCATCCTCCTTTAGTATTGGCTGATGAACCAACAGCGGCATTAGACAAACAATCAGGACGTGATGTAGTAGAAATCATGCAACGTTTGGCTAAAGATCAGGGAACTGCTATCTTACTTGTTACCCATGATAACCGGATTTTAGATATTGCCGATCGCATTGTGGAAATGGAAGATGGTCTTCTGACCCGTGATGCTCAAAATGTCGCTTTGAATCACGACTCTAAGACAAATAATCATAACAGTCTAATAACGTGAATTTGCTTATTAGTATATTGTCATTACAGGTGCTTTGCGGGTAGTTTTGAATGTCACATTCACCCCTTCACTTAATTGTTCCAGTACAAGCAGCGGCGTAGGTTTCGCCTTTTGATCCCAATGCATATAAACAATCCGACCTTGAATAGTCGGTTGCCAGGTATCGCCATTTTCACTGGGCAGCAGGTAAGTTTCTATACAATTAATTATTTGGGAGATAGTAGTAGAAGTGGCTTGAATTGGTAACTTAATTAATCGAATTTGTATTCGGAATAGTACCCGCTTCACAATTTTCGGTGCTACACCGGTTTCATATTCAATATCAAAAGTTTCATCTATTTGCTTACCATGATTGCTACTGGCAACTCCCACAGATCCTTGTCCCGATTGACCAGGACGCAGCGCCAAAGATATCTTATCTTTAACCTTGATTTTCATTTGATTAATCAGGGCTAAATGGAATACATCCTCTGACATCCGCATTCGCAGATAATCTAGATTAAAATGCCGTGAGTCAGCTAAATCGGGATTATTTTCCAGTTTGCGAATAGTTTCCAAAGCTAACTTCAGTTTTTTGTCTAATTCTTGTGTGCGGAATCTTTCAAAATTTAATTTTTTCTCACTCTGCTGCAATAAAATTTTACTATAAACAATTACACCAATCAGAGCTAAAACCATTCCTCCACTGGCAAATAGTAGCAATGGTGGACTTTGGGATTCATTGACAACTACGGCTTGAGTCGTTTTTGTGATCTTCGGTAAAGAAGATTGATTGAGAAAATTTGTACTAGACATAATTTGCAACCTTTAACTATAAGACTAATATTTGATTGTTGAAATATACCTAGTGCATTGCCAACCTTGGGCTGGTTTTCCAGGCCTGACTACACTACTTAAATTTTTTCAACTATCATTTACGATTGCTATATTAACAGGCTATCAGTATTCAGAATTTAGTTAGGGTAATGTAACATACATTACATTTTTCTTGACATTCCATAACCTACAATCAATGTTATGGTTTCCTCATGGTTATGCGGCTTGGCAAGGGTAAAAGCTGTATAAGTCCATGTTATTGCCAATGTATATGGTGATTATTGTGCAGTTTTTAGACTATTATTGGGATCTCATATATGAGATTACTATATTGAATATCAGAAATCCATAAGCTAATGCTATACCACTTTTATCTTTTCTTTGTTATTTTGTATTGGGGGGAACAGTTATTCCACATAAAGCCCGTTTAAATAAAAATTAGTTCAACTACTTTACCGTTCCTCAAGTTCAGTGCAAATTGCCAAGACAATTTATCATCTAAATGACCAAGGCAAATTTTCATCAATCTCATCTACGGAGGACTTACAACTATGCTGAAAACCAATAGTCAACCAATGATTATCTCTAGTTTTGTTAACCATGAGGAGCAAAACCGTCAAGCTAAAAATCAGTTTAATTTATTGCAAAAATTACGTCAATTTCTGGATGAAATCGAAATTGATAATCGTCAAGTCGCTAAATTGATTGCTAAACTTATTCCTGCCCAATGTCCGTTTGAGCGTGATATCGTGGTTTTTGGTCGCAAAATCGCCCACATTCCCCCTTTATGCAAATTTAACCCCCTGTATGACCAGTTTGTAGGCTTGCGTTTTCGTGCATTATGTTATTTAGTAGATAAGTGTGGAGAAGACATTCAATCTTACTGCTGAATAGAACATTAAATAGGCCATGGAAATTAAAGTCGAACATCAACCAAATCTTGCACATCTCAATCAGTTAGATGTATTCAATTGGCCAATTTGGGAAAAGGAAATATCCAAGTTTCCTTGGACTTACGATGATCAGGAAGTTTGCTACTTTTTAGCAGGTAATGTCATTGTCACTCCTCATGGAGGACAAGCGGTACAAATGGGTAAAGGAGATTTAGTGACTTTTCCTGCTGGTATGTCTTGTGTCTGGGAAATTATCAGCGATGTCAGGAAACATTATCGCTTTGATTAATTGTAATTTATTTTTACTAATTTTGATGCAACCCAAATAATCAATATCTGAGAGATGGGAATTTGATATTTTTTAGCGGGTTGCTATGAAACCATTGATCCTAAAATATCATCTACAAATAAATTATTTTCGGGGAATGCTAAAATTGACAATTTTTCCCCGCGACTTAGTATTTGAATGTCCCTATAACCATTTTCACTAGGGTAGCGATAGACAATAATTACTTGTTGATAAATATCAACTAACCAAACTTCAGTAATACCACTACTAGCATAGAGAGGAATTTTTACGTCTCTATCATATTCAATACTGCTATCTGCAACTTCAATTAATAAGAATATATCTTGGGGTTGGGGGTGTCCAGATTCATAAAAATCTGCACGGGTTTGTAGTAATGCGATATCTGGTTCAGGTTCAGATAAGTTATTCAAGAGAATCGGATTTTGTACCCTAACAATTACTTTTATTCCCAGAATATTGCTGAATAAGCGATTAATTCTGTCAACACAAGCTGCGTGTCTTCTACCAATTGGTGACATTTCTATAATTTCTCCATTAATCAGTTCTACTTTATCATTTTCTGACAAAATACCGGCTTCACTCATTTGATGGTATTGAGAAATATTAAAGCGAAAATTTTTAACCTGTGGTTTTGCTAATTGTAAGGTCATAATTAACTTTCTCCTATTTACCTTTATTTTTAAAATAGCAATAATATCCCCGACTTCTCAACTCAATTGATTATTTAGACTAAATTAGGCGTTTAGAAACCGGGTCTACAGAGACAAAACCCACCTGAGTGGGTTTAGAAAACTGTTTATAAAAAATCAAAAAATACGTCAGGAACTAATCTCAATTCACCAGATTTAAACCGGGAAATATCTATCCATAATGCGCGATGTTGACGTTCTGGTGTTTCTGAAAAAGTTAAACTTTCGATTTGGTAAAATTTGGAATCTGCAAAATCGCATTCATAGAGTTGAATGATTTCATGTCCTTGTTTACCGTTAAAAGTAAATAGGTTTTCGATACAACTTAGATAGCGAATATTGGTTAATTCGGCTTGAATTTCTTCTTGAAACTCTCTAATTAAAGCTATGCGGCTAGTTTCACCAAATTCTACACCACCACCTAAAGCGCGATAAAAGATTGATTGTTTTGTAGGATCATATCCTTCAGAAACAAAGATTCTATTACCATCTCGAATTAGTGCTAAAACAATTACTCGAATTTGACCTTCTTTATTCATGATAGTAATTAATTATAATGATCGTAGATTGAATCGGGGTGACTTTCACTATTTTCTATAGGCCAATCTGAATTTTCACCACCAAGGTATAGTTCTTCGATAGCGACATATTCTTGAGTTAGTTGTGTTAATGCGTTGATCAGAATGTCTAAAGCGATCGCATCACTTGTTCCCAAATCAAACCAACAACGCATCCATTCTCCTTCATATTCAAATTCACCCATATTGTGCATCAAAGCCAGTAAGCTTTTATCATAGCCTTTTGCATCATAATTCATATAGCTGATATCAATTCCTGTATCTTGTATTTGCAGATTTTCCGCATTAAATCCCCCCAATTTACCTAAATAAAACCAGGAATTAAATACTTCTTCTACATATTTTTTTTCTTGCAGAGAGGGAATGGTGCTAAACTTCAACCAAATCCAGACATCAAAAGGATTAAACTCGCGGAATTGAATTTGCATTTTTGTAATGGGTAATGGGTAATGGGTAATGGGTAATGGGTAAGAAATTCTTGCCAATAACTAATAACTAATAACTACTAACAGCTTGACTGCGTTCATATTCAATTTGTTCGACTAAATTAACAGGAAGTTGAGATTTTTTGGCTAATGCTTTGTCAAAATAAACTATTCCTTCCTTAATCAAATCCTGACTTTTTTCCCTTTTTCCTTTTTCCTGAAGAATTTGAGCTTTTAGATAGTAAATTTCTGGGTTGTCAGCAGTTGTTTTTAAAGCGCGGTTGACATAATCTAAAGCCTGAGAATATTGTTTCAAATCTCGATAAGCTAAAGCAATACCCCTATCTACTAAATAACCAGGTGCCGCATTTTTTTGCAACCGTTCAATTGCATCATCTGGACTGGTAAAAGGCAAATTTACAGCTAACATTAAATCCATATAGCCGCGAATTAAGTTTAACTCTGGATCATTGGCAGAAATTTCTTCCGCTCTGTCAAAATATGTATATACTTTTCGTAAGCGACTAAAAGCAGGTCCAGCACCATTGATAGTCCCTTCTCGACCGAGAATTAGCGCCCCCTCTAAAAAATGACTGGCAGCAATGTATAAATTACCACGTAATGGATCACTAGAAATAAGATTTTGTGCAGTTTCCAGAGTTTTTTGACTGTATTTTTCTAAACTGGCCCAATCTTGATCTCTATAAGCTAAACCAGCCTGAATCACATAAATTAAGGGTTCATTGGGTTCGCTAGAAATAGCTGCTTGTAAGGATTTTTTAGCTTTTGGGTAATTTCCCTCTTGGAAAATCGCTTTAAAAACAAATTCCGTATTATCACCAATTTTACGAGTTTCTTGAGTCCGAAATGGATCAGCAGCAAAGGAGGGATTTACAAATAGATTTAAAAGAATTGAAGTAGTAACAGTCACTTTTAAAAATATAGGAAATCGCCAAGATATGATGAATTGAGGAATTAAGAAATGTTTTAACATCGTCATCACGGGAATAATTACGGTTGAAATTGTTTTATCTATTACCTAAAATGCAAAACAGTGAATTATAAATTACGTCTATTGCCACCAAAATTTACCCTAACTTGGTAATCTTAACAGATGCTCTATCTTAGAAATCTAACTTATCACCCCACGGCTTGCCCCAAAGCAATTCTCCAAGCCATTAACTTAGAATTACCACCCCAGAAACTGGGTTTAATAATTGGACCTAGCGGTTCAGGGAAAAGCACCTTATTAGAAATTCTATCTGGACTAGCTGATCCTAGCACTGGTGGGGTTTTTTGGCGAGAGCAGGGACTCATAGCTGAACAACTGCAACAATTAGCAGGTTTAGTATTTCAATTTCCAGAACGACACTTTTGCGGGGGGACAATTTTAGAAGAGTTGCGCTTAGGACATCCAGAACTAGGATTAGAACAGGTTAAACAAGCATTAACAGAAGTTGGATTAAATAATTTATCTTTATCTGTATCTCCTACTAATTTAAGCGGTGGACAACAAAGACGGTTAGCTTTAGCAGTCCAATTAATTCGTCAGCCGAACTTATTGCTATTAGATGAACCCACAGCCGGTTTAGACTGGTCTATGCGTCGTCAACTGGTAAACTTATTAGCTAAACTGAAAAAAGATTGGACATTGTTAATTGTAACACATGATGCCAGTGATATGTTACCAATAGCTGATTATTGTTGGACATTAGATCATGGTATTTTAAAATCAGTTGAGCCGACAACTTTGGGAAATAAAACACAAGGAGTAGTGACTAATTTACCAGATTAATATTAACTTTCTTCTTCGTTGTTCTTCCTTCTTTGCGTCTTCGTGGTTCATTTAATTCATATTTTGTCAAGAAATAGGGAATTTAACCGCAGATAAACGCAGATGAATTTGATATCAATGTTCAAGTAAAAATTGGCTAAAATTAATGGGAAAAAGTGATTTTCAATAATGGATATAGAACCTTTATCTATCGCTAATTTACCGAAAATGGCGGAAATATGGGAAAAGACCCTAAATTGGCAACCGACAAATCTACAAGAAAACCAATTTCAACAACTTTATCAATTAATCATTGCGGGAAATCGCCAAATTAACTTAACTCGCATTACTGAACCTGAAGAATTTTGGGAGAAACATCTTTGGGATTCCTTGCGAGGAATTGCACCAAAACAAATATTTATTCCCGGTATTGACAGGGGAAAACGGATAATTGATATTGGTACAGGTGCAGGTTTTCCTGGTTTACCAATTGCTCTAATTTTTCCCAATTCTCAAGTTACACTTTTAGATTCTACGGGTAAGAAAATTGCTTTTATTGAGACAGTTTTATCAGCACTTACTCTCAATAATGCTAAAACTTTACTTGGGAGAGCGGAAGAAATTGGTCAACAGTATGAACACAGACAAAATTATGATGTCGCTGTGATTCGGGCTGTGGGAAATGTTTCTGTTTGTGCTGAATATAGTTTACCATTAGTCAGAAAAGGCGGTTTGGCGATAATTTATCGGGGTAGTTGGAGCGAAGCAGAAAATGAAAGTTTAGAAACTGCTGTTGAACAATTAGGTGGAGCAGTTGAATTAATTGAAGAATTTTCTACTCCTTGGAGTAATAGTATGCGTCATTGCCTTTATTTGCGAAAAGTCACCAACACACCAATTAGTTTTCCCCGTGGGGTTGGTATACCCAGTCAAAAACCAATTTAATCAGCGAATTTCTCGATTTTAGATTAGATTAGTGATTAGATATCTAATAGCGTGAGAGACTCAACGCTAACAGCGACAATAAACCTAAAATTCCCAAAATCTAAGTGTTAAATTTGTCTCAAAATGGGTGTTCTGTATGGGTTGCTTCTTCAACAGAAAGGCTGCTGACACCAACCGCTGTTGCTCTTGGTAAATTTGATGGTGTTCATCTTGGTCATCAAAGAGTAATTCAGCCAGTATTGCAGTCAGTATGGGGTAAAAGTGGGGAAAATTCAACCGACCCAGACCGAAAAAATCCGCGCCCTTACTCAACCGTTGTTACTTTTGATCCCCACCCCCATGAGTTTTTTACAGGACAACCCCGTGATTTATTAACACCACTGGATGAAAAAGTGCAACAATTGCGATCGCTTGGGGTAGAACAATTGGTATTATTACCTTTTGATAGAGAATTGTCCGCTCTTTCCCCGGAGGAATTTGTGGATAAAATTCTGGTTCAACAACTCCAATGTCAACAAATTAGCGTTGGCCAAGATTTCTGTTTTGGCAAAAAGCGTATGGGTACAGCCCAGGATTTGCAAATACTCGCAGCTAAATACAATATACCCGTGACCATAGTTCCTATAAAAAATGATACAGACAGCTTGTCCACAACAGATGATACTCGTATCAGTACATCCTTAATTAGGGAAAGTTTAGAAGTAGGTGATATTCCTAAAGCAAATCGTCTACTGGGAAGACCTTATACTCTTACGGGTGAAGTAGTAACAGGTCAGAAATTAGGTAGAACTATCGGCTTTCCTACGGCGAATATCCAACTACCAAAGGATAAATTTTTACCTCGTCATGGTGTTTATGCTGTGGAGGTGATGATTCATAACGAAACTCCAGATACAGACTCTATTCCGCAATTAGGGGTAATGAATATCGGGAACCGTCCCACAGTTAATGGTATAGATACTCGTGTAGAAGTACATTTTTTAAATTGGTCTGGTGATTTATACGGAAAAATTTTAGAGATACAACTAGTAAAATTTTTGCGTCCTGAACAGAAATTTCCCTCTTTGGAAGCGCTGAAAGATCAAATTCAACTTGATTGTACAGCAGCTCAAGCAATTTTTAATTCTTAATATTGCGCGGGGAATTTTTAATGTCAACTTAAACATTACAGCGATTTTTAAGTAAATGAACCAAGTTTGAAAATCTTACGCAAAGGAAGAAAGGAATATAAAAACAAAAGTGTGGTACAAGTACATTAAAATTGCTGTAATAAGAAAGGTAAAAAGTGCATCTACAAATAAAAAACCGCTTATTTAATATCAAATATCATGGGAGGTATAACCTCCCAAAAAGTATTTCTATTATATAGCACTTGCGAAAAAATTTTTAGAAGAAGATCATGGTTTTAAACTTTTTGAAATTAATTATAAAATCTGTGATTGAATAATATATTTAAAAGTAAAACCATTTCCAAAAAGCTGTTTTTTGCTTTCCTCTCCTTGTGTCGGTGGTTTAGCAACTTCAGAAATTTTTAATTCTCATGCTAGATTAGAATTTTTACGTGGTAATACTGTAGGAAAGGCTAAACTATTAAACAAGTTTTTAGTCCAAACTCAGAAACAAACCTTCTACATTTCCCCCCAGTGAGAAATGGTTATAATAAATTTATTCAGGACTTACGTATAAAGTATTGATGATTTAAAAAGTACTCAGGACGCACTAAATTCCGTAAATACCGATAAATTAACCAAGCTAAAACTCCTAAACAGAGATTGAGCGTAATATCCCTAATTATAAACCAAAAAATTGCCGGTTCAAACCAAAGTTCCCACCGCAAAGGGCTAATTTTTCTATACAAAATCAAAAATCTAAATATAGAATTTCCACCCAATAAAAACATTAATAATACTAAACCCTTTTGCCAATTACGCACTGAGGATCTATGTCCAGAAATTAACACTAAAGGACTTTTACCCTGTAATTTTCTCAGTAATTTTTCCCACCGCAAAAACATCCATAACAGCAAGGGAAATAAACCATAAGTAAGTAAGTATAAGGGCTGTGGAAACCTGCCAGCAATAGATAAAATATTAACTAAAGCATGAAAAAAGACAGAATTTAACCAAGCGGTAAAAATCAAATTCCGATCTTGATCGCACCTTGTTCTAGTACCAAAATATACCGCCAAAGCGTAACCCCAAGGAGCGGAAAACATCACATGAACTGGTGTACCAATAGTCCTTTCTAAAATTGAGGATGTACCATTAAATAGATAAATCCAGGTTTCTTCTGCTGCAAACCCTAACGCTACTGCTATAGTAAACAAAAATACAGTAGTACATCGCAAATAATACTGACGTTGTAAATAGCAAATGGGCAGAATAACTGCTACTAATTTACAACCTTCCTCAATTGGTGCTATTGCTAATATTTGCCGGAAGATCATACCAGAAAAATGACGCTGTATCTGTTGCCAGTTTAAAAGCCAGTTAGCAGTGTTTTCCAGGGCAAATTCCAGCCCAAGAGCCACAAAACCAGATATAGCGCCAATAATGAACAATATGAGTAAATTTAACACAGGTGGGGCAGCCGGGGTTCTGCGGTAGTAGAACCACAAAAACAGTAAGGGGGGAATCACTGCCCATAGCACTAGTAATAAATTATCCACTCACCTGAGCAATTACAGTACGATGACGGGGACTATTGCTAGTAATAGTAGGAGCGTTAAAGCCGGACTTAATTAAAGCCTGTTCAATGTCCAAACTAAAATATTCGTCTAAATAAGGTTCGGTGCTTTTGAGCAGTGTCAAAATATAAGGTGGCATTTTTTTGTAATTTTCTGCTTTGGGGTTCATGTCCATAATTGCTAAGTGGCCACCTGGACGTAAGATACGTCTAGCTTCAGTAAAAATCCTGTAGTTTGCTGATTGTGGTAATTCATGACACATCAGACAAATAGAAACTAAATCAAAGGTAGCATCTGTAAATCCTGTAGATTCTGCTTGAGCGTGAACCCAGTTAATTTGAGTTTGACGTTCTTGACTACGATAATTAGCTACAGCTAAGAAGTAAGGAGATAAGTCTAAACCGGTAATTTTGGCTTGGGGATAAGCTGATTGTAAGGCAAAGGTACTTAATCCCACCGCACATCCTAAGTCTAATATATTTTGTGGTTGGGGATAAATTTTTTCTTTGAGAATATTGTGGTAACTTTGACGCAGTTTAGTGTCACCTTGAGAACCGGCTTCAGTCCAGATACTAGCATGAACGGTGCGAGCAGCCACTTCTAATTCAAAAGCTGCTGGCCAACTTAAATTTCCGTGTTCGTAGGCATGAAATGGCCGCAAATAGTATTCTGGGTAATTAATTTGAATTTGGGGATTTTCAACTTTTGATAAGTCTTTTACCCAGTCACGCTGTTGCAGTTTTTCTACTTCCTCTGTCCAGGGTACACCTATTTTTTCTGCCCGTTTAATCATCATTTGTCGGGCTTGGTGTTTGGCCAGGTTTGCTAGGGGTTTAATCGCTAAAATGCCATTAATGAAGCGAGAAGCTAAATCAGGGGCATTGTTGATGGTAGTTGTCATAAATCAATTTTGGTAAGTAGCCTTTACATACATTAAAGCCTAAGGATTTGATGAAATTCAATACTTACTTGAAATATAGGAATAATATTTGATTTTTGATAGCTTGCGTGGCGTAGCCATACAAGACTCAGTAGGTATCAATTCTGTCTTTTCTGTTCCCTGTTAAGAGTTCCCTGTTCCCTGTTAAGAGTTCCCTGTTAAGAGTTCCCTGTTAAGAGTTCCCTGTTCCCTGACCACACAAGTAAATTCACAGAATCAAACCGGATTCCTATATTATCTTGAAATATTATCTTGAAATATTATCTTGAAATATTATCTTGAAATATTATCTTGAAATATTATCTTGAAATATTATCAAAGTGGTTGTAATTTAATAAACCTTTAATTTACGTGTTGGTGAATGAAGGTATGAATTTGTCTCACGCAAAGACGCAAAGGCATGAACAGTAAGGAAATAAAGAAATAAGGAAATAAGGTTACACCAGAAATTCTTGATTTTTAAGGATGATTATTACTTCTCAGCTTTTGGGCTGCAAGATAGATTTTAGTCCATTCACTTAGAACTTGATGGGTTTTACGTTGTAGTTTTTGGGCTATTTCTTCTATGGAATTACCAGCTTTACACAGGTTGAGAACTTGCTGGGCTAAAGGGGTTAATTGTTCTTCAAGTTGTTGCCATTCTGTTGCAGTTAACCCTAAGTTATCTTCTTTTAAGGATGTGGAAAGCCAGTTATCTACTAATTCTGGTTGACCTTTAATCGCAAAAATTCGCACAGCATGATAACTAATTTTTTCTCGCAGACGATATACTTCTTTAATAGGTTTATTAAGTTGTTTGGCAATTTGTTCTTGAGATTTACCTTGCAGATATAACTGCAACCAATCTACTGCTAGTCGTCCAATATTTGCTAATAAATATTCTGCAAATTCTTCTTGTACGAGTTGACGGTTAGCTTGTTGTTCTTCTAGATATTGGATTTCTTGATATTGTGCGATCGCTTGATTATCAATTAAGCTAACAGGATTATCGTTATTTTCTGCTATAATCTCCTCGGAAACAAGTCTCACTAATTCACTGGTAGGTACTTGTGTTAAACCCCCTCTCTGGATTCTTCTTAGGTAATTAACAAACCTGTACATTAATATTGGTTGATTCCGAACTGGACGTAAACAATATTCTTCAATACTAGCAAATAACAACATATCTCGCAATCTTTTATCTGTTGTTAATGCGCTAATTTGGCTCATTTGTTGTTGAATATAGGAATCACTTTGTAATAATTCCTGAAGCACTTCTTGAAGTACATCAACAACACTACGTTGACGATCTCTGCTTAGAGATATCCAAGACTGAATTTTATTTCTAATCGTAACTACGCTACCCAAACGACTAATAAGTTGACAATAAGCCTTTTCTCTGCTCATTCCTAAATAGCGTTTGTGCAAAATTCGCCACCGATATTCTATTGCTTGTTTAGCAATTTCTAATTCTTTGGGGTTAAGTAAATTAAACCGGTTTAAATCTATTTCCAACAGCCAGGAAATAATACTTTCTCTATTAGCCTGACTTTGTTCTGGACAGTCTGTAGCCAGTCGTTGTTGCCAATATTCAGCTATATCTACCCCATTTTGTGTCATAGCAATATTGCTCTCCTCGAAAT
Organism: Dolichospermum planctonicum; assembly: GCF_005402965.1. Lineage (GTDB taxonomy): Bacteria > Cyanobacteriota > Cyanobacteriia > Cyanobacteriales > Nostocaceae > Dolichospermum > Dolichospermum planctonicum. Next base: position 108,860 of record NZ_BJCF01000002.1, read on the forward strand.
TAGATTTGGCGATTTAGTGGCAATTAATAACTCCTAATTTATTATGTATAAGATTTCTAGAGTGATTGACCGCAGATAAACGCAGATAAGAATAGATGATTTAATAGACATTGCCGGTAAAGGATGTAGAGAGGTTCTTCTGTTAGGGATTCTCGGCTCTACAATCTTTACCGTTAGATGTTTATGAGAGGATGTTTTAAAAGCGAATATAATTCGCTACTACACAAGCCAATTTCACTTGGGTGGACTAATGAAAAACCAAGGATTTCTAACCTGCATAAGCAGGTTTTATCTGTGTAGCCGTGATTGACTATGGCCGATTTCAGTATTAATTTAGACTACTGCATTCATCCTCTTACCCCTTACCCATTGATAAAGTATTAAATTAACCCCTGTTAGAGGCAGCAATGATGGGATTTTCTACGGAATCTCTATACTGTTGTACTTCTGCTGTATAAGCGATTGGCAATACAGCCTCTACGTTTTCATGGGGACGGGGAATAATTACCCAAGATTCTAAAGTACCACCATAAACTTTTTCTACAGCATCTACACCGGCAGCCATAGCGGCTTTCACTTCGGAAACGTCACCACGAATGTTAACTGTAAACCGGGCGCTACCAACTCTGATATAACCAACTAGGGTAACTCGTCCTGCTTTCACCATTGCGTCTGCTGCTGCGAGTACAGCGGGAAAACCCTTAGTTTCTAATGATCCGACAGCCTGTAATGACATTTTTCATCTCCTGTTTTGAATATAAAGTTATGGAGGGCTACAAATTATTTGTATGAAGGAATACTTCAATTTTTGATAGCGCACTTACTTAGAAAATACGGAAAGGTTCGGATTTCGATGTGAAGTGAATGGGTAAGACCGTTTCTACGTTTTCCGGAGGGTTGGGAATAATGTAGTGGGTAATAACCTGACCACCATAGATTTCTTCACCCGCAGTAATACCTGCGGCCACGGCTGTTTGGACTTCGGCAACGTGTCCCCTGACGGCAACTATCAAGCGACCACCTTCGGCGATACCATAGTACACAATGGTGACACCCGCTGCTTTGACCATGGCATCTGCTGATGCTAAAACCGAGGGAAAACCTAATGTTTCAATTACGCCAACTGCCATTGGCATGGGCTGAATCTCCTACGTTAGGGATAATTGATTCTTATTTTACGAGGATTGTGTACCGATTTTTATTTTTGTGGAAATTTTCTTTTTTAATTAATTACTGGGTATTGTTGCAAGTGGTACGCGCTGATGTAAACTGGGTTTTATGTTTCCAAGTTTTCTCCCCCCCGCAGTTGGGCAACTCACACAAACCACATCTATCGCTTTGGCCCAAAATATCCAACGTCAGGCGATCGCTATTCCCTGTATAAATGCAACTACTGATACTACTTATGTCCATCAAGGTCAGGGTGGTACACCGATTTTCTTAATTCATGGTTTTGATAGTTCTGTCCTTGAATATCGGCAAATTTTGCCTTTACTAGCTGAAAATAATGAAGTTTGGGCGGTGGATTTATTAGGGTTTGGCTTTACGGATAGATTACCGGGAATTACTTATAGTCCTGAATCAATTAAAACTCACCTTTTCTCTTTCTGGCAAACCTTAATTAATCAGCCTGTGATTTTGGTGGGTGCGTCTATGGGTGGTGCGACCGCTATAGATTTTACCCTTACTTATCCAGAAGCAGTAAAAAAACTGGTGTTAATTGATAGCGCGGGGTTGAAAGCTAATTCCCCATTAAGTAAGTATATATTTCCTCCTTTGGATTATTGGGCTACGAAATTTTTACGAAATCCGAAGGTACGCGATCGCATTTGTAGAACTGCTTATAAAAATCCTAGTCTAATCTCTGCGGATACTTTATGTTGCGGAGCCTTACATTTACAAATGCCGAATTGGACTCAGGCTTTAATTGCTTTTACGAAAAGTGGCGGTTATGGTGCTTTTAAATTTCCACAACTGGCCAAAATTGCACAACCAACCTTAATTTTATGGGGTGATAGTGATAAAATTTTAGGAACTGGGGACGCTAATAAATTCGCTAAAGCCATTCCTCAAAGTCAGCTAATTTGGATTAAAAATTGTGGGCATATTCCCCATTTAGAACAACCAGAAATTGTCAGTCAACTTATGTTAGAATTTCGGAAATAATCTGATTAACAAGATCCCAGATTTCTTCAAGAAGTCCGGGATGTGATTCCTAATTTTAATCATATAACCAAGTATTTTTAGAAAAATCTTCACTATCTTGATTTGGTTTTTCTTGAAGTCTTTCTATGGATCTATGGGATTTTTTGTATTGAATGGATTTAGAAATTTGACTAGTTTGTTGACTAGGTTGTTTAAAAACTTTGATTTCTTCTAACAACTGAGAATTAGAATCTGCTAATTGTAATGCTGTTTGTTTCGTTTCATAAAGTTCTTCTGTTAAGCGTTCTGTTAATGCTTTTTTTTCAGAAATTACCATTTGTAAAGCATTAATTTTCTGAATGAGAGTAGATTCTTTTTGTTTTAATGTATCCACGGTTTTTTGCAATTCTTTTATAATTGCTTCTAGTTCCGACTGATGATTAATTCTGGTAATGGGAGTCTCAGGAGTTTGTATTTGTGGTTCTAATACTGGTTCAGCAATAATTTCAATTATTGGTTCACCTTGAAGGGGTATAAATTTCTTGCTTTCTTCCTGTGTTAAATTAGAGATATTTTTTTTAGCCATGAGATTATGAACTCCAATTATATCGTTATTATTCCAGTATAAACCTGGAAGTGACAAAAAAACATAGATACCCAACTTCTTCCATAAATATGAATTGATCTGGATTTATCTGACACAGAGTGGTTTCAGGTTGAAATCATGATGACTGTGAGTATCAGCAAGGTTAAATATCAAACTGTCTTGACTTCCAAGTTTTCTGGAGTGATTTCTAAAGTTGATAAAACTTCTTCCTCAAATAATTCTAAATCAAACCAAAAAGTAGTACCAATACCAACCTCACTGACTAAATTAACTTGACTGTGATGTCTGTCAATAATATTTCTGACAATTGATAAACCTAAACCTGTTCCTTCCAAGGTATGAACCCTATTTTCCACGCGAAAGAAGCGGTCAAAAATCGCTTGTTGATCTTCTGGGGCTATCCCAATTCCCGTATCACTGATTTCAATTCTCACTTTACCAGGTTGATGATGAGAATTAGAATTATCATCTAGTTGATAAGCTCTGATAACTACCTTACCACCTGCGGGAGTAAATTTGAGAGCATTACCAATTAAATTACCAAAAACTTGCAATAATAAATCGTAATTTCCTAGAACTAAAGGTAAATTAGGAGTTAATTCCTGGAATAATTCCACACCTTTATCTTTAGCATTAAGTTGATAGGTACGTAATGTTTGTTCTAGTGCTTGTGGTAAATCTACTTTATCAAAATTATAAGTCCGTCCAGATTCAAGTTTTGATAAATCCAAAACGTCATTAACCAAACGGGTAAGTCTGTCAGTTTCATTATTAACTGTTTGTAAAAATTCCTGTCGTTCTTCAATTCCCAAATCTTCGCCATAATCATGTAAGGTTTCAATATAGGTTTTGATATTAAATAATGGTGTTCGTAATTCGTGGGAAATATTGCTAATAAATTGGCTTTTGGCTTCATTTAATTCTACTTCACGAGTAATATCCTGGACAGTAATAGCGATACCTTTAATACTTTCCCGTTGTAGGTTTAAAACAGTTGTTAAAAGAATGCGAACTGTGCGTTGAGTTGGTTGTTTAAGTGGGATACGAAATTCAGCACTTTCACATTCACCCGCAGCCATTTCATATAAAGTCCGGGATATTTCCATTTGCACACTTTGGGGTAGATGGCGTAAAATATTATTACCAACAACATTGACATTTTCCCAACTAAAAATACGTCTGGCCGTGGGATTGACTAATATTACCTGCATATTATTATCAATCAAAACTGCACCATCAGCAATGGTAGAAACTAAGGTTTCTAACTTAGCTTTTTCTGCGGTTAATTCTTCAATATTTTGTTCTTCATAGCTTTCTAAACGCTCGGCCATTTCATTAAAACTAAGAATTAGTTCACCTAATTCACCTCCTAATGGTATATTTATGCGTTGTTTAAAATTACCAGCAGCAATTTGTTTGACACCTACGAGTAATTCTTTGATAGGTTTAGTAATAGTTAAAGCATTAATTACCCCCGCTAAAATTACCATCACCCAAATGGTGATAAAAACCGCCAGGGTAACATCACGGGTGAAATTAGTGGATATGACTGCGGTTTGGTTGGGATTAATACCCACCGCTAACAGACCTAAGTATTTTTTATTGACTATCAAGGGAACAAATACATCTGTAACTATCCCGTCAGGAGTATTATGTTGTCTAACCAGAGGCTGATATTCATCACCGGGATAATCTTCTGGTAATTGTATCCGGCGCTTAATACTCAGGGAATCTTCCACTTCTGGCTCCCAAAAAGGAATACCAAAGAAAATTTTCCCAATTTCGTCAGCGTAAAGCAGATAGCGGACGCTAGTGGTGCTGCTATAAAAGCGTTCGGAAAATTGGGCTACCTCAGTCAAATTATGATCAGCAATTAGGGGAGCTACATTAGCTGCTAACAATAACCCTAAATCACGGCCAAAGCGGGTATCATTAAAACGTGCATCTTGTTGAATTGTGTTCACAGCCCAGAAAGTCAAACCACTCATGACCAGGGAAACCGTCAAGGTAGCGACGGCCAGAAGTTTGGTCTGAAGCGTGAACTCTGACCACCAATTAGCGATCGCTTTTGATACACCAGAAGCAAATTCATCTCGGAAATTTCTGAAAAGAGCCAGCATTTTAAAATTCACTTGTTAGTAGTTCCTTGTTTTCTATCCCAAAAACTCAAAATCAAGGGTTAATTTCCTGAAATTTCTAGGAATTGAGGCTGGGGACAGAATATACTTTTTCCTTTACCTCTTCTTTCCTTATTTAACTATGTTTTTGGCCTAATCACGAAAACTCTGATGTTTAGCTTCATTAAATACTCAAATCCCCGATTTCTATGAAAAGTCAGGGATCTATATCACTTTTTCACTTCTTTACTAAAATATAAGCATTTGTATATTCAGGTAATTTATGAATGTACTGCTGAAAATCTTTTTCACTCGCAAAAGTTCCCGCTAAAAAATCAAGTTGATAAAGGTTTGGTAAAAATGCTCCACCTGTATCCGCAATTACGCCCATTTTTAACCGTTTTTTCCCACTCTGATTATCTTCAATCACAATTATTCTCCCTAAACCAATATTCAGAACATCTCCAGCAAATGTTACTCCTGGTTTAATGGATATTTTGGCTTCTATTTTATATCCATAGCCTTTAATTGCATCAACTTCTTTAAAATACCAGTACCGCTTTTGTGAAGTTGCTTTTACTCCCCGAATATAAGACATTCCGTTATTTTTATCTACATTTAAAAATTCTTTAGTTCCATCAGTAAAATTAACTAATACTGTTCCCTGCATTAGTGCTGCTTCTAAACCATTTCTGGTTAAATAAGCAATAGGTTTAACTTTACCAAATTCTTTACCTCCTGGTTCATAAATACCTGACAAAACATCTTGTTTTGTATAATTAGTGTAAAATTTATCCTGGCTTAATTCTTCTTTAAGAGCATAAATTGGTGTATTATATTCAGAGGTTTTTTCTCGAGAACCAGGATGGATAAAAGCCGCATATTTTGTAATTCTTAATTGTTTCTGTTGAGGATTTTCTGGGTTATGCGCTGACCATTTAATCACGCGAAAATTGGCGTTAATAAAATTTGGATCTTGTAACCTAGTTGTGTGATTGTTAGCAATATCTTCTTCTAAAACTGTGATCATGAAATCTAATGTTTTCAGAATATCTTTAACGGTAACTCCTTGAGTTATTAATATTCCCGTTCTTTGAATATCTGGATCTTCTGAACTATATTTCTCAAAATATTCTCTGGTATTTGTGAGTACGGATAATAAATCACCCTGATGAAAATTTATTTGATTATTTGGTAATTTTACCGTCGTTAATACCTGATTAGAATTTATACTATATTGATATTTTTGCCATTCATTGATAACTGAATACAATATAGATTTATTAGATGGTTTTTGAGTCAATAAATTATTAGATAATCCTACAATTGGAGAATCTACTATTGGGGACAATGATAAATTTTCTGTAGTCTGTTGTTTTTGAATTGGCTGTTTATTCATGAAACCAACTACCAATAAAGTGGTAATAAATGCTGTAATTTTGAATTTTTGATTGAATAAGATCCGCATAATTTATCAAGATAAACAATGATTACCCTCTATTCTAACATTGTTCCCTGTTATGGGTTAAGTATTCTCAACCGTCGTAATAATCTAGTCAGTGGTGGTTCGGGTTTGAGTTTAAAGGCTAGAATTTGAGTCTGCTGTAACCCTCTGAAGTTATTATCGCTGATCAGAATTAGTGATTGTTCTCCGTTGGGTAATTTTGCTCCCAGGGTTAACCCTTCAATATTATCTAATGATACATCTAATCTCCGTAAATCTAATAATAGTTCTTTCTCTACTGGTTTAATTTCAGAGGTGTCAACTTTTGCAATGCTCTCGAAATTACGAATATCCGTAGCCTTGTTTAAGGAAATCTGAAATAAGAAAACTGTAAATCCGAAACCTGTAAAACTTCTTTCTATACTGATAAAATGTCCTTGATTATCAAGTGCTAATAAATCTGATAAACCACTAGCAAATTTACGAGTGGGATTAAAGAAAGGTTTGACGGGTTGCGTCTGGTAGAGAAATTCCCGTTCTGGCTGCTTGGTTAAGAGGTTATATTCTAAAATCCGACAAGAAGTACCAATACCGCTTTTAGCTTCCTTACCATCTTGAATTAAAGCGTTTTCAGTCGCTGTAAACAGAAATTTTTCATCAGGTGTTATGGTGAGACTCTCAAAACCTAAGTTACTGCGGATACCTTTTTTCTTTTGTGGATCTGGTAAAAATTTATCTGGTATGGGTAGGGTACTAATTGTTTGTCCAGACGCCAGGGAAAATTCATCAATAAAGGGATTTACTTGATTGTATATATTTCCTTCAGAAGCGACAAATATAGTATTTTTGCTAGTGAATGCAATTCCTTCCGTATCACTAGTGTCTGGTAAGAATGGTTGGTTATTTTTATTTAATAATTTTGTTACATTTACGGGAGTAACGCCATTATCAGTTAATTTACCTTCGCTAAGGTCAATTTTAAATGTATAAAAACGAGGAGGTGCTTTTCTTCCTGTATCATCGGAAATTACGTAATATAAATTATTTTTAGCATCATAAGTAATTCCCGATAAACCACCAATTTCAGTTTTTTGGAAAGATAAGCCTGTGGGTAGGGTGGCTTCTCCAATAAATTCTACACTACTGACGATTAAAGAGGGAGAGGGGAAATGACTAAAGAAAGAACCGATAAGAATGATCACGAGGAACAGTTTCTGGGGCTTGGGGAGACGTATCATAAACATAAAATAATAGAAGTAAAATTTTTTATAGGTTTATTACCACATTACCACAATCACCTGGAAAAAAAACTAACTAGCCAATCTTTGACGGTACGGGTGGCGCGACAGTCATCTTCATTGTACTCTTGAATTATTGATAATAACGTGCGATCGCCTGTTTCTAACCACTGATCATACCAATAAATACATTTAGCTCCATTAGCTTCCTGTTCACGCCATTCAAAACCTAACCAACGAGCGATAGTTTTTAACGCGTAACTATCTATTGGCAAAACTAAGCTTTGAGTTAATTGTTCATATATGTCAATAAACCGATTGAGGACGGGACGGATTTCGCTATAGGGTGTATGGTAAAGTTTCCCAAGGCGTTGAACTGTATCCACTTCATAAGCACAAAAATGATAAATTGGTGCTTGCGGATATTGACTGACTAAAGCTAAAAATTGCTGCCAAATTAATTGTTCTTGATCTGGTGTTTCGGCTAAAAAGGAGTAAAATCGTTCAGTGTTGGCAATTCTATCCACAACTAAAACACCTAAAAGATAATTTAAATTTAAATCTGGCTGGGCTTCAATATCAAAATAAAGTTCAATGGGGGCTACAAAAGTCAGATATTCTGGAGAACAAGGATCAGGAAGGGTTAAAGGTTGTTTAGTTAACACAGATTGGGCTTGAATAACTAATTTACCAGCTATATTACTATCAAACCCTGTCAGGTTTTCTAAGGTGCTGGGCTGGGTACAAGCAAGTGCTTCTAAACTGGTAATATCCAGATTTTGTAGTTGTGTGTAGCGAATAGGTGTTACACCTGGTAATAAAGAAAGGTGTTGTTGAGCTTGAGCGATTCCATAACAGTGATTGTACCAATGACAAAGGTTACATTTTTGCCGGGAAATAAAAACTTCCGGCGGATTTACAGAATCAATTACTTGAGTATATTCAGTGAGAATATCCAACATTTGTGGTATCCATTTATCTAAATCCACCAAATGTGTTTTGTCTTTATTTCGCAATATCAACCCTGCTTTCTCCAAAATTATACCCTGAACCGTGGCTAAAACTTGGGCATGAAAAGCAATCACTACTTGATATTCCTGTTTAGGACGTTTACCCAATTCAATATTTACCGGCACATAGTTCCAGTTTCCAAACCGAGACTTTCCCGGCTGTTTGACAAGTAAATCCGGGCGACTAAGTAAGGTGTATTTTTCATTGTAAGTGGTTAATAGTACACCATGATGAATATAACTTACACCTCGCTGCATTAATTCTACGGTAGCCGCTGCTCCCGCTTGCCAATTTCCTGAAGGATAATCAGGCTCATAGTAACTTAATTTTGTGACTATTCGCTGATGATTCAGGTTTTTGTCTTGTTGTAACTTTAATACCAACTCATTGCGAATATCTCGCTGATGATAATCACCGTGAGTGTCTAAAAAAGAACGTCGCTGACAGCGTTGAAATTGTAGTAAAAGTTGAGCATTAATTAACATCCTTTTAAATTAACAATAATTTAGAGGATATGGAAGTACCTGTAACCGCAAAATTAATTATATTTTTCATGATCCAAGGGAGTGGCTAATGGATAAACTGGAGAATTGATCAATATGTAACAATATGTAAATTTATGATCTATCTCCTGATAAATTATGGTATCATGAAGACTGTATGCGGGTGTAATTCAGTGGTAGAATGTCATCTTCCCATGGTGAACGTCGTGGGTTCGAGTCCCATCGCCCGCTTTTAATAATTACAGCAGATTTGATCAGATAAAAAGTATTAGAATACTGAGGCCTTGGTGAATAAAAGGATGAATTTACCTCACACAAAGGCGCAGAGGCGCAAAGAGTAAGAATTTGAGAAGGGGAATTTTTGATTTTCGCAACTAATTCAGGCGTTGCTGAATTGGGGTATGAAATTGAAAAATCAAAAAAATGAAACTCTTACCCTCTGAGACTGGAGCGCCTCTGCGTGAAATAAAATCATACTCTTAATCAGCAACGCCCTAATTCAATAATGCTAGAAACAGAAACCGAATATCTCATAGTGTTAAAACATCCTCTTATTTCCTCTTATTTCTCTGATTTCATTGTTGCCATTTTTCTATATTTTCGATTATAAGATGCAATACCAAGCTTAAAAGCTTACTGAATAGGCTTTTGATGATTTATTAGTATTTATTTACTAGTAAAGAGGTAGAATTTAGTATTACCAATTAGTGGCATCAAATGGGTAGAATATGACAACAGTATTATAAAGTAGGTATAGCCAGCACGTGAAGATATTCGTATATCACACCCCCGAATTGACCCCCATTGATACAGTACCAGAATGCGCGATCGCTGTTGATGTTCTGCGGGCAACTAGCACAATGGCAACAGTTTTAGCCGCTGGAGGTGAAGCTGTGCAGGTTTTCAGCGATTTAAATAAACTCATGACGGTGAGTGAAGCATGGCCTCCAGAAAAACGATTAAGAGCCGGAGAACGGGGTGGTGCTAAAGTGGCTGGTTTTGACTTAGGTAACTCACCCTTGGATTGTACAGCAGATTTAGTGGCGGGACGACGGTTATTTATTAGTACCACGAATGGTACAAGGGCTTTACAAAGGATAGAGAACGCCCCCATTGTTCTTGCAGCGGCTTTGATTAATCGGGCAGCGGTGGTGAAGTTTCTCTTGGAAAAGCAACCGGAAACAGTTTGGATTGTTGGTTCTGGTTGGGAGGGTAGTTATTCTCTAGAGGATACAGTATGTGCTGGTGCGATCGCTCATAGTATTTGGCAAAAAACTAATTCTTCCCTGGAGGAAATCAGTGGTAATGATGAATTGATTGGTGCAATCGGTCTTTATTCCCAATGGCAAAATGACTTATTAGGACTACTACATCAAGCTAGTCATGGTCAACGATTATTGCGTTTGGAATGTTTAGAAGACCTGAAATATTGTTCCCAAACCGACATTTTAGATGTTTTGCCAATTCAGCAAGAACCAGGTGTTTTAAAAAGTTGGAATCAGTAACCGAAAAATTATTTTTTCTCAAGAATTAATTGATCTGAATTGGGATTTACAAGATTTGAGAATGTCCGGGATTTGATTTAATTATCTATATTTTTTCATCCTGATCATTCTGAAATCCTGGATATCCTGATTCAGACATTTTTATCTATGATATTACTGAATAGTTGACAGCGGTACACCTAACCAACCGACAAAGTTCTCCATTTCCCTAGAAGAGGGATTTTCCACAGATTTAAGTTGATATTTACCAGGAATTGGTGCTGCTAGGGTGATAGAATAAGTCCGCAATTCATCTTGATGGAAAACAGTAACTTGGATCAAATCATTTGCTTGATAATCCTTCAATCGTGCATTTAACTGATTTCCTACCTTAATTCCATCAATAGCTAATAATTCATCTCCCGGATCAATTCCTGCTTTTTGTGCTGGTGAATCTGCTTCCACAAATTTAATTATTTCTCGACCATTTTCGCTATTTATCCTCACACCTAAATAAGGTTCTTCGTTCTTTTCTTCTACTAATTGTAAACCAAAATGTGGCAAATATTGATTAAATGGTAAATCTTCGAGTCCATGAAGATAACGTTTAAAGAAATCTCCTAAATCCATACCTGCTACAGATTCAATTACCTCCTCTAATTGTTCAGGAGTATAACCAATTTCTGCCTTGCCAAATTGCTGCCACATTTGCCGCATGACATCATCTAAAGAACGTTTATTTTCATGATTAACGCGAATTAATAAATCTAACAAAAGTGATACCATTTCCCCTTTTAAATAATAGGAGATTTGGGAATTACCACTATTAGCATCTGGACGATAAAGTTTAATCCAAGCGTCAAAACTTGACTCCGATAAAGGTTGTACTTTGCGCCCGGGAGTCATTAAATATCTGGTAATTTCCTTACTCAAATAGTTTAAATATGTCTGAGTATTATAAATACCTGCCCGTAAAGGAATAATTAAATCATAATAACTGGTTGTTCCCTCACAAAACCATAAAGATGGTGTATAGTTTTCCTGATCATAATCGAATATTTCTAAACCTTGGGGACGAATTCTTTTCACATTCCATAAATGAAAAAATTCATGGGCAACTAATTGTAAAAACGGCTCATATTTATCTGGAGTCTGAAATCCAAATCTTTGATAAATTAAAGAACAAGAATTTTTATGTTCTAAACCACCAAAAGCTTGCTGAAATAAATGCAGTAAAAACACATATCTATCATAAGGTAAACCACCAAACATTTGTGCTTCTACTTCAATGATTTTTTGGAAATCATTAATCATTGTTTGTGGTTGAAAATTACCTTTTCCCCAAATTGCTAACTCATGGGGTTTATCCAAAACCTCAAACTTATATAATTGATGACAACCAATTTCAAAAGGACTATCAACTAAAGTATCAAAATCTGCGGCTAAGAAAGTATTTTTTGTTTCTGAAACAGTTGGTAAAGCAGTGGTTATTTGCCATTGGGGGTGAGGGGGAATCACAGTTATTTTTAAGGGTAAATTCTCCCAATTAGGGAGTCTGAAAAACAGTGCTGCACCATTAAAATAACCGTGAGTGGCATCTAAATGATTTGTTCTTACTGATAGTTCATTGGCGAAAATACGATAAGATATAGTTACCTGAGAAATATCACCTTTTTCTACTTGCCAATGATTTTTACTAACTTTTCGCCAGGGTAAATTTTCAGTATTAGCAAAAGCGGTAAAATCTTGTAAATTTCTTTCATATTCCCGCACCAAATATGATCCAGGTGTCCACACTGGCATTTTTAAATCAAGAATTTCTGAAGGATAATTAACAATGTGTAATGTGACTTCAAACAGATGGATTTCTGGTTGGGACATTGCCACTAAATAATGAATTTGGGGAGATATTTCTGGAAGTTGAGCATTTAAACGTAGTGCGCTTGGTTTAGTCATCTTGTTTCAGGAATAAAATTGTCAACATACACCAAAAGATTTTTAACTCTGTTTCCTATTCTCTATTTCTTGGTGGGGGTAATTCATGAATTACCCCCACTGTTTTGTATAAGTTCTGTAATTCATGATTACGCGTATGAATTAGATAAAATGAGTATTATTTCTCTTTAGCAGGTTTGAGAGAAAATAACATCTCCATTTCAGTCTTTGATTTACTAGGGCTATTCACAGTCACACCAACGCCACGCATAGAAGTTAAGATAGCAGTAGCATCTGGAGTTAGGGGTTGACTTTGGGCGGATAAATGCTCAATTATGGCGGTGGTTTTGTCCATATCTAAATAGAAATAACCACCATTGGGTTTTTGCAAAGAACCCGTAACAGTTTTAAAGGTATCAGTCTGATCAAGTGCTGTACCTTGACGATTTGCTAGAGTTTCCGCAATTGGTCCGCCAATAGCTAGAAATACAGTATCATTATCTAGCCAACCATGGGAAACAAGAGCGCCTTGTAGGGGAATTTGCCATTCTGTAATGTTTTTACCACCGATATTTTTTTGGGCAATATTGAGAGATTGTTGTTTAGCAAGATTATCAAGTTTAGTGAGAGTGGCTTCAGCAGTTTTGCGATCGCTTGTATCTAATACTAATGCACCTCCAAAACCGACATTAGCTAATAAACCTTGATTAGATTTTACAGCACCTAAGCCAAATTCTCCATTCATCCACCCAAAAATATCTTTATCTAAATCAATTTGTGCAGTTTTTAGTTGTGTCCGAGCTTGTTGGATTCCTTGATTTAATTCAGGATAATCTTGAGATTGTTGCACAAAAGTTTGCCAACTTTTACTAATACCTTGTCCACTAGCTAAAGCGAAGGTTTCACTAGGAAATTGTCCCACAATTTTTGCTGAAGTAGTTTGATATTCAAATTTATTCAGTTGGGGATCTAAATTCACAGTTGCTTTTAATCTCAGTCCTGCATCATCTACTCCCATACCTGCTACCAATGATTTCACCTGCTTAATTTGTGCCAGAGATTGGGGAGGTAATTGTTTAGACTGGGAATTTAATTTTTGTATCATGTTGGCATAATCAGGGACATAAATTTGAGCCAGACTATTTTTAACATCCACACCTTGGCTGAGAATATCGTATGCACCTTCCTTAGTTGCAAAGGAAGGTTCACCTTTATAGGTATCAATGGCTTTTTCTACAGTTTGTCTATTTACTGTTAACAGTAAGTGGTCATTATTCAAAACGGTTGTATATTTTGGTTGACCTTGACCTTTGGTTTCGATAATTTTTTCACCTTTATAGTCTGATTCCTTAGCTGTGATGTTTTTTTGATCTTTTAACTTATTAGCAAATTTCAGCGCAGCTATTTTGTCCTTAATACCTACTACTAATAAAATATTTGGTGCAGGGGGTGAGCCTAAGTTAATAGGAGGTGTCTTTTTTTCATCTGGTGGTAGTACCGCAATCATCACACCACCAACCCAAGGTTTGATATCTGCTTCGTAGGAGATATTACTATCATTCCATATTTGTTGGTTAAAAGCCTGTAACCTTTTTGTCAGTAATTTCTGTGCTTCAGGTGTACCGAATTGGTGCAACTTATTCCAGGCTTCAGGATTAGTGTCAATATAAGTTGCCATTAATGCGGTTTGTGGTACTAATTTAGCACTGCCTAAAGGGCTAGAGCTATCTGTATTACTCTTAAGATATATATAAGCTGCTATACCCCCTGCTAAGATTACAGCAGTACCAATTACAGGAATTAAAAACGATGATTTCTTGTCAGACATTGGTGAACTATCCTGATTTTATTGAAATTTGTGACAGATGATATGAAATACTAATGGGTGGCTGGAGATTCCTCCAATCCAGAACAGATGGAAATCAAGTATATTTTCAGATTTTTCTCAGTTTACTTAATGCCAGCAGATATGGTATATTGAGTATAAAAGAGTTAAACACACCCCGATCATAAACACAGTTTACAATCAAGTGGTAGAAAAACTTTAACTCATCGGTTTTCAAGCTTTAACCATTTTTTATGACTAATTTCCGTTAAATTAACCGTATTTACCGATAAAATCTGGAGTTTATGCTCACCAATAAATTGGAATTAGCTTTAAATAATACTCCTCTATGGTTAGAATTGAATCCGCAAATGATATCTTATTGCTTTAGCAACAACTCACATTCCTCTAGACGGTTCAGGACTATAAGGCTAGTAATAATCAATGTCGCAGTTTCATTTTGATATCGAAAAAACCGGACATAAACGGTTTGAGTTACCAGGAGCAAAACCACACTATAACCCTGACCGACCCGGACAGGTAGAACATATTTTTTTGGATCTGAGTTTGGATATCCCCAACCAAAGATGCTACGGAACTTGTAGTATTCGCTTATTACCGATTCGTAATGGTATTGATAGGTTAACTTTGGATGCTGTCAATCTCCAGATTAAATCGGTACAAGTGGATGAAGTTGAGCAAAATTTTGAATATGATGGGGAAAAGCTCTGTATTCACCTATCACAACCTACAAAAATCGGTCTTCGTCTGATAATTGCGATTAATTACTGTGCTGAAAAACCCCAGCGGGGAATTTACTTTATTCAACCAGACAAACACTACCCCGACAAACCCACCCAAGTCTGGACTCAAGGAGAAGACGAAGACTCTCGCTACTGGTTTCCTTGTTTCGACTACCCGGGACAGTTATCAACTTCAGAAATTCGCGTTTGTGTTCCTAAACCCCTAGTTGCTATCTCCAACGGGGAAATAATTGACATGGTAGAAGAAGGAAAACATAACAGCTACCATTGGTCACAACAACAAGTTCATCCTACTTACTTAATGACTTTGGCCGTTGGTGACTTTGCGGAAATTCGGGATGAGTGGCATAATAAACCCGTTACCTATTACGTCGAAAAGAGACGAATTGCAGACGCTCGACGCAGCATGGGTAAAACTCCCCAAATGATTGAGTTTTTAAGCGAAAAGTATGGTTATCCTTACCCTTTCCCCAAATATGCTCAAGTTTGTGTAGATGACTTTATTTTTGGAGGAATGGAAAATACTTCCACCACTCTATTAACTGACAGATGCTTACTAGACGAACGAGCCATATTAGACAACCGTAATACTGAAACTTTAGTCGTCCACGAACTCGCACACCAATGGTTTGGAGATTTGGTAGTCATTAAACATTGGTCTCACGCTTGGATTAAGGAAGGTATGGCTTCCTATTCCGAGGTAATGTGGACAGAACAGGAATATGGTCCCCAAGAAGCCGCATATTACCGCTTATCGGAAGCGCGAAGTTATTTCAATGAAGATAGCAGTCGCTACCGTAGGCCAATGGTAACTCATGTTTACCGAGAAGCCATCGAACTTTATGACCGCCATATTTATGAAAAAGGATCTTGTGTTTATCACATGATTCGGGCAGAATTAGGAGATGAGTTATTTTGGCCAGCTATCCAAACTTTTGTCCAGGACAATGCTCACCGCACGGTGGAAACTATAGATTTATTAAGAGCCATTGAAAAAGCCACTGGACGGAATTTGGCTTTCCTTTTTGATCAATATGTCTTTCGCGGTGGTCATCCTGACTTTAAACTAGCTTATTCCTGGGATAGTGATGCAAATTTGGCTAAGGTGACAGTCACCCAAACCCAAGCTAAAGCCGAAAGTAAGGATTTATTTAATCTCAAAATTCCTATTGGTTTTGGATATAAGGAAAATCCACAGCTAACAACTTTTACCGTGCGGGTACATGACAAAGAACAAAGTTTTTACTTTCCTTTAACAGAAAAACCCGATTTTATTAGTTTTGATGTGGGGAATAATTACTTAAAAACCGTTACTTTAGAATACCCAATTTCTGAATTGAAAGCCCAGTTAGAATTTGATCCCCACCCCATTTCTCGCATTTATGCAGCAGAAGCTTTAGCGAAAAAAGGCGGATTAGAAGCAACTCAAGCTCTATCCTCTGCTTTGAAAAATGATACATTCTGGGGTGTGCGTGTTGAAGCTGCTAAACAATTAGCAGAAATTAAACTAGATCAAGCCTTTGATGGTTTGCTAGTTGGCTTAAATGATCCTAGTCCCTTTGTGCGTCGAGCCGTGATTAGTGCTTTATCACAAATAAAAACTCATAATAGCTATAAGGCTGTAAAGGGTTTTGTCCAGGATGGGGATGAGAGCTATTATGTAGAAGCTGCCGCTTGTAGAACTGTTGGGGCTATAGCAGCAGCGCATTTAGAAGATAAACCCCATGAAGATAAAGTAATTAAACTGCTAAAATCTGTATTAGAGGAAAGAGCGGGTTGGAATGAAGTAGTTCGTAGTGGAGCTATAGCTGGTTTAGCTGAATTTAAAGCCTCGGAAGCAGCTTTAAATTTAATACTAGAATACACAAAAATAGGTGTACCACAACCCTTACGGCTCTCCGCAATTCGCGCTGTCGGGAAAATTTCCACTGGCCAAACTCCTGCTAATATAGAAAGGATTTTAGATCGATTATCGGAAATTGCCAGAGAGACTTTCTTTTTAACTCAGGTAGCAGTTTTGACAGCCTTGGGACAAATGGAAGCCCCAAAAGCGATCGCCATTTTGCAATCTTTAGCGAATCAAACCGCAGATGGGCGTGTCCGTCGCTACGCTGAAGAAGAAATAGCCAAAGTGCAAAAGAATATTGGCACAGACAAAACCCTGAAGCAATTACGGGAGGAACTAGATCAAATCAAACAGCAAAATCAGGAATTGAAAAGCCGTTTGGAAAATCTAGAAGCCAAATCAAAGTAAATAAGCTGTTACCCAGCTAAATTCTACAATCCTGACGTGGCTAAATCTTGTGGTGCGGGCATCCTGCCCGCTATAATTATCGTTAGGTAGTTATTACTTTAAGTGGTGTAACTTTCTTTTTCTTAATCAGGATCACGAAAATGGCAAGGAATCAACTAAAATTCAATTTGACTCCTTGAGATTCCTAAATATATTACTTTATCTATGAATCAATCTAACTTTCCACGTGCCAATACTCTAAAATCTGCTTATAATGCTTGCACTTTAGAACCACTAGAACCTGCGGAAATTTCAAAATACTATGTTGATTTATCAGCAGTACGTAAATCTTCAGCCGTTGAGGGTGTAAGCACAACTTTAGACTTTCAAGAATCTGGAGATTATACCACTATTTTATTTACTGGACATCGAGGTTCAGGCAAAAGTACAGAATTAAAAAAGATTCAAAGTCAATGGGAACAAAACTATCATGTAATTTATTTAGAAGTAAATGAAGAAACAGATATTAATGATGCTAACTATACAGATTTATATTTAATTGTCATCAAACAAGTTGAATTTACTTTGCGAAAATTAGGGTTAAAGTTTGATCAAAAATTATTAAATAGTTTTGAGAATTGGTTTAAGGAAATTACCGAAGAAAATGAAGAAAGTGTAGAAAAATCCGTTAGTGTAGAAGCAGAAGCCAGTTTAGAAGGTGGTGCGCCATTTATTGCAAAATTAATGGTGAAGTTATTGGCACAAATCAAAGGTTCTGATAAACAAAAAACGACAATTCGCCAAACTTTAGAAAAAGATATTTCTCGACTCAAGGCAGATATCAACCTATTGTTAGATGACGCTTCTAATAAATTGAGAAAAAAATATCCAAACTATAAGGGATTATTAATTATTTTTGATAACTTAGATCGCACTCCTCCTCAAGTTGCAAACCATTTGTTTTTTGATTACGCAACCCAACTACAAGAACTGCATTGTACAATTATTTATACAGTTCCTATTTCTGTTTTGTGTTCGCCGAAAAATCCCCTAGCATTGTTTAATGGTAATCCTCACACTGTGTCAATGGTGAATATATACCAATTTGAGCGAAATAGGCGTGATTTAAACTATAATCAAATTGGATTAGATGCCATAGCAAGTTTAATTGAAAAACGAGTAGATGTTGATGCTGTGTTTAATTCCCGTCAGGAATTGCTAGAATTAGCTCAAGCCAGTGGTGGTCATGTGCGTCAACTAATGCAAATGATGAGGTCAGCTTGTCTCACAGCAAGCACGAAGAAGCATCCTAAAATTTTAGCAGAAGATGTGACTTATGCTATCAAACAACAACAATTTAGTTTTGAAAGGTTTATTCCTGAAGAACATTATCCAGTGTTAGCGCAAGTTTATCTGAATAAAGATGTCAGTAAAGATGATAATGGACAGTTAATGCTGTTTAATACTTCTGTTTTAGAATACAATGGCGATAACCGATGGAATTATCCTAACCCAGTGGTGATGCAAAATGAATTATTCCGAAAAGCACTGGCAGAAATTACAACATGATTTTAACGCCGAATTGGGGCAATTTATCGCTCTAAATCAAGATATTTTGGCGGAATTATTGACATTTATAGATTTTTCGGAAAAGTTTACTTTGGGATTTATTGAGATTAATTTCCCTCCTCATGGAGAGTTATTAATTGAGGCATTAAAAACAAATTCCCCATGTGAGGAAATTCAATTTGTAATTCTCAAATTTGCTGATCCTAATTTGCGCTTTTTACGTGATGCTATTATTCAGGAATTAGCAAAAATTGAGAAAGAAGCAAATAAAAAGTTAATATTAATTATTCAAGGTTTAGAAAAATCTATTGGTGTGTTTGGTGAATATCCACCCTTTTTACAAGATTTGAATTTTGTCAGAGACGCTTATAAAAAAACCGTTCCTTATCCTATATTATTTATTTTACCAGATTACGCTATTAACCGTTTAGCTAAATTTGCCCCTGATTTTTGGGCGTGGCGTTCTGGTGTATTTAGATTTAAAACTTTAGAAAAAACTAGAGAAAAAGCGATTACTCAAACTTTAGAATCTCATATAAAAATTGATAGAGTAGAACCACAGGAAAAGCAAGAAAGAATTGAGATTTTACAAAGTTTATTAATGGAATATAAGCCTACTGGTGAGCAAACGAATGATGGTAATTTACGCAGGTATAGCAATATTTTATTAGAATTGGGAACAGCTTATATTAGTCAGCATCAACCGAAAACAGCGAGGGAATATTTAGCAGAAGCTTTGCAAATTGCGGAAAAATTAGCACAGGACGCTTTACACATTACGGAAAAATTAGCAGATGTTAATTTTAAGCGTCAGGTTTTGAATAAAATTGGTGATGCTTTTGCTGAGGAAAGAAAATTTGCAACAGCGATTAATTATTATCAACAGGGTTTAGATATTGCGCGGAAATTAAAGAACCGTGATTATGAAGGTTATGCTTTGTTTAATTTAGGTAATGCTTGTTTCAATTTACGGCAATTTTTAGAAGCTAAAGAATATTATCAACAGTGTTTAGAAATTGCTCAAGAGTTAAATGATCATCGTAAACAAGCCGGAACTTACCACCAGTTGGGAATGGTAGCCCAAGAAATGGGGGAATATGCCCAAGCACGGGACTATTATCAACAAGCTTTAGATATCTTTAGCGAATTTGGGGAAAGATATCACCAAGCCTCAACTTACCACCAGTTGGGAATGGTAGCCCAAAAAATGCGAGAATATGCCCAAGCACGGGACTATTATCAACAAGCTTTAGATATCTTTATCGAATTTGGGGATAGATATTCTCAAGCCTCAACTTACCACCAATTGGGAAGAGTAGCCGAAGAAATGCGGGAATATGCCCAAGCACGGGACTTTTATCAACAAGCTTTAGCTATCTATATCGAATTTGGGGATAGATATTCTCAAGCCTCAACTTACCACCAATTGGGAAGAGTAGCCCAACAAATGGGGGAATATGCCCAAGCACGGGACTATTATCAACAAGCTTTAGATATCTTTATCGAATTTGGGGATAGATATTCTCAAGCCTCAACTTACCACCAATTGGGAAGAGTAGCCCAACAAATGGGGGAATATGCCCAAGCACGGGACTTTTATCAACAATCTTTAGCTATTTTTATCGAATTTAAAGATCGCTATTCTCAAGCTAAAACCTACCACTGTTTAAGCACACTTGCAGAGGCACAGGAAGATTATACAGAAGCTAGAACAAATTTACAAAAAGCGTTAGAGATATTTATTGAATATAAAGATGAATATTGGGGGAATATTGCGAGGGAGAATTTAGAGAGATTACCAGAGTGATGCTAAAAGATAGAGTTTTCAGATTCATTCAGACGCTATCTTTGTGGGATTAACAGCTATTATTTCCGAGTAACGAGCAAAATCCTTGGTGTTAAATGTCAGAATGTGAGTTATCCCATGAACAAGCATTGCAGCTACAAGTTTCGCATCATGCACATTGATACCAATAACAGAATGAGTAATAACAAGCCCTTCCCATTCTGAATAAACTGCTTCGGTGTCTAAAGCAAGATGAAAAATAGTTTTTAATCGTTTTATTTCTACTTCTGCTTCTATTGCTGTACGTCCTAATCCATTTCTCTCAATGGGACGAGTGTAAACATTCCAAAACTCAATTAAGTTTTGCGGGACGATATGTAATGTTTCTCCCTGGCCTAGCAATTTATTGATAGCATTGACAGCATCACTATTCATGGGATGAGATAAATCAACGCTACGTAATAATATATTTGTGTCTATAAGATAAGGCATTTAACCCCTGTCACCATAAATACTTTCGCGGCTGATTGCTTCATCAGAAAGGTTTGGGAAATTCAGATTTTTGTGACTCTCTACCCATGCTTGAAATGCAGCTATCTTTTGTTCTGGAGTAGCAGTTTCATCAACCTGAGTTTCTTGTTGCGGTTTTACCAATTGCGTTAGTATTCTATCTAAATATGGTTTAATTTCTTCAGGATTACGGTTAGTTATATCAACCAAAATTTGAGTGATTGTTTCCAAATCCTGTTTATGTGATTCTTGTAAAAAATGCAAAACGTCTGTATTCATAACTTGAGTTATTTGTGAATATTTTTACCTAAATTCCTAAACTTCCAGGACGGGGAAATCCCGCCTCTACATCATAAATTATTTGGCTGGGGGTAAAGTTCCACCACTAGCAGCCGGTGGTTCAGTGTAATCGCAAAAGATATTGACCCCTATTTTCAGGATATATAAAACTATCACAGTGGCGATCGCCGGATCAAGAGGTAAACCACTGGATGAAGCTAAACCCACTCAGAAAACTATCACACCAGTGAGTAAAGGAGAACTACTGGGATTTTTGGTATATTCTTTGATTTGACCACGAAACCCGTCATCACCACAAAGTTCATTTCGCAAGGCTTTGAGGGTGATTTGTAACGGTGACTTATCTCTCCCCATCATAGCTTGACCATTTTTTGCCTGCCATAAATCTTGAAAAGCCCTTTCCATGTCGCCATTGTGCCTTTCTAAATGATCCATTGCTTCGGGGTCCAGGGGTATAATCGGGCATTAATTCCCGCATAGCTTGGATTTCACTATTAGTGATTTGCATAACTAATTCAGATTTTTTACTGAGTGGTGACAAAATTAACTACATTATAGAAAAGGTTTAGTCATTAAGAAATGATAAAATGTCACCAATATACACAAAAAGTTTGTACTTTTATAAAGTATAATTAAGAAAAATATCAATATATCTAGCTCAAGAGGCTCAGTTAGTTAGCTACTGCTGCTAGATGCGGTTAAAGTTTTTTTCTCAAGAGAAAACTACCGTGATCCTGTACAAACAACTAAGTTAGCACGGGATCATGGCGACGGTGTAAAATTCCCAGTTGGAGAGGCAAATAAAGGCGTGGGTCAGTATCAATCTACTGAATTAAAACAGTATAATCCAGAAGCGATCGCTCGTTACTTTCGTTACCGTCCCTGGCTGGTTTGGGGACGACTACTGAGCATCATCTGGTCTTTTGCGGGATTTGTATTTAGTCTCAAGTGGGACGAATGGCAAGAACAAATCGAAGAAAATCAAGGACAAAGAGCTATTGAGTTAAGAAATTTACTCACCCGTTTAGGTCCGACATTTATTAAAGTTGGTCAAGCTCTCTCAACCCGTCCTGACTTAATCCGCAAAGACTTTTTAGCAGAACTAGTAAAGCTACAAGACCAGTTACCACCTTTTGATAATGCTCTAGCATATCAGATTATTGAAACAGAGTTAGATCGCTCCATTGGCGAGATTTTCCGCGATCTTTCCCCTCAGCCGGTAGCAGCGGCCAGTTTAGGTCAAGTCTACCACGGACACCTGGTCAGTGGGGAAGAAGTGGCTGTGAAGGTACAACGCCCCAATTTACGCCCCTTACTGACAAAAGACCTGTACCTCATGCGTTGGGTTGCCAGTTGGCTCGCGCCCTGGCTACCACTGAATCTCGGTCACGATTTAACTTTAATTGTAGACGAGTTTGGCACAAAGTTATTTGAGGAAATTGATTACATCAATGAAGGGCGCAATGCGGAAAAGTTTGCCCATAATTTCCGTAATGACCCCCAAGTAAAAGTTCCAGGTATTTATTGGAATTATACCAGTAATCATGTTTTAACTCTGGAATGGATTAACGGCTTTAAACTCACAGACACTCAAAATATCCAAGCCGTAGGTTTAGACCCAGAAGCAATTATTCAAATAGGTGTAACTACTGGGTTACAACAACTATTAGAGCATGGTTTTTTTCATGCTGATCCTCATCCAGGTAATTTGTTCGCCATGTCCGATGGTCGCATGGCTTACATTGATTTTGGCATGATGGATCAATTGGAGGAAACAACCAAAGAAAGTTTAGTTGATGCCTTAGTGCATTTAGTAAACAAGGATTACGCCGATTTAGCAGCAGATTTTGTCAAATTGGGCTTTTTAACTGCAAATACCAATATTGCCCCCATTGTACCAGCATTGGAAGCCGTACTAGGAAACGCTATTGGTAAAAATGTCAATGACTTTAACTTCAAAACCATTACTGATGAGTTTTCGGAATTGATGTATGAATATCCTTTCCGTGTCCCGGCGAAATTTGCTTTAATTATTCGTTCTCTCGTGACACAAGAGGGTATTGCGCTAAGTCTCAACCCCAATTTCAAAATCGTAGAAGTTGGTTATCCTTACATAGCACGGCGGTTATTAACTGGAGAATCTCCCGCACTACGGCGGCGGCTATTGAATGTATTGTTTAAAGATGGTAAATTTCAATGGCAACGGTTAGAAAACCTGATTACCATTGCTCGTACTGATAGTCAATTTGATGTTTTACCAACAGCGCGAATGGGTCTGGAATTTATACTCTCAGAAGAAGGTAAATTCTTACGTCGTCAGTTGGTATTAGCCCTGACCGAAGATGACCGTTTACACACGGAAGAAGTCCAACGCTTATGGGATTTGGTCAAGGATGATTTACCACCAAATCGCTTACTAAATGTGGCAATTAGCCTGTTAACAGAGTTTTCCAAAGAAAGTGTAGCAGCTATTTTAGCAAAGTAATTTGTTACCAAATAAAAACGAATTTTAATAACAACCAGGAGTTTTCATGTACTATTACCCTTTACAACCGCCCTACTTTTTACTATTAGTTGGTTTTCTCACGGCTTTAACTTCTGGTCTGGCTCTATCTGGGACATTAAAAGTAATTGTCCAGCAATGGCCTGATGATAAGTCTACTCAAGAAAATACTAATACTCGTTCTTTTTATAAACAATTATTAGTCCCATTTATTGGTATTACAAGTGGTGTTTGTTTATTTCTTGCTTGCGGTTTAGAGATATTCGGTTTTCCCTCTGAACTGGCTTTGGGTGTGGGTTTACCAATAAGTTTGTTAACTTGTGTATTTCTTTGGTGGCAATTAGGAGGTTTGCTAGATTATGTGAAAAGTCAAGGCATGCAATCTCTAGATTTAGATTCTTGGTCTTAATAGATGTTTGAAAAGTCATCAAATGTATAAATAAAACCCTTTTGTAAACCTCTCCTGGCTTAGAGGAGAGACCTTTAAATACCCTCTTTTCTCTTAGTCAAGGGGGTTAGGGGGTTTTATTTATGTAGACGCGGTTTCTAACCGCCAAAACTTCTCAGTTCATTCAATGAAAATACTTCCAAAACGATAACCTTTCCCATAAACAGTATAAATAAGTTGAGTTTTATTCCCTACTTCTACCTTACGACGCAACAGACGAATTAAAGCGGGAACAACATTACTATTAGGTTGTTCCTCATGTTGCCATAAATGCTGTAAAATTTGGGCATGAGTTAATAATTGTCCAGTGTTTTCCATAAAGTATTGTAATAACTGACTTTCTTTTTGCGAGAGTTCAATCATTCTTCCGTGACGATAAGCTATTTGATTTTGGATATCAAGTTCTAAATCTCCTACAATTAATTTTCCCGTTATATTGCTATGAGATTCTGTACCACCACGACGCAATAAAGCCCGAACTCTTGCTAGTAATTCCCGCAATTCAAAAGGTTTTACCAAATAATCATCAGCACCCGCGTCTAAACCTTGAACTCTATCATCAAGAGTATCTTTGGCCGTCAGAAATAACACAGGAGTTGTTTTACCTTGAGAACGTAATTCCTGGCAAATCTCCAACCCCGTTTTTCCTGGTAACATCCAATCTAAAATCAGTAGATCATAACTGCCTATTTTTGTCAAATTGCTGCCACTGATGCCATCATAAGTAGTATCAACACTGTAACCTTCACGGGTTAAAAGACGACTTAAAGGGTCAGTTAGTTCAATTTCATCATCAACTAATAAAATTTTCATTTTGTTGGTAATGGACAATATAGATATATTCTCAATATAGTGAATTATAAACACATTAAGGACATCAAAAAAAGAATGTTAACTGTTGCCATACCAAAAGGTGTATTACTTAAACCTACTCTTCAGCTATTACAATCTGTGGGATTAGATTTTAGTGCTTTCTTAGAATCAGGAAACCGTCAATTGCAAATTCCTGATACTAGTGGACAAGCCAAAGGGCTGTTAGTCCGAGCGCAAGATGTGCCTGTTTATGTAGAATATGGTCAAGCACAGTTGGGAGTTGTGGGTTACGATGTTATTAGAGAAAAACAGCCCCAAGTAGCGCAATTAGTAGATTTAAAGTTTGGATATTGTCGAATGTCTGTGGCTGTAAAAGCAAACAGTTCTTACAAATCTCCTTTAGATTTACCTGCACATGGTCGGGTTGCTTCTAAATATGTAAATTGTGCGCGAGAATATTTCCAAGGTTTAGATTTACCCATAGAAATTGTCCCTTTGTATGGTTCTGTGGAATTGGGTCCAATTACGGGAATGTCAGAAGCAATTGTTGATTTAGTTTCCACAGGCAAAACTTTAAAGGAAAATGGTTTAATTGAAATTGCCACTTTGTATGAAAGTACAGCGCGGTTAATTGTTCACCCTTTAAGCTACCGTTTGAATACAGGTAATTTACATCAATTAATTGAACAAATGCGGTTAGAAATACTCAACCCAGTTTAATTTATTAGTATAAGCAATTAGTAGGTTGGGTTGAAGAATAAAAACCAACATTTTCGAGATTTTTTTGGATTTCCCAAAGCCTCAACCCAACCTACAAAATTATTCACCTTTTTCTATTTTGCTGACCGAACTAAGTTGATCTAAAATTGTCAAAACTTCTTGTTCAAATGCAACTTGAGCGCGGTTAGTTTTACCCCCAATATATAAAGTTTCACCTTTTTGTAAAGCCCAAATTTGGGAATGGGAAAAATAACTCATGACTACACCCAACATTAATAAACCAAAGCCAGTATAAACAATGGGAATACCCGGATCAAATTTAATTTGTAAACCTGTACTACCAATGACATCAATAATTTTTAAATTAACTCCATTTACAGGGATAGACATTCCTGCACGCACAGTATTAATTAATTTACCTTGAGCATCATAAATTAATACCATTCCTTGTAAATCTTTAGCTAATAGAGAAACACCTTCACTTAAATCAGGCTTTGTTGGTATCCAAGTTCCCCAAATTCTACCTTTACCTTTGGTGTCTAATTGTGCCATTGGTAATTGGAAAATTGGACTTTTATTTAATCTTACCTGAACGCTGGAAATTCCCCAATCTGTTTGATAGAAAACTACACCATGATAACGCAGAGGTTTGTTAACATAAATCTTCTCATGATTAACTTCTTCACCCTGATTATTCAGCACAGACATATCTGAATAAAATTGGTCAATTCCTCCCGTTGGTGTGTAATCAATCCAAAAGCGATTTACACGCACAGACCAATCTTTTAACACATCTTGAGAAGACCAAGCACCAGCATCAACAATATTTTTTACTTGGAATGTATCCCCACTAGCAATCATTTCTTGAGCCATAAATCCCGTCATTGATCCACAAATTCCGCCTAATAAAATGGCGACAATACCAATGTGAACAATGATCGGACCAATCCGACCAATTATACCTTTACGAGCATAAAGAATATCATCTTTCTCTTGAAAAATTCGATAACTTTTTTGCTGCAAAATTGGCATAATTGACTGTAGGGAAACACCATCTAATTCAGCACTCAAAGCTAATTTTTGAAATTGGCGAGGTTCTTCGTAATATTTCCATTTTTGAGCAGCTTTCAGGGCTGGTAATTGACGAGTAAAAGTACAAGCTGTTAAACTCGTTCCAAATAGAACTAATAAACTCAAAAACCACCAAGTTCGATATACATGATCTAACCCGACTACTTGAATAACTTTCCAAGTGAGAAACCCAAATAAAGCGGGATGTTCTGGATAGTTAGATTGGTAAAATGCAGGTAATTGTCCTTGTTCAATGACAGTACCACTAACACTAAATAAGGCAATTACTAATAAGAGGATAATTGCCAAACGTAAATCAGTTAATATGGGTAAAATTTTTCGCCGCATAAATTTCCCAGGTATTAACCACCAAATTAATTCTGTGGATGTTGTTTGATCTAAAGTCATTATTTAGAAACTACTAATAGGGATACGAGAAACTAAGGAAAAAACACCAAAACCTACTAATAATGCCCCGCTAACAGGATTTATCCAGCCAGACCAACGGCGCAATTCTAATAGTTTTTTAATACTAGCAGTAAACGTACCTGCTAAAATTAATGGAGCTACATATCCCGCTGTATAAGCAAGTAGTAAAACAGCACCTAAAACTAAATCTTGGCTATTAGCAACCCAACCCAATAAACTCGCTAAAACTGGTGTGCTACAGGGGGAAGCAACCAACCCAAATGTTAACCCAATGGAGTAGGAACGCACTCCGGGTGGCAAATCTTCAGAAATCCAAGTGTCATTTAAAGAAGGAAATTGTATGGGTAATGCTTCTAATAAGTTTAATCCCATAATAATAGCAATAATACTGACAATAATTGGTAAACCAATTCCTATTTGACCGTAGACTTTACCTATTAAACCTGCTATAATGCCCATTCCTGCCAGTGTAGTTGCTAATCCTAACGCAAACCAAGTTGATTGAACTGCTGCTTGCAAGCGGGTTTTAGCTTCATAACCACCAATATAGCCAATAGTAATGGGCAACATAGACAGCATACAGGGCGTGAGACTCGTAAGCAAGCCCGCAGTAAAAATAATGCCAATACTCACAATACTTAAGTGGGTGAGTTGGTTAGTAACCAGGGTATTAGCAAATTGTTCCAGTTCGTAAATTCGGGTTTCTAGAATTTCTAACATGAGTATGTTTAAGTAAAAAATGCTTACTCTGGTTGAATTTTAACATATTTTGGGTGATCAAGTGATGAAAACAAGTAAATATTAATTAGGATTAATTAGGGTGTTGCCAGATATTTTCCCGGATTTTTGTGAAAGATTGATGAATTTATAGTAAAGATTGCCCATAATCAGGTTAATTATCCTGAAGATTATTTTAGGATAAAATCAACATCAAATATCCGCATAAAACAGAAAATAGTAGTTGAAAAGGAATCTACCACCATGGCTCAGAAAACCAGCAAAGTTTTACAACAATCTGGAGTTATTCCCTATAGAATAATAGAGGGAAAAGTAGAAATTTTATTAATTACAACTCGTAAACGTCAAGGTTGGGTGATTCCTAAAGGGGGACTTTGTAAAGGTATGAGTCCTCATGAGTCAGCAGCAAAGGAAGCATGGGAAGAAGCGGGAGTTTTAGGTAGAGTCACAACGGAAAAATTGGGTAATTATAAATATCGAAAACGGGGGAATATCTATCGAGTAAATTTATTTTTATTACCTGTAGAAGAAGTATTAGAAGATTGGCCAGAAGCCACTGCAAGAGAAAGAAAATGGTTAGAAGTTAACCAAGCTGCTGAATTAGTGAAGGAAAATTCACTAAAAAGAATTATTCAGACTTCATTAATAATGAACCAATAAAAGAGTATTTAAATTATCTCAAAGGACAAATTATGACTTTTGAGATAATTATGGGTAAAATGGTCTACTAAATTTGTATCACTTAATTCTAAATTATAAAAATCTACAAACTCATGATCAAAATATGGTCCTGCGTGCCAAGTTCCCACATCTAATTTAATAAAACAACTTCCGGGAATCTGAAAAGCCGCAATTTTTGATAATTCAGGTTCATTTATATTATTGTTAGGTGGACAAACTACCATGAACCAATCTTTACCATCTAAAGAACCCAAACATTGAGTACATTTGACATGACGAGTAATGTGGTGAAATTTTCTACCTTTTTCCTGTAACCGCATAATATAAAAACGGGGAATACCATTTTGTAAATTTAATTGTGCATCTTCTTGATCAAAATTTTTGCCATCTTTACTTACATATATTACCTGTCCATAGGGTTGAAAATTCTCTGGTGTAATTAATTGAGATGGTAATTTTTGTATTTTTGATAATGTACTCATAAGTTCTTGACTAAATATTTAGGTGTGACTGAATTAAATTAGAAAAAACCAAGATTTGAAATCTCAAACTTTGCGACTTTGCAACCTTGCAGCTTGGCGCGAAAAATACAGCAAGTTCAGCTTGAATGAGCTACAATGCGGGCAAGATGCCCGCACCACTGTAATACCGAGAAAAAGAGAGAGGAAATATATTTTCCTTCCTCTAATTTCCAGTTAGCAAAATTTAGATTTTGCCAATGTAATGTAGTCCTAAAATAATACCGGCTCCCAAGATATGTCCAAAAGAAGCAGTTGCTAATACAGCGGGTAAACCAAAACCACCGAAAAATTGAGGCGCTGGTAATTCTGGTTTAGCGTTAGGCTGCTGAATGGTAAATTTGCCCACAGCGATCGCAAAAATATTGGCTACAATCATAATGATGCCAATATTGGGACTCCATTCTAACGTTGTTGTAGCTGTAGCCAACAAAGTTGAAGTTAACATCTAAATTTACTCCTGATATTTGGGGATACTTAACAATATCATCTAAATATTCGGTAATAAAAATCTATATCATTGCTTACTTTGTAGCGAAATTTAACATTTGTTTGCAATTCACAATAGAAACAATCCTTGTACTGAATAGCCAGTTTTAGTGTTTGATCATACTTATGGTATCTGGAAGGGCTGATAATTGGTAAGATAAGAGTAATTACTTCCTGAACTTGATCATGTCCTCAACTCTTAACTCTTTACCACCTGCGCTGAAAAAAATTGTCGAACGCTTTCAAAGGGCTACAGAACCCAAAAGACGCTATGAACAGTTAATATGGTACGCTCAAAAACTGCAAGAGTTTCCTGAAATTGACAAACTCCCAGAAAACAAAGTTCCCGGTTGTGTTTCTCAAGTATATGTCACCGCATCTTTAGCAGATGATAAAGTAATATTTCAGGGTGATTCTGATTCCCAATTAACCAAAGGATTATTAGCATTATTGATAGAAGGATTAAATGGATCAACACCTACAGAAATAGTCCAACTTACTCCCGATTTCATTCAAGAAACTGGCTTAAATGTTAGCTTAACGCCTTCTCGCGCTAATGGCTTTTACAACATTTTTAAAACTATGCAAAAAAAAGCTTTAGAATGTAAGTTAGAAAGTTAGAGATGAGGAAATAAGTAAATTCTTTTTAATTATGAACTTAATCAGATGTCTACTAATTTATTAACAAATCCCGCTGCTGCATTTGGTGGTAAAGTACAGGAATATCCTTGGCAATGGGAAAATCAGGAATTACGAATAGTATATGAAACCATTGGCCAAGGTTCACCCATTCTATTATTACCAGCCTTTAGCAGCGTTTCTACCAGGGCAGAAATGGCAGAATTAGCCAGACTACTCGCACCCCATTTTCAAGTCACAGTCATAGACTGGCCTGGGTTTGGTGACTCTTCCCGACTCGGTTTAGATTACAGACCAGTCATATATCAGCAATTTTTGGCGGATTTTGTCAAATCTGTATTTAATACGACAGTTTCCGTAATTGGTGCCGGTCATGCTGCTGGTTATATTCTAGAACTAGCCTTTAAAGAACCGCAAATACTTAACAAAATTGTATTAATAGCCCCAACTTGGCGTGGACCTTTACCAACAATGGGTGCAAGTCAGGAAATAGCGGCTATGGTACGGGGAATTATCAGATTTCCCATTATTGGTCAATTCCTGTATAAGCTCAACACAACACCATCTTTTTTAAGATGGATGTACACTCGTCACGTTTTTAGCAATGGTGACAAACTTACACCCGATTTTATCGCTAAGAAATGGCAAAGTACCCAGAAAGTAGGAGCGAGATTTGCTTCAGCGGCTTTTGTCACAGGTAATATTGACACCTTTTACACTCAATCAGAATTTCTTTCTCTAGCTCAATCTTTGTTTGTACCAATTATGGCGATTATTGGCGCATCTAGTCCGACAAAATCACGTCAGGAAATGGACGCATTAGCAGCTTTACCAAAAATAGAGAGTGTGGTAGTTCCGGGTTCTTTAGGACTTCATGAAGAATTTCCAGGAGAGGTTTTTCAGTTTATACTACCATTTTTAAATCGGTTATCATAGGCAAGATTATCAAAGTTGCTTTGACATTATGATGAATTCAGAAACATTCAATTCAATACCAGTAACCGTTTTAACTGGCTATTTAGGTGCTGGTAAAACCACCTTATTAAACCATATTCTCACTTACGAACATGGTAAAAAAGTCGCCGTCATTGTTAACGAATTTGGAGAAGTAGGTATTGATAATCAATTGGTAATTGATGCGGATGAAGAAATATTTGAAATGAATAATGGCTGTATTTGTTGTACAGTGAGAGGTGATTTAATTCGCATTATTGGCAACTTGATGAAACGTCGAGATAAGTTTGATCATTTAGTCATTGAAACCACTGGATTAGCTGATCCTGCACCTGTAATTCAAACCTTTTTTGTAGACGAAGATTTGCAAAGTCAATTGTCATTAGATGCAGTGGTTACAGTTGTTGATTCCAAGCATATTTGGCAACATTGGGAAGCAGACGAAGCCCAGGAACAAATTGCTTTTGCTGATGTGATTTTATTGAATAAAACCGATTTAGTTACAGCAGAAGTTTTAGATGAATTAGAAACCCGGATTCGGTCAATGAATGCAATGGCAAAAGTTTACCGCACTCATAATTCTCAATTAGCAATGTCAGCTTTATTAGGAGTAAAAGCATTTGATTTAGATCATGCTTTAGAAATTGATCCTAATTTCTTAGGAGAAGATGCTCATGTTCATGATGAAAGTGTTTATTCAGTCGCTATAGTATCACCTGGGACTATCAATGGTGAAAAATTAAATGTTTGGCTATCAGAATTACTCAGAACCCAAGGAACAGACATTTTCAGAATGAAGGGAATTTTGAATATTGAAAATGAAGATAACCGCTTTGTTTTTCAGGGAGTACACATGATATTTGAAGGTAAAGCAGATAGACCTTGGAAAGCAAATGAAACTCGCAAAAATGAACTTGTATTTATTGGGAGAAATTTAGATGAAGCACAGTTAAAAAAAGATTTCTTTGCTTGTATGAGTTAAGTGAATAAAATTCACAGCTATACAGACAAAACCCACATAAGTGGGTTACAAATCTAGTAAACTTAGTCCACCTCGGTGGACTTTGATGGTGTAGTAGCTACTTCTATTCGCCTAGTATTTCTGATCAATAAAAGATAACAAATATGAACCTAACAACCAGCAAATCTCCAGAATTTACTCAACACTATTCCACAAAACTTACAGATTATGTCACCGCTTTAGCTTGGTCTTCTCAAGCAGAAATACTGGCTGCTAGTTCCGCTGCTGGTGAAATTATTTTATGGGAAAATCACCAATTAATTACCTTACAAACAGCTACAAATCAAGCAGTAAATTGTCTAGCATTTTCCCATGATGGTAAATATATAGCCATTAGCGGACAAGATGGAAAAGTAAAAATTTGGTGCGAAAATCAATTAATTACAACTTTAGAAAATGCACCTGTTTGGGTTGATCAATTAGCATGGAGTTATACCAATAATCAACTAGCTTTTAGTTTAGGACGTTATGTGCAAATTTGGGATGCAGACACATCAGAAGTCGTTGTCACTCTTAACTTTAATGATTCCTCTATTTTAGGAATTGACTGGCGTAAAGATGGCAAATATTTGGCTATTAATGGTTATAAAGGTGTAAAAATTTGGTCTACTCAAGATTGGAATGCAGAACCATTTATCCTTTCCATGCCTACCGCTAGTATAACAACAATTTGGTCAGGTGATGGTGAATATTTAGCCTCTGGAAATATGGATCGCACTCTCACCGTTTTACAATGGGAAAATCCTGATCCTTGGGTCATGCGCGGCTTTCCCGGTAAAATTCGTCAACTAGCTTGGTCAGACCTCAAAACCCCCACAGGTGCGCCAATTTTGGCTGCTTCCAGCGTTGAAGGTATAGTAATATGGGATAAGTCCGTAGATGAATCTGTGGGTTGGGAAGCCCAAGTATTAACCAATCATCTGGATATTATTCAAGCAATATCTTTTGCACCTCAAAGCTTGATTCTCGCTTCCGCTGGTGCTGACGGTTGGTTATGTTTATGGGATGAAAATAGGGAAGTATCACAGATTTTTACCGATACAGAAGCAGGTTTTTCTACTCTATCTTGGCATTCCCAAGGACAATTATTAGCCGCAGGTGGTGAACAAGGAGAATTAATTATTTTGTCGACTTCTTTGGGGAACTAAAAATTTAACCCTGAAATTGTGTAGGTTGGGTTGAAGAACAAAACCCAACACATTCATTAATGTAGAGATAATTTAGAGAATTTGTGATAAAAATTTCTTAGTTCTCTCTTCTTTGGGATTAGTAAAAAAAGTGTCGGGGGTAGAAGATTCAACTAATAAACCGCTATCCATTAGTACCACTCTATCAGCAACTTCTCGCGCAAATCCCACTTCATGGGTAACAACTACCATTGTCATTCCCTCACTAGCGAGATTTCCCATGACATCTAAAACTTCTCTCACCATTTCTGGATCTAATGCTGATGTCGGTTCATCAAATAGCATAATCTTAGGTTGCATTGCTAATGCACGCGCTATAGCCACTCGCTGTTGTTGTCCACCAGATAATTGTCCGGGATATTTTTGTGCTTGTGCTAAAATTCCCACTCTTTCTAATAATTGCATTGCTAATTCTTCCGCTTTTACTTTGGATATTTTGCGGACATATATTGGCGCTAAAGTGATATTTTGTAAAACTGTTAAATGGGGGAATAAGTTAAATTGCTGAAATACCATTCCCACTTCTCGACGAATTGTTTCAATGTTTCTTAAATCATGACTGAGGATAATTCCGTCAATACTAATAATTCCTTTTTGATATGCTTCTAAAGCATTAAACGTACGAATAAAAGTTGATTTCCCTGAACCAGAAGGACCCATTAAAACAACTACCTCTCCTCTTTCTACACTTAAACTTATACCTTGGAGAACATGAAATTTACCATACCATTTATGGACATTTTCGGCAATTATTATCGGTTTTATTTCTGTCATATTTTACTCTTTTTTGAATTTGAATCTTTTTTAACTAACCACAGAGGCACAGAGGACTCAGAGTAAAAGAGGAAGAAGCGTTCAGCTTACTCTTTGGAGAACATGAAATTTACCATACCATTTATGGGTATTTTCGGCAATTATTATCGGGTTTTTTTCTGTCATATTTTACTTTTTTTTGAATTTTTTTTAACCAACCACAGAGGCACAGAGGACTCAGAGTCAGAAAGGAATAGATGTTTTATTAAGTTTCATTAAAATTAGTTATTTAATTGGTTTTCTAATTTTTTAGCAGCTAAGGACATTGAATAACAAAATAGCCAATAAATCAAACCAATAAATAAATAGACTTCTGCATATCTTCCTAAAAATTGCGGTTGGGCTAATATGGAACGTGCCATTCCTGTTAATTCCACTAATCCCACTAATGATAAAAGAGATGTATCTTTAAATAAGCCAATAAATTGACCCACAATTGCAGGAATAACTGCGCGTAATGCTTGAGGTAATATTACTAATGTGAGTAATAAGGGTGTATTTAATCCTAATGCTTTTCCTGCTTCTATTTGTCCCCTGGAAATTGATTGTAGTCCTCCACGCACGTTTTCGGCCATGTATGCTCCACTAAATAATATTAGTCCCACAATACTTCTGAATAATCTATCTAAACGCAAATCTGCTGGTAAGAATAAAGGTAACATAACTTGGGCTAAAAACAAAATACCAATTAATGGTAATCCTCTGACAATTTCAATATAAAGAATAGAAAACCACCGCACTACAGGTAAATTACTTGTTCTTCCTAATGCGAGTAAAACTCCTATGGGGAAGGAAAGCACAATACTAATTATTGCTATTAATAGGGTTAGTAATAAACCATTCCATAAATTTGTAGATACAGCTTGTAACCCTAAACCACCACCAATTAACCAGATAATTATCGGAAAGGATAATAACCACATTAGGGAAAGCCAAGGTGTGATAATTTGAGCAAATTTTTGACCAATTATCACACCTAAAATTATTAAACCTGTAATTAATAATAAAGACAAACGACTAGTTAATGGTAGAGGTAAAATTAATAATAAAACCCCAACAATAAAACCAAAAATTAGAGAATTGCGTTTTGTGAATATTGCTTCTTTAGTAAAAGCACCCCCAGTAATTGCGGTTAAAGTTGTAGATATTCCCAAAACCAGCCAAATTCGCCAATATAAATTCTGGGGAAACCTTCCCACCAAAAATAAATGTAAATTAACTGCAACTACTTGCCATTGTGCCTTAGTAATTAACCAAATTGCAAATCCTTGAAATAGCCAAAATAGAAAAATCGAACAAACAACAGTTAATAAACAATTGTACCAATTATTAAACAGATTTTCTCTTAACCAAATAAACTTAATCATCATAGAGATCCTAAATAAAATATTTTCCTATAGCGTACCATAAACATAAAATCTCTTCCTCTCTTCCTCTGTGGCCTCTGTGCCTCTGTGGTTCGATAAAAAATAAATCCTGTTCACAAATCAAATAAAATTGCTATTTTTTATCTTTCCTGAATTTGAACAGAACGATTAAATAAATTCATAATTAGAGAAATAACTAAACTCAAAATCAGATAAGTAATCATAATCAATAGCATTACCTCCACGGCTTTTCCAGTTTGGTTAAAAGTAGTAGAAGCAACAAAATAAATATCAGGATAACCGATAGCGATCGCTAAACTGGAATTTTTTGTTAAACTGAGATATTGACTAGTTAATGGGGGAATAATCACCCTTAAAGCTTGAGGAAAAATTACCAATTGCATTGCTAAACCTGGCTTTAAACCCAGAGATGTTGCTGCTTCCCATTGTCCTTGAGGAACTGATTTAATTCCCCCCCGCACAATTTCCGCAATAAACGCACCCGTGTAAAAAGTTAACCCTAATAACAAACTAGAAAACTCTGGAGACAAGGTAAACCAAGGAAATTCAATGCCATTTTGACTAAAGTTAGCGAAACCGAAAACAGAAATTTTATTTTCGGCTTTGGGGAAACTCAAGAAAATTGCAAAATACCAAAATAGCAATTGTAATAATAATGGTGTATTCCGAAAAATCTCCACATAAACAAAACTAATCTTCCTGACTAACCAATTATCTGATAGTCTAGAAATTCCCGCAGTAATTCCCACAATTGTAGTTAGTAAGATACTCATTATTGCTATTCGTAAAGAATTAATTAATCCCACTAATAAAGCATAATTATAAGTATCCGTTGGTTGATAATTAACGATAGTTTCACCAATATCAAAAGATGCTTGTTGCTTGAGAAAATTAAATCCAAATTGAATTCCTAATTGCTGTAAATTCCGTCTGACATTACTCCACAATATCACGACTATAAATACTGCTAAAAATACAAAAATTAACTGAATAGCATTTTGCCAAAAACGATGATCACGCCATAAAGGAGGTTTAGAATTAGTCATTATTTTAATTTAGTATTATAGTATTACCGGAAGGGTGGGGAATAGAGTAATCCTCCTTTTGTCGCTAATTGATTTTGACCACGAGGGAGATTTAGTTTTGTCTTGGTTCCCAAATTGCGTTCATAAATTTCGCCATAATTACCAACGTGTTTAATAATTCTGGCTGCGAAATCATTTGTTAAACCAATTCCTGCTCCCAAGTTTCCTTCTGTTCCTAAAAAACGTTTAATATCGGGATCTTTACTATTTGCAAACTGTGATAAATTTTGAGAATTAATTCCCAATTCTTCACCTTTGATCAAAGCATAAACAGTCCACTTAACTATATCACTCCATTGAGTATCACCCTTAGCAACTGCTGGCGCCAGGGGTTCAGAAGAAAGAATATCATCTAAAATGATGTTATCTTCCGGTTTCGGTAGGGTTGCGTACCGGGAAACCAAACCAGAACGGTCTGTGGTGACAGCATCACAACGTCCTTCTACATAAGTAGCAAAGGTAACATTTACATCCTCAAAAACAACGGGTTTATAAGTCAAATCCCGTTTCCGCATTTGGTCTGCTAAATTCTGTTCGGTTGTCGTCCCTGTTTGGACACAAATAGCTTTGTCTTTCAGGTCTTTAATAGATTTAATATTCCTATTTTTGCGCACCATAACCGCCTGACCATCATAAAATACCACAGGTGCAAACTCTAAACCCTGAGCAGTCCCACGGCTAAAAGTCCAGCTGGTATTGCGACTCAAAATGTCTACTTCTCCAGTTTGTAAAGCTGTAAATCTCTCTTTAGCGTTAAGGGGACGGTATTCTACTGCGTCTGGATTATCAAATATCGCCGCTGCTACAGCCCGACAAATATCAACATCAATACCGCTATATTTACCGTCAGTCCCCACAAAACTAAATCCCGGTAATTCACCGCTAATTCCACAAACAAGCTGACCACGGCTTTTAATGCGATGACCGATCACGCGAGTAACCTGTCCTTGGGGAGTATTAACCTTACCCCCTGGCGTTTGCGGTTGATCACTACAAGCAGTTAGAGAAAATATTAACTTCAGTGTGACAATACCAGATATAATAGGTCCAATAGTAAATAATTTCCTAGACTTCATAAGTAAGCAATGAGCGATATTTAATCCCGATCTAATCTAAGTTTTGCACAAAAACGTCAAAAAAGCACAAGATATATCAAAGATCTATCGAGGATCACATTTAATTAAAACCAAACTTCCCAATTAACAATATGCTAAATTTTCTCAATTCCTTTCTCGGTCGTCATCCAGAGCGCGTCAAAGCCAATGTAGAGATTTATACTTGGCAAACTTGCCCCTACTGCATCCGTGCGAAAATGCTACTATGGTGGAAAGGTGTTAATTTTACAGAATACAAAATTGACGGTGATGAAATAGCCAGGGAAAGTATGTCCATACGCGCTAATAATCGCCGCAGCGTTCCCCAAATATTTATTAATAATCAACACATTGGCGGTTGTGATGATCTGTATCGTCTAGATACGAAAGGTCAACTGGATGATCTTCTTTATTTACACTGATGATGACTTGGTTTAAATAAACCAAATCACCCAAATTTAACTAGATGTTGTAGTGCGGGCATCTTGCCCGCTAGAATTATACTTAAATGTAGTACCGCTAGAATTATACTTAAATGTAGTACCGCTAGAATTATACTTAAATGTAGTACAGTTTATAGCTATATCATAATCATAGCGATCGCCTGATTTTTAGCTGTTCTAATATTGTATCAGATAAAATAAAAACAAATCAACCAGAGGCAGTGATTATGATCACCCAAATCAGTGAAATCAAATCTCCCACTGAACTGGTAATCTCTTGGGAAGCCTTACCCGATGATTTTCAGTTAGAGGACGAACCGGTGGAAAATACAGGACAGCCACTTTTGGCTGGTGCTTTGCGAGAAAGTTTAGAAATTGGGGGTTTTATTCAACCGCAGATGTTGATAGCCTCGAATTTTGGTTTATGTGCGACATTAGACGGTAAATTTATTGCTAAAGCACCTGATTGGTTATATATTCCCGCAGTCAAAGAAATTTTACCTGAACGCAAAAGCTACACACCGAATTTAGAAGGAGATATTCCCGCTATAGTTATAGAATTTTTATCAGATCAGGAAGGTGGAGAATATTCTTTTAAACGCACATATCCACCGGGAAAATGGTTTTTTTACGAGCAAATTTTGCAAGTTCCCATCTATGTAATTTTTGATCCAGATGGCGGTTTATTGGAATTATATCAACTGGAGAATGGTCGCTACGAGTTAAAACAACCCGATGAAAATGGTCTACATTGGATTGACGCAATGGGCTTATTTTTGGGAACTTGGTGGGGGGAAAAAGAAGCTAGAACTGGATATTGGTTAAGGTGGTGGAATGAAGCAGGTAATTTACTACCTTGGTCTGTAGAAAAGATTGTAGAAGAACGTCAACGGGCTGAACAAGAACGTCAACGGGCTGAACAAGAACGTCAAGAGAAAGAACGGCTAATAGCGTACTTAAAATCCCAGGGGATTGATCCGAGTAATTTACCTTAAATAGTAGGGTGCGTTAGCTGTCTTCGTAACGCACCTAATTGAAATCAATAATAACTGACCACAATAATAAATATAAATCAATAATAAATATAAATATATGCTGGAATTACCAGAATATTTAATACATAGAAAATGGATGAATCACGCCCTAGAATTAGCACGAGCAGCGGGTGATGCGGGTGAAGTTCCCGTTGGTGCTGTAATTGTTAACACAAATAACCACCTGATTGCTGTAGGAGAAAACCGGAAAGAACGGGATCAAGACCCTACCGCACACGCGGAAATTATGGCGATTCGCGCTGCTAGTCAAATTTTACAAAGTTGGCGCTTGCATCAATGTACATTATATGTCACTCTAGAACCCTGTCCGATGTGTGCCGGTGCTATAGTTCATGCACGATTGGGAAAATTGATCTATGGAGTGGACGATACCAAAACTGGCGCAATTCGGACTGTTCTCAACATCCCTGATCACCCTGCGTCTAATCACCGTCTAAAAGTGCTAGGAGGTATTCTGGAATCAGACTGTCGAGAACAATTACAAAATTGGTTTGCTACCCAACGTCAGCAAAAATAACAGACACAGATAAAACTGTCCAGATGGGAAAACAAAAACTACCCAAGAAAATATACGGTGGACATAAGCAATTTGTGTAATTTTTTATTCTTCTAAAAACTAGCCACCGTAATGATTAAATCAGACTCTGCTTCTACTACCCGTCATTCACAAACCATAAATAAGTCTGTAAGTTCTCACCTCAACTCCGCTCGGAGGCCTTTGATAGCTCACAGTATACCAGGGATTTCCCCTTGGTTAATTCCTTTAGGGTATTTTATTGGACGTTATATCATTCTGCCATCTTTCTTTAGGCAGATTAAAATTACTGGACTAGAAAATATCCCCAAAAGTGGTCCGGTAATTCTTGCTCCTACCCATCGTTCTCGCTGGGATTCATTAGTTTTACCCTACGCTGCTGGTCGTCATCTCACAGGTAGAGATATGCGATTTATGGTGACAATTGATGAATGTCAGGGGTTACAAGGTTGGTTTATTCTCAGAATGGGCGGTTTCCCGGTCAATACTCAACGTCCAGCGATCGCTACTCTCCGTCATACAATAGAGTTAATGCAACAAGGGGAAATGTTAGTTATTTATCCTGAAGGTGATATCCATCGTGATGGTCAAGTTCACCTGCTGAAGCCAGGAATAGCCCGTTTAGCCTTAAATGCTGAATCTAAATACCCAGGGCTGGGGATTAAAGTTATACCTGTTAGCATCCAATACAGCGAATCCTATCCTCACTGGGGTGCAGATGTCAACATTCGCATTGATGAACCTATCAAAGTCACAGATTATCTAAATGGAAATTTCAAGCTGGAAGCTAAAAGGCTCACAGCAGATTTAACCCATCAATTAAAACAATTAAGTCAGGAGTCAGGAGTCAGAAGGAACATAGAACCAGAAAATTCCTCCCCTGCTTCTCCTCCCTCCCCCTGCTATACATCAACTACTTCCCGTGTCCAATCCAATTACCAATTCCCAGTGATTAAGTTTGCCCACATCCAGGGCAGCGTAGTCAATAACTTGTAATTCCCAGTTACCTTGTGCGGGTAGGGAAAGTAATTGTTTCAGGGCTGGATGTGATCGCACTGTGTAAGTATTTTGTAATTGGTTACGACGGCCTAATGTGCGACTTTGCAATAAAATCCGCTGATTGTTAGGAGCAATTAAATAAATTTCTAAATCTCCTAAAAAATCATGGGTGATATTAACCGTAACTTGGATATCACCAATATTAGCAGCTTCATTAATAGCGATCGCACTTTTAATTCCCTCTTGATCATTATCAGGAATATTCACAACTTGAGTATTTTTTACCTGTGTTTGTTCATTAGTAATTTGGGCAACGACACCCATTTGTTTTGCTAGTCTCACAGCCTTAGCTGCATTGACTTTCCCATAACCAAACCATTGACTATGACCATTACTATCATAAGTACCCCCATCAATATTCAATTGAGGATCAGGGCTATTATCAATAATTTTATCAGCAGTATCTTGAAGAATCTGTTTAACTTGTTGAGCCGTTAAATCAGGATTAGCTGATAATACTAAAGCTGCTACTCCTGCGACTATGGGAGTGGCGCTAGAAGTACCACCAAAGTTATTAGTAAAGTTTCCAGCATCATAACCTGCTGCTCCTAATTGATCTGCAGTCAAGATTCCCAACCC
Organism: Dolichospermum planctonicum; assembly: GCF_005402965.1. Classification (GTDB taxonomy): domain Bacteria; phylum Cyanobacteriota; class Cyanobacteriia; order Cyanobacteriales; family Nostocaceae; genus Dolichospermum; species Dolichospermum planctonicum. Next base: position 150,593 of record NZ_BJCF01000002.1, read on the forward strand.
AAACAGAGAAGAGACAATTGCCGGTTGTGTATAAACAAAACCGGTTTCTTGAAACCACATTCCCGGAGGAGCATTATTACTAGGAGCGCAAACAGAAATATTATCTCCCCAATTACTATAAGCAGCTTTTTTATTCAAACTAGTGGAAGCCGACACGGTAATTACATCAGGATGAACTGCAAAACCGCTTAACCAATTTGTGTTACCTTTCACAATATTTTTCGGCCAATTTTGTTCATTGATAGTCCCATTAATCGGACGGTTAGTATTTCCGGCTGCAAAAACAATTACACATCCTTTACCATTGCGTCCATTGGTAGCAGCATGACTAATAGCTGCCCTTTGACGGATAGAAAGGGGAAAATAAACAGCAGAAGCTCCCCAACTACAAGAAATTACACTTGCTCCCTTTTCCACCGTCCAATTAAAAACATCCTCAATTGATTGATCATCTAAAAAACCGGTAGTCCGAATGGGCATCATTGCACAACCAGGAGCAACTCCGACAATTCCCGTGCCATTTTCTTCTGCTACAGCTAGTCCCGCGCAAGCAGTACCATGACTAGTTTCTTTTTCTCCTGGTAAGGGTAAAAAATCATTTTCTTTTAAATCTCTAGGAGCAACAATTTTACCATTACCTTGAAAATCTGGGTGATTCAAGTCAAAGGAATCATCTACTACAGCGACGATAATAGAACGAACACCGCGAGTAGTATCCCAAGCTTGTTCTACGGAAATGTGAGAACCCGCTACCAATTGATTCCCCCCATTGTGATTGAGATACCACTGTTGAGGATAAAGGGAATCTTTGGGCCGATAATGAGGTTCTTGTTGAATGATAATATTTGGTTCTGCGGCTAAAACTTCTGACAGTTTTTGTAATTGATTCGTGATTTTAATTGGGTTTTGTTTAGCTTGTTTACTCACCAGAAAAATAAAAGTATTCGACATTCCTACAACTGGTTGATCTTGAACTAAATTAAATCTATTGGCAATAATATTAATTTTATTCATATCTACCCAAGTAGCAAATTGAATTGTGATTTGATCACTTAGATAAACCAAACTACCGGGATTATTTTCAAGTTTATAAACATGACTCACAAAGTCTACATTTTTATCAGCACGTACTTGAGACATTACTGTTTCTAGCTGCTCAGGAAAAACCGTATACAGTTCTAACTTTGCCTGGGATATACTGCGCCGCCATACACATCCACGTATTTGTGATACTTGCTCACGTGTAAAGTTAGCATTAGGACGGATAGTGAAGCGATATAATGTTTTTTCTAGTATCAACTCTTCGCCACTGCGTTGTAAAATTAATGCTTCGTCGCTATTTGTGACATCTGGTTCGAGAAAATCTGGAGAATTAATATTATCACTCATAAAAAATTGGGATTAGTTGAAAATTAATTGGCCTCTTGGCTCTTGCCTGTTTAGTCCTTTGCCAGAGAAATTTTTTCAGTCACTTGACTTTATCATCGGTACAAAGAGAGTTAAAATACATCAAGTTTTTCAAATTTTTTCCATAATTATTTTACTAATTAACCTCATGAATGTTGCTACGGATCTATTAATTCGCTTTAGCTGCTTATCATTTATAGCGTTTTTAGGCATATCATCATCTGCTGAAGCTCAGGTAAAAAAGCCCTCAGTTCCTATTAATCCTGTTAGTGAAACTAAACCGACGACTGGGGATAAGACTAACACCCTCAGTCCCGCTGGACAGGGTAATAATATCTTGAGTATAGCGGCAGGCGATCGCTTAATGAAAGAAGCAGATCAAGCGATTTCTAGTCAAAACTACGCTTTAGCAGCCAAAAAACTCCAAGAAGCACGCCAGGTTTATAATCAGTTATCCAGCTTTTATCAAGAATTAAATTCTAGTTTTGGAGGTATTGACATTCGTTTATCCGATTCCCAGCGCCAAAAAGCCTTAGCAACTGCCCAAAAGCGAGATGAAGCCAGCTACCAGTTAGCCTTAGTATATCGAGCGCAAAATCAGCCAGAACTAGCCATACCTTTGCTAGTGCAAATCATTAAAAGTCAAAACCCCACGAGGGAACTGGGGGGAAAAGCTTATCAACAATTATTTGAATTAGGTTTTGTGGATGCACCCTATTCTCGTCCAAACAAAAAATAATCAGCATAAGTTAATTAGCAACAACCAAGAGTTAGATATCTGTTAATAATAGAGAAGTAAAGTTTTTTCAGGAATTGCGATGATGAGTCCGCAACAGGTAGAGGGAATGATCAAGGCACAACTGCCAGATGCCCAAGTGCAAGTACAAGACTTGACGGGTGGTGGTGATCACTATCAGGTGACAGTAGTTTCATCGCAGTTTGTAGATAAGGGACTAGTGCAACAACACCAGCTAGTTTATGGCGCATTGAAACAAGCCATGTCCAGCGAAGCTATTCATGCTTTAGCTCTGAAAACCTACACTCCCGAAGCTTGGCAAGTAGTAAACTAATTTGAGATTTAGGATTTTGCCTTGAACAAAATCTAAAATTGCCTTGAATTTTGACTTTTAACTTTTAACAACGCAGGAAATAACTAATCATGACCCCAGAACTTAAAGAAAGAATTGATACTTTGGTAGAAGAAAACAAAATTATGGTTTTCATGAAGGGTAACAAATTAATGCCCCAATGTGGTTTCTCTAATAACGTTGTGCAAATTCTCAATACATTAGGAGTTCCCTTTGAAACTCTTGACGTACTTGCAGATCAAGACATTCGTCAAGGAATCAAAGAATATTCCAACTGGCCAACAATCCCCCAAGTATATATTAATGGCCAATTCGTTGGCGGTTCTGATATTTTGATCGAAATGTACAACAAAGGTGAATTACAACAAATGGTAGAAGTAGCCCTGGCTTCTTAATATCAACTATTAGGTGTAGGTTGGGTTAAGGAACGCAACCCGACACCTTATTTTTATTAGATTTGCAATTTTAAATTAATGCTCATAAGTTGAAAATTATTTATGCCTAAATTACCACATTTTTGATGAAAAATATGAATAATAAAACAAATATAGAAGACTGTGGTTATACATTCATAGGTACAGCGGTTGATAATTTAATTCGCCATTTTGAGGGTCAATCATCTGTACAATTATATCCTGATTTTCGAGAACGGCGAGAACGTGCAAATGAATTATTATTTGATTTAGTTGGTAAACAACCTGGTTGTTTTTATATTCGTCGTCAAGGGACTGGAAAAGAACCAGGAGAAGAAATTTGGGAATTAATTATAGCCACAGACCAAGATAATTTTCAATTACCAAAAAGACTGAAAAAATTAGGAAAGACTTTAGGATTTAAAGCTGCTGTTCGTCAAGACGGATCTGGAGGTTTTAAAATTTTATCAGCTTATTTATTACCAGAATTGCGGGGAATTGTTGACGGTTATGCTGTACTTTATTGGTTATGTTTAATTCCTAATTATCAAGAGCGTCTTGATATTCCCACACGATTATTGGCAAAAATAAAAAATATACCAATTTGCGGAAATCATGTTCCTACAGAAGATCAACTTCAAGCATGGAAAGCTTTTTTAAAGGTTGAAGAAAATATTGCTAAATCTCGTCAATTTTGCGTATTTTTTATCAATAAAAATAATAACCGCTCAAATTCTCGACAAATCACTTTAGAAATTAAAATTAATTCGGCTACTTTAGATGGTTCTGAAGAACATTTTTTAGGTTTAGAAAACTTTTGGGAACGGGTCAAAAAAGCCAAAAATCAGGAAGTTAAATTTTTAGATTCTGTCCCCACAGAAAAAAATCGCCGTAACAGTCGTCAATTAGGAACTATTGAAAAAATTGATCAAAAACATAATCTTATTAATATTCGACTAGAAAGAGAATTAATTGAATATATAGCCAAAGGTAATTATCAACTTCCCAATAATGGTTACATATTTTTTGATGCTGCTGGAGACATCAAACAAATCGAACGTAAAGAAAAAGCTTTAGAACAGTTAAGACAAGGAAGGACTCAAAACCCCTATTTAGGTAATTTTCTATTTGACGCTTCTCAAGCGAGAACTATTACAAAAAGAGTGAAACTGAAATCACAAGATTTATTGTTGTCTTCTGCTAATGCTGGACAAAAAACCGCAGTGGAAAAGGTACTTTCCGCAGAAGATTTAGTTTTAATTCAAGGACCACCCGGTACAGGAAAAACAACAGTAATTGCAGAAATTTGCTATCAGGTAGCATTACGCGGGGGACGGACATTAATTACCTCACAAGCGAATTTAGCGGTTGATAACGCCCTCAGTCGCTTAGTTCATAATCCCCTTATTCGTGCTATTAGAAAGGGAAGAGCCGAAAAAGTTGGAGAAGAAGGACAGCCATTTTTAGAAGATCAAGTAATTAGTACATGGTTACAAAATACCGCTACTGACTGCGAAAATAATCTCAGTCAACGTCAGGGAAATATTACAATTTTAACTCAATTATTACCATTATTACCACGATTTACAAACTATTATATATTTGAAGAACAGTTTAATCAGCAACAAAATGAACTGAAAGCAGAAAAAGAGAATTTAAAGACAATTTATCAAAACCAAAAAACTAAATATGATCAAATTTTATTAAATAAAAATGAAATTGCATCCTTAATTACTGGTTTAGGGAATATACTAAAAAATTCCCAAAATATAGACTGGGAATCTCTAGAAATCAAGGATTTCTTAACCCATATTCAACCCTATACAGAAAATAACAAACAAGTAGAGATTTTCCGAGAAAATGTAATTCAAGCTATTAAATGTATTGAGGAACTTGGTTTTGTCCGTCCTGATTTTGGTGTATTTGGTTTAGCAGTTTGGTTACAGGAAACCATTATAACTCAACTTTCTGAATTTAAAGCTGGATTAAAAGATATTAATAATCTCGCTTTAGCTATTGCGGAAGTAGCGGAATTAGTTGATATTTTTCAACAAAATTCTGTATCTTTACAGAAATTAGAAACAGATTTGCAAAAATTTAGTATTCACAATAATATACAACCAACAATCCAAATCTGGGAAAATCGTCAACGGGAAATTGATTATATTGTTGAAGCAGTTGTAGAATGGAAATCTACAGGTTATAATAATTTATATCAAGTTTTGAAAGAATGTCAACAATCTGATTTACTTTTAACAGAAAATATGGTAAATTTACCATTAGGTTTATTGATGTTTGCTCAAAACTTAAAATTACCTATTGTTCCCAAAAATTATAAAATCAGTTTACCAGCTTGGGGAGTATTAACAAAAGCCATAGCTTATGAAATAGAGGGAAATTTTACTGATAGAAAAGGTAAACAGCATAATTTTAGTTATTTTTTACAACAAAGTTTTAATCAAATTCCCATAGTATTATCAAAAAGTGATCAGACTCAGTGGCAAAAAACCTATCAAGAGTTAAAAAATTATCAAATTCTTAACCCTAAACAGAGGAAATTGCTAATTGAAAATATTCAAGTTTTTTTAATTAGATTGGAAAAAACTTATGGTAAGTCCTTTGAATGGAATAATATTGAAGCTACTCTTAACCGCATTACCCAAGAACTACTAGAGATGATCTTAATTAATGCGCGTCAATGTGTTTTAAAAGTCAAAACCGAAGCTCAACAACAATTGCAAATTTTAAAACAGCAATTTCAAGAACTTCCAGAAAATGTAATTTCTTCCCAACAAATATCTGAAGCTAAAACTCAGTTAGAAAAGAGTAAACAAGCTGCTAATTTAAAACTTGCAGCAGTTATTAATAATTTACAAGCAATTCATAAACAGCAAAATATACCTCATCAATTAAGAAATTTCACAGAAAAGTATCTAACTAAACAAGCAAATATTTGGGAACAACCACAGGAATTTTCTCAACAAGTTAAGTTTTGGGAAAATCGTATTTATGAATTAGAAACTCTGATTTCATCATTAGCACCCTTTACCATTTTAGAAACAATTAAAGACGCTTTAAATCAGCAATTTATAAATTTGCAAGAACAAACTGATGTTTATCAAGAGCAACTTGAACAATTACAAATAGAAATATCTGATCTAGAAGACAAATTACAATTACAATTATCAGACAATTTAATTATAGAACGGAATTGGTGGGAGTCAACTTGGCAAATTATACCAGATAAATTTAAGCCAGAATTATCTCACCATGATTTATTTAATTTAGAGTTTTTAACCAAGGTCATAAATAAATTAAAATCATGGAAACAACAACTCCAAAACGAAGAAAATTATCTAGATAAATATCAAAATTTTGTTCAAGATTGGATTACAAAATTACGTCAACCTTCCGAACAAGATAGTAATGATTTAAGACGAATTTATTTAGATAATGCTAACGTTGTCGGTATTACTTGTGTTCAAGCTGCAAATTATAGTTTCTCCGAAGAATTTCAATCTTTTGATGTTGTAATTATAGATGAAGTTAGTAAATGCACTCCCCCAGAGTTACTAATTCCCGCGTTGAAAGGTAAAAAATTAGTCATGGTAGGAGATCATCGGCAATTACCTCCTATGCTTGATACTAGCACAGTGGCAGAAGTGGCGCAATCCATGGGTAATTCTAGAGAAGAATTGCAATTTTTAGAAGAATCATTATTTAAAAGTCAGTTTGAAATTGCTGATAAAAGTATCAAGAAAATGCTGAATACTCAATATCGAATGCACCCCATGATCATGGGAGCAATTAATCAATTTTATCATGGTAAATTAGAATGTGGCATTTTAGAACCTGATAGGAAACGCGCTCATAATTTAGCAGGGAAAATCATTCAACCTGATCATCATTTATGTTGGGTAAAAATGCCTAGAGAAAATGAATTTCAAGAAGAACGCAATGGCACTTCATTTGTGAATACTAAAGAAATTGATGTAATTGAAAATATTTGTCACCAATTTGAGCAGGTTTGGTTTCATAAAGTTGCGAATGGAGAACCAAAAAAAGAAATAGCTGTAATTACATTTTATGGCGCTCAATTAAGAAAAATTGATGAACGTTTGCAATCTGAATTTTTTCCCTCTTTACAAATTAGAACGGGTACAGTTGATAGATTTCAAGGTATGGAAAGACCAGTGGTAATTGTGAGTATGGTCAGGAATAATCATCAAGGAGATGTGGGATTTGCAAATAAACCAGAACGGGTGAATGTGGCTTTTTCTCGCGCTCAAGAATTGTTAATTATTGTCGGTTGTCACGATTTATTTACAGGTAAATCTGGTACAGTAGGTAATATGTATTCTGAGGTTGCAAACATTGTTAATCATCATGGAGGTTTTATTGATGTTTCCTGCTTCTGTAGTTAAAATAATTGATAATAATTTGAAATATTTAGTTGATAAAATTGAAGCTGAAAACCCTTATTCATCGGTTTTATTAGCACGTCAATTTTACTATCATGTAACGCAAAATTTCCTAGAATTAACTATTAAAGAACCTCGGAAATTTAATGTTTTAGAAGAGTTTATTATTCGCGCTGGTATGGAATTTAATCCCCCCCCTACAGCTAATGAATTAGCATCTATTTTAGGACTTGATTCTGTATTTGTTAAAAGTACCATTGCTAATCTTCAATCTTTACAAACTCTAGCAAATACACCGCAAATTACTGTCACCCCAGAAGGAAGTTTATTCTATAAACAAGGTTCTGTTCCTAAACCTCCATATTCCGTCCAAATTTATGCCATTACTGATAATTTACTAGGAACAATTACATTTCAATATGAACAATTAGATCATATAATAATTAACCAAAACCAACTAGATTTAATTAAGTTTATCAATATTCAACAAGAAACTCCAGCACTTTCTAATTTACAACTTGCGGATATTCAGGAAATTATTCAATCTTCCGATTTAGCTCTTCATGTCCCCACAGCAGGTAAATTTGTCACTGATTTTAAATTGCGAGGTAGTAAACAAACTATTGCCAGAAATATATCACTATTTGTGATTTTTGATCAAAATCAAAATAAATTAGATATTCAAATCAGAAGGGGAAAGGAGATTTTAGAACCCGCCACAAAAAAGATTCAAGAACTATATCATCAAGAAAAAATATCTCTCGAGAAATTATCTCAATATCCCAATTAATTACCATCACTTGTAACCAACAACAGCAAAATTCCCCTCAGCAGCATCAAACTGAGGGGAGTATCAAAAATTGTACTACAGTCGCTGTCGTCAGATGGTAGCTACTTGATCAAATCAGAATCTACCTTTAGTAGTAGCGATGTTGTCTTTCTGGTTCCGGTTGAACCATTGTAAAATTAGATACATCATGCAAGTAGCGGCTGGCTTCCTCTTCTAAGCGATGAATCCAGTAGGGTTCAATGATATTACTATGTCTGAGTGCGGCTAGGTATCCATCCAAATACATCCGCATATCATCCATACGATAACCGCGATTCCATAATTCGACGAAGGCGTCGGTAAGTCTTTGGTAGTAGCGGATGGTTTGTGTGTCTTGGAGCATAACTGCTGTATTAGTCTCTTGGGAATGAGAATTGTAGATGATGATTCACGCTCAATGAAGTATCACTTCCTGCTTATGTATTAACTCATAAGTAATATTTTGACTTTGGATCAAACCCCTCAGCAGCTAAAAACTTAATTAGATCCTAGGCCAAAAAACTGGACATAAGGTGATTTTGTAGTGTGTTTTTACGATTCTTTGTCAAAAGTTAGATTTAGCAATCTAGCGTCGTGTTAACCTGGTATTGATAATCACAGAGGCTAATTGATATTGCTCCAATTTTTGTGCGTCTTTCTTGAGGAATACAAATTTAGCCATAGTCCAAACCTGTATAATCAAGTTTTATAAATTCTTAGCCACCTCATGGATAGAAAACAAGTCTTGTTTAACTAAGAGTCATAATCAGGTGTGAATTTTATCCTACTCCCTTTGATAAATGATTGTTATCTGAGTTTATCATATCTCTTTAGGAGTAGGACAAATGACTCAAATTAAAGTTTAATCATAGGTAGAGGTTGGCAAGTAAACAATTTTATACCAGTTACCAGAAATTACTAAACCACCCTAGACAAATAGCAATTTGAGTTTAGAGAATGTAAATGTAATAATAATTTAATAAAGCCACCTGCTTTATTGCAAATAAAGTAAAAAATAAATTTTTTGCAAGGTTTTCTTGAGGGAAATGTGAAGAATATCTTCATTGAGGTAACAAAAACTACAAAACCTTGACCACGAGATTGTTAATTTGAGATTCATCAACGCTAAGGGGTTTTGCCACTGTGGGTTCGGTTTGTATTGAAATTGTTGAGGGGAATCCCCATCTGAGATCGTTATTGGGTTGGCACTTGCAACAACTAGAATACCGAGTTCATCAAGCTGCCAGTATTTATCAAGCAAAAGAAGTATTTCAAAGCCATCAACCAACTCTAATCATTTTAGATGCGGATTTATCCGATGGCGATGGTATGGAGTTGTGCCGCTGGTTACATCGTCAACAACAGCCTTTAATTTTGATGTTATCTGCTCGTACCAATGAAGCCGATATTGTTGCCGGTTTAAAAGCAGGAGCAGATGATTATTTAAGCAAACCCTTTGGAATGCAGGAATTTTTGGCTAGGGTTGAGGCCATTCTTCGTCGTCACCGCACACCTAATGCACCAGCTTATTTAGATTATGGCAGTTTGCAAATTGATTTAGTCCAGCGTCGGGTTCGTTTCCAAGGGGAATTTATTGACTTGACCCCCCAGGAATTTAGTTTATTGTACGTCTTAGCACAAGCTGGAGGAGTGCCTTTAAGTAGATCAGAATTATTGCGTCGTGCTTGGCCTGACGCTATTGATAACCCGCGTACCATTGATACTCATGTTTTATCGCTGCGGAAGAAGGTGGAACTTGATCCTCGTCAACCCAGTTTAATCCAAACTATTCGTAATGTTGGATACCGATTTAACATGGAAATTTTGAATGCTAATATCGCTCAACAACAAGCGAAATTACCAAGAGAAAGATTTACTAATCAACTTCCCGTATTAACCGCTCAAAGTTCTTGATTCCAGGGAACTCTTAACAGATAAAATGACCACTGATTAATAACTAATTGTCCATTCTTCTAATTCTTGGCTTTCTGCTGCTGTCAGGGTGACTGCTAAGTTTTCCCAATCTACTTCAGCCGCAGGTTGATTAACCACTAATTGACCTTGCTGAAGATGTAAAACATGAGTACAAAACTCCTGCACTAAATCCCTTTGCCGATTTACCATCAAAATTGCCGAAGAATGGGCTTGATTTGATTGAGTGAGGATATTAATTAAATTAGTAATTGCGGGAGCGTCTAACGCCGACGTAGGCTCATCTAATAGTAAAATTTCCGGTTCGGTAACTAAAGCGCGAGCGATCGCAATTAACTGTTTTTGTCCTCCAGAAAGTTGTACTTCTGTCCGTCCTAACCATTGTTCAGGAATTTGCAGTTTTTCCCGCCAATAACTGACTTTTTCCTGAATAGTTGGTTTAGGTAAACCACGCAAAATTAAAGGATAAGCTAAATTTTCTCCCACTGTCATCCCCAACAGTTTAGATTCTTGTTGCACAAGCATTATCTGTTGACGAAGTTGAATTACAGGAATTTTGTCATATTCCTGATTTTTAAAATATATTTTCCCGCTAGTAGGTTCATTTAGCCGATTAATCAGACGTAATAAAGAAGTTTTACCAGCACCAGATGGACCAACAATAGCGAAGCGATCGCCTGGTGATACTCTAAAAGAAATATTCTGTAAAATCGGATATTGATGTTGATTCTGTAAACGTCTAGATAAACTAACAGATTTTAGTATAAGCATAATAATAGACTACATTTTTAATGTAAGTAATTAAGATTTTAATGTAATTTAATACATTCTTAATGTAATTTAATACATTCTTAATGTAAAAATTTACAATTTATATTGTAACCTTTCTTGGTTAAATTGAGATAATTACAGAATTAAATTATTGGCATTGCTAAATTAAAGCATCAAATCAGATATACAATGCCAAATAATTTATTGAAATTTAATCACCCAAATACTTATTACCCATGACCCATAACTAATGCAGCTTGAATAGTCCAAATATCTACTAACAGCAATAATAAAGTCAAAGCTAACAAAATTAAATACATCCAAGGCTGTGATAAAGGACGAACATCTTGAGTATCAATACCAGTTTTTGCGGCGACAATATTGATAAACTTAGAAAATCCAGACATTCGCATAGGTAATAAATAAGCCTTACCATCCTGAGTAATAAAATAATATACTAAACCACCTTGTCCAGTCGTTCGTGGCTTTAACTCTTTTACTTCCGACCATGATAAACTCCAACCGCGACGAAAAAACTGAGAAAACCAAACCGAGTAAGTAACCTTAATCCCTTCCTCATCTAAAATCACCCTTTCAGTCAAAACAGCATATAACAAAATAAAACCGCAACCAATTCCTATCCATAATAACCAGGGAGGAATAGTTGCGGCTGTTAACTGAGCTAAAAACGGTAAAGGAACCGTTAACGCTAAATATAAACTTAACAAAGTGATCCGAATCAGAGGAGAAAGACGAAAAACAGAGGTTAAACCATTAGTTAAATTAGCCGTCATGGTGCTACAATCATTAACGATATATTTATCGTAACGATAAAACCACCAAAATTTGACAAAACCATCAACATAAAACTCTCTGCATCTAAAGCGTCTTGGCGTGAGAAAAAAAGCCCTGATGTAGCCTAAGATTGTTGTAAAATTCCCAAAACAGGAGTTAACTCAGTATTATTAACTTGGGGATTTAACAAACCACCAGCATAAACACGGGGATTAGTTTGGGAGATAATAGTATAAGATTGGCGAACATGAGTATTCACAGCTACAGTTGTTGCATCATACATTTGCATGGCAATTTTAGGATAAAAACCAATGCCAATAATTAACACTAGAAAAGAAGCAGCAATGAAAATCTCTCGTGGCCTAGCATCAGTATACACAGTTTCCGTTGGTAAAAGACAATCTGTACCAAAACAAGCAGTCCCTTCATCTTCTTGATTTTGAATACTTGCATTGTTAATATCACAGATCAGGTCTGCACCAGAACCGTAAAATACTTGACGTAGCATGGAAAGGAGATAAATGGGTGTGAGGATAACCCCTACAGCAGCGAGAAAAACCGTAACAGTGCAAAAAGTGGTAGTGTAAACATCACTAGTAGTGATACCCACAAATACAGAAAGTTCACCAACAAAACCACTCATTCCTGGTAAAGCTAAAGAAGCCATAGCTCCCATTGTAAATAGAGCAAATACTTTTGGCATTGCTTGACCAATACCACCCATTTCTGCCATCATCATAGTATGAGAGCGATCATAGGTGACACCTGCGAGAAAGAATAAGACAGAAGCAATTAAACCATGGGATATCATTTGTAACATTGCGCCATTGATACCCAAATCGGTAAAAGATGCAATTCCTATGAGGACAAAACCCATGTGAGAGATTGAGGAATAGGCCAAACGACGTTTCATGTTCGTTTGAGCGAAGGAATTTAAAGCACCATAGATAATGTTGACAACACCGAGAATAACGAGAATAGGAGCAAAGTAAACATGAGCGTCGGAAAGTATGTCAAGATTGAGGCGAATTAGTCCATATCCGCCCATTTTTAAGAGTACACCGGCTAAAATCATAGATACTGGAGAAGAAGCTTCACCGTGAGCATCAGGTAGCCAAGTATGTAGGGGAAAAATTGCCAATTTTACGCCAAAGGCAATTAATAAACCCGCGTATAGTACTAGTTGGAAGGTGAGGGGATATTCTTTGTGTGCGAGTTGAGCGATATCAAATGTGACATTTCCACCGCCATATAAACCCAGTCCGAGCGCTGCTACCAAGATAAATATAGAGGCTGCTGCGGTGTAAATGAGAAATTTAGTAGCTGCGTAGCGTCGTCTTTGTCCACCCCAAATACAGACTAGTAGATATACGGGAATGAGTTCCACTTCCCACATAATGAAAAATAATAGCAAGTCTTGGGCGACAAATACTCCAACTTGTGCAGAATATAACACAAGCATGAGAAAGTAAAAGAGCTTGGGTCTGCGATCAACTTGCCAAGCGGAAAAAATGGCAAGGGTGGTAACAAAACCTGCTAAAAGCACCAAGGGAGCGGAAATACCATCAACGGAAACCGACCAATTTAAGCCTAATTGGGGCATCCAAACGTAATTTTCTACGAGTTGAAAACTAGCATTACTGGCATCATAATGCTGCCAAAAAGCTAAACACATCAAAACAAAGTCTGCTATACCTACACCTAGCGCGTACCAACGGACAACCTTGCCGTCCTTATCAGGGAATAGGGGGATAAGAAAGGAAGCCAGGAGTGGAAATAGGACAATTGCGGTAAGCCAAGGAAATTGATCCGCTATCATGTCAATAGGAAAATATACTTATTTGTCTAATCAGATTATTGTACTAAACTTTTTAACAATTTCTTTATAAGTTTTTACCCAAGGTGAGTATAAGAAAATATTTACTTAAAAATATCTTATGATGAGGATTGAAAAGTTTAAAAAATTGGTTTGTCTAGATAATAGTTTAAAATTATACCATTTGTGTGTAATGCTGGCGCGATCGCCTTTTCTTCCGTAATTAAAAAAGTTAGCGATAGCGTAACTTCTCTAATTACCGTATTTTAGCAGAATTATATATGCTTCAACTAGCAGCAAAATCGGTAAATTTCCGTTTGTATGGAGCTTTAAAACCCAAAACTATATCTTGTTTAGGAACTCCAGCTTCTACTAATTCATTAGCTACTCCGATTTCTGTGCCATCGCGTTCAATCCAAATTTTGCCATCTTTAATTTCTACGTAAATAATACAACCAAATATTCGCGTTAGTTCTTGCCAACCAATATTAATAACTTGATAATGATCACGATCCGTATCAAATATCAATTTGACTTCTGTTTGATTATTTGGGCGATTTCTTGCGTGACCTTCCAGAATTGTTTGGACTATTTCTTTGTAATTTAGTCTCTCCATATCACAATCTCCTCTTGATCTGGGTTAAAAATCAGTAATTTTAGGTCATATTCGCCAATTATTCTTTGAATAAACTTCCGACTAAAAAACTCATCATAAACATCTATTGTCCATCCATCTTTTGTCAGGGCTGTTTTAACTGTATTATGAAATAAATCTTTAGCTGGCATACATAAATTAAACTTATTTAACCACTGTTAATAGCATAATATCTCAGATGAAAGGTTCAAAAGGCAATTAAAGATTTAGAAAGATAAATTATAGTAACAAAACCCAGTTTATACAGAATTAGGTTTATCGATTTGTGAGGAAACAAGGGAAAGGCTATCAACCACGACAAAAATGTAGGGTGCGTTAGCGACAGCGTAACGCACCGAAAATCAGTAAATAAACATACATAAGGTGCGTTACATTTCATTAACGCACCCTACAAGATCAGGCGATCGCACTTGTGGTGCGGGCAAGATGCCCGCATAATCTGTACCCCACCCTGATGGTAATATACAGTATGATTGAGCAATTCACCTGGTGTTGGGTTTCACTTCGTTCTACCCAACCTACTTGGACGACTTTGACTACTTCTGATATTGTATTCCCAGTCTCCAGACTGGGAACGACAAATTTACCCAGCCTACTTTTTTAGAAGTTACTAAAGTTAGTAATTGCTTCTGTGATTTTACTCACAACCTCATCTACAGATATCGCTCCCAATTCCCCAGAAGCCCGGGTACGAATACTCAAGCTGTTGGTTTCCACTTCCTTTGCACCTATTACAGCCATTACGGGGATTTTCTCCTTCTCTGCGTTGCGAATTAACTTACCCAAGCGATCGCCACTGGTGTCTACTTCCGCACGAATACCGAATGCAACCATCTTCGCAGCCACCTCTTTACTAAAATCTAACTGCAAATCACCTACGGGTAATAACCTAATTTGCACAGGTGCTAACCATAACGGGAAATCACCTGCGTACTCTTCAATCAAGATCCCTATTAACCGCTCTAACGAGCCAAAGGGAGCGCGGTGGATCATTACTGGGCGTTTACGCGAACCATCTTCAGCGACATACTCTAAATCAAACCGTTCTGGTAAATTATAATCTACTTGCACAGTTCCTAATTGCCATTCCCGTTCTAAAGCATCACTGAAGATAAAATCGAGTTTTGGACCATAGAAAGCCGCTTCACCAATTCCTTCAAAATAGTCCATTCCTAATTGTTGCACAGCGCGACGAATTGCCCCTTCTGCTTGATCCCAAACTTCATCACCACCAATATATTTATCACTGGCTGGGTCACGAAAACTCAATCTAGCTTTAAAATTCTTTAATTGCAGACTTTTGAAAACGCTCAAAATCAAGTCTACAACATTGAGAAATTCACCATCTAGCTGTTCGGGAGTTACAAATAAATGAGAATCATCAACAGTAAAACCACGTACTCTGGTTAAACCACCCAATTCTCCCGATTTTTCATAACGGTAAACTGTGCCAAATTCCGCCAACCGCATTGGTAATTCCCGGTAAGAGCGTAATTCACTCTTGTATATTTGGATATGGAAAGGGCAGTTCATTGGTTTGAGAACAAAACCCTGTTCTATGGCTTTTGCTTCCTCATCCTCAGCCATTAACGGAAACATATCTTCCTTGTATTTCTGCCAGTGTCCTGATGTTTTAAATAAATCAACTCTGGCAATGTGGGGAGTAACAACAGGTAAATAGCCCCGTTTTAACTGTTCTTTTTTGAGGAAGTCTTCTAAAATTGTCCTTAATAAAGTCCCTTTGGGAGTCCACAAGGGTAAACCAGGTCCAACTAAATCGGAAAAGACAAATAATCCTAGTTCTTTCCCTATTTTACGATGGTCACGGCGTAAAGCTTCTTCTTTGCGACGTTTGTACTCGGCCAGTTGTTCGGGAGTTTCCCAAGCAGTGGCATAAATGCGCTGTAATTGAGCTTTTTTCTCATCACCGCGCCAATAAGCACCTGCAACGCTTTCTAATTCTATAGCTTTGGGATTAATTTCGCTGGTATTTTCTACATGAGGACCAGCGCACAAATCCCACCATTGGTCTCCTAAATGGTAAATTGTGATGGGTTCTTGTTTGATATCGGCCAGAATCTCTAGCTTATAGGGTTCTTTAATAGCTTCAATGCGCTCTTGTGCTTCCTCGCGGCTGACTTCTTCCCGAATTAATGGTAATTTACGATTAATAATTTTGACCATTTCTTTTTGAATGGTTTTCAAATCCTTATCGCTGAAGGGTTCTGGGCTATCAAAATCATAATAAAACCCATTTTCAATCCAAGGACCAATTGTGACTTGCGCTTTGGGAAACAGCTTTTGTACTGCCATGGCCATTATATGGGAAGCTGTGTGGCGAATCTTCTTTAATGTTTCTGACTCGCTGGTACGGGGTAAATAGATTTTTTCGGCTGCTGGGGTTTCTTGATTTGGCGACATTGGCTGTTAAACTTTTGGCGAAGTGTTAAAAATAGAATTGACAAAAAATATCTTTACAACATAAATAATAGTCTACTGGCTATGGTTTCTCCTAAATTTAGCAAAAAACTGCACTTAGCTCCTAGTCAGGACTCTAGTCCTCTCTTTGGGACAGATGATTTTTTTTGTCAGGTTGATTTCTTCCTTTAGAGGTATCTAGAGTTACTCCCAAGGGGCTTTACAACACCATTGCCAAATTTATATAATTGTGATCTGTACGCTATTGTTACAGATTTTTTCAGATAGGAAGTTATGAACTGATTGTTAAGAATCGTAAATAACGTTAATATAAAAAAAATTAGGAAATATGCTTCTCATATATGGAGGAATCAAATCTACCAAATGCTGATTTACTGGAAGCCGTCTTACAACCGCTGTTAGAGGATTTTCAATATTGGTTTGAGCGATATCACCAAATTCTGGAAAATGAGAAGATCCCTTTTATGAGTGAAGAAGAGCAATTTAACTTACTAAAACGAGTTGAAAATGCACAAAATGAACTCAACACAGCCAAGATATTGTTTACAGTCACAGGTAAACAAGTGGGAATTGATATGGCAACCGTAACACCTTGGCATCAATTAGTTACAGAATGTTGGAGTGTGGGAATGCGTTTAGGTCAATTAAAGGAATTGTAAAGCCTTTGAAACAATCTAAATCAATCTAAATCAATCTAAATCAACCGGAAATCGTCAGAATACCAGACAATTCTTAACATTGTTTTCATAAAAAAATAATGTCTCTCATGTTACCTTAATCTCAATATAAAGATTGCACTAGATAACATAGGGGCATAAGTACAGGATTTTACATTCTCTTTTACCGTAGATAGTTTATTTACGGAGTTTAAGTTTTACAAAAAAACATTCTCAACCTTGCTATTCTGGAGGAAAACTCGATGCTACACCTACTCTATATTTTAGCTTTCACCGTTCTGGCATTTATGGCCGTTGGTAATTTAATTCGGAATTTGATTATGTTCAGTTTTGACAGGGAAAGGACTTATTCTAGCAACCAATCATCACCAGGTGGTTTTGGTTATTATGCAGCTAGAAGGCAATATGTTCCCCACCCTGAATTGTTAGACAGTGCTGGTAATATAATTAAAGAACCTTTGTTGGTAATGCGTTCCATTAATGTTGAAGATGCGCGAGAACAGTTAGATGCTCTTTATGAATCTTCCCCTAGTCAGAAAATTGATCATTCAGAAGGAGCTTAATTAATACTCTACCGCATTAAGTATGATTCTAGCGGACAAGATGCCCACACCACAACATTCTTGAGTTGGTAACAACTTATGGAAAGATGAACAGGATTGATCATGTATTTTATCGTCATCCTGTAAATCTTTAAATCCTGTAAATCCTGATTGAGAGTATTTAGGCTTCAATCACTACCCGTAGATTACCGCGTTTTTTCGCAACCCGACAAGCAGTAGTGCTACCAGAACGCTCAAATTCTAAATCCAAAATAGTCCCACCAACACGCAAATTATGTAATGATAAACGATTGATGGATTCTGGTAAAGCCGGGTCAATAATTCGCAAACAATTATTTTGCGCGTCTGGGACTAAATTGACTATCATTTGCAATAATTGAAAGATACTACCTGTAGCCCAAGCCTGGGGTGTACAAGCAACAGGATACTGTACTGGTGCATTATCACCTTTCATTTCATAACCGCAAAATAGTTCTGGTGGTCGTTGATAAGGTTGCTGGGAAGTCATGTCAAATAATCCTTGAAATAATTCCAAAGATTGATCAATTAAACCTAAACTTCTTAATCCCATGGCAATTAAACTATTATCATGAGGCCAAACTGAACCAATGTGATAACCCATGGGATTGTAAGCTGGTGATAAACTACTTAAAGTTCTAATTCCCCAACCATTAAACATATCCGGCGCTCGTAATCTTTCGGCTACACTGTAGGCCTTTTCTGGGAGAAAAATTCCTAAAGATAAACAGTGTCCAGGGTTGGAGGTAATACTGTCCACTGGTTTACCTTCTCCGTCTAAAGCTAAAGCACAAAAATCTTGATCTTCTATCCAAAAATCTTCATTAAAACGAGTTTTTAAATCTCTAGCTTCTTCTAACCAAATTTCTGCTAAATCTAGCTGTTTTTTCGTTTTTGCAATTTCGGCTAATTTAACTTTAGCAGCATAGACATAGGCTTGAACTTCACATAGAGAAATTGGACCTATGGCTAATTCTCCTTTGAAGTTAACAATACAATCACCAGAATCTTTCCAACCTTGGTTATTTAAACCACGTTTTGACCGCCGATAATAACTAAGATAACCAGTTTTTTGCATATTCCGATCTATCCAATCCATGGCGGCTAAAGCATTCGGCCAAAGTGCTTCCAAGGTTTCTTGGTCATGAGTCCAGACGTAGTATTCAGCATACAACATTAACCACAATGGAGTCGCGTCAATTGTCCCATAATAGGGTGTATGGGGAATTTCTTCACACCGCGCCATTTCTCCTAAACGCAATTCGTGTAAAATTTTTCCTGGTTCTTCTTCCTTCCATTCATCTTCGTTTTTCCCTTGATAATCAGCTAATAACATCAATGTTTCTTTAGCAATTTGGGAATTTAACATCAATGTTTGGGAAGCGGTAATAATAGAATCCCGGCCAAATAACGTTGAAAACCAAGGTACACCCGCAGAAACAGTTTTATATTTACCAAAGGATTGGCGTAATAAGTAAATATCTTGTTCTGCTCTTTCAATAACTCGATTGAAAAGACTTTTATCGGAACTAATGCGGGTAATTTGTTGTACCCAACTTTGCTCCTCCATCATCTCCGAGGCTTTGGCTTGTGCTAAGGTAATAGCTGGATTTACCGTTGAACCACCATTGTTATTAATTAACAAGTTCAAACGATAACCGAGTTTTTGGGTTTCGTGAGAGCCTAATTCTAGCCGCCAAATCGCAGTATAACCTTGAAAATCATCCGGTTGTCGGTGTTGGAATTGAATCCGCGATTCCATGATCGAATTATCTAAACCTTGATAGGCTAGAGTTAGGGATTCTTCTTTTTGGTGTTGAGATTGTACGCAAGGGATTAAGTCAATTTCTGGATTTTTTGGTTCTACTAAACGTAAAATTTGTCCCCGTTTTTCCCGACTATGACCCCGAACTTCAAATAAATCTACAAAATCTGCATCAAAGCTGAGACTTAGTTCAAAATTAATGGTGGTAGTGCTGTAGTTCGCTATTTCTATTTCTTCAAATAGTGCGCCATTGAGAACAATTTCCCGATGTATCCCAATTGTATCAGGTTTTAACTCCTCTGTGATTTTGGGATTTGTACATAAAACCGATAGAGCAAAACCCTTGTCAGTAGTGCTACTCAGTAATACAGGCGATCGCCCATTAATCTGTAATTCTAAACGACTCAAAAACCGAGTATCACGACAAAACAGCCCCATGCTAGAATTACTTTCATCCGGGGAACAACTAGAAATATTCCCCATAGTATCCGTCACCAAAAATAAATCATCATCTTTAACTGTCAGCGTTGGTTGTGGTCTTTCACTGACAACACAAGGCCATTCTGGAATTGGTAATTTTTCTGCGGAAATAAATGTTTTTCCATCTAAAACAATTTTTTCTGATAGTTTGCTTGGTGTAGTCATATTTATTAATTTATCTGATATCATTAGTTGAAGTTACCTGTATAGGTGTAAATTGGTTTAGTTTGATGCGGTTCAATTAAAGGGGAAAATATTAACGTTACAACAATGAATCTCTCTAAATGTATACCTTTTTTTTTAAAAGTCAAGGCTGAAAAATGACTATTTTTCAAGAGTTTCTTCCTTGCTAAACCTTGAGAGATGCTAAAGGTAGAGAATACTTACTCAGACACAAAATCTGATGTAAATTATAAAAAAGCTGGGGAAGGATGCTCACAGCCTCAGAACTATGTAACTAGTTAATTACCTCTACTTAGTTTATAGTTCACCTAATCAAAAACCTATGTGTAATTATAAAGACCAGGAATCTTCTATTATGTCTACAACATCAGAAATTGCAGTGGAATTTCGTAATGTCAGTTTTGAAATTAATCACCGTCCTCTATTATCTAACTTAAATATTAGTATTTATCAAGGAGAAGCCTTAATTTTATTGGGGCGTAGTGGTAGCGGTAAAACCACAACTTTAAAATTAATCAATCATTTACTTTTACCCACCCAAGGGGAAGTTTTAGTAGGTTCAAAATCTACAACTAATTGGGATGCTATCAAATTAAGAAGACGTATCGGTTATGTCATCCAGGAAACAGGGTTATTTCCCCATTTTACCATCGCGGAAAATATCGGACTTGTACCATCTTTAGAAAAATGGCCACTACAAAAAATTCAAAATCGAGTCTATGAAATGTTAAACTTAGTAGGACTAGAACCAGAAAAATTTGCTCAACGTTATCCCCACCAATTATCAGGAGGCCAACGTCAACGGGTGGGAGTTGCTAGGGCTTTAGCAGCAGATCCACCTATCCTATTAATGGATGAACCTTTTGGCGCACTTGATCCTATCACTCGTTTGGAATTACAACAACAATTTCAATATTTACAACAACAATTAGGAAAGACTGTGATTTTTGTCACCCATGATATTCAAGAAGCTTTCTTTTTAGCCTCTAGAATTGGTTTAATGTATGAAGGAAATTTAGTGGAATTAGGAACGAAAAGAGAATTTCTTAGTTCTCAACATCCAGAGGCACAGGCTTTTTTAGCTTGTTTAAATGCGGCAAAAAGTTGGGAACAACTTAACTAAGATTAGCATACAATTAGCATAAAATCATGTTTTTATTTCAATACGGTTCAGAAATTATCCTTCACAGTGGAGAACATTTAATCTTAGTAATCATAGCTATGACAATAGCTATTTCTATCGGGCTTCCTGTGGGCATTTTTATCACTCGTCAACCACAACTAGCTTCTCCTATTCTGGGTTTAGCAAATGCAATTCAAACTATCCCTAGTCTAGCCATCTTTGGTTTTTTAATTTCCGTGCCATTTTTGGGAGGGATTGGTAAAATACCAGCCATATTTGCTTTAACTCTTTATGCTTTACTTCCCATAATTCGTAATACCTATATTGGTATTAATAGCATCAATCCTGCTATTAAAGAAGCTGGAATAGGGATGGGAATGACAGACAAACAGTTATTATTACAAGTAGAAATTCCCTTGGCTTTACCAGTTATTTTAGCAGGGGTGAGAGTAGCCACAGTTATATCTGTAGGAATTGCTACTATTGCTTCTGCTATTGGTGGTGGTGGTTTGGGAGTATTTATTTTTCGGGGTATTTCGATAGTTAATAATGAATTAATTTTAGCCGGAGCAATACCCGCAGCTTTAATTGCTTTGAGTGCAGATTTTGGTTTAGGATTATTAGAAAAAAACCTAACTAAACCAACAGGGAATAAATCAAAGTTGGCGATTATTTTAGGAATAATTACTTTAATTATAGCTGGATTAATTGCATTTAACTATCAACAAAAACCAGCGACGATTATTATCGGTTCAAAAAATTTCACAGAACAAATTATTTTAGGAGAATTATTAGCACAACAAATAGAAAATCATACTCAGCTAAAAGTAGATCGTCGTTTTAATTTAGGAGGAACATTTATTTGTCATGAAGCAGTTAAAGCGGGAAAAATAGCCGGGTATGTAGAATATACGGGTACAGCATTCACAGCAATTTTAAAGCAAAAACCGATTAATAATCCTGAAACTGTTTATGAAAAAATCAAAGAATACTATGATAATAATTTGAAATTAACAGTGATGAAACCTTTAGGATTTGAAAATACCTATGCTTTAATTATTCGCGGTGAAGATGCAAAAAAATGGCAAGTTAAAACCCTTTCTGATATTGCTAAATATACTTCACAACTGAACGCAGGATTTGGTTATGAATTTATTGATAGAGAAGATGGTTATCGGGGGTTAGCAAAAACATACAACTTCAATTTTACCAAATCTCCTCAACAAATGGAATTAGGATTAATGTATAAATCTTTAAAAGCGAAAAAAGTAGACATTATAGCAGGGAATTCTACAGACGGTTTAATTCCATTTTTAAACTTGGTGATCCTAGAAGATGATAAAAAATATTTTCCACCTTATGAAGCTGTACCTGTTTTTAATGAGGAGATTCTGCAAAAATATCCAGAATTAAGAGATACCATTAATCAATTAGGAGGTAAAATTTCTACAACTGAAATCCAAAAGATGAATTATCAAGTAGATAATCAATCTCAACCAGTGGAAAAAGTTGTTAGTGAGTGGTTAAAATCTCAACAATTGTAATTTTCAGATGTTTGATTCTCAAAAATATAAAATTTTTGATCAGGTTTTCTCGGCAATTTCAATAAATTTTTTGCTTTGTTCAATCAAAATTCTCACATCTTCCTCACTCAACTCAAGGGTATCATCAATTAAGCTTTCTTTAGCTTTTTTTATAAATTTTTTCTCCTCCGATATCATAGAAAAATACCTTCTTTTTTGACATTATAATTAAAGGGAGTATTTTCATTTTCAAACTTTGCTGAAGAGATAAAGTGACGAGAAATAACAACATCGTTTTTTAGACAAATGTTTGAGATTATTTGACTAGTTTTATCAATTTCATGATAGGGATTAATCTCTGATTTCAGAACAACCAGAATATCAATATCAGAAAATTCTTGAGCGTCTTCCCTCGCTTGAGAACCATATAAAATAATTGCTTCCAGTTGGTTTTGATAAAGTTCTTGCAAAGCTTGTTTAACTTCTTGTAATATCAAATTAAGCTGTGATTTGTTCATTGCTTAAATCATCCCTTATAGTTAAGATTTTTGGTGTTTGTTCGTAAGTATTTAGCAACCAGCTATCAGCTTTACATATTGAAATTCAAAAAAACATAAATAGTGTATAAATTTATTCATAAATTGATGCCAATGATGATAAATAGCTGATAGATTCTATTATAGCAGTGCTGAATAGTATATGAATTATCAAGTAAATATTCAACCTCGTCCTGTGGAAAAAGTTATCAGGGAGTTGTTAAAATATCAAAAATTATTGCTTATCTTAACTAAAAAGTAAAAGCAATGCTAAAATAGAAGAAATATTTAACAGTGTAAAAAAATGAATGCCTATCAAACTTATTTAACCATTGATAATTCTCAACAGGTAGTTCTCTCTAATTTACCTTTTGCAGTAGGAACAAAAGTAGAAATCAAGATTCAGGTAGTTGATGAAAAAAGATTAGCAGCAGCTAATCAATTGCAGTCTTTATTCAAGGAAATTCAATCTTTACCTTCTTCCCAAGAAATCACAGAAGAAGAAATTAGTGAAGAAATTGATGCTTACCGGAGAGCAGAATGAGGGTTATTATAGATACGAATATTCTCATATCGGCTGCTTTAAAGAATAGAGTTCCTGAACAAGTAGTTTTATTTGTTGCCTGTAATTTAGAGTATACTTGGTTAGTGTCAGAAGAAATTCTTGAAGAGTATCAATCAGTATTAAATAGGGAAAAGTTAAACATTAATTTAGATAAACGAAATCTTTTTCTAAAATGTGTAAAAGATGTTACCACGTTAATTAGAACTGATAATACTATTGAGTTTAAAAGAGATAGAAAAGATGCCAAGTTTCTTAGCTGTGCTATAGCAGCTAAAGCTGATTTACTAATTACTGGAGATAAAGATTTTAGCGAGGCACAGACACTAATTGAGACTAAAATTATCTCAGTTTCTCAGTTTAAAGAAGCATATTTATCTTGATGGAAATTTAAGTTAAATTAGAGGATGTTGGAAAAGTTTTCGGCGAATATAATATGGCTTACGCCACGCTGCGCTATCGCTACTACACAAGCGAAGTCCACCTTCGTGGACTATTATATAGATAATTTATCCGTGATGTTCATGAGTTGTCAAACTATCAATTTTGACAACTGAAATTTTCCTTATTTACCATCCCCAAGTACCTGCTTCACCTTTAAATGGTCCAACAATATCACTAGTGATCCATCCTCCATAAAAATTACCAGCTTGAGGTATAACTAACTCATCATTAACATAACAAGCATCCATTAAACCAGGGTAAAAACTATAATATTCCTGAATTGATTGAAAATTAGGACTAGGTTGAATATATTTCCAAGCAGCATTATGAATATACTTGTCTCCCACAGAAACATCATAATATTCACAGACACCTTTCCATTCACAATAACTTTTTTTAGGTGTCTCTATTAAATATTCTAACTTAATATCTTCAGCAGGAATATAATAACCTGGAGGATGACTAGTTTCTAAAACTCTTTTTCCCTTAGTTGTTTCTGCTAAAACAATCCCATTACAAATAACTTTGAGATGTTTGTCGGTATCTTGTAAAATTGCTGGACGGGGATAGTCCCAAACAGATTCTTGGCCAGGTTGTGGAGTAATAGGTTGTGGTTTCATGATTTATGACCTCTAAGTTCCTTGGGAATAAACACTTAATTTATTTTATCTCGTTGAACAATGACAATTATCAGCATTCAGAACTTTATAAGTACAAGTATTTTTCATCCTGATTTCTCAATCCTGAATGCTGAAAAGAAAAGTTATTCAACTTGACACAAAATCAAGCCAAACCAGCCTTTTTCATCTGTCCAAGTTTTCACAGTATTTAATCCCTTACTTTGTAATTGTTTTTGCATAGTTACTAAATCAAACTTCCGGGAAATCTCTGTTAATATACTTTCTCCCTCTGCAAAATGCACCTTTAAATCCAATATTTGTAAATTAACCCAATGGCTTTTTTGACAATGTAAATACATTTCAATTTGATGATCAACGTGATTATAAATTGCTTCATGTCTAAACAAATTGATATCAAAATTACCTTGAAAACGCCAATTCAAATGAGAAAGCATATTCAAATTAAAAGCAGCAGTCACTTCTTGACTATCATTATAAGCAGCTTCTAGAATATCTTGAGGTTTTTGTAAATCAATACCCAATAAAAAATAATCTCCCGGTTGTAAAGTGCAAGAAACTTGATTTAAGAAAATATCACATTCTTCCGGGTTAAAATTCCCTAAAGAACTTCCCAAGAAAAATAACATCCGTGATTGTAAATAATTCGATTCTAGATGAACTAACGCTTGTTCATAAGTTCCTAATAAACCATGAATAGAGAAATCAGGATACTTTTCTTGTAATTGTAAAACACTAGTTTTTAGAATACCTCCGCTGACATCAATAGGTAGATATCTACAAGAGTTAGCAATCTTTTGATAAGCAGTTAATAAAGCTTGAGTTTTTGTAGAACTACCACTACCTAATTCTATCAACTCACAACAATTTGTAATTTCTGCAATTTCATCAGCATATTGTTGTAAAATCCATGCTTCTGTACGAGTCGGATAATATTCTGGTAACTCACAAATCTTTTCAAATAATAGAGAACCAGGATCATCATAAAAATATTTGGGGGGTAAATTTTTCGGTTTTTCAGTTAACCCCTTAATGACATCTTTACCATCAATACTTAGCTCTTGATAATGATGATCTAAAACTGTTAAAGGTTGTGTAATCATTTGCTAAATCCTCTCTGTTTACTTTGTGACTCTGGGTGAAAAAAAAGATATTTATTTGATATTTATTTCATCCAAACTGGCAGCAATTCTAAAACCGACGTGCTGATAAAAAAACGGACGAAACCAGTTACGATAACAAGGTAAAGCCATTGTACCATTCGTTGCCCAAGAACCACCCAACATCATAAAATGTTTATTATCAAAAAATGGTGCAGATTGATCTGGATAAAGATCATGGGTTTTAAATCCTGGTAAGGGGTAGAATGTACTAGACAACCATTCCCAAACATTACCCCGTAAGTCAGAAATACCAGATTGATTATTTTCTGAAAACATTCCTACAGGAGTTGGGGAAATAAATTGTAAGTTCAGATTGTAGTTATTTGATAACCGATAATCTTCAGATATTTTCAGAGCTTGATTCCATTCTGCTTCTGTCATTAACCGAGTATTCTTACCTTTCCACTGACAATAAGCCATTGCTTCATAATGGTTAACTTCTACAGGCCAATCTAAAGGTAAATCTATTTCATCAAATGTAGCACGATAACGATAGTTATTTTCTTGGGCTATCCAAAACTTAGGATATTCTACATTGTAGAGTTGTTTCCATGTCCAAGATTCAGCATTCCAGTAATTAGAATTGTTGTAACCACCTGCTTGAACAAATTCTAAAAATTCTCCATTTGTAATTAGATATTGACTAGCTAAAAATGGTTTGACTTCAACTTCTAAATTACCATATTCACTATCCCACCCAAAAGTTAAATCATCTTCATTCTTTCCTAATTTGACGACACCACCGGGAATTTCTCGCATTTGATTATCAGGAATTTCTCCATTACTGGGTGCATAATTCCATCTTTGGGGACGTTGTAATTTATCAATTGGTAGTTGACGCAACAGCATGGAAGAGGTTTCCAAATGAATGCGACTATGTTCTATTCCCATTAATAAAGCCCAAATAGGATGTTGTTGATGAATGGGTAAATTTAGGGTAGTGTTGTTAATGATTGCTGTAATTTCTGACCTAGCTTTGTTTCGATATTCCCAGACTTTTTCAACATCAGGCCAGTTAAATCCTTGAATAGCTACCTCTAGTTCTGCTGGTGTTTCTGGATCAACGCCAATTTCAAATAGATTTTCATATTGGGGATTAATCCGATTTTTTAATAAACCGACCTGAATTAATTTATTGATATAAAAAACAGCGGAATGACCAAGATAGAAAATTAATTTATTTCTTAAAGGATCGGGATTTAGATAAAAGGTTTCTTCCTTAATTACACTTTTCATTAAGGTTTCTTCCATTTCCCAGGAATTTTCAAAATAGTTAAGTAGGATTGTGGAACTACAATTATCGAGTTGGGGAATATGGGCATCTGTCATTTTTTTGGTCTGGTGAATTGTTGGTATGATCTCAATTAATTAAGTTTATCTGAAATTATGTTAACATAATTATCTTCTATTTTATTCTCAATATATAGATAATTTTGTAAAATATGGATATACAACAATTTCCTCAATTGATGATCAACGGTATTGCTGTAGGTAGCATTATTGCCTTAGCAGCCGTCGGACTGACTCTAACCTACGGTATTTTACGGTTATCTAATTTTGCCCATGGTGATTTTCTCACTTTGGGTGCTTATCTAACCCTCATGACCAATAGTACAGGTGTAAATATTTGGCTGTCAATGATTTTAGCAGCCTTGGGAACAGTAGGAGGAATGTTACTAGCAGAAAAATTACTTTGGTCAAAAATGCGGTCTATCCGTGCTACTTCCACAAGTCTGATCATTATCTCCATTGGGCTGGCTTTATTCCTCCGCAACGGCATTATTTTTATCTGGGGAGGTAAAAACCAAAATTATAATCTACCCGTCATATCAGCTTTAGAATTTGGTACATTAAGAGTACCGCAAAATCAATTATTGGTACTGGGATTAGCTATTTTGGCTATTTTATCCCTTCACTACCTACTACAAAATACCAAAGTTGGTAAAGCCATGCGGGCAGTAGCCGACGATTTAGATTTGGCTAGAGTATCGGGTATTAATGTTGATAGAGTAATTCTTTGGACTTGGGTAATTGCTGGTACGTTCACTTCCTTGGGAGGTAGTATGTACGGGCTAATTACAGCCGTGCGTCCAAATATGGGTTGGTTTTTAATCCTACCCCTATTCGCTTCTGTAATTTTGGGTGGAATTGGCAATCCTTACGGAGCGATCGCCGCAGCCTTTATAATTGGTATTGCCCAAGAAGTTAGCACCCCTTGGCTAGGTTCACAGTATAAACAAGGTGTAGCCCTATTAATCATGATTTTGGTGCTGCTCATTCGTCCCAAGGGTTTATTCAAAGGCACGATTTAAGCAGCACCAGCCTACTTCTAACTATTCAATAATGTGGAAGTAGTAAGCTGCTACCAAAAAGTTAACAGCCAAAAGTAATAAAGCCCAACCAGTACGGAAAACGTAGGAAGGTTTAGCAGCGGGTTTGCTTTTAGCGGTCATAAGCGGTTCTCCTAATTTCGTGACTTTTTAAGAAATAGCAAACTCACGCGCCAATTTTGCAAATTCTTTAAAAATATTTTTGTAAGGTTGGTCAGTGGTCAGTGGTCAGTTGACAGTTGACAGTTGACAGTTGACAGTTGACAGTTGACAGTTGACAGTTGACAGTTGACAGTGGTCAGTT
Source organism: Dolichospermum planctonicum (assembly GCF_005402965.1). Taxonomy (GTDB): domain Bacteria; phylum Cyanobacteriota; class Cyanobacteriia; order Cyanobacteriales; family Nostocaceae; genus Dolichospermum; species Dolichospermum planctonicum. The sequence continues at coordinate 179,447 of NZ_BJCF01000002.1, forward strand.
GACAGTTGACAGTGGTCAGTTGACAGTTGACAGTGGTCAGTTGACAGTTGACAGTTGACAGTTGACAGTGGTCGGTAGGAAAAATCTTCTCCTCTGCACCCCTGTAACCTGTTCCCTGTTCCCTGTTCCCTGTAACCTGTCCCCTGTAACCTGTAACCTGTTCCCTGTTCCCTGTTCCCTGTTCCCTGCTCCCTTATTCCTCCCCAGCGTGGTAGGAACTGCGAACCAACGGACTCGAACGGACATGATTAAAACCCATATCCTTGGCTATATCACCTAATTCTGTAAATTCCTCCGGTGTCCAATATTTTTGGACCGGGAGATGATCTAAAGAAGGACGCATATATTGACCAATGGTTAAGCGATCGCACTTTACAGAGCGCAAATCCGCCATTGTCTCAATTAATTCATCTATTGTTTCTCCGTGACCCACCATCACACCCGATTTCGTAGGTATCTGGTCATTAAATTCTTTAACTGTCGCTAATACAGCCAAAGAGCGGTCATATTTTGCCCCTCGGCGCACGGTTGGGGTTAACCTGCGGACTGTTTCCACATTATGGTTAAAACAAGCTGGTTCAGCTTGAATAATCACCTCTAGGCTGTGACGTTGGCCAGCTAGACCTCCACTACCCCAAAAATCCGATGTTAACACTTCAATCTGAGTTGCTGGGTTCAGGTCGCGGATAGTCTCCATTGTCTTGACAAAATGACCCGCTCCCCCATCAGCTAAATCATCACGGGCTACAGCAGTTAACACCACATACCGCAATCCTAAAAGCTGTACTGATTCTGCTACTTTTTGGGGTTCTTGCTCATCCAAAGCCATGGGGGCATGACCTTTATCTACTTGACAAAAAGCACAAGACCGGGTACAGGTCGGACCCATTAATAAAAAGGTAGCTGTTTTTTGGGCATAGCATTCACCCCGATTTGGACAACGCCCCTCTTCACAAATTGTGTGAATTTGACGCTGCTTAATGATCCGCTGGACGGTAGACATTTCACTAGCTTTGCCCAGAGGACGACGCAACCAGCTAGGCATGGTTATAATTTCCGACTTGATATCAACCTTTTGCTTTTGTGAATAATTCATTTATTTTATCTTGCTACTTAAAACTAAAAACACAATTTATATATATCAGTCATCAGTGGGTTTTGAACTGATTTTTTTGAACAAACCACAGAGTACACAGATTATTATATATAGCAGCAATTAACAAAAAAAATGGGTAATTGGGTCTTGAAGATTAGTTTTATTCCCAATTACCCATTACCAATTACTTACAAATAACCTAAAATTGCTGTGGCTCTTGATTGGTAATAACACTAACTTGTGTACTGACAGCCTTTGCTGCTTGTAACATAGGAGTGTTAGTAACAGAATTGTTAGCCAAAGTAAACAAGGGATTGGATAAAATTCCAGAGATAGTAGTAGCTATCAAAGTTACTATCAAACCCACTTGCAAAGGTCTAAGCCCTGGTAAATCCCAACGCACTTGGGGATAGTTTTTAACTACCTCGGACATTTCTTGAGGTTCTTTGACCACCATCATCTTAACTACACGAATGTAGTAATAGATAGAAACCACACTAGTAATTAAACCGAGCAGAACTAACCAGTAAAGACCAGCTTGCCAACCTGCCCAAAATAGGTAAATTTTCCCAAAAAATCCGGCCAATGGGGGAATACCACCCAAAGACAACAGGGAAATACTCAAACCCAGTGTGAGGAGAGGGTCTTTTTGATACAAACCTGAGTATTCGGCAATTTGGTCTGTTCCCGTGCGGAGAGAGAATAATACCACACAAGTAAAGCCGCACAGGTTCATAAACAGGTATACCAATAGATAGAAAATCATACTGGAATAACCGGCATCAGTTCCCGCAATTAAGCCAATCATCACAAACCCAGCTTGGGCAATAGATGAATAAGCTAACATCCGTTTCATGCTAGTTTGGGCTAGGGCGACAACGTTACCCAATACCATACTTAGGACAGCTAAAGCGGTAAAAACAAATCTCCACTCATCAGCTACAATTGGGAAGACAGTGGTTAATAAGCGGATAGCCAGAGCAAACCCGGCTGCTTTAGAACCGACGGATAAAAAAGCGATTACAGGGGTGGGTGCGCCTTCATAAACGTCTGGTGTCCATTGGTGAAAAGGTGCAGCGGAAATTTTAAAGCCAATACCCGCAATTACGAAAACTAAAGCAATTACTAAACCTAGAGATTGACCAACATTCGCTGTAGCAATACCCAGAGCGATCGCACTTAATTCCGTTTGTCCACCAGATAAACCATACAAGAGGGAGACACCATACAAAAATACTGCTGTACTAGAAGCACCAATTAACAGGTATTTCAACGCTGCTTCATTGGAACGGGAATCACGTTTTGTATAACCTGTCAACAAATAAGAGGAAATACTCAGGGCTTCTAGAGAGATGAAAATCATCACCAACTCATTAGCGCCGGATAAAAACATTCCTCCCAAAGTCGCAGTCATCAAAATAGCGATAAATTCGGCTAAAGCCGTACCGCTTTGTTCGACATAGCGAATTGACATTAATATTGTCACCATCGCCGATAGAGCGATGATACCACGAAAGACAATACTCAGGTCATCACCATTAAAACTACCAGTAAAAGCAATGGGGGTAGTTGTATCCCATTGAAAGTATAGAGCGATTATTGCCGCTGTTAAACCGAGCGTAGCTAGATATCCAATCCAGCGAGCAGAGCTACGCCCCAAAATCAAATCAACAATCAAAACCCCCAGGAGGGTAATCATGACGATTCCCTCTGGTAAAATCGTTCCCGCATTTAACTGGGATGCAAAATTAGCAAAATCCATGAGATGTATAGGTTTTAGCGATTAGCTGACACAAGTTTATTCTATCTATAGTTTTTAACTAAAATTGCATTGATCTTTCTATCTTTAACAGTTGATAATCTTTATATTTGATTTTAGCTAACCGGATATTCCTGTAAGCATAGCTTAAAGCACTTTATCTGCCAGCCTTTAAAACTTGTTCAGCTGTCAGTTTGAAATTTGGGAATGTCGGGGAAGTAATGGGTTGATTGCCTCGAATTTGCTGAATTTCATACTCTCCTTTGACTAAGGTACAAATGGAAAGGGTAGGTTGTTTCGGTTTCCCAATATGTCGAGTCCCACCTAGACCCGCATAATCCGCAATCCAATATTCAGGAATACCTAAAATTGCGTAGTCTTCGACTTTACGCGCATAATCGTTTTGCCAGTTGCTACTAACTACTTCCATCACAAATTTAATCGAACTGCCCAGCGTGAGGATTGATTGGTCATTCCAAAGTAGTTCTTTCGCAAGTTCATTGCGATCAATAACCATAACATCAGGTCGAAATGCTGTCATACCCAAGTTAGAAGGACGTAGTAATCCTCGCTGAAGGACAAACCAATTTAAACCTATTGCATCAATTTGGGCGCAAATTTTTGTGGTAGTAAAAGCTGAAACTTCTTCATGGTAGCCCGTTGGTTCCAAATCAAACACCTCTCCATCAATCAATTCGTAGCGGTTACTGTCACCATAACGGACGATAAAATCGCCAAAACTTAGTAACTGCTGTTGTATTGGTATTTCGGTTGCAATGGTCATAGGTCAACTTAGCCCCATCAATATCATCACTCTAGCATTTTCGCTAAATCCATGCACTCCGAATTAAAAAGGCTAACGTAAAGTTCACCTTGATAATAAGAGGAGATGGCGATCGCCCTAAATTTTTCAAAAAAACAGTAACAGTAAGATGTATGATGTTAATTAATTTTGGCAGGAAATATTGTTTGGTGGAAATGTTGGGTTTCCTTTCGTCAACCCAACCTACAAGATCGGCGATTGCACTAAAGTAAACTGGGGATATTTTCGGATTTTTAGTCATCTTTAGATGACTTTTGCTATTAGACAGGGAATTCATTCCCTGGCGGTTTGTGGATTTTGCGTAAGACAGCTATAACAGTTTAAGCAATCAAACTGAAATTACTACTAGTGAGGGTGATATCAGGATTACCTAAACGGGCAAATTCAAACACTGTTCCCGTACCCAAAATACTGCCGTCTTGGTTATAGAATAGACTTCCCGTACCTTGACTAAAGACAATACGAGCGTTACTAGCATTGACAAATTCATCACCACCGACAACTTCAAAGTCAGTTAAAGCCTGTCCTGGAAGGTTAGTAATGGCATTAAATGTAGCTTTGCTTAATACAATCTGGTCTTGTTCCGCTTCAAATTCGCTAATGTAATCAACGCCTAAGCTGGTACTAAACACACTATCGCTTTGAAACAGATATTGATCATTACCAACTCCTCCCGTCAAGATATCATCACCAAGTCCTCCCCAAAGGCTGTCATTACCGCTTCCACCGTTGAGAATATCATTACCTGCTTCTCCCCAAAGGGTGTCATCTCCTCCTAGCCCTTGCAGTTGGTCATTACCACTACCGCCATTTAAGGTATTATTCAGTGTATTACCCGTGAGACGGTTATTAGCTGTGCCACCTGTAGCATTTTCGATGACATTATTAGCAGAGAGAATCAGTTTGAGGTTACTATTAACGGTTTGTGATGTAGTGATACCCAAATTTACATTTACAGCAACAGTAGTACCACTAAAGTCAATAGTATCAATTCCCCCGGTTGTTGTTTCGATAATGGTATCTATTCCCAAGGAACTGTTAGCAACAAAGGAGTATGTATCATTACCATTGAGACCTATCAGAGTGTTATTGGCACTATTACCAGTGAGGACATTATTACCTGCGTTACCTGTACCGTTAATAGCAGCACTACCGATGAGTTTGAGATTTTCCACTCCTGCTGGTAAAATGCGGGTGAGTGTACTTTCCCAGGTATCAGTAATAATAACTTCTCCAATCCCTGCATTTGGATTGATAGGGGCATTGATAGGATTAGATAGGTTTACTGTAAAGGCTTCATCAGGTTCATTGAGGTTATCATTGAGAATGGGAATACTGATAGTATCAAACGAAGTATTAGCAGCAATAGTCAAAGTTCCAGTCACACTTGTGTAATCAACATTGGCGGTAGCGTTAACCGGAGTAATAGTATAATTGACGCTGATAGGTTGGGTATTAGGATTGCTAAGACTAACAGTGAGAAAAGCATTAGCATCTTTGCCTTCAACAACAGTGATGTCATTAATGGAAATAGTTCCAAAATCATCATTCACAATAGTTCCCGTAACAGCCGTAGTTGTTCCCAGGGTGTAATCTGTGCCAGCAGCCAGTGTGATAGCAACGGTGTCATTGCTTTCAGTGGTGTTATCTGCTGTGGGGTCTATGGTTAAAGTGGCTGTACTTGCACCCGCATCAAAGGTAATGGTTTTGCCTGTTCCTGGTGTTGCACCCGTGTAGTCGGTACTGTCGGCTGTTCCATTAATGCTATAGTTAACTGTTAAAGCATTGGTGGTAATTCCAGTTCTGGTGAAGGTGTAAACTAGGTTGGTTGTTCCGTCTTCGGTTACGCTAGTGGGAACTACAGCTAGGGTAATGGTGGGATCATCATTGGTAATAGTTCCTGTGACGGCTGTTGTTGTCCCCCGGGTGTAACCTGTTCCCGCAACGAGAGTTAAGGCTACCGTTTCATCACTTTCAATGGTGGTATCTGCTGTGGGGTCTATTGTTAAAGTGGCTGTACTTGCACCCGCAGCAAACGTAATGGTTTTACCTGTTCCTGGTGTTGCACCCGTATAGTCGGTACTGTCGGCTGTACCATTGATGCTATAGTTAACTGTTAAAGCATTAGTGGTAATTCCAGTTCTGGTGAAGGTGTAGACTAGGTTGGTTGTTCCATCTTCGGTTACGCTACTGGGAGCTACAGCTAGGGTAATGGTGGGATCATCATTGGTAATAGTTCCCGTGACGGCTGTTGTTGTCCCCCGGTTGTAACCTGTTCCCGCAACGAGAGTTAAGGCTACCGTTTCGTTAGCTTCAATGGTGGTATCTGCTGTGGGGTCTATAGTTAAAGTGGCTGTACTTGCACCCGCAGCAAACGTAATAGTTTTACCCGTTCCTGGTGTTGCACCCGTGTAGTCGGTACTATTAGCTGTACCAGTGATGCCATAGTTAACAGTTAAAGCATTAGTGGTAATTCCCGTTCTGGTGAAGGTGTAAACTAGGTTGGTTGTGCCATCTTCGGTTACGCTACTGGGAGCTACCGCTAGGGTAATGGTGGATAATGAAACATAAGCGAAGCTACTTCCAGTCAGACTCAAGGCTGTTTGATTTCGGACTATACCAATGATTTCATCGGTTTCTGTTCCAGGTTTGTTGATGAGTATTTGAGTGTCTGCACCCACAACAGTTAGAAGGTAATTACTGCTTGTTCCTTGCAGTTGAATAACATCCCCTCCATCGGCGTTAAACTCAGCAATATCGGCATAGTCATTGTCACCGCTGGTTGTACTATTTCCGTCATCGTAACCAATCCAAGTGGCATGACCCAGTATAAAGAGATCGCTTCCACTTCCTCCATTGAGATAGTCATATTCACCAGCCCCCCCATTTGTTCCTTGTAGAGTATCATTACCAGCTTCACCAAAAAGTTGGTCATTACCAGCTTCACCATTTAAGATGTCATTGCCATTACCACCAAAGAGACCTAAGTTACCATAATAAAAGCCATCATCCCCAGCACCTCCAGACAAAACATCATCTCCATCTCCACCTTCAAGA
>NZ_BJCF01000003.1 GCF_005402965.1 Dolichospermum planctonicum
TGTTGGGTTTCGTTCCTCAACCCAACCTACTTATTTAACTAATGATCATGTAATCAATCCAGGTGAATCTTATCGCATTCAAGCACCAGATTCTCAAAAATTGTAGGTTGGGTAGAACGAAGTGAAAACCAACTAATTTAAAGAAGTTGTCAAGAAGTGTTGGGTTTCGTTCCTCAAACCAACCTACTTATATTCATCCCCTAATTTACTCAAACAAAAAAAGATCATGAAATACCTATTTTTTACCCTCATTTGCACAACTGCTTTATTAACTATTCCTCAGCAATTGTTATTGATTTCTCCTCAACCAGTTACCGCACAAGAACCTACAAAAAAACTATTAACCTCAGCACAATTACAAGATTTAGCCAAATCTATCACCGTGAAAATATTAACTAAAAATGGCAGTGCTTCAGGAACTTTAATTGCCAAAAATGGTAATAATTACACTATTTTAACTAATGATCATGTGATTAATCCAGGGGAATCTTATCGCATTCAAGCACCAGATGGAAAAATATATCCTGCTACTGTCATTAAAGAAAAACCCCCATCTTTAAAAAATCAAGATGCAGCTTTATTCCAGTTTCAATCAACAGGAGAATATACCATAGCTACCTTAGGAATTTCCGCACCTATAGCAGTAAATCAAAAAATTGTCGCGGCTGGATTTGTGAATGATAGTGCTAAATTAGTTTTCACAGAAGGACAAATTTCTCTATTACCAGATAAAAGTTTTCAAGGAGGTTATCGCATTGGTTATAATAACAAAATTCAACCGGGAATGAGTGGCGGACCCATATTAAATTATCAAGGTGAAGTTATTGGCATTAATGCCGTTCATGCCTATCCTATTTCTGATAAAATATATACCTATATTGACAATAGTAAACCCAGCGCAGCCGAACGTCAGCAAATGCGTCAATATAGTTGGGGTTTACCGATTTATAGTGTTGCTAAGATAGTCCCGGAATTTGTGGCTAAATCGCCTATAAAGATTGATAATTCGGGTTTGAGAGTAAAAAAAGGTTTAATCCAAAATATTGACCAAATTGCCCAAGAAATTACGGTTTTAATTCCTAATGCTAACTCCACAGATATGGGTTCTGGGGTAATTATTGCCCAGCAAGGTAATATTTATTATGTGTTGACCGCAGATCATGTTATCTGGAATCGTGATGAAAAAAAATTAAAAAATAAGTTAGAAATAGTCGCACCGGATAATCAAAGATATGCTATAAATGTCAGCAATGCGAAAAGAATGCCTGGAGTTGATTTAGCCGTTGTTCAATTTACCAGTAATCAAAAATATCGAGTTGCAACTTTAGCAAATTATAGTTTAAATACTAAAGATCAAAAAGTGTTTGTTTCTGGTTTTCCTGGTAATAAACAACAAAGTAAAAACAAACCTCATCGGATTTTGACGGCGGGAGTTTTGAGCCAACCAGAATTAATCAGGTTGAATACTTATGTAAGTTTCAATAATCAAAGTTCTCGGATACCTGCGCGAATACAAACTGTTTTAAGTGATGGTTATGATCTACTTTATAGTAATATTACTAAAGGCGGAATGAGTGGCGGTGCAGTTTTAGATACCCAAGGAAGATTAATTGGTATTCATGGCAGAGTGGAAGGTGAAATATCACTCGATTTTGATGGTGAAATCAATTTAGGTAGTAGTTCTGGTGTTCCCATTAGGACATTTTTAAATTTAGTTGAACAAGCAGGAATAGATTCAGATTTAAAAGTCGAAACTACTGCACCAGCTACACTAAAAAAATCGGAAGAGGATGTAATTAGTGAATATTTATTACCATTGGATCAAGTTCCTAAAAATAGTGATGATGAAATATTATGGCTAAATTATGCTAATCAACTATGGCGTTCTCAGAAATATGCAGAAGCAATAAAAGCCGTTGATAAAGCGATTAGCAAAAAACCGAATTTTTATCAAGCTTGGTATTTCAAGGGGATGATATTTAGTAGTGAGAAAAAATACCCAGAATCAATTGCTGCTTTTGATAAAGCTCTTAAAATTAATCCCAACTTTGCTCAAGCTTGGAAAGAGCGAAGTCACTCACTATTGCAATCAGATAAATCTTCAGAAGCATTGGTATCTCTAGACAAAGCCATTGCTCTGAGTCCTAATCAATTTGATCTTTACGCTTGGCGAGGTCGTGTGTTGTTTTTATTACAGCGCTTTCCTGAAGCGATTGATACTGTAAATCAATCTATTAAAATTTACCCTCATTTTTCTGCCTATGGGATACGAGCTTTTGCCTACCTTTTCCTAGGTGAATATCAAAATGCTATAGCTGATTATACTGAAGCTATTCGTCTTGCTCCTGACAGTGCCTTCTGCTACAGTCTTCGGGGTCTTGTTTACTCTTTATCAAAAGATTATAAAAAAGCTATAGCTGATTATACTGAAGCTATTCGTCTTGCTCCCAACAATGCCGAATACTACAGCAGTCGGGGTAATGCTTACTCTTTATTAAATGATGAAAACAAAGCTACAGCCGATTACAAAAGAGCCGTTAGCATTGAACCAAAGGATGCTGAAGATTACAAAAATCGAGGTAGTGCTTATTTAGGATTAAAAGACTATAAGAAAGCTATATCTGATTTTACTGAAGCTATTCGCATTGCTCCCAAAAATCTATTATACTTTCAATATTACCAGAGTCGGGCTGAAGCGTACTCTTTATCAAAAGATAATAAAAAAGCTATAGCTGATTTTACTGAAGCTATTCGCTTGTCTAATTACTATCTTGGCAAAGCTTCATTATATCTCCAGCGTGCTTCTCAATATTTTCAATTGAAAGAACAAAAACAAGGTATAGCTGACTTTACTGAAGCTATTCGCATTGCCCCCAATGAAATAATTAGTTTAATGAATGTAGCCATTCAATTTGACCCTAAAAATGCCGACTACTATTTGTCCAGGGGTTTCTTTTATGCTCTTTTAAACAAGTTTCAAGAAGCCACGGCTGATTACACTCAAGCCATTAAAATTGACCCCAAAAATGCAGCATACTATGTTGTTAGGGGTGCTGTTTATGGCGAATTAAAAAACTACAAACAGGCGGTTGATGATTACACTCAAGCCATTCAACTTGATCCTAAAAATCCAACATACTATCGTGATAGAGGGGATAATTATTATGAATTAAAAGACTACAAACAGGCGATTAATGATTACACTCAAGCCATTAAAATTGATCCTCAATATGCTGATACATATCGGAGTCGGGGTAATGTTTATTTGCAGTTAAAAGAATACAAGCAGGCAATTGATGATTACAGTCAAGCTATTAAACTTGACACTAAAAATGCCAATTACTATGCCCGTCGGGGTCTTACTTACCTTCAATTAAAGGACTATAAACAGGCAATTGATGATTACACTCAAGCCATTAAACTTGACCCTAAAAATGCAGGATACTATGCCCGTAGGGGTTTTGCCTATTTTGAATTAAAAGACTACAAACAAGCAATTAATGATTGGACTCAAGCCATTAAACTTGATCCTAAAAATGCAGGATACTATGGTGCTAGGGGTGATGCTTATTTACAATTGAAAGACTACAAACAAGCAATTAATGATTATACTCAGGCCATTCAACTTGATCCTAAAAATGCAATATACTATGGTGGTAGGGGTCTTGCTTACTTACAATTAAAAGACTATAAACTGGCAATTAATGATTATACTCAAGCCATTCAACTTGATCCTAAAAATGCAATATACTATGGTGGTAGGGGTCTTGCTTACTTACAATTAAAAGACTATAAACTGGCAATTAATGATTACAGTCAAGCCATTAAATTAAAACCAGACTTTACCGAAGCCTACTATGTTCGGGGTATTGCTCACTATTTCTTAAAAGACTACAAACAGGCAATTAATGATTGGAATCAAGCCATTAAATTAAAACCAGACTATCCCGAAGCTTACACGAACTTAGGTATAGTTTCCTATGAAATGGGAGAAGTAGAAACAGCAATTAATTATTGGCGAAATGCGATCAAAATCAATAGCAATTTTGCAGAAGCACATTTAGCATTAGGTGTAGCCTTGTATGGAAAAGGTGATCAAGAAGCCGGTTTGAAATCCGCAGAAACGGCATTAAAATTAGATAAACGTTATGGAAAGATTGAGTTTCTCAAAGAAAATGGTTGGGGTGAAAAGTTGATAATTAATACGCAATTATTTCTCCAAAATCCCAGAATTAAAGCTTTGATTTAGACAATAGACATTGAGGTAAAAATAATGTAGAGATGTTCCATATAACGTCTCTACAAAAAACCTCTCTACAGAGTTTTTAATTTCTCGCAAATAATAAGTTCAATCAACTGTCATGAAATATTAATAGAATATTAACAATTTACGAGATGGGAGTAATTATTTCTTTTACTAACACATAAGGTTCAACGATCAGAGCATTAAATCGCTTGTTACGGTGGAAATTCCATTCTCCCACTTGATCTACTGTAGGTTTAGCTAATAATTGTTCATCTATCCAATGTTGTACTGAAAGAATATTATCACTAGCGATCGCTTCTCCCACATCTAATAAGTCTAAATTTTCCGCTACTACAATCACTGCATCTTTTTGAACATGGGGAATTAACCATTCCCATTCTGCTTCATCAAGATTTTGCTGTAATTTTTCTCGTAATTCCGACATAATTTGCCACTTTTTTGGTTACTAGTTTGATTTTACAATATAACAACCCAATTGTATGTGAGGCTGCACAGAATCATAAAATCCATTAATTCATGTGTTTTTATCTGGGTTTGTCTACGGTCAATTATTCTTAAAATCTTATTCTATTTGGTATTACAATCATTTTATTAGCTGCTAGAGAATGTAGTTTCAATTAAATATTCAGTAGGTAGTGAGTTAATAAACTGACTTTTGGACTTAGGTTCATTTTTATAATCTTTGAGAAACCAGGAGATAAATAACTGTTTTTTTGCTCTTGTTAACGCTACATAAAATAACCGCTTTTCCTCCTCTAATTGATTATCCCGTAAACTGAAATAACTGGGAAATTCTTGATCACACATACCCGCAATAAAAATATGATCAAATTCTAAACCTTTGGATTGATGAATTGTGATAATTAAAAGCTGATTATTTTCTTGAGAAATTTGATCTAAATTTTTCGCTAAAGCTGTATATTCGAGAATATTTCTTAACGCTGTATCAGGATGTAATTCTACATTATCCTGTTCTTTGAAAATCTTGACTAATCTTTTCAGATTTTCTAACCTGTGTGGTTGATGATTTTCATAAAAATCATATAAACCAGACTCGATTAAAATATTACCTAATAAATCTGCTGGACGTAATTTTTGGCTGGAATTTTTCCAACTGTGAATATCATTAGCTAAAGCTTCAAATTCCTCTCCATAAAGATAAACTAAAGCTTGACGATAATCAGCACGATGTTTAATTAAAGGTATGAGAATTGTTAATAATTCCACAGTTGTACGGGTATCATCAAGAGCGCGATGACTGGGTAATTGATTGAGGTTTAATTGAGTTGCTAAATTTTCTAAACTATAATTATCTGCTGGGATAAATCGTTTTGCTAAATCCCAGGTATCTCCCCATATAAATTGAGGAGTTGATAAACCCAATTTTTGAGCATCAGCTATAATCATTTTAATATCAAAGCCGAGATTATGTCCCAATAAAAAAGCATCACTAATAAATGCTAAAAACTCTATAAATACATCAAGAGCATTTCTCCCATTTGTGGCTAAAAATTCATCACTATAACCATGTATTTGTTCTGAATCTCCCACGGGTATAGTATTTTTAATATAAGCATGAAATTCAGATTTTATCTGACCATTAATCAATTTAATAGCAGCAATTTCAATTACTTGATCTTTACCGGTTATCAAACCCGTAGTTTCCACATCAAAAACAACAATTGTTCCTGAATCATAAGCAGTAATTAAATTACTAAAAGGATCACCATCAATAAAAGTTTGTGTTGAGGCCATATCAGTTAATTTAAAACCACAAACTTCATTTGCCTTGATGATCTTGATGATATGATTAATAGTAAAATTACCAATTCCCCGACTACGACGTAATAACATTCTTAACAGTGAAGTTGCATCAAAAGGATTAATAATAAAACGTAAATAAGCAAGAGTATCTTTAATTTCTTGAAGAGAAAAAAAATCATGTTGTTCAACTGTGATACAGGGAACATTGAATTTTTCTAAAGTTTTGCTAATTATACCAATACGTTTATGATTTCTCGTTAAAACAGCAACTCGATTATATGGAAAATCAGGATTATTTTTAGCTAAACTTTGAATTTGTTTAGCAATCCATTTTCCTTCATCATATTCATTTTTAGCTGCATAAATTGGAATTAGTTCACCATTTTTACAATTGAGTGCAGGAGTTATTTTTGTATGTCTTGTTGCAAAGGAATCAGCAAAACCAGAAGCGGTATTAAGTAAAGTTCTAGTAGCGCGATAATTCCAAGTTAGAGAATATTCTTGAGGTTGAAACTGTTGTTTAAATTGACTGACAACTTTTTCAGGTTCAGAACCTCTCCATTCATAAATAGTTTGATCTAAATCTCCAATTATGGCAATATTACCAGTTCTAGCAGCTAAAGTTGTGACAAGTTCATATTCTGATAAATGAGTATCTTGAACTTCATCTACTTGAATAAAATCAAAACGATTTTCCCATCTTTGTTTAATTTCTGGATAATAGGAAAACAAAGAACGAATATAAAAGATTAAATCAGCAAAGTCTAAAGCATGACATTCTTGTAATAAATTTTGGTATTTATTAGCTAATTTTGCCTTATATATTCCTAATGGTGCAAATAATTTTTCTAGAGGGTAATTAGGAGATAGTTGTAAATGACTCGCTTTAGTTTTACAATCTGCTATTTGTGATAATTTATTTTGAGCTTTTTTATCGTCACGTAGTTTAAAAATATCTTTAACTATTCCTAAGCAGTCAGTATCATCATAAACTACAAAATCTGTTGGTAAACCAATATTTCTCGCTTCTATTCTCAGGATAGAAGTACATAAACTATGAAAAGTTTTAATTGTGATATGGCGAAATTGTTGAGGACACATTTCTGCTAACCGTTTTTTCATTTCTTTAGCTGCGCGGTTAGTGAAAGTGAGACAGAGTATTTTTTCGGGAGGAATACCTTGTTTAATTGCGTTGACAACTCTTGAGGATAAAACGCGGGTTTTACCAGTTCCCACGGGAGCTAATATTAATAATGCTCCATTTATGTGGTTGATGATTTTTAGTTGTTCAGGGTTGGGTTGAGTTTGTGACATAGGAAATATGATAATTTAAACAGTTAACAACGAAACATCAGATATGTGATATTTATTTTTATCTTCAATATACATTAGTAGAGATTTAGCAACATATTCTGCTAATTTAATGGGTACAGCATTACCAATCATTTGTTCTAAATCTGTTTTTGAACCGACAAAAATAAAATCATCAGGGAAAGTTTGAATATAACTTCTTTCACGAGTAGTTAGAGGACGTAAATCTGGTGTTAATGGTGCAACATCTCCGGGATGTTGTTGATAAGTTTTAGGTATTGGTCTATTTACGCCTCTAATAGTTGGACTTGGTTCATCGATAGTAAAAATGGCTCTTCTTTGATAACTTCTAGGATGACGATAATAATATTCAATCCCCAAACTATTTCCTAAATAATCTCTAATGGTTGTATTTTTTTTGGATAAATTAGCTTCCAGATAAGTCTTTAAATTATCATCTTTACCACCCAATTCTCCTATACAAAAGAATCTCCTTCTCTTTTGTGGTACACCGCATAGACTAGCATCTAATACTTTTTCTGTTAAACCATAACCAGCAGATTTGAGGATTTGCTTAAATTCTTGATATTTGTGTGATTTTCTAAATAATTGTACATTTTCTAAAACAAACCATTGACTAGAAACATTAGCTACTATTTCAGCAAATGTAATACTTAAATCTCCCCTACCTAAATCTTCATTACGCTTACCAGCGCTGGAAAAGTCTTGACATGGTGGACCACCAATAATTACATCAGGTGAGAATTTTTTAAATATTGAATAATTATTATTTACCTGACTCAAATCATATTCAAAAATTGGATGATGAAAATTTTGCTGATAAACATTTATGGCAGATTTCCAGTTTTCAAAAGCAGCGACAATTTGAAATCCACTATTCTGAAATCCTAGCGATAAACCACCACAACCAGAAAATATATCTATGACCTTTAAGGAAGACGATTTCATTTGTATATTCATTAAATTTCCTTTAGTCTATCATCAAAAATTTCTGGATTGCTGAAAATAATAGCATCAAATCTTCTTTCAGGACTTAAAAAGTTTTGCCCTCCTCCTAAAATGATGTTTTTAATTTCTTCTTTGGTAATTCTGGGTTGAAGCAAATTATCACAAGTCATATAAGGACGAGTATTAGAACCACTTAAAGCAAAGGCTTTATCATTCTTGGTGTTATAGGTTAATGTATCAATCACCAATTTATGATTTATTTTACCGACCAGAGCAAATTCATATAACATCTTTGCCAACCAGACAACAGAACGCATAGGTCTTTGAATGGTTTCTTCTGATTTAGCTAATCTTTTAGTGATATCAAAGAAAAGCCTGGTAAAACCAAAGTTACTCCAGATAAAAATATCTAAACAGTTTTGATAAAGTTTAGAAGTTTTACCTACAGTTTTCCATATCGGTTGCATAACTAAGGGAGATTGAATTGCTATATTCTCACTTATTAAAGTATCTAAACTATCTACAATTTGAGGAATAAAAGGCAATACCTGACGGATACTTAACCAATCTTCAATTTGACTACATACGGGTTGAAGATAATTGAGTAATTTATCTCTTGAATTTTCAAATTTATGAGCAATACTCAAAGCAAGATACACAATAGTATCTGGTCTGGTAACAATTTCACAGCCGTATTCATAATCTGGTAACCGATAAGTAGAATTATCAGGTAATGCAGTTAATTTAATTTCTATACTTCGTAAACAAGCATTATCTCTATTAAGATCATGGGTTACTAAATCAACTCGCGGCAATTTACCAACAACTATTTTTCTATAAGGTATATAGTCACTCTCAAAAGAAAAAAATAAATGGGGAGAAAGAGGATCAATACCAAATATTTGAGAAATATCTATTTCTTGATGCTCAATTTTTAACTGTTTGTCCAAGGTTAAATAATTAAGTTTTAAACCTTTCTGATACATATAACAAGCTAAGGATGCGGGAAAAGAATTATTAAATTGATTTTTTCCCCAACTTTCTCTTTGAGAAAAGTCTCTATTGGAATGAGTTAATCCAAATAAGCCTACTTGTACATTGTCTGGTTGCATTAGTCTAACTTTGATATTATTTAGATAATAATTTTATTATAAATTAATTTTTTGATATTTAGCTGATTATTTGGCGTAAGGTTCTTACTCGACCCAGGTACAGATTTATCTGGGTTTATCTGGGTTTATCTGCGGTTTATTGCTGATTCCTGTACCTGACTGAGAAAGGAAATGCTATAGTGCATCTCCTTTTTAAATTTTACCTGCCCAAATCGTGCATTTCATTAATTACCGCAGCGCATTTTTGAGTCACTCTTTCCAATTCTTCCTTATTATTAGAACTGGGAGCGTCAATTAATTGACCAATTCTAATAGTCAAAGGTACGGGACGAGGTAAAGAAGAACCGGGTTGTAAAATCTGCTCACTTCCCCATAAACACACTGGTAAAAAAGGAGCTTTGGCCTTAGCTGCCAGGAGGGCTGCACCTCTTTTTGGGTCACTTATGCGACCATCTGGAGTGCGTGTACCTTCTAAAAATACACCCACAGCCCAACCATTCTCTAAATATTCTAGAGCCGCACGGATAGCATTGCGGTCAGCAGTACCGCGACTGACGGGGTAAGCACCGTATAATTTAATTGCTTGTGCTAAAACAGGAACTTTAAATAATTCTTCTTTGGCCATGTAAGCGACTGGACGACGGACACAACTGGAAACTATAGGTGGGTCAAAATAACTAGCATGATTACTAACTATGATGACAGCACCGCTTTGGGGGACATTTTCCGCGCCATAAATTTTGCCCCGGAAGTATGTGTGTAGCAAGGGGCTAATCACCGACCACTTAAAAGCGTGATACAGTGCTAAACTAACTAAAGGTTCACGATTTCTAGTCACAAAAGATCACAAAAGATAATGTAAATGAAACAGAATATAAGTATACAGAATTAATTGACCAATACCTATGTCATTTAAGGTATATGACCAAAAACATAGGACACAAGCCCCGTCCTTCGCTCCTTAGTAGTTCATGAAGAAGCAAATTGCGCGTAAGTCCTATAAGTTAAAAAGTGCGATATTGATTTCACGGTTGTACTAGGTTTAGATCCCGGACTCCTTAAAGAAGTCGGGGATTTTGTTTTTTTGTTTTTTACCAATCACCTATTTTACAAACTTTGGCATGATTTCCGCTGCGGTAAATAAGCCAGAAATGCCCCTATTATGCAATTCTTGACCAGCTTTAAGATAACCAAAGGCTGGACCACACACATTGGCGGCCATGCTGGTTTCATCCCCTAATGTGAAGGTGTGAGTGGATATTTTCCCCTCAAAGGTGCGTCCGGTAACTTTCACATTTGTACTGAGAGGTTTTTGGGGATTACGGGTATCAACGACACCACCAACTGTGACTCTATCCCGTGAACAAATACCCGCTATTTCTAACATCACATCATCAGCGTGTTCCATATTCGCTAAAGTTAACACACCATTGGTTTTATCTAGTAATGCTTCTACCTCTGGGTCTGTCATGGCTCTAGCAGTTTCTACAGTATAACCGGGTATGTGGCCAATATCTTCCCGCACAGTAGCACGGTAAGCTTCCCAGTTAGCAATTCCTACACCAAAGGTAATTTCTACTTTGTGGACTTCAGCGTAACTTTGAGCGGCTAAAGCGGCAGCGGCGGTTAACAGTCCCGGAGTAGCACCACAGCCAGTCATGTAAGTAATTCCCGCTGCTTGTAGTTCATCTTTCATCGCTAAAAGTTGTTCTACGGCACTGGTGCGTTTTATAGCATCAACCAGGACACCGCGCCAACCGGCTTGAATGAACTGTTTAGCTACCGAAGGAATAAAATCATTAGGAAGGTTGGGTAAAGCCAGAAAATAACCATCTACAGGCTGACTGGTGGTGATTAAATCTTGAATACTGTTGTTGCTTAAAGTCCCAACGGATTCTAAATAACCCACTGTACCTTGATTTTGGTAGGTCGTGATACAAGCTTGGGTGTTTAAGCCTTCTCTAGAGTAAGCGTAACCTTTTTGGTCTGCGGCGGCGACGAGAATCATTTCCCGTTTGCTGGAAAGGAGTTTGGCTGCTGCTTGGCCGAGTCCACCGAAGCCGAGAACTCCGACGCAGAGGGGGAGGGGGAGGGGTTGTGTGTTCATAGTGTTTTTTTCTTTGTTTGATAATGGTTAATTATGCTTGATTTTTGATCAAGGTTTCGCGCTAAGACGCTCAGGAGCAAAGGCGCGAATAAGTAGATTAATTTGGGGTATAGTTATGATGCAGGAGTAAGTAATATAGCAATTTGTATTAATTCTAAACCGATATGTGGTTCTAATTCGCGTATTTGATTAACTGCACTTAAGCGATCGCCTAAGTTGTTAGAATCCAGTAATTCTTTTATAATATCAGCAGATACACTCATTTAACATTCCGTTGGTAAAGTAAAGAGTTTTAATTTTAGCAGCAAATCAACCGTGCAGTTATACTAAACAAGATGAAAACTGGACTGCGGGAATTACGGATAAATTAGCTGTTACTCTTAGTAATGAGTAATTTTTTTCTTCCTTCCGACTTCTAACTTCCGACTCTTAAATTAATTATGCAGATTATTTATTGGCTATTATTGGCTATAATGTTAGTGGGAATTATTGGTGCTGTAGTTCCTGCTATCCCTGGAAGCAGCCTGATTTTAATATCTATTATCATCTGGGGAATGGTCAGTCATTCCTTTGCTGCTATTAAAATTCCCCTGATTGTGACAATCATTGTTTTACTTCTGAGTACGGGAGTTGATTTCCTTGCTGGTTACATTGGGGCTAAACAAGCAGGTGCTAGTAAGTGGGGACAAATTGGCGCTTTTGTGGGTTTATTAATGGGATTTTTGGGATTATTACCCGCTTTACCCTTTGGTGGACCATTATTGGGAATTCTATTTGGACCATTATTAGGTGCAATTGTGGGTGAGTTCCTTTACCAAAGACGATTATGGTCTGCGGTAAAAGCTGGTATCGGAATTACCGTGGGAACGGTGGTGGGAAATTTGATTCAAGGTATCCTAGCTATCAGTGCGGTTATAGTATTTGTAGTGACGACTTGGCCGCAGGTATATGGGGGTTAAGAGAAATTTCCGCGAAAGATAAAAAATGTAGAGACGTTTTATGGAACGTCTCTAAAAGAGTTAAGTGTTACAGATAACACATATTTAATTTTTTAATTTTCACCTGATGTCTAATGATCAAGTTTTTGATATCAATCAAAAATCAAGTTATTTAGAAAAATTGAGAAATTAGAAAAATGAGTTCAGCAGTTGCGCTTTATCGAATAAACGCAACTACTAGGCTAAACTAACTGTAAAGCTTTTTTAGCTTCATGAGAAATAGCTTCCACTTCATCATTTACTAAATTGGCTAGAATAGTTTTAGCATCCTCACTATTTAAGCGAGTCAACGCTTGCACAACTCTGTAACGCACTTGCCAATCTGGATTAGTGCAGTATGGAACGAGGAGAGGAACTGCTTTTGTATCTCCCAACTCACCAAAAGAACTAATGGCCGCAGTTTGTATTAAGCCATTATCTGAAGAAATTGCTTCTTTGAGTAGTTCAAAGCCGCGTGGATCTCCTAATTCTCCCAAGGTCGCAATAATGCTAAACTGGACTAACCATTCTGATGTTTCTTGGTAAAGCTTTTGTAAGTCCTCAAAAGCATCATGTAATTTTAGCGCACCTAAACAGTCTGCTGCGGCTGCTTGCACATCTGCTTCGGGATCATAAAGTAAACCCCGTAATATTGTCAAGGATAATGGTAAATCCTGTTTTCCCAGGGTGTCCATTTGACTGACCGCAGCATAACGTACCCGCGCACTGCTATCACCTATAGCAATCTGTATTAACTCTAAACCGATGTGTGGTTCTAGTTCGCGGATTTGATTAACCGCACGTAAGCGATCGCCCAAATTGTCAGAATCTAGTAATGTTTTGATAGTATCAGCCGAAACAGCCATTTAATTATCCTATGTCATTTGTCCGTTAATCTTCTGGTGCTTCTTAGTCAGTAGCCATAGCACGAATAATATCACCACGAGTGAGAATACCAATGACGTTACCCCCATTGTCAAGAACAGGGAGACGCTGAACCTGGTGATTTTGTATCAATTGTGCTGCTTCTCTTAATGATTTATCAGGAGAAATAGCCACGGGATTTTTACTCATAACTTCTCCTACAGTTTGTCCTAAAGCCTTATGTAAATCTCGTTCATAAGTACCGGGATTTTGTAAATAAATCACACTATCCAAAATCATAATATAAGCGGGTGGAGTTACACCGGTTTCTTGCCACATCAAGTCTGTTTCTGATATAATCCCCACTAATTTACCTGCGTCATCAATTACAGGTAAACCGCTAATTCGTTTTTCTGCTAAAATCTGGATAGCTTCTTTTAAGGGAGTTTGAGGACGGACGAGTATAGGATCACGACTCATCACGTCAGCAACGGTTTTAGACATTTTTTACCTACACCTTTAATAAAAGTCCTTTTAACTATTGTAGAAAATTATTAGTAACAAATAAATAGTGTTAATAGATTGTTACCTTTGATTGTTGAAAAAAGGGTTAACAATATTTGATTTTTATCATAACACAAACAAAAGATCCCCGACTTCTTTGATAAATTATTATTTACCAAAGATTAACTTAAAAGTAGGGGATCTAAATGCAGGTTTAAAGATGTGTAAATATTGGGAATAAATGTCTAATTTATCAATTTTCCTGATCATATTTCCTTAAAGCTGTGATAATTTCCCCATTCGCTTCTGGGAAATTAAAATTATCTAATTCGTCCAAACTTACCCAGCGAACTTCATCACATTCTATAGTTTGGGGAATACCTGTTAAATGTTGAGAATGATGTACCGTTAAAGTCACCCGTAAATGAGCATAAGTATGATCAATAGTAATTAAATGTTCTCCAACGACAATTTCTATTCCCAACTCTTCCGAGATTTCGCGTTTAATACACTCTTGAATAGTTTCACCAATTTCGATTTTTCCTCCTGGAAATTCCCATAAACCACCCATTGTACCTTGGGGAAGCCGACGGTCAATTAAAATTTGTTTTTGGTCATTCCAAATAACAGCAACACCAATAATTTTATGAGGAATAGAAAAATTGGTTTCATTCATATAATATTACCTACCAACTACCAATAAATAATCAAAAAACTCGGCAGATTAATTATATCTCTACCGAGTTGATCTTTGTTTTGATAATTTTCTGAAGCTACAATAATATTATTCAACGCTATTATTCGCTTCTGTTGCTTGTACAACCATATCAAAACCCATCCTTTGCTCTGCATTCCGCAGAAAGTAACCACTAATCATCGCGGATGCTAATAAGCGACCTAAGCTTTCTCGACTGGTAGAAATAGTAATACCGAACTGTTCAGAAGGTAGATTTCCTAAAAGTCCGATAATATTACGTTCCATGACCTGTAAAACTTCGTGGGAACTGGGTTTGGATAATTGAGTAATTGTATCTGGACTTAAGGATTTAACGTATTGCCATAATAAATTACCTGTTTCCGACTCACTATTAAAAAATTCTGATACTCGGTTAGATTGGTTACTCATGCTTGACCTCCTATAGTGTCACTGCTAACAATGGGGTTTGTGACTGAAATAATTGATAGTATTGTTGCTTCGATTTAGTTGACTATTATACAGACGATATTAATCATAATAGCAGATTATTCCTTTTGAGGGAGTCGGTTTAACCGTACTAGAAATGGGGGTTTTTTCACCTACTAGTATGGTTAGTATGGGTGGGGAAACTCCACCCATAAAGAAAGCAGAAAACAAGCGACTAACTTGCAAGATATTCATTCATAGTGGCTTTAGATTTGCGAAGTTTACTTAAAGCTTCGCGTTCAATTTGACGAACCCGTTCCCGGCTAATATTCAGGACTTCACCAATTTTAGCCAAAGTTAAGGATTGTCCATCTTTTAGTCCAAAGCGTAGACTAATTACATCCTGTTGTTGGGGGGTGAGTTCTGACATCATCCGCTCTAAGTCATAAGATAGGGAAGTTTGCATGACAAAATCTTCCGGTGTTGCACCTGTATCTTCTAACATTTCCCCAAGTTCAGTATCATAATTATCTCCTAAACGCAAATCTAGAGATAATGGCAGACGAGCCTTTTCTAGATATTCTCGCACCTGTTTAGGTGTGAGGTCTAATTCTTGGGATAACTCAGCTATCGTAGGCGCACGTCCCAGACCTTGGGATAGTTGACGCTGGGCTTTTTTAATTTTATTGAGTTTTTCGGTAATATGAATAGGTAGGCGAATAGTCCGGGCTTTTTCGGCAATAGCACGGGTAATAGCTTGACGAATCCACCAATAAGCATAAGTAGAGAATCTATAGCCTTTAGTGGGGTCAAACTTTTCTACACCTCTTTGCATACCAATACTGCCCTCTTGAATGAGGTCAAGTAAATCAACATTGCGCTTAATGTACTTTTTGGCAATAGACACAACTAATCGGAGATTGGCCTCTACCATTTTCCGTTTGGCTATTTCACCTTGGGAAATGGCCTGATTTAATTCTGATACTTCTAAATCAGACGCTGCGGCCCATGCTTCTAAACTTGGTGGATGACCCAACCGGGTAGCAAGACCTTCCCGGATCTCATGCAAGGCAGTAGATCGTTGCACCTGTTTACCATAAAAAATCTCTTCTTCGTGGGTGAGGAGTGGCACACGGCCAATCTCACGCAGGTAAGTCCGCACGAGGTCGGTGGCTGTTTTAGCGGTCTTCATGGCGCTACTCTTTGGTAATGGTGGGTTACACTATTGTGTGCTGTGTGTTGATAGATTCGTGAACCGAATCATCGTATTGGGAGGTTGCTACCTAATTGGACAGGAAACCCTGATGATGGTTGACAACAAAAGCGCCTAGTCAAAGACTGTTGCTCATCTTTTGGGAAATTAGGTATTTTACTGCTAAATACTACAGTTATATCCTGGTTTTTACAAGTATCTATAGCTTAGATACAGGGTAGCAAGTCAGATATTTTTTGCGTCTTTAGCGATATTAAGAATTGTAACATTTATGAGAATAATTTGACTACCGCAAAATCCGCACTTTCCCAGCAAACTGACATCACCTCAAAATCTCAAGTTCCTGAACATCATAGATTTAAAGGGTTTGAGCCAAATTCTCCACGAAAAAATTCCTTCCTCATATTTGTTAAAATATCTCAATAATAACCATAATTATTCTCTTGTAACAATTGCTTAATGTTTGTGTTAATGGTCCATGGTTAAGAAAATAGGACTGAGGTAAAGGTAAAATCCGGTTGAAACCTACTTTTTTCCTTCCTGTCCTATCCTTCGACAACACCTGCGCTGAACGCTTCTATTTCTAGAATGTGGTTCATTCTCTCGTCACTGGGGCTTAGGTCTTAAAAAAATAACTGACAATTGACAATTAACTCTTAGGACAGTATTCCTGGATAACTTTGACATCTAAGGTGGTATTTTGCAGAGAACGGATAGCAGCGACTGTAGCCCTAGCGCCAGCAATGGTGGTAATAATGGGGATTTTGTAACCTAAAGCTGTGCGACGAATTAACTTAGAATCTGCATGAGCTTCTTCTCCAGAGGGTGTATTGATAATGAGTTGAATGTTTCCATTTTTGATAGCATCAAGGACATGGGGACGACCTTCATGGAGTTTAAGAATTGATGTCACCTCTAACTCTGCTTTTTGCAGAATTTGGCGTGTACCTTGGGTGGCCATAATTGTAAAGCCTAATTTAATAAACTCTTTAATCACATCTGCGGCTAAAGGTTTATCTCTATCACTCATAGACACAAATACAGTTCCCTGAAGTGGTAGTTTTTCCCCTGCGCCTAATTCGGCTTTAGCAAAAGCGCGGCCGAAATCGCTATCAATGCCCATTACTTCCCCTGTTGAGCGCATTTCTGGACCTAATATGGTATCTGTACCCGGAAATTTACTAAATGGTAAAACGGCTTCTTTAACGGCTATATGTGAGGGAATAACTTCTTTAGTGAATTTCAATTCCTCTAAGGTTTTACCCGACATAACCAAGGATGCGAGTTTGGCTAATTGTACGCCTGTTGCTTTAGATACAAAGGGAACTGTCCGTGATGCTCTGGGGTTAGCCTCCAGAATATACACCTGGGGAGAATAACTATTATTACCAACTATGGCGAACTGAATATTCATTAATCCCACTACGGATAGAGCTTGTGCTAGTTGTACTGTCCATAAACGGATTTGGTTTAGCACTGCTGGAGATAGGGATATAGAAGGTAAGGTACAAGCGGAATCACCTGAGTGAATACCCGCTTGTTCGATATGTTCCATGATGCCACCAATAACAACGTTACCAGTGTGATCGGCGATCGCATCTACATCCACTTCAATGGCATTTTCTAGGAATTTATCAATTAAAATGGGGTGTTCTGGTTCTACTTGAACTGCAAAGGTCATATACCTTTCTAACTCAGTATCAGAATAAACTATTTCCATTGCTCGTCCTCCCAGTACATAACTAGGACGCACCACCACTGGATAGCCAATACGCTTGGCAACAATTAAAGCATCTTCATAACTTCTAGCCATACCATTAGGCGGTTGAGCGATATTTAATTCTTGAAGAATCTTTTCAAACCGTTCTCGGTTTTCCGCCATGTCTATAGAATCAGGTGATGTTCCCCAAATCTGGGGATTTTGGATTTTGGATTTTGGATTTTGGATTTCCCCATTTTGTGAAACATTAGAAATGGCTGCTTGTTGTTGAAGATACTCTTGCAATGGTACAGCCAATTTTAATGGTGTTTGGCCACCAAATTGGACTATTATCCCCAGGGGATTTTCGGCTTCAATGATATTGAGAACGTCTTCTTTTGTTAACGGTTCAAAATAGAGGCGATCGCTGGTATCATAGTCTGTAGAAACCGTTTCTGGGTTAGAATTGACCATAATAGTTTCATACCCGGCATCATGTAAAGAATACGCAGCATGACAACAACAATAATCAAACTCAATCCCTTGTCCAATACGGTTGGGACCACCTCCCAAAATCATCACCTTGGGTTTATCGCTAGGTAATACTTCCGTTTCTTCTTCGTAAGTAGAATAATAGTATGGAGTCAGGGCTTCAAATTCCGCCGCGCAGGTATCAACGGTTTTGTAAACAGGGATAACTTCTAAGTATTTGCGATAGGTGCGAACTTCGTCTTCCTTAGTTTTAGTACAATATGCTATTTGGCGATCGCTAAAGCCATTTCTTTTGACAGCATACATCTGTTCTTTTGTCAACTGCTTTAAGGGAGTGCGTTTGAGAAACTTTTCTATTTCTAGCAGTTCTTGTAACTTATCTAAAAACCAAGGGTCAATGGCTGTTAATTCGTAAATTTCCTCATTACTAATTCCCAATTGCATAGCATGACGTACAGAAAAGATTCTTTCTGGGTTTGGTGTCCGCAACTGGGCGCGAATTTGTTCACCGCTGGGCAATTTTTCGGACTTATCAGCACCCCAACCAGCGCGGCCTGTTTCCAGAGACCGCAAAGCCTTTTGAAAAGATTCATTAAATGTGCGGCCAATGGCCATGGCTTCACCCACTGACTTCATTTGTGTCGTGAGTACCGATTCAGAACCAGGGAATTTTTCAAATGCAAACCGGGGAATTTTTGTGACAACATAGTCAATGGTTGGTTCAAAACAAGCGGGGGTTTTCTTGGTAATATCGTTTTGTAGTTCATTCAACGTATAACCCACCGCTAACTTAGCCGCAATTTTGGCGATAGGAAAACCCGTAGCTTTGGAAGATAAGGCCGAACTTCTAGATACACGGGGATTCATTTCAATTACGACTACATCACCATTTTCGGGATTTACTGCAAACTGGATATTAGAACCACCGGTTTCTACTCCAATTTCCCGGATAATTTTAATGGCCATGTCCCGCAGCCGTTGATATTCCTTATCGGTGAGAGTTTGAGCAGGGGCAACCGTGATAGAATCTCCTGTATGAATCCCCATGGGGTCGAGATTTTCAATAGAACAGATAATAACAACATTATCGGCTAGATCTCGCATTACCTCTAATTCATACTCCTTCCAGCCCAATAAAGACTGGTCAATGAGAATTTGGGAAACCGGACTAGCGTCAATACCCACCTGGGCCATTTCTTCAAATTCTTCTTGATTATAGGCGATACCGCCCCCCGTCCCCCCCATTGTAAAGGCTGGACGGATAATTAGGGGATATGTACCGATTTCTAAAGCGATCGCTTTTGATTCTTCTAAAGTAGAAGCTGTACCGCTGGGACACACTGCTACGCCAATTTTCGCCATGGCCTCGTTAAACAGTTTCCTATCTTCGGCTTTTTCAATGGCTGGTAATTTCGCACCAATTAACTCGACATTGTACTTTTCCAAAACGCCATTTTTTGCCAAAGCCACAGCTAAATTCAACGCAGTTTGTCCACCCATAGTTGGTAACAAAGCATCTGGTCTTTCTTTGGCGATAACTTTTTCCACTATTTCCGGTGTCAGCGGTTCAATATAAGTGCGGTCTGCTGTTTCGGGGTCAGTCATAATTGTCGCTGGGTTGGAATTGACCAGCACTACTTCATAGCCTTCTTCTCGCAAAGCTTTACAGGCTTGAGTTCCAGAATAATCAAATTCACAGGCTTGGCCAATGACAATGGGTCCTGAACCTAACAGGAGAATTTTTTTGAGGTCTTGACGACGGGGCATAGTTTTTACCTTAGATGACAAAAATACAAATCTTGGACTATTTTAAAGGTCTTTACCCCCTATCATGCCATTCATTATCAACTTTTCCGGGTAGCGAACTGCTTGCAGCAGTGCTTCGCTATCACTAACAGAGGAAAGAATTATGGATATGGAGGATTTTTCTGACTAGTTTTCATATTTTTTGTTCACGCAGAGGCGCAAAGACGCAGAGAGGTTAAGTGTTTATTTATTGGTTATAAGTTATAATAATTAAGTTGTTGCTAAATATTTTTATTTGCTTAATTATTCTTTTTGACATAGATTATCAATAATTTATTTTTAGATATATGTGAAATATTTAAGAAATTGCATTTATATTTAAATGGATAAATGACAATATTTTTAATTAGCTTTAATTAGCTAAATATAAAAAATATGCCATTATAAAAAATGGCAGAAAGCATAATTTATACTTTTCTGCCAAAAGGATTAATTTTGTAAAATTCTCAATTACTAAAAATTTTTACCATTTAAGTTTAGTTGAATCGAGATTACGAAAAGTTTAGTTTTCAGCCCGTTGGACAAAACCCAAGGTTAAACTATCTTTGGCTAAGAAGTGAGCTAAATGATAAGCTCTTTCTTCAGTTTTTAAGAGGATTTTTTCGTACAAATACCTTGTACCTCTATCGCCCAAACTCTCAGCCTGTGAAGCTTGACGGCGAATTACACCAATTAATGCTTGTTCGGCTACTAGATCATTTTCTACCATCTTTCGCGCCGAAAATACACCATCTGCTTCTGTTTCAAAACAGCATAATTCAGCTAATTTACTAAAACTTGCTGCTGGTATTCCACCCAAACCATTTAAACGTTCACCGATTTCATGAATGTGATCTTGTACTTCTTTGTAGCTGGAATTGAAAAATTCATGCAGGGAATTAAATTCCGCACCTTCAACTACAAAATGATGTTTTTGATATTGTAGATACAATGCCTGAAAACTAGCTAATACGACATTGAATCCTTCAACAACTGGTGCGGTTACACTGTGATCTAATAATACAGGATTGTCATAAACCTGACCAAAATTGTGTAATATAGTTTGCGTATCAGACATGGTTTTCCTCTCTTTTTAAGAGTTATAGTTTTTAACTGCTTACCTTTAACATCTTAGCATTTTTAAAATAAAAACAAGGCTACTAAATATTAAAAACTTTGACATTACTAGTAATTGCAATCATCAATTTTTGTAATATATCTACCTTTGTAGCTATATATATTGACTTAAATCACAAAATGTGCATATCCACCAATTTAAAAAAGATGAGATTTTTTCTCAAAATTAATGACAATATTTTGCACTTAGTGTATTCTAGAGAAAGAGGCTAAACTCCCACTAAGTTGTAAATTTAGGCTGTGAGTTTCTAGTTTTACTGCAATTTTATGGCATTTTGGGGGCTATCCACTTGAAATCTTCTAGCTCAGAAACAGACAAAAAGCACGTTATTGATATAGATTGGGCAGACCGTTGGCAGGTTTATCAACGCTTACAAGAATTAGATATAATTTGTATTTGTGATACTAACCAGCCTTTAATGGTAGAAGTAAATAACCTCACCGCAGCTATTCAACTCTGGAGTGTAATTAAACAATTTACTGCTTCTCGTCAAGACTTGATTGGGAATCTTGAAAATTGTTGGTGTATTCGTTACCAAAAATTTTAGTTAGATAGGGGAAAAATGAGTATATATACTAATTCACAAGTAACAGAATTTTGTTTTGAGGGCAGATTTTTGGATTTTGTCATCAAGGATGGATATAAGCTAAAAGGCTTGTTATTATGGACTTCCGAAGGTGAATGTTATATAAAATTAGCCAAACATTTACGGAGTGCTTTTGATTTGCGTTTACCTCAAGGGACTTGGTTACAAGTTGTGGGAACAAAACAATACAACGCCAAAAAAGATCAGGTAACATTGGTAGCGGAACGAGTTATGGCTGCAAGTGCTGATATGGGAACAGTTACAGCCCAAAATCTAGCTAAGACGAAACCGGACAAAGTGCAAACAATTCTAGTTTGTCAAAAATCTGATTGTATGAAGCGCGGAGGTAAAGCTTTGTGTCAAGCTTTGGAGTCAGAATTAACAAATCATGGTTTAGAAAATTCAGTCGCTATTAAAGGTACTGGCTGTATGAAAAACTGTAAAGCTGGTCCTAATTTAGTTATGCCTGATAAAACTCGTTATAGTAAAGTTAAAGCTGAACAGGTTGCAGATTTAATAGATAAGCATTTTTCTGGGGAAATTCGGGAGAAAAGGGAGGATTTAATGGTAAATATTCCCACTTTTGTTGAAGTTTAGATCCGTAGGGTGTGTTAGCGACAGCGTAACGCACCCTAAACTTGATTAAAGAAACAATCATTACTTTTAATTATTTATTATCATTAATTCTACGTTACCCTGTTATTGGTTATTGTTGGGTTTCCTTGTGTCAACCCAACCTACGTTCATAATTGTAAATCCTCATCTAATATTGTTCCGATATCTCTTGCACTATGAATAACTCGCAAAATATCAATTTCTGATTCAAAAATGCGATAGAAAATCAGATATTTTCTAAATCCTTTAATTGATTGTTGTCGAAGATCTGTTAAATTAGGATGAGAAAATTGACAGATTTTTCCCATAGCTGGAGTTTTAGCTAATTGTTTAAATGTTGTTTCTGCTGCTATTAAAAAGCGGTCAGAAACATCTAAATTATCTTCTGCTATGTAGGTTGCTAAATCTATCAAGTCACGGATAACTTGAGGTCTTTTTTTAATTTCAAACATCACAAGCTAAATTGCACCTTGACGGTTGTTAATTTTGTCTCTGACTGCTTGACGAATATCTTCCCATTCTTGTGCTGTCATTTCTGTAGCTTCTCCAGAATTTAATCCTTCTAAAAGCATGGTCTGTAGTTGTTCCTTTGCTCTTTGTTTTTGGTCTTGTCGTACTAATTCCCGAAAGTATTCGCTAACACTGCTGTAACCACCTTGTGCTACCAGTTGTTCTACGTAAGCTCGCATGGTGTCAGGTAAGGAAATATTCATACTTTTCATGAGGTGATTTCCGTGAATGTTATTTTCTATATTATGGCAGGTTTTGTCATTTTCTGCCATTACTAGAAAAAACGATTGATCATAGTTGGTGTTGTTGGGTTTCCTTGCGTCAACCCAACCTACAAATATATAGTTAGTTAATTGCAACAGAAGATAGAGTAAGGGATGATAGGAAAATCATTATTTCTTGTATTAATGAATGTTGTTGTAATATCTTAATTTCTTCATCATTGATATTACTAAATATTTTCTCATTGATTGATTTTTCTGTGCCTAAAACTGTCTCTAAAAATTCTTTAGGTTTGCTTTGAGCAAATTTCCATTCTAAATCATTAAATTGACGTTGGGTGATTTTTTCAATTAATGGTTTATTTTGGAGAAATATAATTTCTATTTCAGGAATAGCTAAAGATACTTGAAAAGGGGTTTTAGCCGCAGCACGACGTAATAAATAATTAACTAAATCCCTTTTTTCAAATATTTGAGATTCGTTATCTGTATTAGCATCTAAAATTAAGATTACAGGAATGTGTCTAGTAGCAATTAGAGAACTTGCTAATGATCTTACTTCATACTGACTGTCACCTACTACTATTTTCACATCTTGAATTAAATTTTTAGGCAGTAATTTTTCTAGAATTTCTTGGTTTTTATTACCTTCTAATACTATATAAGATAAAGTCATGATAAAACCTCTGTTTTAATAAGGAATAATTTGATTTAAAATTTCTCCTAAATTTCTTTTTGCTTCCATTATTTCATAAGCGTTTTGCAATCGTAAAAAATAACCATCTGAAAGTCTAAAATAGCGACAGAGACGTAAATCTATATCTGCCGTCATTTTAAGTTTACCTGTAATAATTCCTTGAATAGTAGAATAAGTTAAACCTAAATTAACAGCTAAAGTATTTTCGCTGATGTCTAATTCTTCTAAAAATTCATATTTTAAAATTTCACCAGCATGGGGATTATGTAGTAAGTTGTTTTCCATGTCATTTTCTCCTAATGGTAATCCACTATTTCTATATTATAAGC
This sequence comes from Dolichospermum planctonicum, assembly GCF_005402965.1. Lineage (GTDB taxonomy): Bacteria > Cyanobacteriota > Cyanobacteriia > Cyanobacteriales > Nostocaceae > Dolichospermum > Dolichospermum planctonicum. The sequence continues at coordinate 24,284 of NZ_BJCF01000003.1, forward strand.
ATTTCCATTTTCCCAAATAAAACAGATCCGCCATTGCTTTGTAATACGGATACTGTATTCTCCTATTCTATCTCCAGAAAGGGCTTCTAAGCGATTTCCAGGGGGGATACGCAAGTCATCTAAATTAGCTGCTGCTTCTAGTTGTCGCAATTTGCGTAATGCTCGTTCTTGGATATCTACTGGTAATTTTCTTGAACTTACCCCCTGCCATATTTTTTCGGTTTCTTTACAACTAAAGGAAACAATCATTACTTTTAATTATTTATTATCATTAATTTTACGTTACGCTGTTATTGATTATTGTTGGGTTTCCTTGCGTCAACCCAACCTACTAAATTACAAAAACCTAATTACCAAGTAATTCTCTTTTACGTCGCTCCTGTTCCTGCTGCTGAACCCTTGCGCGTGTTTCCTGATATTCTTCTACTGCTTTTTGAGATTCATTCTTTAGTGATTCCCTCAATTGAGGAGCTTCATCTTCATCCCCTAAAAGAGAAATCACTTCTCGTCTTTGTGGTTTATCAAGTTTAATAAACCATTTGATAAAAGCTTTTAAAATTACCTCTCTTGAACCTGATACATCATCATGAGCTACAACACAAGAAGGACAAACGTATGGTAAGTAGTATGATCCATGAACAAAAGAGCTATATTTTTGGCCTTGAGAAATATGGTTTTTGCTCCACCTGCATACGCCACCAGAGATATTGTTAGCAATAATACAGTCTAACAACTGCGTCCTAACACCATAAGAACTAAAGGTGCGTGCTAGTTGTCCAACAGCTACAGAACCAGGATATCCAGGTAAGATTTCTCCTGTTGAAGCGAGTTCAGGAAATTTATTCAAAATTAAGGAGTAATGATATCGAGAGTAGATACATACTTCTTTTAAAACATTGTTATGCCCTAAATCATTGTTATTCGACAGAAAGTGATTAATATTCAATAGCATTTGTTGATAGTATTTTTTAGAAAAAACATCCTTCTGACAACTATCAGCCACCTGAGTTAGTATCTTCATATTAACCTGTGCATTACTTCTCATTGGCGTTAACAACAAAGCCGAGCTAGTGACAAATAAAGCAATTAGACCTTTAACTGTGAATTTCATTATTGATTACCCTCTTTGATTACCTGTTCTAATTCATCGGAAGCTTTAGGAATGGGATGTGTATTTTCCCAAGGTTTAGTGACATCAACTACATTATCATGTGAACGTGGTGTATTTTCTTGTTTTTTCCTCACTTTTTGTGGTTTAGTTGGTAATTGTCGTTTCTTTGGAGTTAACACAATTGTTTTTTGTGATTTTCTTCGCAAAGCCTGGTTAGCCTTTTCAGCTTGTATTGCTGCTTGTCTTCTTTGTTTATTTTGCAGTGCTACTTGTTCTTTCTGTTGTGCTAATATGGCTGCTTCAAATTCCCTCTTTCGTCTCTCAGTTTCCAGCTTTTCCTGTGCTTCTTTAGCTGCTTTTTGTTTCCTAATATCCTTTAGTCTTTCTTGTTCGGCTTTAGCGGCTGATTCTAATTTCCTTTGTTTCTCTATAGCGTCTTTTCTCTCTCGTTCAGCTTTTAAAGCAGCTTCACGTTTTTTTATTTTTTCCCTTTTCGCTTTTTCAGCTTGCAAATCTTCAGATGAAATTACATTTACCGGACTTGGCTGAATTTGCGTTTTAGCCTTTGGTGTAGATTCAGAAATAGGAATAATTGGTGATGAATTAGAAATACTAGGACTAACAACAGGTATTTTTTCTTCAGTTACAACTATGTTTTTATTATTAGGTTGATTCAATGCAGCAATAGCAAAATATCCCACACTTAAACCAATCAACCATTTCCACATTTGGCGATTTTTCTGACTTGGTTTAGCCGCAAGTTGTACGGGTTTACCTGGACTAACAGAAACCGTCGGTAAAAAACTACTTTTTGATTGAATATTGGTGGTATTTCCGAAAATTTGCGGTTGATTTAAAGCCTTTTCAATTTTCTGCAATCTCTGGAAAATAACTCTCGTATTTTCAGGACGCTGATTTGCAGTAGGAGCAATTAAATTATCAATTAAATCTGCTAAAAGCGGAGAAATATTAACTGCATATTTTCGCCAATGTAACTCATTAGTCAGAGGATCATAAATAGCTTTATCCTGGGGTTCTTTACCTGTGAGCAAAAATATAAAAGTCCGTCCTAAAGCAAAAAAATCTGACTGTTGTACAGAATAACCGTTTTGTTGTTCTGGTGGTGAATAACCTTGAGAAATAATTCTCGTATGGGAATTTCTCGCTAAAATTGTGGTGGTGATTTGTCGCACTGCACCAAAATCAATTAAGACAAGTTGCCCACTTGGTCGCAGCATGATATTTTGAGGTTTAATATCACGATGAAAATATTTTTGAGCGTGGACTAAAGCCAGAATTTCTACTATTTGTTTGAGCCAATTGAGAGCTTCTTTTTCAGCAATAGGTTGATATTTACGAAATTCCATCCATTGCTCTAAATTTACTCCTGCAATTTTCTCCATTACTAAACAATGCAATGGTACAGAGCTATTTTTAGGTAAAACCGTAAAATAACCATCTGCTTCGACTTTGGGAATACCCACACTGTTTAACTGACTCAAAACCTTGGCTTCTTGTTGAAACAATTCCACCGCTTTTGAGTTATTTTCAGTCAGCACTTTTAAAACTTTGGTTTCTCCACCGTCGTCAATTTCAAAGGTGTTCCCAAAACCACCTTGTCCTAGTTGTTTGAGTACCCGATAACGATTTTGCAGCAGTAATTGTGACCCACAGTTACGACAAATAGGATTATTTGCATTTGCTAGGTCAATGGGTTTGGGACAGTGCGGGTTGATACAATAGCTCATGACGCAAAAACCAGTCTTATCAATAAGTGACTGTTATTCAGATCCAATCTGGAATTTACAGCGAGTTCAGTTTGAGTGAGGTACACCTTACCTTGTGCGGGCATCTTGCCCGCACCACAAGAGTTTTATTATTAATATCTGTACTTCATAAACGGATAACTGCTGTAAGAATCCAAGCTGGTAATAATACTTCTAAAGACAATATTAGTATGATAACTCATACTACGTATTTGTGGCAACTGCTGATGTTATAGCAATTTGAGTCTTGAAGGGGTTTTTAACTAACCACTCCAGACACAGACAACAACCAGAAGAGTCATCTATAACTAACTCCCAATTAGTCTTGTTTTATTTAATGGTATTTAAAATTGCTTATGCAGTGAAGATAGTTCTTCCTCGTCTGTACTATGATAACACAGTCCTAGCTTCGTGTCAAGAGATTTCTTTCTTTTAAATCCGCAAAAATTATTTTTTGGCAATATGATAGGGTAGTTATATTAGCCTATTTATTGACTTCTAATAACCGGGAGTTTTCTAATCTTGACAGCCACTTTTCTAAATAAACTTGAATGGCTTTTTTCTCAGATGGATCTTGAGTATCTAATGGATAAGGTAAAAGTCCTAAAATTGCGGCCGTGGTGACGCAAAACATGGATTTTTGGAAACTCATACAAATTTGTACTCGTAAATCATCTTCACTCCTGAGACTGCGACGATAAATACTATGTAAATATTCTGGCAAATAATGACGCATATCCTGCATTAATAAAGTTGGGGGAATCCCCGCACCACCAATAGGTAAAGGATCGGCGTATAATGCACCATATTGGAATCGAGATTGATCTGGAGGAACTTGATATGCTTGGGCGTTTAAAGAAACTGTTCCTAAAAATGGTGTTCCTCTAAAAAATACTGCTTCTACATAGGGAATTGCGGTATCTGCAAGGAAGGTTAAACCAACTGATTTAGGAATAATATCATAGACTTTACCACCAATTTTGACGCTGTATGTAATTGGTTTAATTGCATCTGCAACTAAAGCCAGTTTAATATGTTCTACAACTTGGGGAATAGATTTAATTTCGCCGTTGTCATAGCGGTCTGATAAATTCAGAAACATATCAGCCATAACTCGCCAAAATTGACCTAAACCAGTGTAATAAGCTGAAACTCGTAACTGTTCTGTTAAAAATTCAGGAAATAGTTGATTTAATCCCAACAGCAGGGGATTATATTTAAATTTAGCAGCAATAACGGTTTTTGCTCTATCTTGAAACTCCTGAGTATCTAAGTATTTGTCTAAACCGCCACCACCATGCCACATCATGGTTTTCATGCAATATTCAGCATATTCAAAATTAATCCGATCATGCCATAAATGACGGATTAATTTAGCAAAAGAAACATCACCATCAAAATATTTAAAGAAGGGAAAAAACACTAAAAATTGATGTTCAGCGATGTAAATGAGGTTTTTAGAATAGGCATCTAAAACTATACCATAACTTTTGAGAATGCCAACAACTTCTAAAACGTTTTCGGGGCTATCTTTGAGTAATGCACCACCATTTTGTAAGCGTTCAAGATACTCAGATAGGGGGTTGTAAGCGGGCTTTTTTTCAGTTTTTACCATACTATTTCTCCTGTAATTGAATTAGAACTCAAAAGTTAAAAGGCTGAATAATACGACTTTTAACTATTTTGAATAGCTATTTTATGCTCACTGTTGTGTACTAGATTACTGGTGTTTACCATGGTGGTAATTGTGGTTTCGGTGTAATGTGCCAGCCAGGTGGGTTGAATGCCGAAAATGAGGATAAATACAGCTAAAATAATAGCAGGAAGGCGATCGCTCCAGTAAACACGAGGTAGGTTGTAAAGTTCCTCTGATAACCGTCCAAAAAAGGCACGATTGACAAGATTTAAGAAATAAACGGCAGTTAAACCATTTCCTAACATTCCCAACAATGTTTGGACCGGGAAAACTGCAAAACTGCTGCGAAAAACGATAAATTCGGCAATAAATCCCACCATTCCGGGTATACCTGCACTAGCCATGACTCCCATAATCATTAAACTACCAATCAGGGGTAAACCGCGTTCTGGATTGAGTAGTCCCCGAACCACGTTTAAATCTCGGCTACCAGTTTTTTTATAGACAACTCCTACTAACAGGAATAACATAGCGGATATTAATCCGTGACTAATCATTTGCATAACTGCCCCTAATACGCTTAGAGGAGTAGATGCGGCGGCGGCTAACAAGACATAGCCCATGTGTCCGATAGAACTATAAGCCACCATTTTTTTCATATCTGTTTGCGCTATAGCACAAGAAGCTCCAAATAAAACACTAATTACTGCCCATGTAGCTAACCAAGGGGCTAAATAAGCCCAAGCATCTGGTAACAAATTCATGCCAAATCGCAGTAGGCCATAGGTCCCTAACTTCAGTAGTATTCCAGCCAAGAGAACAGATATGGGTGTAGAAGCTTCAACGTGGGCATCTGGTAGCCAAGTATGGAAGGGAAAGAGGGGGATTTTAATGCCAAAACCGACCAAAATGCCTACAAGGAGTAAAATTTGAGTAGCTAAGGGCAGATTTTGAGTATTTAAGGTCAAGAGTGCAAAACTGGAAGAACCACTTAACCAAACTATACCCAGGAAACTAGCTAAAATGACGATTCCCGAAAAAGCGGTATAAATGAGAAATTTTGTGGCTGCATAACCTCGTCTTGCACCTCCCCAAATGGCAATTAGCAAATACAGGGGTATTAATTCCAACTCATAGAACAGGAAAAATAATAATAAATCCTGTGCTAAAAATGCTCCAATTACCCCAGTGGTTAAGAGAAAAATTAAGGAATAGTAAAATCTAGGACGTTGTTGAGATTCATCACTACTATAAATAGCAATACAAGTTAATAGTCCATTCAGAAGTAATAACGGCAGGGATAAACCATCTATACCCAGATTGTAATTTAAGCCAATGGCATCTACCCAAGGTAGGGATTCTGCAAATTGTTGAGTAATGTCTCTGGGGTTAAACTGAATGGCTATGAAAATACTCCATAGAAAAATAACAACGCTAAAAACTAAAGCTATAATTCGGGCTAGTTTACCAGAGATGGTAGAAGGATAAAAACCAATGAAAGCCGCAGCAATTAACGGCAGTAAAATCAATGTACTGAGCATAGTTGACAGTTGACAGTTGACAGTTGACAGTTGACAGTTGACAGTTGACAGTTGACAGTTGACAGTTGACAGTTGACAGTTGACAGTTGACAGTTGACAGTTGACAGTTGACAGTTGACAGTTGACAGTTGACTGTTCCCTGTTTCCTAAAAAGGCAACTTATCGAATAAACCCAACGAAAAACTAATGAAAAAACCCAGGATGCTAATAACGAAGATAATTGTCAGCATATAGCCTTGGGATTGACCAGAAATGCTGTATTTCAAACTTTGTCCGCTAAAAATTGCCGCAAAGCCGACTAAGTTGACTAAACCATCTACCAAAAAGCGATCGCTCCACGCGGATATCTTGGATAACAGCGCTACAGCACTTACAATCGTTAAGCGGTAAATGCGGTCTATGTAAAAATCATAGCCTAATAAGTCTTGCAAAAATCTCCAGATTAAAATTCTGGATCTTGACCAAGCTTTGTGAAGATGAATGGTAGCGCCAAGAGTTACTCCAGCCAGAGTGGAAGCGAATAGAGAACCAACTATATACCCATCTAAACTTTCCCAGCTAGGTAATAAATACCATTGTTGTAACATTAATGGTAACAATAATGTTAGTATAGTTAAAGTCACCATTGGTAATGCCATTGGCCAGGCGACTTCTGGGGCGCGGTGGGTTTTTGGTTGAGATTTTCCCCAGAAAATTAACCGGAATACCCTAGTTAAATTCAAAGCTGTGAGGCCATTAACTAAGATTAAAACCACAATTACCCAGGGGCTAACTCTGACCAGTCCATCAGCCCATGCTAACATTGCCCAGAAACTGCCTAATGGTAGTAGTGTCACCATACCTGCTGAACCGACAACAAAGGCTGTGGTTGTAGCTGGCATTTTTGACCATAAACCCCCCATTTCTGTTAAGTCTTGGGTTTGGGTGGTATAGATAACTGAACCAGAACTCATGAATAATAGGGCTTTGGCTACAGCATGACTGAGGAGTAACATTAAGGCTACTCCGCCTTGTTCTAAACCCACCGCCAAAAACACCAATCCCATATAGGCACTAGTAGAATGGGATAGCGCTCGCTTAATATCAATTTGGGCGATAGATACCAATGTTGCGCCCACTGCTGTCATTATTCCCACCACCACTAAAGTATCCAAAGCAATAGGGGATAAAGATAATAATGGTTGAATCTTGTAGAGAATATAAGCGCCTCCACCTACCACCAAAGAGTTTCGCATCACCGAAGCTGGGTTTGGACCTTCCATAGCTTCATCTAACCACAGATGCAGTGGGAATTGGGCGCACTTACCAGCAGGACCGGCAATTAAACCCAAGCCGAGTAAAGTGGATGTAACTGGGTTTAAATCAGCAGTTTGCGCCCATTCATACAAATCCGAAAAATTTAAGCTACCAGCCAGAGTAGAAAGGGTGACAACGGACATTAATAGTAATAGGTCGCCTACCCGTTTCGTCAAAAAGGCATCTCGTGCTGCTGTAACTACCAAAGGTTGAGCATACCAAAATCCTACGAGTAAATAGGTGGAAAGAGTGAGAACCTCCAGCAAAGCATAACTGAGAAAGAGGGAATCACTAATTGCTAAACCAATCAAAGCGGCTTCAAAAAATCCTAATAGACCAAAAAATCGGGCTAAAGACCAGTCTTTTTCCATGTAGCCTAGGGCATAAATTTGTGCTAATAGACTTAGTGCGGTAATTAAAACAGTTGCTCCCACACTGACCACAGAAATTTCTAAAGCGAAGGATAATTGGAAATCAGCAGCTTGAAACCAAGTTATTAGTAGATGTACTGGCTCTCGATTCCAAACATCTTTAAATACTAATAGACTGTGAATAAAACCTAAGATGGTAGTCAGCAAGTTCAAGTATACAGCAGGTCTAGGTCCTGTGCGTTGGATAATTCCTATACTCCAAGGCAAAGTTAAAATTGCCCCTAGTAAACTATAAAGAGGGACGAACCAACTTGTTAAAAATAGAAATTCATTCATTTAAAATCTTCCTTGACAACTGAGTTTCCATTCTCTTAAACAGCCTTTAAATAATCCTTTGCTCAAAAACAAAATTTTCCGAGAAAATCTATGTTTTCTTAATTTTTTTAGCTAAATATCTTAGGCATATTTGCTTGAAAATAGCCTTTGATCGAGTCATTAAATAATGCTGTCATATTTTAGATATTCTCTGATTAAAGAACATTTTTCCCTTGCTGCTGTTTTAAATTAGTTTTTCATGTACATTTGTAAAATTGGCGAATTTTCACCCAGTATTTATAAAAATAGCCAAGTAAAATATCTAGCCAATAGCCCATCTATCACATACCTAGCCTATGCCAGTCCTCCTTATCAAAGAATTAGCTTAGGCTGTAAACTGTAGTGGTTCTAAAAGTGATAAAGAAATTATAAAGCATAAGCTGTCACTCTAGGGATCAGTGAATTTGAAGACCACAAAGGACAGTATAAAGTTTTGTTAAGTTTTTTAAATATATTTTATGACAAACTATTATAGTAATTTATGTTGCCAAGGATGCCAAGGTTTCATAAGCTTAAATATGGCGGTATTTTGGAAAGTGAGCATCCCCGGCCAAAATTTCCACCGCTAGTTCTAAAACGATTAATTTTTGAGGAGTTCTGCGATGCCAATTGCAGTTGGAATGATTGAAACTAAAGGCTTTCCCGCAGTAGTAGAAGCTGCTGATGCCATGGTAAAAGCTGCCCGTGTGACCTTAGTAGGATATGAAAAAATTGGCAGCGCTCGCGTTACAGTGATTGTGAGGGGAGATGTTTCTGAGGTGCAAGCTTCAGTTGCGGCTGGTATTGAAGCAGCCAAAAGAGTCAACGGTGGTGAAGTAGTGTCTACACACATCATTGCCCGTCCCCACGAGAACTTAGAATACGTCTTGCCAATTCGTTATACAGAAGCAGTAGAACAGTTTCGCGCTTAGTCTAGTTGTGGAAAGGCTGACCATTTAAACGAAAATCATTAACGAGACTGGTGGTTTGAAATTAAATCTGGATACAGGTAAAAATTTAATTTAAGGACAAAAAAATGTCAATTGCAGTAGGAATGGTAGAAACATTAGGCTTTCCCGCAGTAGTAGAAGCTGCTGATGCGATGGTAAAAGCTGCGCGTGTTACTTTGGTAGGATATGAAAAGATCGGTAGTGGTCGGGTGACAGTTATCGTCCGTGGTGACGTTTCCGAAGTTCAAGCTTCAGTAGGTGCTGGGGTAGAATCAGTGAAGCGTGTTAACGGTGGACAAGTGCTATCTACACACATCATTGCGCGTCCTCACGAAAACTTAGAATATGTCCTCCCAATTCGGTATACAGAAGATGTAGAACAATTCCGGGAAGGTGTGAACACAATTCGCCCTTTCGGTAGAAGACCATAATTAATCATGCAAATTGCCAGAGTTCGTGGCACAGTAACTAGCACCCAAAAAGATCCCAGTCTGCGGGGTGTGAAACTGCTGATGTTGCAATTGGTAGATGAAAATGGCAATCTCCTGCCAGTATACGAGGTAGCAGCCGATAATAGTGTGGGGGCAGGAGTGAATGAGTGGGTACTTGTCAGTCGCGGCAGTGCTGCTCGTCAAGTGCTGGGCAATGAACAACGACCCTTAGATGCAGCAGTGGTGGCAATTATAGATACCATTTATGTTGAAGATCGTGTCATTTACAGCAAAAAAGACCAGTATAGATAGTCAGGAACAGGTGACAGAGGACAGGTGACAGGTGACAGAAAAGAAGTAAAAACCGACAACTGACCACTGACAACTGACCACTGACAAAAAGCTTATTTCAGGAGGAATCTCGCAATGGTAGTCCGCAGCACGGCGGCACCCCCAACCCCGTGGTCAAGGAGTTTAGCCGAACCCAATATCGATAAAACTGCATTTGTACACTCTTCTTGTAACCTAATTGGTGATGTCAATATAGGTGCAAATGTCATAATTGCTCCAGGAACTTCCATTAGAGCAGATGAAGGTACACCTTTTTGTGTTAGTGAAAATACTAATATTCAAGATGGTGTAGTTATTCATGGGTTGGAGCAAGGCCGAGTTATTGGTGATGATGGACAGAAATACTCGGTATGGATTGGCAAAAGTGCTTCCATTACCCACATGGCACTAATTCATGGACCTGCTTACGTTGGCGATAGTTGTTTTATTGGCTTTCGTTCTACGGTATTTAATGCCAGAGTAGGTGCAGGGTGCATTATTATGATGCACGCATTAATTCAAGATGTAGAAATTCCACCGGGTAAATACGTAGCATCTGGATCAATAATTACTACTCAGCAGCAAGCGGATAGATTACCAGATGTCCAGGTGCAGGATCAAGAATTTGCTCACCATGTAGTCGGAATTAATCAGGCTTTGCGGGCTGGTTATCACTGCGCCGCAGATAGCAAGTGTATTGCGCCCATTCGGGATGAACTTAATCTTGCAGCAGATAAATCTTATACAAGCATTGAAATTGAAGAGTTAGAAAGGAGCAGTGACGTGGCCAGCTATAGCTTAAGTACAGAAACAGTAGATCAATTACGTTATCTACTAGAACAAGGATTTAAAATTGGCACAGAACACGTAGACCAAAGACGTTTCCGTACGGGTTCTTGGCAGAGTTGTCAAGCCATTGAAACCCGGTCTTTAGGTGAGGCGGTTTCTGCTATAGAATCCTGTTTGCGAGACCATAGCGGTGAATATGTGCGTCTATTTGGTATTGATAACAACAGAAGACGGGTATTAGAAACAATCGTTCAACGTCCTGATGGTGTAGTCGCTGGTACATCTAGCTTTAAAGCTCCCGCTGCTGCATCCGTTGGCAATTACAATGGTAATGGTAACGGTAATGCCGTTGGTAGTGGGAAATTGAGTGCGGAAACCCTAGATCAAATTCGTCAACTTTTGACCAGTGGTTACAAGATTGGCACAGAATACGTAGATGAACGACGTTTCCGTACAGGTTCTTGGAATAGTTGTGAACCAATTCAATCTACATCTACTCAAGCAGTTATTTCTGCTTTAGAAGAGTGTATAGAGTCCCATAAAGGTGATTATGTGCGTTTAATTGGCATTGACACCAAAGCTAAACGTCGCGTATTGGAAGCAATTATCCAAAGACCAAACGGACTCGTAGCGTCTTCTGGTAGCACCAAATCATTTACAAGTACAAATTCTGCAACTGCAACGGCGACAGCAACGGCGACAGTTACCAGCACCCGTCTAAGCGCGGAAACAGTAGATCAATTGCGCCAATTGTTGTCCAGTGGTGCAAAAATTGCGGTTGAACACGTAGACCAACGCCGCTTCCGCACAGGTACTTGGACAGTTGCGGGTCAAATTCAGACTACATCTGAACGAGAAGCGATCGCAACATTAGAAGGGTATGTTTCTGAATATCCAGGCGAGTATGTGCGTTTAGTGGGGACAGACCCCAAAGCAAAACGCCGCGTATTAGAAGCAATTATTCAGCGTCCATAGGAGTAGGGAAAAGGGAAAGGGCAAGAGGGAAAGGGCAAGAGGTAAGAGACAATAATCATTTAATACCAATTACCTATTACCCATTACCCATTACCAATTACCAATTACCCATTACCCATTAGCTAATATATCGTCCATTTCCGGCTTCCGAGGTAATTTCATGTCAGTATCGCTGCTACAACTGAGCGATAGATTTGATACACATATTTATGGCGACGTGATTATTCATCCCAGTGCGGTATTAGCTCCGGGAATAATTCTCCAAGCAGCTACTAACAGTAGAATTGTGATTGGTGCTGGGGTATGCCTGGGTATGGGGTCAATTCTCCAAGTGAGCGAGGGTATCCTAGAAATAGAAGCAGGAGCAAACCTGGGAGCCGGTTTTTTGATGGTTGGTCAAGGTAAAATTGGGGCTAATGCCTGTATTGGTGCAGCGACAACGGTTTTTAACTATTCCGTAGCACCAGGACAAGTGATTGCCCCTGGTTCAATTTTGGGGGATACTAGTCGGCAGGTTGTTGAACCGTCAGCGGAAAAACCGGAGTCTTCTAATTCTCAACCAGAGAAACCAGAGAAACCAGAGAAAGAGGAACAAGTAATTTCCTCAACTCAACTCTCGGTGGCGGCTTTTCTGGAATTTAAACACCAATCTACACCCGTATCTCCACCTTCACCCACACCGAAAAGCCAGTCTCCTCCGGTAGAAGAAACCGCTGTGGTAAGTGATTCTACATCTAAAGAAACTACGCTCCCGGATTCTACAGAAGAATGCTCTGAGAACTTAAAACCCAGTCAGTCGAATCTTGAAACTCACAATATTTTTGGTACACAAATTTATGGACAAGGTAGCATAAATAGGCTGCTGAGTACATTATTTCCCCATAGACAATCTTTGGGCAATCAAAACTCTGACAATTCTTCAGGTTAAGTGTTAAGTATGAAGTGTGAACCCAAGTCCATATTCAAATGCTAGTTTTCATTCTTCTGTGATTGAAGACGCTATACGAACCTTATCCTGGAAAATGCAGATGGAAACATATAATGAAAGTGCTTTGAGCAATATTCATGCACCACGTCGCCGTGATAGCCTCAAAGATACTGCTTTAGGTTTAGTCTCAACTCTCAGTTTCCCCGCTATAGTTGGCACGGCTGACATGATGTTAAAGTCGGCTGGAGTCCACTTAGTTGGCTATGAAAAAATTGGTAGTGGTCATTGTACCGCTATTGTGCGAGGTGGTATCGCTGATGTGCGCTTGGCTGTAGAAGCAGGTGTACAAACCGCTGAACAGTTTGGACAGTTGGTGTCTAGTTTGGTTATTCCCCGTCCCTATCCTAATTTAGATATAGTTCTACCGATTAACCGTCTGACTAAATTTATGGAAGATGGTAGATACAGTCGTTTGAGTAATCAAGCCATTGGACTGGTGGAAACTCGCGGCTTTCCAGCCATGGTGGGAGCTTGTGATGCCATGCTGAAAGCTGCTGATGTGCATTTAGCCTCCTATGAAAAAATTGGTGCTGGTTTATGTACGGCTATCATTCGTGGTTCAGTGGCTAATGTAGCTGTAGCAGTGGAAGCGGGAATGTTTGAAGCGGAACGCATTGGTGAGTTAAATGCAGTTATGGTGATTCCTCGGCCATTAGATGAGTTAGAAGAAACTTTACCTGTGGCTAGTTGCTGGATGGAAGAACGCCAACCAGTGAATATACCTATTAATATTAAAGATAAAATCACAGATGTGGAGGCGGTGGAGTTGCCAGATTTAGCGAAATTGCCTGTGAGGGTGAAGGAAGAAATTTGGCATGATGAATAATATCACGGGGAGTAGTATTTCAGGAGAAAACGATCATGTCTTTTACAGTCAAAGAACTAGAAGAAATACAGATAGCATATCCTGACTATCGCCTGGAATTAGTAGATGGGAGTATCATTATTATGAGTCCGTCAGGTTATGAATCGGAAGAAGTAGGTACTGAGTTTGCGCGAATTTTGGGTAACTGGGTAAGACCTCGTAAACTAGGGCGTGTAGTTGGTTCTAGTGCGGGGTTTAAATTACCAAATTCTGATTTACGTGCGCCTGATGTATCTTTTGTTTGTGCTAATCGCCTGAAAAAATCAACGGAAGATTATGCAGAATTAGTTCCTGATTTAGTAGTTGAAGTAAAATCTAAAACTGATTCCTTAGATAAACTGAGAAAAAAGATTGAAGATTTTATGAATTTAGGTGCAAAAGTTGGGATTTTAATTAATCCCAAAACAAGAACTGTAGAGGTTTCTTGTCATGGAGAAACGGTGATTTTCAAAGATGGTGATATTTTAACTCTTCCTGATTTATTACCTGGTTGGGAAGTGGCAATTTCGGAAATTTGGTCGCCTGTTTTTGAGTAGTTTGGATGATGATTAAACCCACATTCCGCACCCCTGATGTCACAATCGGTTGATTCGGATTTTTTCTATTTTTTTCTATTATTGATGTTGTATTTTGTCCTAAAAATCAGAAATATTACTATTACTAGCGATCACCTAACAGGAACAATGGGGGGGCTGCTGAGTGGCTGCTAAGGAAAGTCTGGTAATGCGATTTTACTTTGTGTCGATTACAGATGAGGTAACAAAAAATGATTGCTGTAAAAGATAAGTTTCCTAAGTTAACACCCGAAGAATATTTTGTCTGGGAAGAGAAACAATTGCTTCGCCATGAGTATCTGAATGGTGAAGTTTACGCTATGAGTGGGGGAACTCAAAATCATGGACGAATTGCTAGTAATATTATTTTTATCGTTAAAAGTCATTTACGGGGTGGTGGTTGTCAGGTTGGTAATTCCGATTGTCGTGTAAATATTTTGGAAACGAACGATTATGTTTATCCTGATGTGAGCGTTACTTGCGAAGATAGCGATCGCACTGCAACCCAAGCAATTCAATATCCCTGTTTAATTGTTGAGGTTTTAGCTCCGAGTACAGCCAATTATGACCGAGGGGATAAATTTAGATTGTATCGTCGCAATCCTAGTTTGCAAGATTATGTTTTGGTTGATGCTGAGAAAATAGCGATTGATTTATACCGCAAAAATGATCGCGGTAATTGGGAGATTTTTAATTATCAGTCGGGGGATAATATCGAGCTACGAAGTATTGATTTAAGTTTTCCCATTGAGTCGGTTTATGAGGATATTGTTTTTGAGGAATTAGCATAGCATTAAAATAACAAAAATATAGTTAGATTGACATACTCACCGCTCTAAAGAGACGGGGAAACACTTAACGCTTCACTGACTGATGCTGACTGTTGCTAGTCTTACTCTGTCTCGGCGCCCGTTTAGAGTCGTGGCTATGCTAATCCCGACTTTATTTATATATATTTTTGGTTGAAAATTTCAACTCTATTCCATATTGCTTATTCCCTGCTATTATTATTAATTTATTGATCCCGTCTGGGGGGTGAATCCCCTGGGCAGATGCTACCCCATCGGGTAATATGACAAAACAAAACCCTAAAACTCACCAACCGCTGTTGACTGCAACGCATGACGAATCAACTGAACAATGGTTTTACATTATTTCTCAGTCTGCTAGTTGAGGCCATGCCCTTTTTACTGCTGGGTGTATTTTTCTCCAGTGTACTACTGTTTTTTATTGATGAGAGTAAATTGGTCGAAAAAATGCCCAAAAATCCCCTGCTGGGGGCTTTATTTGGCAGTACAATGGGTCTTTTGTTTCCAGTTTGTGAGTGCGGTAATGTACCTGTGGCTAGGCGGTTATTAATGCAGGGAGTACCTACACCAGTAGCAATGGGCTTTTTATTAGCCGCACCGACAATTAACCCAATTGTCATCTGGTCAACTTGGACTGCATTCCGTGATCAACCAGAAATAGTAGTGTTAAGAGTGGTATTTTCTCTAGCCATTGCTACCATTATTGGTTTTATTTTCAGTTTTCAATCAGACTTAATTCCCTTTTTGCAACCAAGTATAGCTCGTTACCTCAAATTTAACCCCCCTACTCAAGCAAAAACAACACGCGGGGGAAAACAATCCCAATTACAACTGCAAACCAATAGGCCTAGTTTATTGCAATCGGGAACTTATATTCTGGGTGGAACAACGGGAAAACCAAAACGCATAGATGATTATTACAGTGAAGTGGCTACAATTCCTAACTTTAGTAAACCTTTACCAGAGAAACTCCAGTCTGTATTAGATAATATTGTCCAAGAATTGCGGGAATTAGGCGGAGTTATGGTATTAGGCAGTGCCATAGCTGCTGCTATCCAAGTTTTAGCCCCCCGTGAACTCATTCTTAGTCTGGGAGCAGGTCCTGTTAGCTCCATTTTAGCCATGCTAGTTTTAGCAGGAGTTGTATCAATATGTTCTACAGTTGATTCCTTCTTTGCTTTATCTTTTGCTTCTACTTTTACCAGCGGGTCATTATTGGCATTTCTAGTATTTGGACCGATGATTGATATTAAAGGTATTGGTTTAATGTTATCCATTTTTAAGCCGAAAGCTCTGATCTA
Organism: Dolichospermum planctonicum; assembly: GCF_005402965.1. Lineage (GTDB taxonomy): Bacteria > Cyanobacteriota > Cyanobacteriia > Cyanobacteriales > Nostocaceae > Dolichospermum > Dolichospermum planctonicum. Next base: position 40,351 of record NZ_BJCF01000003.1, read on the forward strand.
TCTTTTTTTCTTAGCTGGACAATTGACGCTTTTATTCACTTTATTCATGAATTTGCACGTAATCTGAGATCATGGGACTGACGCAAACTGGAGAAACGCTTTTTCCTTGGTGTCCTCTGCTGCTATCACCAGGGTTGCTAGGCCTTAGTGCAGCTTTCGCTCGCTTCGATATGTGGTTGATTATTCCGTAATTTGTGCGTAAGTCCTAATGTATTACCACTTCACCTATTACCGACAAAATGTCAAATTCTCAAATCAAAGCCTCAAATAAATTCATACCCTGGTTAGATGTGGTCGCTATTACAGCTTGGGGTATTTTAATGTTGAAATACTGGCTAACAGGTAAACTGTATTTGTTAATTCACCCTGATTACTTTTGGTTAGCCATTGTCGGTGGTATAGGTTTGTTAATTATTGGTTTTTTTAAAGGTTTACAACTGTGGAAACACCGCCGCCAACTAGATAAGGCTAATGCTTTGCACATTAATGTATTTCCCCCTGGTTGGGGTAGTTTCCTGCTATTAACAGCCGCAATTCTAGGGTTAATGATTACACCCCGTGCTTTTGCTAGTCAAACAGCTTTGGATCGGGGTGTGACAGAATTAATTGGTGCAACTCGTGTCCAACCCCAAGCATTTCGCGCTCAGGTTCGTCCAGAGGAGCGATCGCTTGTAGACTGGGTAAGAACACTAAATGTATATCCTGAACCAGACGCATATACGGGACAAAAGGTAAAGGTGCAGGGATTTGTGATTCACCAACCTAATGTTAGTCAAGAATATATATTTTTAGCCCGATTTATCCTCACTTGTTGTGCCGCAGATGCTTATCCAGTAGGATTACCAGTGCAATTACCAAGTTCGTCTCGTCAACAATACCCACCTGATACATGGTTAGAAGTGGAAGGACAAATGACAACTCAAACCATTGCCCAAAAGCGCCAATTAACTATTGCGGCCAATTCTCTGAAAAAAATTCCCCAACCTCAAAATCCCTACAGTTATTAATCAGCAGTAGATGATCCCTTTAACTTTTGCTTGTGCTTCTTAAATATACAAAAGATGGCCAATCTAAAATCCAAAATCCAAAATCCAAAATCCAAAATTGTTAGATGAGCAAATCTTATAAATTTATTCAACCATTAGACGGAATTGCGATCGCCCTGATGCTATTATTAAGTATGCTCATAGGGTTAATCATCTGGAAAGGTGATGTTGTCAAACCTGTTGTCCGCAATTTTACCTGGGAAAAACAACAAATTGGAGCGGATGATGTTTCATTTTCTCTGAATTTTAGTCGGCCTATGGATATCAAAAGTGTGGAGGAAAATCTGAAAATAGATCCACCTTTGGCTGGTAAAATTAGTTGGGCGGGAAGAAGAATGGTGTATACACTGCTGACACCAGCCCCCTATGGCACAACTTACCAAGTTAAATTAGAAAAAGGTAGAGACAAATATTCCCAAGCAGAAGGAAAAAACCGGGTTATGCAGCCTTTTAATGGTAGTTTTACCACCCGCGATCGCGTTATCCTTTATATTGGAACTAGTCAAGAATTTCCAGGGCAGTTGGTACTTTATAATTTGACCAAAGAACAAAAAAAGGTTCTTACCCCCAAAGACTTAATTGTTATGGATTTTGAGCCATTCCCTAATGGTGAAAAAATTGTATTTTCTGCTCGTTCTTCTCAAAATCCCGACCTACTTTCAGCCCAAATTTATACTGTTACTACGGGTATTTCTAGTCAAATTGGTAAGGAAGCAAAAGCAGCCGGGAAGGTTGACTTGATTTTGGATAACAAAGAATATCAAAATCTGAAATTTGACCTTTCAGCAGATGGAGAAACTATTGTTATTCAAAGAGGTAAACGGGATAACCCTGGTGATTTTGCTCTCTGGTATTTACCTACTAGCAATGATATTTATTCAGAAAAACCCATCCCAAAACGCTTACAAGGACAACCGGGTGGGGATTTTTTGATTACACCAGACAGCAAAGCCGTAGCAGTTTCCCAAGGTCAGGGAACAGCAATTGTTTCTTTAGACGGTAATAGCAACAAACCCCTAGATTTTCTTCCCCAATTTGGCTTAGTACAAGCCTTTTCTAAAGACGGCTCCCAGGCGGCAATGGTCAAATTTAATACTGATTATACGCGGGATTTGTTTTTGGTAACCAATCAAGGTGTACAAAAGCAATTATTAAAGACTAAAGGCTCTATTCTTAGTTGTCAGTTTGATCCTGCGTCCCCCACTCTTTACTGCTTACTGACACAACTTATTTCTCAGGAACAATATCTGGAACAGCCTTATTTACTGGCCATTGATTTGAAAACAGGAATGCAAAAACCACTACTACTGCTACCTGCTGCTCAACGCAATGTCCAAACCAGTTTAGCGCCTGACGGTTTAGGCTTATTATTTGACCAAGTAATTCCCATCAACAATAATACTACACCATTACCTGCAAATACCTTAAAAACTGAGGATGGTGAACCGATTGCTAGTAGTACTCTTTGGTTAATGCCCTTGCTACCCATCCCTGATAATACTAACATTGATATTAAACCAGAACAATTACCCCTCGTCGGCTTTCATCCCCATTGGCTACCTTAATTGATTGACAACTGACCAAAAAATTTTAGATTTTAGATTTTAGATTTTAGATTGGGAGTTTTCGGTACAAGTAGGGGTCAACGGCCGTTGCCCCCTACAATTTCAGGGTGGAACTAATTCACAATCGTAATTTGTAGATTTAATATCTATTGACTATTTTGTTGGTGTCAAAGGATTGATATTGGTTAGGTATTTGTGGATCATAACCATAGTGAGCATAACAAATTTACCTCCCATTAGCCTTCAAGAACGCGACGCTATCGGCTAAGTACAGATGATAAACACGAAACCGTAGTTATGGAAAAATTGGCAGACAGCAACCAACAGGACTTGATTGCAGAACTTGACATTGATCAACAGGCACAGGTCAATTTAGAATTTCAGCAACTACTAAACTTAAATACAGAATTACGCACAGCTAATAATGATTTATACGCTCAAGTAGAGCAGTTAAAAACGGAATTGGCGGAAGCAGAAAAAATTTTGCAATGGCAGAAAACACGCTCTAGTGTTACTGAGTCCATGTTTAAACAACAATCTCAAGAACTTTCCGCTGCGGGTGAGCAAATTCAGTCTTTATATCAACAGTTAGAAATATCTGTACAAACGGTTCAACGCCAGGAAGTCTGTATAGAGAGTTATAAATCCCTTATGGAAATTAGCCAACAACGTTTAGCGCGTTTAGAACGGGAATGTTCTTTGCTACAAAGTAATTATGGTGAACAGTCCCAGCAGCTATTACAATCGGAAAATACTTGTCGTGAATTGCGGGCTAGACTTATGCGTCAACAACGACAGACTTTACAATTTAAGTCGGCTTTGGAAAAATGTCTGGATACACCAATTCCCGGTGATGGGATTTATGTAGAGAATGATGGTCATCACCCATACAATGTTATTCACAAACAAACTAGATTTTCTAGAAAAGCTCGATCTTTGTTCCCCAACGCTCAACCTATTCAACCTTGGTCTGGAGTTACAGATTCTCCAAGCGATTCTATACATAATCCCTGGATGCCACCAAAGGCAACTATTTCTGATGACTATGGCCACGATCAAGAACCATTGATCTCCCAGTCAATAACGGGTAAGGTGGAAACTGTAGCTAGTTCTGAAATATTACCGGAAAGTCTGCCACAGGATGATATCACCCATCAGCTTTTTACTAGTCCATTACCTCAAGTAATTTCACAAGCAACAGCAGGAGAGGTAAATATTCATCATCCTGATGACGATGATACATTTATTTGGGAAAATCTGTCCTTGAATCTGGAAAATAATCCACAAACAGAAATAACAATCAATCAGGATGTAAAGCTAGAAATTAATCCATTAGCTACTAATGAAAACCATGATCAGCAAAATTTGCTATTATCACCAGTGCCGGCATTACCAATCACTTCTACAGAGGTGGAAATGGAAGATTATTGGTTAGATGTTGCAGATGATCAATCTTTAGATCATAATACATCTGATACATCTGCACATAAATCACCTTCACCATTGATTTATCCCCAACGACCACCCAAGGGACGGAAATCTTTAGCATCTGTAGAATTACCGAATTTTCAACCCAAACCTAAGTAACTTGTGAAGAGTTTATTTCTGATCAAGTTTTTGATAAAATGCTTTTTGAGAATGAAAATTTTCAAAATGAAAATCATCAATCAATTAAGGGCAGGATAAGAATGACTCAGGTGCTTTTAGGACAAAATGAAAGCATAGATTCGGCTTTGCGTCGTTTTAAACGCCAAGTTGCTCAAGCTGGTATATTAGCTGATGTAAAATCTCGGCGACACTTTGAAACACCTTTGGAAAAGCGTAAACGTAAAGCAGTTGCTATTAGACGTAACCGGCGTTTTAGATAAACATATTTCGGTGGCTACAAAATTTGCTTGAGATGTTATAAGCTAAAGATATACTGTAAAGGTTAATTGCTGGGTGGAAATTAGTTAGTTTTATCATTTTAGGATTTCCTAAGAGCTTTAACTATTTATCAGACAGCTTTTTTCTACGCTTATAAATATAATAATATGCTACACCCATGGTTATTGGGTGTTAGCATTAATAAGTAACAAGCGAGCAAAATATGTTTTCGCACCAGCAAATTATCAATTATCAATTATCAATTATCAATTACCATACTAAACAGATGAATGATAACTTTAATTTAATTAATATTTTCGCTCCTTTGGTGTAAACATAGTGATTGTGACTGGACGGTATTGAATATCAATACCTGTTGATGAATAATAAGCCATTGTATGTTTAAGAAAGTTGACATCATCCCTTTGAGAAAAGTCCTCTCGGAAATGAGCGCCACGACTTTCTTGACGATTTAAGGCCGACGCTAAAATGGTTTGTCCTACTACCATTAAACTGTGTAGTTCTAAGGCTTCAACTAATTCTGTATTCCAGCTTTTTCCCTTGTCATCTAAGTATATTTGTGAATATTGCTGTTGTAATTCAGCTATTTTTTCCAAACCCTGACCCATTAATTCTGCGGTGCGAAAAACGCCGCAATATTCAGTCATATTATCTTGAAAAGATTGACGAATTTGATTAATTCGATATTGTCCAGGTTGTGCTATTAAAGCTTGAATTTTTTCCTGGGATTCCCTGATGTACCGTGCTTCATCTACTGATGGTAATTGACGATTTTGGACATAATTAGCGATCGCTGCTCCGGTTCTTTTGCCATAAACTACACATTCTAATAAAGAGTTACTACCGAGACGATTAGCACCGTGAACAGAGACACAAGCTGTCTCACCTGCGGCAAAAAAGCCTTCAACAAAACCATCAGCACTATGACGGACTTGACCATCAGTATTAACAGGAATACCACCCATACAATAGTGAATCGTGGGACGTACCGGCATAGGTTGAGTTACAGCGTCCACACCAACCAAACGATGGGCCTCCTCCCAGCAGAAAGGAACACGACTCATAATTTTTTCCTTACCCAGATGGCGTAAATCCAGGTAGACAAAAGCACCACCGGGACTACCATCAGTATTTACACCACGACCAGCACGGATTTCATAAGCGATCGCCCGTGAGGTAATATCACGAGGGGCTAATTCCATGCGACTGGGGGCGTAATTAGCCATAAACCGATCCCCTTGAGCGTTAATTAAATAAGCTCCTTCACCCCTTACAGCCTCGGAAATCAACACCCCCACCGGATACAACCCAGTGGGATGAAACTGAACAAATTCCATATCTTGTAGAGGTAAACCAGCGATCGCCGTCATTGCCAAACCGTCGCCAGTGGAGGCATAATCATTAGAGGTCGTATTATAAACGCGACCATAGCCCCCTGTAGCGAACATCACAGCCTTTGCTCGTAGTACCTGAACATCTCCATCCACAAGATGAAACATAACCACACCCTTAGCCTGGCCGTCCTCTAAAATCAGACGCATTACATACCATTCTTCATAAATTTGGACACCATAACGGCGTAAATTATTTACCAATTCATGTAAAATCGCGTGACCGGTTTTATCAGCAGCATAACAAGTACGGTGATGAGAATGGCCACCAAAAGCCCGTTGAGCAATGCGACCGTCAGGTAAACGAGAGAACAACACCCCTAGATGTTCTAAATCAATCACCACATCTGGTGCTTCTTGGGTTAAAATTGCCACTGCATCTTGATCCGCTAAATAATCAGAACCCTTAACAGTGTCAAAAGCGTGAGCTTCCCAGGAATCTTGATCATCAACATTTTTCAAAGATGCGGCCATACCGCCCTGAGCAGCCACAGAATGAGAGCGAATGGGGTGAGTCTTAGCAACTACCGCCACCTTTAAATTAGGGTCAATGCGGGCGATTTCCACCGCAGCCCGACATCCAGCCAAACCACCACCAACAATAATTACATCATGTTCTAGCATTGTCAATCACCGATGATAAAAGATGATAAAAGATGATCAAAAAATTCCCCGTCCTTGATTAGGACTTACGCAATTGTCACAAAAAGTTATTATCAAAAGTTATCATCGTTTGTTTGTATTCAGGTCTAAAGATAGAACTAAATTCCTGACTACGATTTTATCTATTATGCCAGTTGCGTAAGCCCTGCTAGAGACAGGGTAATAGGGTTTTGTAGTCAAATCAGGTCAAATCATTGGTTTATGTTGATTCAGTCTTTGTTTCCGGCTCTACAGCATTCAATTCAATATTATTTAATAGAGTTGTCACAAAGGCAAAAAGTAAAAAAGGCAGAGACAGGAGAACCACAAGACCCACCGTAGCCAAAGCGTAAACAGGTCGTTTCGCGCCCATTAATGCTAACGCAGATGCTAAACTAATGGTAATGGTAATTAACCAAATAATAATTTGGCCATATATATCACCAAAGGTCAAGGTACAAGCAAACCGATAGTTTTGAAGATTATTTTTGTTCATTTTATAAATTGGCCTTAATTCTCTTCTATAGCTACTACCTTAAAGCTATGTTTGCCAGGTGAGCAATTTCTCAATATTTTTCCAAGGTTTGTAATATTACTTTACAAATATCAACAACTGGAGTAAAAACCAAAACCCACAAGTCTGATTTTTGTGTTTTTTTCATAGCGCCAACGTTCAAAACCCTGACTGCATAATTGGTTGAAAGGATTTCGTCACACCCTCAGGGGCTATCAATTCTTAAAAATGTAAATTTTTGTAAGGGGTAAGCTTTGATCTGAAGAATGATGTTATATTTTCTTGTATTATATTTCACGGTAATAAATCTGCTCATGGGATATAACTGAGTTTAGTTTTTACCAATTAAAGCTTTGAAACTTTTAAAAAAAATTTAATAATAAATAATATGGTAAATAAATATGGTAAATATTATTTTTTAGTCAAGAAGTATCTAGGTTTTATTTAATAGAAAATCACCTAAGATTTTAATTATGACACTTTAGGCAAAAGGAGTTAAAGCGATGTTAAAAGATTTAGATGAAACCTTAAAATTACTATTAAGTAATAATTTAAAAAATGATGTGATAGACCAACGTGGTTATAAAATTAGTTTTGAGCCACCTAGTCAGGATCTTGAAAACGAAGGAACTATTATCAACCTTTTTTTATATGATATACGAGAAAATGTTGAACTGCGTAGTTCTGTCAGAAGTTGGGATATGTCAATGAAAGCAGAAGGAGTTTCAAAAAGAGTTTTTGCTTCAACTAGGGTTGATTGTTCTTATTTAATTACTGTTTGGACTAATAGACCTCAATCTAATCGTGACGATAGTAATCAAGTTCCTTTTCTCTATGAACATCAAATACTTGGAGAAATTATGCAAATTTTGGTGAGATCTCGTTATATTCCATCTACAATTTTGCAGGGAACACTAAAAAAACAAGAGTTGCCCGTACCTATTATCTCACTACGATCTGGACAAGTTCAAAATCTAGGTGAATTTTGGCAAGCAATAGGAGGAAAACCCAAGGCTTCCATTCATTGTACTGTAACAATTCCCGTCCCTTATGTTGTTGATGATGAACAAGAAGAAGTGCCATTAATAAAAACAAGCAAGGTCACCTTAGAGAGTTCTAGTGTCCAGAGAAATCAGCAGAAAAACTCATCTGGTTAATTTTAGCCGTCTTGAGTTTGTCGGAGATTATTGTCTAGGATGTTCAATCACAAGAAAATCGCAAAAAAGGCACGGAAGCCAGTTGGCTTTAGACAGTGGAGGAAGTGCCAACGGCGAATTTATTCGCTGTGATAATTAACCGTGATGCCGATCTTCGATATATCTTTTGATAACATCTGACAAGTGAATCATACCTCAGCTATACTTTTTAAATCAATAAACATTGAAGGTCGAACAATGTACGGATGTCAACAAGTTCTCGTTAAATCTGATATTAATCAAACAGCAATTTTAGAATACGTTTGTACAGAAGCTGAAAAGCTGATAAATTGCGGTGTTTACTATTCCAGACAGATGTATTTTCAAACTGGTTGTATTCCTAGTAGAGCAGATTTGCACAAGCAACTAGGAACTTATCAGAAAAACATTCATTACCAGGCATTGTATTCTGATACTTCCCAGCAAATATTGGCCAGTGTATCTGAATCTTTTAAGTCGTACATTGGGTTAGTTAAAACTGCAAAGAAAGGTGAAGTTTCCCAGAAACCAAAATTACCTAATTCCTGTAAAAGCGTGATGACCGTGGCTACTTTTACTGGCAGGTCATTAAAGTTAATTGATGGGATGATTAGATTTCCTTTGGGAACAAAAGTTAAAGCATGGTTTAACATGGATTGTTTTTATTTGCCCATACCATCTAATCTTGACTTTAAATCAATCAGAGAAGTACGTATTCTGCCTAGAAATAGACAATTTTATGCGGAGTCTATCAAGTAAATGAAGTAAGGTCTGATGTTGACAAGAAAAATGTTTTAGGGATTGACCATGGGCTAAACAACTGGTTAACCTGTGTTTCTAATCTAGGAACATCATTTATTGTTGATGGAATTCATTTAAAAAGTTTAAATCAGTGGTACAACAAATCAGTAGCTAAACTTAAAAGCGATAAACCGCAGGGATTTTGGACTAATAGATTAACTGCTATTACCGAAAAAAGAAACCGACAAATGCGTAATGCAGTGAATAAAGCCGCAAGGATAGTCGTTAACCACTGCATTGACAACAAAATTGGTACTATTGTTTTTGGATGGAATAAAGGACAGAAAGATGGTATTGACTTAGGTGCTAAAAATAATCAGAAGTTTGTCCAAATTCCCACAGCAAAATTAAAAGACCGTATTGCTCAACTATGTAAACAATACGGAATAGATTTTATGGAAACAGAAGAATCATATACTTCCCAATCATCGTTTCTCGGCGGTGATAATATGCCTAAATTCGGTGAAAAACCCCTGGGGTGGAAAGCGACTGGGAAACGAGTTAGTCGTGGGGTGTATAAAACTTCTGATGGATTCAAAATTAATGCAGATGCTAATGGTGCTGCTAATATCTTGAGAAAAGTAATGGTGATGCTAGGAATTGATCTTAGCGGAATCCATAGAGGCTGTTTAAGTCAGCCTAAGAAAGTTCGTTTGTGGACTCTTCAGAAATCCCCGGTTTAGAAAACCGGGGAAGCTTAATCTTGGATTTGTATGATAGCCCATATCAGAAGTGTTGAATGTTAAGATTTCGAGGATATTACCTAAGTAGTGTATTGTCGTTGATGATACTAAAATTGAGGATTTAATGACGCTATTCTGATTAAATCAGGGATTTTACCCGGATAAAACCCAAAGATTGTAAAATTTTGTTGCAGGATTTAACACTTTCTCCCAAAAATATTTTACAGTTTTCTAAACTACACTACTCAGGAGTTTAAGCCATGCCGACTTATTTATCGCCGGGTGTCTATGTTGAAGAGGTGTCTTCTGGTTCTGCACCGATTGCGGGAGCAGGAACGAGTGTTGCTGGATTTATCGGTATTTTTCAACGTAAGTCCCCTGCTGGATATTACATCAACAAAATTAGTCAGGAAAAAGTAGGCGTTGGGGATGGTAACAAGAAGATTTTTTCGCTGAAAAATTACCCAGTAGCGACGGACAAAGAAAGTGTTACTTTGCCTGAATCAATACCCAAAAACAGTGAATTTAAATTAAACAATGTAACAAATGACAAAATTTCCAACATTGAATTTACATCGGCTCCCCCTGACAAGTCCGAAATTATAATTGATTACTGGACTTCAGTTTCATCAGGTGAAATCAAATTAATTACTAATTTCACTGAATTTAAACAATTTTTTGGGGATTTTACCAAGGACAATCCAGAGCAGAATATTTTTGCCCATGCGGTTTATGGTTTCTTTCGCAATGGCGGAACTCGGGCCTATGTCACCTGGGTATCCGATACCAAGGATGTAGATGGGGTTTTGAATGATTTTGAAGCCATTGATGAAATCAGTATTGTTGTCGCTCCCGGACAAGCGGATGCGAATATTATTGGCAAAATTAAAGACCATGCCGCTAAGATGGGCGATCGCATTGCCATCCTTGATTGTCAGCCCGCTACTGATTTAGGCAGTGAAACCAAGCCAACAGTGCCTGGCTTTACCTCTTATGCGGCGTTCTATTTTCCCTGGATACAGGTTTACGACCCTGCGACAAAGATCAACATTTTTGTTCCGCCCAGTGGACATATTGCGGGGGTTTATGCCAGGGTTGATGGAGAAAGAGGTGTTCATAAAGCCCCAGCTAATGTACCTCTTCTGGGTGCTTTGGATTTGCAATTTAACATCAGTAAAGCCAAGCAAGATAGGCTGAATCCCCAGGGCGTGAATGTTATTCGTAAACTCAATGGCAATATTCTGGTTTGGGGGGCGCGTACCCTCGGCGGTGACGCAAATTTAGAGTTTAAATATATTAATGTTCGTCGTCATTTTTGTTATCTGAAAGACTCCATTGATAAAGGGACGCAATGGGTTGTTTTTGAACCCAATACCCCTGAACTTTGGGCAAAAATCCGTCGTAATATTTCTGCTTTCTTGACTTTAGAATGGCGCAAAGGAGCTTTATTTGGAACAACTCCCCAGGAAGCTTTCTATGTCAAATGCGATGCAGAGAATAATCCTCCTGCTCTACGGGATCTCGGTCAAGTGGTGATAGAAATCGGGGTTGCGGCGGTTAAACCTGCTGAATTTGTGATCTTTCGTTTGAGTCAGTGGTCTGGCACTAAAGAATAAAATGCAACAACTCCAATCTAAAATTCCTGGCGTTTATCTAACGGAAATTAGTCCTGCTCCTGAAGCCCAATTACTCACGGGAGTTCCTATTTTTTTCGGTCTTGCTGGTGATCAGGAGAAAGTTTATTTTCCTCAACGACTAACTCTGTTGGGTCAGTTTGAACAATTTTTGAGTCCTAAGAAAGATGGGTATTTGGGGGATGCGGTTCGAGGCTTTTTTGAAAATGGCGGTCGTCTTTGCTATGTTATGCCTTTGCCCGATAATACCCTAGATGCTTTGAAAAGGGGATTAGAAGCGAGTGAAATTGTCGAAAACATTGATTTAGTCTGCGCTCCCGACATCGTGAAGGGTGATACTCAGGATATTTTAGAAATGCAACGGGAAATTCTATCCCATTGTGAAAAAATGGGCGATCGCTTTGCTATTCTAGATGCTGTTGATAGTGCTGAGGTTCAAGCCATAAACAGGCAAAAACAAGGATTAATTAGCAATCATGGGGCATTGTACGCGCCTTGGCTCAAGATTGAAAATCGAGAAAATCCCATTCCTCCCTGTGGCCATATTGCGGGAATTTATGCCCAATCTGACCGAACGGGTGGAGTTCACACAGCCCCAGCCAACCAAGTCATTGAAGGCATTCTTGATCTCAGTTTTTCCCTCACACCAGAGCAGCAAATCCAACTCAATCAAGCAAAAGAAGCGGGGGTTAATATCATTCGTAGTTTGCGGGGACGGGGACTAAGGGTTTGGGGGGTTCGTACCCTGAGTGATTTGCCTGAATGGAAATATGTCAATGTCTGTCGTCTTTTTTTGACGTTTAAACGTTGGATTGACTTCAACTTAGGGGATACTGTATTTGAACCCAATGATTTTTCCCTGTGGTTACGCATACAGCGAGAATTGACCATTTACTGTGAATCTCTTTGGCAACAAGGAGCCTTACAGGGAGAAACTACCGAGCAAGCATTTTATGTAAAATGTGATGCAATCACCAATCCACCCGAAAGTCGGGAAATGGGAAAAGCGATCGCACAAATCGGTTTAGCTCCTACCATTCCAGGAGAATTTATTCAACTTCTTTTGGTACAAACGGGAAATAGTATTGCCCTAGTTTAGGTTGCTAAATTAGCAAAATAATTTTGCATAAAATCATCAACCAAGATAGCGACTAAAATTTATTAAACAATACGGAGATCTAATCATGCCTAACGTTGTTAATGCCCATGACCCCTATAGTGGCTATAATTTCTGGGTGGAATGGGATGGCATTATCCATGCTGGTTTTCGGGAATGTAGCGGATTAACGGCTACCCGCGCAGCGGGAACCTATCGAGAAGGTACGGACAAAACTTTAACCCAACGCCAAATTCCAGGCCTCAATAGTTACGGCAACATTTCTCTCAAACGCGGCATTACCGATAACCAAGAACTCTGGAAATGGCATAAAACTTTACAGGACGGCACAGCAGAGCGACGCAACGTCTCCATCATTTTAGCTGATAATCAGGGACAAGAAAAAATACGTTGGAACTTAGAAAATTGTTGGCCAACCACCTGGAACGCCCCCGATTTTAATGCCACTTCCGATGAAGTCGCAATCGAAACCTTGGAATTAGTTCACGAAGGCATTACTGTCAGTTAATCAGCCTTAAATAATTGATAATTATCTATGCTACAAACCGAATTTTCCTTTATTCTTCCCCAGGGGTATCTGGATGCTCATGGAAATCTCCACCGTGAGGGAACCATGCGTCTCTCCACAGCCCAGGATGAAATTGCCCCTCTACGAGATCCCAGAGTGCAAAAAAATCCAGGCTATTTGATCATTATTCTCTTAGCGCGGGTAATTACCAAACTGGGAGCATTAGAGCAAATTAATACCAAGGTGATCGAAGAATTATTTTCGGGAGATTTGATTTATTTGCAGGATTTTTATCAACGAATTAATCAAAATGGTCATAGTCGTTTATTGGTTGCCTGTCCCCATTGCCAAGGGGAATTTGAAGTGGAGACCGTTCCTCTGGGGGAGTAAGTCGCTACCCCCCAGAGCGTTTACTGGAGGAGGTAGCCTATCTTGCCTACTATTTTCATTGGACCCATGACCAAGTGATGATGATGGAACACCGCGATCGCCAACAATGGGTTGCCCAGGTCGCACGAATCAACGAACAACTCAACAATTCTTAAATTCAAGGAGCGTGCAGTGAATCCCCTATTTACAAAACTTAATGATGCTTTAAAGAAAGGATCGAATCGTTCTTTAAAAGAACACGATCCTTATAAAAGTTACAACTTTAAAGTGGAAATCGGAGGAGTGATCGAGGGTGGATTTACGGAGATAACAGGCTTAAGCAGTGAAATAAAGCTTGAATCCTATGAGGAAGGAGGAGTGAATGGTTTTGTTCATCAATTTCCTAAAAATACAACCTATCCCAATCTCGTTTTTACACGAGGATTAGTCAGTAATGATCTGTTTTTTACGTGGTACAAAGCGACCAGTAAAGGCATTATTGAGCAAAAAAATGGCACGATTCTTTTATTAAATAGTCAACGGATTCCCGTTTTGTCGTGGACTTTTAAAAATGCCTATCCCGTTAAATGGGAAGGGCCAACGTTCAATGCTAGTAGTGACGAAATTGCGATCGAACGGATCGAACTCGTTCATCAAGGGATTACTAAGGAAAGATAGGTATTTTCATGGAAAATTCTTCATTAAACTGGCAAGATTCATTAAATCCTCAGTTGTTGCAGCGGTTAGTTCTTTTAGGTCAGCAACCTGGCATTATTAAGCAGGATATTGGCCAAAAAATTATTGATCGTTGCGATCGCTTTTTGAATCGTTTACCCCTATTAAGTCAATATCTACAGCGTTGGCAAGGGCTTAATGAAATGTCTGTAGACTCTGTACCAATTGTTTATGCTTTACCTGCTTTGAGAGAGTCAGAAAATAATCAAACTTTGACAGTCAATCAGACTAACAATTTAGCCTCAAATACCGAGAAAACCATACAAGCAAAAACAGAATCTTCTCAAACACCCTCAGCAGCGAGTAATTATTTGACAGAAAACAGAGAACCTAATATTGCCAATCCTATAGTAATTCAAGCATCAACGGTGAATGAAATTGCTCCTGCGATAGAAATGCCTTTATCAATTAATTCTACCCCTGTAACACCCGGACAACAATCAGAAAATAATCAAACTTTGACAGTCAATCAGACTAACAATTTAGCATCAAATACCGAGAAAACCATACAAGCAAAAACAGCATCTTCTCAAACACCCTCAGCAGCGAGTAATTATTTGACAGAAAACAGAGAACCTAATACTGCCAATCCTATAGTAATTCAAGCATCAACAGGGAATGAAATTGCTCCCGCGATAGAAATGCCGCTAGTGACTAATTCAGAATCCTTAGAGGCGATCGCAAGTTCATCTACTATGATTACTGGAAAATTTAAATCAGAAACTTCTGATTCTATTAACAAAAAAAACAGTATTTCTTTAACCCAACATCAAACTGTTCATCCATTAGCGATCATAGATAATTCTTTATCGTCAAATCAGACATATTCCTTGATAAATAATGGTTTTAAAAGGGAAGATCCATTAGCGATTACCAAAATTATTGATAGAAATTCTAATTTTTCGGAGAGAAAATATCTAATTGTTAATCCATTATTACCAGAAAATTCTTCTAAGTTATTATCTGAAAATAAGTCTATTCAAGAGCGTCCTTTAAGTCTGCCTATATCATCAACCAATTCCTCCCTAATTAATTATTCTGAGAATAGAAAGCAAAGATTTAATCGCTCTTTAGAAGAACCTATCACTGAAGAATTTTTAATAGATTCGATGATCTTAGAGCAAAGAAAAATTAAATTACCTGTGGTTAAAATTTCTCATCAGTACCCTTCAGAAAATATACAAAAGCAACTGCCCATGCCACCATTTAATTCGTCAAAAATGCCTACAATTAACGTAAAAACTAGGGTTGATAGCCCAGAGATCGCGGCTCCCTTACCCCTGGCTTCTAGAATTCCATCATTGCCCAGTTCTACTAACTTTGATATTCACAGGCAATCGCCACAACAGAGTCCAGAAGTTCCTAAAGTTTTTGCGGTATCATCTCCTCCCACAGAAACCAGAATTTCTCCCATGCAAACCACTCCACCAAAAGTTAATCTAGAGGCGATCGCCGATCAAGTTGAGCGGAAAATCATGCGACGTTTAGTAATCGAAAGTGAACGCAGAGGACAAAAACGATGAGTTTAGAAAAATTAAAAATTTATGCCGAGAAAAGCAAAGGGCAAAAACCTGGTCAATTTCCTTTGCTGATCAAAGTTCCCTTTAACCCGAATCAGATTACTGTTACTAAATCAGGAGGTGGAGTTGAATTTCATAAATACAAAAGAACTTATAACTTTTTTGAAGATCCTGCAACTCTAAGTATTAATTTATTTTTTGATACTACCTTTGAGATAAAACCCAATAAAAATGTTCAAAATTATACGAGACTCATTTACAATTTGGCACAGGTTAATCTCAACTTAAAACGTCCTCCGCGATGCCGATTAGTATGGGGGACAATATCAGGAAAGGACAGTGTTTTATTACCCGATGGTTTTTTAATAAGTGTCACTAAAACCCTAACCCACTTTCTTGAAGATGGAACCCCTGTTCGTGCTACCTTAGATTGTACGTTTAAAGAGTGGCAAGAACCAGGGATAAAAGCCAAAATTGGCAACCCGATTGATGATCCCGTGAGGATTGTAAAAGAGGGAGAAAGTCTCAGTAGTATTGCCACAGAAGAATATGGTGATCCCTCTCTATGGCGAATTATTGCCGCAGAAAATCGCTTGATTAATCCTCGAATTTTAAATCCAGGAATGGTGCTAACAATTCCCCCTTTACGAATTAATAATAATCTTCAAAATTCATAAAATTAAGATCAGCTATGCCAAGTAATGCCGACCTATTGAACCCAAATAAAAAAATCTTAATTAACGGTAGTTCTCTATCCCCTGAAGTAGATGCCGATTTGATTTCAGTATCTATTTCCGAAGATCTGGAAGTACCGAGTATGTTTGAATTAAAAATTGTTAGTTGGGATTTAGTCAAACAAAAAGTAACCTGGGCAGATAATAATTTATTTGAAATTGGTAATGCAGTAGAAATTCAAATGGGATATGCAAAGGATCTCAAAACAATTATTACGGGAGAAATTACTGCTTTAGAACCAGAATTTAGTCAAGAATCAGTACCCGTATTGGGAGTGAGAGGCCATGATTTACGCCATCGTTTATTACGTGGTAATCAGACAAAATCTTTTCTCAAAGTAAAAGATAGTGAAATTGCTAGCCAAATTGCTAGATCCAGAGGATTGAATGCCAAAGTTACTGATAGTAAGGTAAAATTAGAATACGTCTTACAACATAATCAAACTGACTGGGATTTTTTAAAAACTCGCGCCGAGCGCATTGGTTATGAGGTGGTCGTTGACAAAAAAGATTTGTATTTTCGTCCCCATAAAAATTCTGCGGGTAAGGTTTTAACACTTACTTATAAAGAGGATTTAGTTGAATTTTTTCCTCGCTTAAGTAGTCTAAATCAAGTTTCTGAGGTAGAAGTTAGAGGTTGGAATCCTCAAGACAAAGAAGTTGTGGTGAGTAAGGCGGGGGTGGGCAAAGAAAACAGTAAAATGGGAGGAGATAAAACAGGATCTCAGATGATCCGCACCTTTGGAAAATCTAGTAACACAATTGTCGATCAACCGATGTCAACAAAAGCAGAAGCCGACGAAATGGCCTTAGGACAATTTCGAGATATTTCGATCGCCTATGTGATAGCGGAGGGAAGTAGTTTGGGGAATCCCGATTTACGAATCGGCAAAGTGATCGAAGTTAAAGGTATCGGTAAGCGATTTAGCGGTCTTTACTACGTGACGACCACAGAACACAAATTTTCACCCGATCAAGGGTATCAAACTCTATTTACAGCTAGGAGGACTGCGACATGATGGGAATGGACTTATTAATGGCAAAGGAACAAAATCATAAATTTTATGGTGTGACTATTGCGATCGTCACCAATAATCAAGATCCTAAAAAAATGGGTCGAGTTAAGGTTAAGTTCCCTTGGTTATCAGAAAATGATGAAAGTGATTGGTCTAGGGTCCTTAGTCCAATGGCAGGGAAAGATCGGGGTTTATTTTTGTTGCCCGAAGTTGACGACGAAGTTTTAGTGGCTTTCGAGCATGGTGATATGAATTTTCCCTACATTCTTGGTTCATTATGGAATGGTAAAGATACGCCACCTGAAGTGAATGAAGATGGAAAAAATAATAAAAGAATGATTAAGTCGCGCAGTGGTCACACTATTATCCTAGATGACACTGAGGGAGAAGAGAAAATTATTATTCAAGATAAAACAGGGAAGAATCAAATTATTATTGATTCCAAAGAAAATACGATGAATATCAAGGTGGAAAAAGATTTAACCATAGAAACAGGCGGAAAAATTATCTTAAAAAGTAGTGATGACGATGTTTCGATAGAATGTAAGAACTTATCAATTAAAACCCAGGAAAATTATCAATTGGAAACGGGAAAAGATTGTACTATAAAAGCTAAATCTAAGTACGCACTGGAAGCGTCCTCGGGCTTAGGTATTAAGTGCTCAGCAGGTGTAAAAATTAATAATAATTCCCTGGAGGTGATGTAATGGATATTGATTTTTTAGGAGTGGGTTGGACAAGCCCGGTGAAGATTGATGAAAAAGGTCAAATTAAAACCCAAAAATATGAGGATTCAGTTCGTCAATCTATGATCATGATTCTCCGTACAGCTAAGGGAGAACGGGTAATGCGTCCTAATTTTGGTTGCGGTATCTATGAAAGGGTATTTTCTCCCAATAATCTCGGAACCATCGGTCAAATCGTCAGCGATGTGAGAGAGGCCTTAATTGAGTGGGAACCTCGTATTGATGTTTTAGATGTTGATACCATTCCTGATGCGAGTCAACCTCATGTTATTTTGATCCAAATAAACTATCAGGTTCGCACTACTAACAATATTTTTAATTTAGTTTATCCATTTTACTTAGATCAATAACAACTATTTCTCTATTCTAAACCTACTACGGAGGATTAAATATGACTTCTTTACCGCCTAAAATTGACCAACGTACCTATGAAGAGATTGTCCAACAAACAGAAGCCTTTGTTCAAGAGTTTACTTCGAGTCTTGAACAGGGATGGAAAGCCCCTCCCCTAGGGCAAATGGATGTGGGTCGAGCTTTAATTCGCATTTTTGGTCGTATGGTAACAAAAATTAGCGATCGCCTCAATCAAGTCCCTGAGAAAAATTTTCTGGCCTTTCTCGATTTAATTGGCGGACAATTACAGCCGCCTCAACCCGCAAAAGTTCCCTTAACTTTTTATTTAGCCGAAGCCAGTCCAGTGGGGGCATTTGTTCCTGCCTATACCCAAATTTCTGCACCTCCCCTGGAAGGCAATGATGAGGAAATTATTTTTGAAACTGAGCAGGAACTTATTGTTACCACTGCTCAATTAAAAGCGGTATTTGTACGAGAACCCAATCAAGATAAATATGGTGACTATACCTTATTTGTCACAGGAAAAGAAGATCAATCTTTTCTGGTTTTTTCAGGCGATCGCCCGATTCAGCATTCTCTTTATATAACTTGTCATGAAATATTTAATTTGCCTGAATTATCTAATTTAAGCCTGACTATAGAAACAAATAATCCCCAAAGTATGGCGGATTTAAATTTATCTTTAGATTGGTCTTATTGGAATGGTCTAGAGTGGCAAAATCTTTCTCGTCCTAACTTAACGATTAAAGACAGCCAGTGTATCTTAAATTTTGCTGATATTAAACTTCCTTCTGTCTCTGAAATTAATGGAAAATCAGGAAAATGGCTACAAGCCAAATTAAAATTAAATTCTTGGGTAGAGAATTTGCCCATTATTAATCAAATTCAAGGTAGCACACAGATTAATCAAGTAAATCTCATGCCTGAAGTTTGTTTATATAATGATACCCCCTTAGATCAGAGTAAGAATTTTTATCCCTTTGGAGAAGAACCCAAATTAAATGATACTTTTTATATTGCCTTACATGATAGGTTTGTTAAACCTGGCGCAAATATCACATTGACTTTTGAGTTAAGCCATAACTCCAATCTAGCCTCTGCTGATATAACTATTACCTGGGAAATACAAGCACAGGGAGAATGGAAAAAAATTGCGATAACACAAAGTGAAAATCAATTGTGGATGAATTCATCACCTCAGTTGATTAAAAATAGTCCAATAACTACGACATTAAAGTTTCCCCAGCAAATTCCTTCACCCAGTACAGTTAATGGAGAAACTCGTTACTGGATTCGCGCTAGAATTACCCAAGGACTTTATGGACAAGCTTCCACTATTAGAAAATATGCGATCTATAATGAGGTGGCTATCGTTGATAGTGTCACTAATGATAATAAAACGATTTCTATCGTAGGTACAGCATCAGATTTTTTCAAAGCTGGTGATATGATCCGATTAGTCTGGTTAGAAAATAATAGTGAAAAAAGAGAAGAATATAAAATTCAAAGTCTTAGTAATAACCAATTAACCTTAGAAACATTAGTTACTAATCCCCAAGCCAAAGTAAAAGGAACAAAAATTTTCTTAAGATATGTCATCTCTGAAACCGTTCCTCCGAATTATGACCCACCGATCATCCAATCTCTTAAGTTAACCTATAACTTTAATTTTAATGAAAAGGCGATTTATTTTGCCTATAATGATCTTCATTATTCCCATCCGAAAAAGTTTGATATAAAATTAACGGATAAAATAGATCAGGGTAGTCAGAGAGTTAGTATTAATCAAGTTGAAGGTTTGGCAGTTGGAGAATTTTTAACATTCCCCTCTCGGCCTAATCCAGAAATTCATCAAATCGAGTATATCAATCCTCAAACTAAGCAACTTATTTTAGCGGCAAGTCTCAGTCAAACATACTTAAAAGATACCCGTATTGATTGTCATTTTCGACCATTTATCCCCACTATTGATAAAAATCCTAGTTTATATTTAGGGTTTGATAAACCTTTTGGCAATCAAACGGTTACTCTTTATGCCCAGGTAAATCCTCCATCTCCTCAAGAATTATCTCAAGCAATTTCTCGAAGTAATCCTCAATTAATTTGGGAATATTTTAGCCCCCTGGGTTGGCAAACTTTGGGAGTCAATGATCAAACAAAAGCATTTTCTCAGAGAGGCTTAATTCAATTTATTGCTCCTAGCGATTTCACCAAATCAATGATATTTAATCAGGACTTATACTGGTTAAGAGTCCGTTGGCAAGGGGGAAATTTTTCGATTCAGCCTCGTTTAAATAAAATTTTGACCAATACAACCTGGGCAGTTCAGGCAACTACGATCCAAGCAGAAATATTAGGTTCAAGTAATTACGAAGCTCACCAAACTTTTACTGCCGGTTATTCACCGATTTTAATCGGAGAAAAATTAGAAATTCGAGAAAATGAAATTCCTGAACAATTTGATTCGGATAAATTGACAGTGATTCGAGATAATTTAGGAGAGATTGAAGAAATTTGGGTAACATGGCAAGAAGTTCCCGATTTTTATAGTTCAACGGAGAGCGATCGCCATTATTTATTAGATCGTCAGACAGGAAAAATTAGCTTTGGTGATGGACAATCAGGGATGATTCCTCCCAGGGGTCGTAATAATATTCGTCTTTCTTTTTATCGTACTGGCGGTGGTGAACAGGGAAATCTCGTTTCCCAATCAGTCAATCAACTTAAAACCACTGTTCCCTATATTGATCGAGTTGTCAATTTAGAAGCGGCGGCTGGGGGGGCCAATCAAGAAAAGCTCGAACGCCTCAAAGAAAGAGTTCCGCAAAAATTACGGCACAGAAATCGCGCAGTCACCCTTCAAGATATAGAAGATTTAGCCTATGAGGCATCTACGGATGTGAAGAGAGTTAAATTAATTACACCAGATTTAATGACTCCAGAATTTAGTGCATTAAATGGAGGTTTGTGGTTAGATCCGACCAAGAAAGACATAACACTTAATGATTATATCAACAGTAAAAGGACACAAATTACCAACCCCGATGAATTTAAAAAAATGCTATTATCAATTAATCAGGATTCAGGAAAAGTTAAATTAATAGTTTTACCTAATAGTAAAGAACGTCAACCCAATCCCAGTTTAGCTTTATTAGAAAAAGTCGAAGGCTATATCCAATCGCGTTGTGAGGCGATGTTAGATCTAACTGTCACCGTTCCCCAATGGCAAGAAATCATTGTAACTGCCACCATTACACCCACGACTTACCAAGGATTAGATCGCCTCAGAGAGACGATTAATCGGCGTTTAGAAGCCTTTTTACATCCCCTGACGGGTGGAAGTGGAGACGGTTGGCGATTTGGACGCTATCCCCAAAAGTCTGATTTTTACGCACTCATTCAGTCCATTTCTGGGGTTGATCATGTGGATTTATTGGAGATTAATCCCGACCCCGAATCCCCTGAACTAGCGGCCGACTCATTAATATTTTCGGGGCATCATATTATTCATTTGCAATCCTCTGGAGGAAATTAAATTATGAATTTACCCTTACCTAATCTAGATGATCAGAGCTATGATGATTTGGTGCAAGAGGCGATCGCGCTTATTCCCTTAGAATATCCTGAATGGACTGACCATAATCCAACAGATACGGGAATTATTCTAATTGAATTGTTTGCTTGGTTAACAGAAATGACCCTTTATCAAATTAATCAAATTCCCGATCAAAATTATGCTAGTTTTGTGAGTTTATTAAAGGGAGAACAATGGACTTTACCGAACAAATCTACTGAAGAAAAACAGAAACAACTCCAGCTAGAAATTAGAAAAACCTTATTAGAATTAAGAAACACCTATCGGGCTGTCACGGAAGAAGATTACAAGAAACTCATTCTTGAAGAGTGGAAAAATTCACAGGATTTTACCAAAGCAGAATCTATCGCTAGGGTTAATTGTTTACCTCTGAGGAATCAAAATCAAACTAACGCCAAAGGTCATATTACCCTAGTTGTTGTTAAAGATGATGATCATATCACCAGCACAGAAACTGCTGCCTATCCAAATCTCTTTAAATTTCTCGATCAGCGAAGGTTATTAACCACCCGTATTCATCTAGTTAATCCCAAATATATATCAGTTAATCTGGAAACAACATTAGTGATTGAAGATGGCATCAAGCCAGAAGATGTTAAAGAAAATGCTCAGGAAGCGTTAAAATATTATTTTCATCCTCGGCAATCAGGAAAATATTGGCAGGGCAAGGGCTATCCCTTTGGTCGCAATGTTTATATATCAGAATTGTATCAACTGTTGGATAATTTATCTGGGGTAGATTATGTAAAAAAATTAATTATTCACCCAGAAGAAAAAACTCAAATAGTTAACTCAGAAAAAAAATCTGAAACGGTCGTCACTGAAATTAGGGAAATTAGGTTAGATGATGACCAATTGATCAATTTGCAAACTGCAACAATTACAATCGAGGTGAAAATCGGCAATGAATCCAGAGAAGTCTAACTTAGTCAGTAGCTATCTGCAATATTTACCTGCCATTCTTGAGGAAGATCCCTTTATGGGTAGGTTTTTATTGGCTTTTGAAAAGATTCTTTCGGGAGTGAAGGATTTACCCAGTTATGAAAAAATCATTCAAGGAAATAGCAAAAATGTCCCTGGATTAGAAGAGATTATTAATCGGATTGAGACTTATTTTCATCCCCAAGAAACGCCAGAGCAGTTTTTGCCTTGGTTAGCGGGTTGGGTGGCCTTAAGTTTACGAGATGACTGGGAACCTAGCACTAAGCGAGCATTTATCACGGAAATCGTGAAACTATATCGGATAAGAGGGACAAAAGAAGGCTTGGCTTCGGTTTTAAAGCTCTATCTAGTCAATTCAGGTTTTGGCGATAAGGTTGAAATTTTTGACCAATTTGATAATTTCCCGAATTATTTTCAGGTTCAATTAACGTTAAATGACCGCGATCCTGAAAAGTATTGGCGACAGTCTAGGATTGCAAAAGCTATTATCGATCAAGAAAAACCAGCCCATACCTTTTATTCGCTGAAAATTCTTGTGCCGACAATGCAGTTGACCCGGCGATCGCAGGTTAACTATCCCTTTAAATTATTTAATGACCTTCAAACCCAAGATTTTACATTAGAAGTTGCGATTATTCCTCAGCAAACCGCGCCAGAGAAAATTATTAATTTGTCTAGGCAGTTAGTTGTGAAAATTCAAGGAAATACAACTGAAATTACTCCTTATTCTCCCTTAATTGTTACAGATAATCAGGCTTTTTACGTTAAACAAAAAATAACCTATCAACAATTTTTAGATAATTTAGCAGGTTTTAATGTGATATTGTCTAATCAAACTGATAATCTTTTTGTAGGAGGTTTAAAAATAACGCTTTTTATGGATCTTAATGGTAATCAGAAAGAGACTATCTTATTAGAAAAATCATTGAATCTATTACCCGTTCTCAAACTTTGTAGTCAAGATAAATCAGGTAATATTATTGGAGGTAATACCATTCTTAAACAAGCCCAATCTCCTGAGTTTTCTGGGATGCAGATTACCAAGTCTTTCTGGACAAATCCCTATAATTTCACTTTATTTGACTCTCCCATAATTCAAATTTTTGAATTAGAGGCTACGGTACAAATTAATCAACCTCCAGCAATCACAGAAAATATCATCAACCAAATTGCTCTTCGTTTTCAAGATGAAAATTCCAACTATCATTTATTAACGCCGGAAACAGTTGTTCAAGGCAATAAAATGACCATTAGATATCTCCGGAAATCAGGTTTTGGACTAGACAGGTTAAGGGTTTTAGATTCTTTTTCGGAGATGTCTATTAAACGCCAGCTTAGTTACCCACAACTTCTCGATATTTCAGATAAGTTACAGTTGAAAGTTAAAAATCTTAACAATGTTGAGACTAGCGGAAAAGTTCGTGTTAGTGTTAAAATGAATATTAATCTAGTTCCAGCAGTTTTTACCTTGTTTGAAGAAGATTTAAACCTAGCTGCTGTTCCTGCTAAAGATATCTTAAAAATTTGTTATCAAGATCAGGATGGAAAAATCATTAACACAGATAAACAAGGCACTGTTTTTACCATTTTAGGAACTCAGTAACTTTAACCATTAATTAAATTATTCTGACAATTCATTTTTAAGGAGTCAAGCCATGCCTAAATCAAAAACCGATTTTACCAACTTTGTTGATGCCCGCCCTAACTATTTCCCTGGTCAATTTTTATTAGAAGATGATTTTGAGGTTGAACAAAAATATCTAATTGACCGCCAAAAATATCATCGGCAAAGTCTTCATGTTTCAGGCCTTGTTGAAGGATTGGAAGTAGAGGTGATCAAGGATAAGCAAGAAGTCCAAATAAAATCTGGATCTGGTATTAATAGCAATGGAGATTTAATTATCCTGAAAAAGGATACTTCTTTTTCTCAGTTTGCTCCCCTGACGAATGGAGAGTTATATATTAGTTATAAAGAAGAAAAACAGGTTAAACAACAAGAAGACTTCACTCGCTGGCAAGAAGTCCCAACCATTGGTTTTGCGGCTACAACTCCCAATGATGGTGTGAAGTTAGCTAAAATTTCTATTGTTAATAATGTTCTGACGTTAGATTTAACTGTTCGTGATTATTCAGGCATCTTTTTGCCTAATGCGACTGGCAATGATTTAACTCTGCGATCAGGGGGGAATGATAATCCTAATGTAGCGATTTTAAATGGTAGTTTAACGGTAACGGGAACAATTACAGGTAATATTGATGCGACAAATATTAATTCTGGAGTATTAGCTGTTGAGCGTATTCCTAATTTGTCAGCAGATAAAATTACTTCTGGAACTATTTCAGGAAATTTAACAGTTACAAATGTCTTGAAAATTGGTCAGGATGCTACTGGGGGAACGCGTGATTGGATGACGCGAGGCATAAGTATTCTTTCGGATAGTGATAATCTTTTTATTGGTTTAAAAGATGAAGGATCAAACCGAGAAGATGCTGTTATTGCTTGGGGAGATGATCCACAAGATGATTTGCGATTTATTAATGTACTGTCTGGAGGGGCTGCAAACGGTACAGAAATTATGAGACTTAAACCAAGTGGCAATGTCGGCATTGGTACAGTAACCCCATCAGAAAAACTAGAAGTTAGTGGCAATTTAAAAGTTACTGGCAGTCTGACAGCAGGTAACAAAATAACTGTACCAGGAAATCAAAAAATTGAATTTTCAGATACAGATATTACCAATAACCTGAAGCTTCAGCTATGGACTGGCTATGGTTTAGGCATAAATGGCGGGACATTATTTTACGCGGCTAATGGAAAACACTCTTGGCGAGATAATAACGGTAATAATGAAAGAATGGCACTAACGACAGGAGCGGATGGTTCTTTAACTGTAAACGGGACAGGAACGTCCTCTTTTGCTGGCAATTTAAAAGTAAATAATGTATTTTTAGGTGATCTTGGTCATGGATCTGGATGGGCTGGTTTTTCGCACAGCAGTCAGGCAGGTCTAAACAGCTATGCCTTGTTACAAAATAGTACAGGTACTTATACGCTGATCAATAAGAAAGCTGGTGATGGATACATTGGTTTTCGGGTTGATAATAATGATAGGATGGTTATTAATAGTAATGGCAATGTCGGGATTGGCACAACAACTCCATCCGAAAAATTAGAAGTTAGTGGTAATTTAAGGGTTACTGGTACGATTACAGGTAATATTAATGCGTCAAATATTAATGCTGGGGTGCTAGATATTGCTCGCATTCCGACATTAGATATCACTCGCATGATCATCATTACAGGAATGATTGTCATGTGGTCTGGAGATGAAATCAGTATTCCAGGGGGGTGGGCTTTGTGTGATGGGCAAGCAGGCAGACCTGATTTACGGGGACGATTTATTTTGGGTAGTGGTCAGGGTAATGGACTAACAAATCGCACAAAAGGGATGACTGGTGGGGTAGAACGTCATACTTTGACAGTGGCAGAAATGCCCGCTCACAATCATGGCATAACAGATCCAGGGCACTCCCATAGATGGACAGCTAGTAGACAACTTCCGGGAATTGATGACGGAAACTATAGCAGCGAACTGTCAAAAGGCGACAGTGGTACTGGTGAGACCATGAGTAAAGACACTACTTCAGTAACAACTGGGATATCAATTCAAAATAATGGATCCGGTCAATCCCATGAAAATATGCCACCGTTTTATGTGTTGGCTTTCATTATTAAACTACCGTAATTTTCGAGTAAAAGCCTGATCTAAATTATGGCAAAAATTAGTAGTTAAAATGGCAATTCCTTCATACTATTCCATTTTTTGTAATAAATAACTCGAGACCTATTGCTATTGAATTTTATGAAAACTGTCACTGTCAACAATCAATTATTTATGGATAAAGAACAATTTATAAATCGCTCTGGCCTTCTACTAAGAAATATTCATAAAGAAGGCATTACTTTATCAAACCAGAACAATTAGAATTATAGAAACCAATGGCTGATTTTATCTTGATCACAGGGGATAAAGTCATGTTTAATCCCACCTTTGGACAGGCAATTGTTACAGTCCGCCCAGGGGACTTAATCGGCACAGGCAAAGGTAAAATTAACGGTAAACTGATTTGTGTTGATGGCGACGAAAAAACAGTAATCGTCCCTGGTTGCCCCTACATGACCCCCCAATATAGTATTCCTGGTGTGGGCATTCTTTCTATTCAATCTCTGGGGGGCAACCAAAAAGCAACGAAAACCAAATCAGGCGGTAAACCCGTCCTCCTCAAAGGAGCCACTTTTACCGCTAAATTCCAGGTCGCTGTTCCTGCCCAACAACCCACACCAGCCGGACCAATCCCCGATGCTACCCCCCAATATTCAGGGACGGGTACATTTATGACCACCAACCTCAAAGTTAAAGCAACCTAACACCATGAAAGAACAACTGGAAAAACGCCTAACCGAACTCAAAAGCGAATTTGAATCGGGTCAAAAAATGATGACCGAACTAGAAAGTAAACAGTCCAATCTGCGGGATACATTACTGCGAATTAGTGGAGCAATTCAAATCCTAGAAGAAGAAATTAACAGAGTTAATGAAACCTTAGAACCCGTTCAAGAAACTCCCGTAGAAATTATTAACTAAAATTGTTTATTTTGACGATGAAAATAGGGCAGTTTGTCATTAGATCTCTTACAGAAAAAGGACATAATATATTAGAGCAGTTCCCGGTATTATGAAGTACAGATATTAATGATAAAACTCTTGTGGTGCGGGCATCTTGCCCGCATAAAGTGTACCTCACTCAAGCTGAAATTGCTGTATATCCTACAAAGCTTTATCTAGGCATAGTCGCCTAAATCCCCCGTCATTAAAATTTTGTTTTGCTTCTGATATTCCAGACGGATCGCCTTAATAATATGGTTCATAGCGATCGCTCTGTTGTCCTGATTCTCATCCCCCGCTGCCAAAAAAGCCGCCCGTAGTGCAATATTGCGAATATCCGCCCCCGTTAACTCAAAACGACCAGCCAAAAAATCCAAATCTAAATCCTGACAGATAGCCGTATTCATCGGCAACATAAGCTCCCACATTCGACGACGTTCCTCCTGAGTCGGTAAAGAAAACTCAATAATAAACCGTAATCTGCGTGTAAAAGCCTCATCTAAATTATGGCGAAAATTAGTCGTTAAAATCGCAATTCCTGCATACTCTTCCATTTTTTGTAACAAATAACTCGTCTCCATATTCGCATAGCGATCGCGGGCATCCTTGACTTCAGAACGCTTACCAAACAGGGCATCAGCCTCATCAAACAACAGAATAGCGTTAGAATTAGTGGCCGCATCAAATACCTGACTAAGATTTTTTTCCGTATCGCCAATATACTTACTAACAATTTGAGACAGATCAATTTTATATAAGTCTAACTGTAAATCCTGGGCAATTACTTCCGCTGCCATGGTTTTTCCCGTCCCTGGCGCACCTGAAAATAAGGCATTTAACCCTTTACCCAGGGATAATCTCTCACCAAACTGCCAGGTTTCCATGACAAAATGATGCTGTTTGGCTTGATTACAAAGTTCTCGGAGTTGATGAGCGGGGTTAGACTCAAGAATAATATCCTCCCAGCCATACTTTGGCTCAATTTTCCGGGCTAGGGTAATCAGAGCATACCCAGATTCCGCACGCGCAGCCGCAAATAGATAACTCGATTTAGGCTTCTCCTTCCCCTGAGATTCCTTGTCTTGATAACCTTCCCAGAGCATCTGTTGACTAGCCATTGCTACCGCATTCCTGATCTGATGGGAATAGAGACGAAAGCGATCGCTCAAAGAGTCCAGTTCGGCAGGGTTTAACATTATACCCAGGGGCGTTAAATGGGATAACCAACAATCCCGCCGTTGTTCAAAATCAGGCAGAGTAAAGGGAATCGTTAATAAACCCAAGGGATAGGGACTACTGGGAAAAGGCATTTCTCCCGACAAAATCACCAGGCTGGGATAATCCCTTAATGCTCTACAAAGACCTTGAAAGGCGATATTTTCAGTATTTTGAAAAAGTGGATCGATATTCGCTAAATAAAGCCAGGTTTGTTGCAGTTGAGCCTGTCGCCATAGCAGAAACAAAGCCGTTTCTTGATTGACTTTTGCCGCCATCATTTTTGGCAAATCAACGATCAGTAAGGAAGCTTTGATCTGATTGGCTAGGGATTGAACCAGGGTTTGTTTTTCTAGGGAATCTCCACCCTGAAAATAGAGTTTTAGAGGTTTGCTTGCTTGCCAATGGTCTTGGATGAGTCGGAGTAAGCCTGGGGGACTTTTTAGGGCAGTAAATTCGGTTTGAGGTTCAATAATATGGGCGTAATCTTTAAATCGAGCATCTAGCCCAGGGATTTCTAATAAATATTGAGTAATTTGCGGGTCTAGATGTAATTCCTGGGCGAGTAGGGAACTATGGTCAACAGGGGAAACGAGTTGCAACAGGCGATGGCGTATGAGGGTAGAGTCCGGCTGGAAATAGCGGCGATAGGTGAGTTTTTCGGGAATATTCGCACAAATTAAGTTAAGAGCCAGATCAACCGTCGGTCTTTTGGCTCGCACATCGTCCTGGAGATAGGCATAGAGTTTTTCATAATTGCGATCGAGTTCAACCGCCAAAGCGATCGCCATGATTTTAATTTCAATATCATCTAATTGATAGGTTTTTTGTAGCCAATGTAAGGGAGTGTCAGCAATAACAGCGATCGCTAAATTCGGGTTATCTTCTGTTACGAAAGACGATTGATCCAGAGTTTTTCCTACTATTTTTTCGGCGGTTTCTGGGGTGATTTGTAACAGGTCATGATAGGGGTTAACGGTTTTTTCTGCGTCATCCAGATTGGCGATCGCGGTTTCAAGTTTTTGGTCTAACCATTGCAGGAGGGGGATAAGATGGGGAAGCATTAATTTGGGTTAAGATATTGAGATTTTAACTGCTGTTGAGTAGTTTAATGCTAAAATCAGGGACATTATTCAGCTTTTATCAATTTTTTGAGATAACGGGAGAAAAGAGTCATGGTGCAAACGAGACTTCACAAGCATTCTCTATCTAAAGCAGAGCAAGCTGTATCGAATGTTGCTTCTCGTGCTTCTGTCCGTGATCCGATTAATGAGTTTCAGGAAGTTTATGGCAGTCGGGCAGCCAGTGCAGCATTTAGGCAACAAATCACGTCAGGTTTTTCTCAATCGGGTCAAATTCAGTCAATGATCCAAGGGAAACCGAGTTTTCGCGGTTTATCCCATTCCTTAGCTCCCATGCAGGCAAAGATGGTGGTTGGTGAAGCGAATGACCGCTATGAGCAGGAGGCGGATCAGGTGGCGGCTCAGGTGGTGCAACAAATTCATGCTCCCGTTTCTAATTCATCAGCCCAAAGGTCTTCTGTCCAACGTCAGCAAGAGCAGGATGAATTACAGAAGAAAGTAATCGCTCCTATCCAAGGAAAAGAGATGAGCGCGGGAGGGGAAGTATCAACAAGTCTGGAATCGGAAATCAATCGTGCGCGGGGGGGAGGGCAACCGTTAGTCCCTGAGTTGCAGAGGAAAATGGGTGAGGCGATGGGGTCGGATTTTAGTGGGGTGCGGGTGCATACCGATGGACCTGCGGATGCGTTGAACCAGTCGGTGGGAGCGCGGGCGTTTACAATCGGACAGGATTTGTTTTTTAAGCGGGGGGAATATCAGCCAAGAAGTCGGGGTGGGCAGGAACTGATTGCCCATGAGTTGACCCATGTGGTGCAGCAAAATGGTGGAGCAGTACAGCGTCAAGTAGAACAGAACTCCACATCAATTAATACGAACTCTGCATTCACACAATCCTTACAGCGAAAATTTGATCCCAGTGTAATCGCTATGTTAGAAAAACACATTGGCTCAAAAGCTAGTCAGCAAAAACTCGTAGCTGGTAAGAAGCATGGTCAAGGGATGGCAGAGGAACTTGCGCGAGGAGGGGACGGAAGAAATGAAAATGTTAATAATTTTACAGCAGGTGAAGGTCAAGCAGCACCTGAAGTAATGTCGCAGACTTTAATGAATCTAGTCAGACTGACCAAATACGATGATACTGCTTCGGCGAGCGTACTAGAGTTAGCAAATGGCGGGCAAGATCTTCAAGATGAACAGATGTGGAATCTCATCGTTGTCAACTCAAAGTTTATGTCATACATACTGCCTGGCATGACAATCAACAAAATCATTCCCGACTCAACAATCCAAACTATTTTGGAAATCAAGCAGAATCATAAACAGGGGACATTAGTGGGCGGGTCAGTTGCCCATGAGAAGAACTACGATCAAGGACTTACTGGGGAAGAAGCTACTGCCAATTTTGGGCTTGACTATGGAGGTTATCAAGCAGGCACTTTGAAGGCGGATGGAACAATGGCAAAAGCAGATGCTCATAGCTCATATGTCTATGATACTGCTGCTGATGATAAAGGACGGACGCTTAAAGCTGTGCCAAATGTCTTTTATATGAAAATAGCAATTCCTGAGAATAAATTAGCTGACGTTAAAGTACCAGTTCACGGCAACGTCAAAAGTTGGGCTGAGAACAAGCTATTAGATATCCAAACAACTATTGGTGATCCAGTTTTATTGCAAACACTAGCAGAAAAAGCTGGAGCGAAGGATTCAGGCCAGATGCTTACTTCCTTGTCCAAAAAGATTGAGATTCTGACTCAATTTATTGCCAGAGCCAAGGTCGATCAGGGTATGTTGACAACACTGACGGCTGACCAGAAGAAGAATAAGGAAGATCCGCTAACAAATATGGGTATGACAAAGCCTAGCTCTAGATTACAAACCGCATTTGGTACGATTAACCAAGAGTATCATATAGGCCGTATGAATGTTCCTGAAGGATCGGGGTTATGGCTCAAGGATTCTACTGGTGTTGACATTCTAGTAGGTCAGTTCATCCCGAATCCCGCAAATTCTAATACAGTAGAGTGGGGAAATCTGAAGAAAGATTTGATAGAAGCGAAGCTTTCTGAGAATGAGGCTTTGCGTAACAAAACAAAATGAGAAACAGTGCGATCGCCGATCTTGTCGGGTGCGTTAATGAAATGTAACGCAACATAAGTATGGGAGGTATCGGTGCGTTACGCTGCGCTAACACACCCTACCAAAAAGTGCGATCGCTGCCCCTGTCGGGTGCAGAATGTGGGATGTAAGGCAACATAATATAACGCAACATAAAGATGGCTACTTTTCACCCGACAGATCGGCTAAAGTTATAAGGCGATCGCCGAAAAATGATTTGTAAATTAACTATCAGTAAATCATAAATTTACAATGCAATCTCCTCCTCGTACTAATACCTTAAACAATCTAGAAACCTTTCTCCAACAACCCAACATTGAAAGCTCACCCGCTTGGGAGTTTATTCAAGAGAAAGCCCAACAGAAACCGATGCCCACCCTTTTTCATTCGCGTCTTCAACGTAACCTAGTTAACCAAATTAACAACCGAACCCAATCCTACGAAGCCATTCAAGAACTCCGTTGCATTGTTCCGCCCTTTTCTCCTGTTCCTGATATTGCTATCATTCAACGGGATCGACTTTCCGATGAAGATGGACCCTTTCAAGGTTCACCCGACTGGCTAATTGAAATTCGCTCTCCCAATCAAAGTATGTTAGATTTACAAAGTAAAATTTTGCATTGCCTAAGTAACGGAACTCTACTCGCCTGGTTAATTGACATTCAACGCCGACAAATTTGGGTTTGGGAAAAACAGGAATTACCCCTAATTTATGCAGGAAATGATCAACTTCCTACTTTAGATAACATTTCTGATTTTACAGTAGAGACAATCATTGCCTTAACCCAACAACAAGCTTAGAAATCTGGATTAATTTTTTGATCTTTGGTAATAATAGGAGCATAATATTGATCTGCTAAAGCCACAATAATTCAGTCTGCTGGATCTTTATATTCCCATTTTAAAGCAACACTTTTTAACCAAAGATTCTCATCAATACAGGGGTTTCCGCTCTTATGAAGTACATCTTAAGCCCCCTCCTCGCTTGCGGGGAGGGGGTTGGGGGTGGGGTTCTTGTACCTCATAACATCAGGAAGTGCTGTATTAACACTTATTTTTCCAAAATACCCAATTGTCTGTATAAAGTAATTATTTTTTTCGTTAGGTGATCGCTGATCTCTTTTTGATTTTCTCAAGAAAAGATCACTATTCTTTTCTTCTTTACCTCCGAGAATGAAAACGCCCTGCTTGCTTGGGAAGAGAAGCAAAAAGTCTGCTTTGTGACAACCAAGAGGTAAAGGAAGGGTAGGAAAAAGGCTTTTGATAAAGTTTATAACCTGGCAAATATGCTCTGAGATTTGTAGAATGGAATTGAAGTCAATTTAGACAATATTTTGATTGAATATTTTGATTGAATATTTTGAATATCTCGATATGATATAAAAGTAAATGAAAATTAAAAAATATTGATTTCAATGTTAAATGAAGCTGCCAAATTGCCAAAACTTAAAGATTCACTAATTGAGCAAATTCTTTTAGGAAATAAACTTACTCCTGAGTTAATTGCAATTCTGACTATATATTTTGTCCAAGGGATATTAATGTTATCCCGGTTAGCTGTTAGCTTTTTTCTCAAAGATGAATTGTTATTAAGTCCCGTACAAATGTCCGCAATTATCGGTATCAGTACCATACCTTGGATGATTAAACCATTATATGGTTTTATTGCTGATATTTTACCATTATTTGGCTACCATAGAAAAACTTATATATTCCTATCGGGAATTATCGGTAGTGCAGCTTGGTTGAGTTTAGGAACAATAGTTAATAGTGGCTCAATTGCAACAATGATGATTCTCCTTTCTTCTTTTTCCGTTGCTCTTAGTGATGTGATAGTTGATTCCATAGTAGTGGAAAGAGCCAGATCAGAATCAGCAGAAAAATTAGGTTCTTTACAATCTCTTTGCTGGGCTATTTCAGCCATTGGTAGCTTATGTACAGCTTACTTTAGCGGCCTACTTTTAGAATACTTTACCACTCGTACAGTATTTTTAATCACGGCATTATTTCCTATAATTACCTCATTTGTCGCTTGGTTAATTACAGAAAAACCCCTGCACAAAGATGATCAAAAAAGCAATTATGATCATATTAAATATCAATTAATACAAATACGTCAAGCAATCACAAAAAAAGCAGTTTTACTACCAACAGTATTTATATTTGTTTGGCACGCTACACCAAATGCCGAATCAGCTTTTTTCTATTTTACAACCAACGAACTACAATTTCAACCAGAATTTTTAGGACGAGTGAGATTAGTCACAAGTTTTGCTTCTTTAGTCGGAGTGTGGGCTTTTCAGCGTTACTTTAAAACTATCTCCTTTAAAATTATCTTTACTTGGGGTATTCTTATATCCACCGCTTTAGGAATGACAACCTTATTATTAGTAACTCATACCAACAGACTTTTAGGAATAAATGATCATTGGTTTAGTTTAGGTGATAATTTAGTTATTACCGTGATTGGACAAATTGTATTTATGCCCGTCCTAGTCTTGGCAACAAAGCTTTGTCCTCCCGGCATAGAAGCCACATTTTTTGCTTTAATAATGTCTATATTTAATTTAGGAGGAACAGTTTCCTATTGGTTAGGGTCTATGATGATGAAATGGTTAGGAATCACAGAAAATCAATTTGATTTATTATGGTTACTAATCATCATTACTAACTTGAGTTCTCTAATTCCCATATTTTTCATTAATTGGCTACCAGATGGTACAATAGAAATTGATGATAGTTCATCAATATAGTCTTTATAGTCTTTCAGGACAGTCAACCAAAAAAATGCAAACATTAGAAACCCAAGATCACCAACAAGATAACCAAGTTCTAGAAAAATCCTATACCATCAAAGATTGGCAAGGTGGATATGAATCCCTTCCCGAAGAATATGACTATTGGATTGATGATATTGAAGGAGAAATACCCCCAGAATTAGCAGGAACATTATTTAGAAATGGATCAGGTTTATTAGATATAAATGGAGAAAGATTACACCATCCTTTTGATGGTGACGGGATGATCAGCCGCATTACATTTATCAATGGCCGCGCTCATTTTCGTAACCGATTTGTACAAACAGCAGGTTATTTAGCAGAACAAAAAGCAAAAAAAATTCTTTATCGGGGGGTTTTCGGCACACAAAAACCCGGTGGTTGGTTAGCTAATATTTTCGATTTTAAACTCAAAAATATTGCCAATACCAACGTTATTTATTGGGGTAAAAAACTCCTAGCATTATGGGAAGCAGCTGAACCCTATTTACTCAATCCTCACACCTTAGAAACCTTAGGAAATGAATATTTTAACGGTGTCTTGTCCAAGGGAGAAGCCTTTAGCGCCCACCCACGAATTGATCCCCGTGGGATATTAGTTAACTTTGCCATAAAACCGGGATTATCAACCACAATTACCATCTTTGAATTGAATACAAAGGGAGAAGTTACCAGCAAAAAAAATCATCAAGTTCCTGGTTTTTGTTTTATTCATGATTTTGTAATTACAGAAAATTACTGTATCTTTTTCCAAAATCCCGTTAAATTTAACCCCATACCTTTTGCTTTAGGAATCTGTGGTGCAGCCGAATGTATTAAAGTTGAAAAAAATCAACCCACAAAAATCATCATTATTCCTCGCACCACAAAAGCACCCATGGAAAAAGTCAAAATTTTAGAGACCAAAGCAGGTTTCATTTTCCATCATGTTAATGCTTTTGAACTAGAAAATGAAATTATCGTTGATTCTATTTGTTATGAATCATTAATGGAAGTTGAACCCAATAGCGATTATCGAAAAACTGATTTTGATAAAAATTCACCCCCCCAAATATGGAGATTTCATCTCAATTTATTAGAGAATCAAGTCCAAAATCAGTTAATAGATACTCGTACCACTGAATTTCCCGCTATGCACCCACGTCACGTAGGTAAACCATACCGTTATTTATACAGTGCTGCGGCTCATCAATCAACATTGAATGCACCATTACAAGCCATTTTTAAGGTAGATTTAGAATCAGGAACAAAACAACTTTGGAGTACAGCACCGCGAGGATTTGTAGGAGAACCAATTTTTGTTCCTCGCGCACATTCTCAACAAGAAGATGATGGTTGGATTATAGTTGTAGTTTACAATGCAGAAAATCATCGTTCAGAGATAGTGATTTTAGATGCCCAGAATTTGGCAAAAGGTAGAATTGCAAAACTAGGTCTAAAACATCATATTCCCTACGGTTTACATGGGAGTTTTACACCAGAAATATTCATTTAATGTAGGTTGGGTTGACGAAACCCAACAACATCATACAGCAGATTTCATTTTTATGAGGTACACTTTGTGCGGGCAAGATGCCCGCACCACAAGAGTTTTATCATTAATATCTGTACTTCATAATATCGGAAACTGCTGTATTCATTTAACCTAGGTTGGGTTGACGAAACCCAACAACATCATACAGCAGATTTCATTTTTATGAGGTACACTTTGTGCGGGCAAGATGCCCGCACCACAAGAGTTTTATCATTATAATATCGAAAACTGCTGTATTCATTTAACCTAGGTTGGGTTGACGAAACCCAACAAGATCATACAGCAGATTTCATTTTTATGAGGTACACTTTGTGCGGGCAAGATGCCCGCACCACAAGAGTTTTATCATTAATATCTGTACTTCATAATATCGGAAACTGCTGTATTCATTTAACCTAAGTTGGGTTGACGAAACCCAACAAGATCATACAGCAGATTTCATTTTTATGAGGTACACTTTGTGCGGGCAAGATGCCCGCACCACAAGAGTTTTATCATTATAATATCGGAAACTGCTGTATTCATTTAACCTAGGTTGGGTTGACGAAACCCAACAAGATCATACAGCAGATTTCATTTTTATGAGGTACACCTTGTGCGGGCAAGATGCCCGCACCACAAGAGTTTTATCATTATAATATCGGAAACTGCTGTATTCATTTAACCTAGGTTGGGTTGACGAAACCCAACAAGATCATACAAATAAAAATATAATTAAAAAATATAATTGTAACAAAAACTACAAAATTTATATATTTCTCAAAAAACAGGGTAAGCTAACCTTATGAATCCAGTTGACAAGATACTATACTCAGGAATAAATATTATGGTAACAACCTCTCTCCCACTTATGGAAAGTGATTCTCCGGCGCATATTTGCCCCTATGATCAAGCTTGTAGCTATTTACAATGGGCTGCTAAAGAATTGAAATTAGATGCAAGTATCGTAGAAATACTTAGTTATCCCCGCAAAGTTGTCACAGTTTCCATACCTGTGAAAATGGATAATGGAGATGTGCGGGTTTTGACAGGACACCGGGTACAACATTCGGATATTTTAGGACCATATAAAGGTGGTATTCGCTACCATGAGGCGGTGACATTACGGGAAGTTTCCGCCCTGGCCATGCTCATGACTTGGAAATGTGCATTGTTAGGTATTCCCTACGGTGGTGGGAAAGGGGGAATTCCCATAGACCCCAAAAAGTTCACTGTCGGGGAATTAGAACGAATTAGCCGCCGTTATATTAGTGAATTAATTAAAGACATTGGACCATCGGTAGATATACCTGCTCCAGACATGGGAACATCAGCGCGGGAAATGGCGTGGATGATGGATACTTACTCTGTTAATGTGGGTCATTCTGTTCCAGGAGTAGTTACAGGCAAACCTCTATCTATTGGTGGTTCATTAGGACGAGAAATGGCTACCGGACGCGGTGTAATGATTATCATCCGTGAATCCCTAGCAGATCATGGTAAATCCTTGGCGGGAGCGCGGGTAGCGATTCAAGGCTTCGGTAATGTCGGCGGTGCTGCCGCAGAATTGCTACATAAAGCAGGAGCGAAAATTATCGCTGTTTCCAGTGGTGCTGGAGGTATATTTTCTGAAGCTGGTCTTGATATTCCTGTGGTTAAGGCTTACGCTGCTGAAAACCGCCGCAGTGTAGTGGGATTTCCCCAAGGTAAACCTATTAGTAATGCAGATTTGCTAACTTTATCCTGTGATGTACTAATTCCCGCTGCATTAGAAAACCAAATTACTCAAGAGAATGTTAATCAAATCAAAGCGCAATTTATTGCGGAAGCTGCTAATGGTCCGGTAACTTTAGAAGCTAACCGAGCTTTAGAAGCCCGTGGTGTTACCGTCTTACCAGATATTTTAGCCAATGCTGGGGGTGTGGTAGTGAGTTATTTAGAATGGGTACAAGGTCTTTCCTACCTGTTCTGGGACGAAGAACGAGTTAACAAAGAAATGGAACATTTAATGGTTCAGGCTTACCGTAAAGTGATTCATGAGTCAAAGGTAAGGAGGGTAAATCTGCGGTTAGCTGCTTATACTTTGGGTGTAGGTAGAGTCGCCCAAGCCTTAACCGATAGAGGTTTATATCCTTAGTCATGCTTTTAATCTAAATTAAGTAGGGTGTGTTATGGCTTTAGCCTAACGCACCTTTTTACAATTTCTGTACATTTTCCACATATATAATTATAAAGTCAGGACTTACGCAACTGGCACATTGGTATGGTGTGGTTCGACAAGCTCACCAACCACGTCAGACTGTATAAATCATCTAAATAACCTTGTTGATATCTGACGCACCCTACAACTAATATTTGAAAATTTATCTACAAAAGTAGAGATTTTTTGTATTGCACGTGCTATAATTTTACTTGTAAGTTTTTTATTTTATTTATGGGTTTTTCCCGCCCTGCACCCGTGGGTTATTTTTGACTGAGATCATAGTGTTCTCTTTAACAATCAAGATTTTGATATTTGTAGTTATTGTATCTTGTGCCACAACATAAGAAAAAATTTGTTACTATCTAGGAAATAACATCATATTATATACATCATTATATAATTAGCACAGCAGCTTAAATTTTTGGCAAACCTCCAGTGGGGGCAAAAACCCCAGGGATTCGCCAAATCGTCAGAACCTTGATAATTAAATAATTTCAGTGTTTTGTTAGTTTCAGTTGGTAGTTTTTCTGAAGCCTGAAATCAGGTTTTTTCAGAGGTCTGCCAAAATCGTCTCTGGACTCTTTGCTGGGTAAGGGTTTAAAATGGAAGGGTTCCCACTCGCTGGGGATATTAATTGAATGGAAACATTCTTGTTACATTATCCTTATTTTTTTTCATTGCGGTTCCCACTCGCTGGGGATATTAATTGAATGGAAACTGAAGGACATCTTTGTTATTCAAGTCGTTGACACAGTTCCCACTCGCTGGGGATATTAATTGAATGGAAACACTAATTCAAACAGTAGTTTATAAGGTACGCACACACCACCGGTTCCCACTCGCTGGGGATATTAATTGAATGGAAACTATATCAATTCCTGATTTGTCTAGCCATAAAAGCAGGGGTCCCCACTCGCTGGGGATATTAATTGAATGGAAACGAATATATTATAAGTTCGTTAATGTTTTTAAGATGTCGTCCCCACTCGCTGGGGATATTAATTGAATGGAAACTCTTCTAGCCAAGCTTTTTTAATAAGTTCTTTACTGGGATAAGGTTCCCACTCGCTGGGGATATTAATTGAATGGAAACATTTGCTCATCTGTCAGCACTTCTGGCACTTCTGGCAATGTTCCCACTCGCTGGGGATATTAATTGAATGGAAACATTTTCAACACTGCTTAACCACTTTTTATTGCTTAAATGGTTCCCACTCGCTGGGGATATTAATTGAATGGAAACCTTAAAAATAATCAATAGATATCTGGGAAAATGCAGATGTTCCCACTCGCTGGGGATATTAATTGAATGGAAACAATGCTTGGTTTAGCTGGGATAACCCATCATTTAGATGGTTCCCACTCGCTGGGGATATTAATTGAATGGAAACTTGTACGCTTAAACACGCGGCTATCATTTGCTCTGATGCGTTCCCACTCGCTGGGGATATTAATTGAATGGAAACAACCAAGTCAATTTGATATTGATATGGTTCAAAATAGGTTCCCACTCGCTGGGGATATTAATTGAATGGAAACAGGACTTAGACTCATGCTTAACCTCACTGTTTTTTAATGGTTCCCACTCGCTGGGGATATTAATTGAATGGAAACATAGGATTCATAAGCAGCGTCTCTTTTTTCAATAAGGTTCCCACTCGCTGGGGATATTAATTGAATGGAAACGGATTCAACCGGCTGAACCAACTTAAACCGCAGCTAAGTTCCCACTCGCTGGGGATATTAATTGAATGGAAACGTAGATAACTCGATATTTAAGCTATTAGCAGTCTGACTAGTTCCCACTCGCTGGGGATATTAATTGAATGGAAACAAAATAATCAATTTCAGTTCTTCGTCTTGGATGTGTTCCCACTCGCTGGGGATATTAATTGAATGGAAACTATGCCGATTAATTCATGACTAAGCGCGGTGCAATAGGCTGTGTTCCCACTCGCTGGGGATATTAATTGAATGGAAACTTTCTATAAACCAGTTCAACTCATTCGCAATGTCGCTGGTTCCCACTCGCTGGGGATATTAATTGAATGGAAACAACTCATCACTACTGTCTATGTAAAGGTTAAGTAGTGTTCCCACTCGCTGGGGATATTAATTGAATGGAAACAACTCATCACTACTGTCTATGTAAAGGTTAAGTAGTGTTCCCACTCGCTGGGGATATTAATTGAATGGAAACAACTGCTGTAAGTTCATATTCCACCTCCGGGTTCATTTGGGTTCCCACTCGCTGGGGATATTAATTGAATGGAAACTCAAAATTTTTCATTTGTGACTCGTTTAAAAATAAAGGTTCCCACTCGCTGGGGATATTAATTGAATGGAACCGCAAATGGTAGGGGTGAACGGCCGTTCACCCCTACAAAGTCGGGGATATTAATTGAATGGAAACGCCCTCAAAACGCCCAAAGATGAGGTCTGGAATCTTGATAACTTCTATCGGGATTGTGTATAATGGATTTATGGGAAAATAAAAAATTATTAGAAATTGTCTTGCATAATTTACCTACTTTTGCTATACTATTATTAATCAATAAAAACAATTTAATTCCCGCGCTGCACCCGCGGGTTTTTTTTGGCATATCAAATAAAATTATATTCACCATAATCATAAGCATCATCATAATATGATGCTGTTTGCTGTATTCTCACAATAGAAGAAAAATTCTAGGCTTCTATAGCTTGATAGTTGCTATACCAACCAAAAAAAACAGTAAGCTCTTAGAAAGTTTCTACCTAAAAATAAAAATTGAGATGTCAGATTTAATTGAATTAAAACAAATCCCTGA
The DNA here is from genome assembly GCF_005402965.1 of Dolichospermum planctonicum. Classification (GTDB taxonomy): domain Bacteria; phylum Cyanobacteriota; class Cyanobacteriia; order Cyanobacteriales; family Nostocaceae; genus Dolichospermum; species Dolichospermum planctonicum. The sequence continues at coordinate 81,710 of NZ_BJCF01000003.1, forward strand.
TTGGCGCAATCTCTTAAGAGCAGCAATTAAGCAAGTTATAGCTAATAAATCCTAATTTTTGTCCTTCTTCTCCCATTCCTTGGGTATCCTTGTTGATATTTGACGCACCCTACAACTATTGTTTATGGCTTTATATGCTAATAAGCAGCTATAGATAATCGTTAATACGGGAAATTGTTGATATGCTTTTGGAAAAATCACTAAATACCAGTTTAGAATATTAATAACTTATCAGGTGTATAGTGTCATGACTAATCATAATTGGCAATCTATCCTTAAAACCGCTCTGGCTAAATTACGTAAGTTTGCTGGTCGCACTGATTTTGATATTTCATTACAAAAAATATTTGGTGTTACAGGAGAAGATACTGTACTACTAAAACAGGCCTGGTTAACCGGGAATTTTAGCACGTTACCTAATTTAGAAATTATTGCTAGTAGTAAAATAAACAACGCTAGAGGTGCTTTTGCGGCGGCTACCAATACCCTCTATTTATCGGAGGAATTAATTAAAACCGCTGATTTAAACGCTATTACAGCAGTATTTCTGGAAGAATACGGGCATTATCTTGATAGTATCCTGAATTACCAAGACACCGCCGGAGATGAAGGTGAATATTTTGCTGCGGTGGTAACAGGAGAAGATTTGAGTCTGTGGGATATCGCTCGTTTCCAAACCGAGAATGATCAGGTTGTAGTTAATTTAGCTGGACAAGCAGTAGTAATAGAACAAAATCTGCCTATAATTTCTTTGGGAATTACACCTATTAACGCCAACGAAAATAATACATCTGGGGTTTTTACTCTCGGTCGTTCTGGTAATACTAGTGGTTCTCTGACGGTTAATTATACTATTGGCGGTACGGCTACTAATGGTACAGATTATGGTAGTTTATCAGGAACGGTGACTTTTGCTGCGGGAAGTCCAATTGCCACAGTGGCAGTTAACCCTATTGATGATAATTTATACGAGTTTACAGAAACCGTTACTCTGACTTTGGCAGCAGCAACTACCTATACCCTGGGGACGAATAGTACCGCTACTTTAACGATTACAGATAACGATCTTGTGGTCACTCAACTCACCAATAACAGCTACAATGATGCTTCTCCCCAAATCTCCAGTAACAATGTAGTTTGGTATGGCTTAGATGGCTATGACAATGAGATTTACCTTTACAATGGGACAAGTACCACTCAACTCACCAATAACAGCTATGATGATTATGCTACCGCAATCTCAGGTAACAATGTAGTTTGGTATGGCTTGGATGGTACAGACAATGAGATTTACCTTTACAATGGGACAAGTACCACTCAACTCACTTATAACAGCCGTGATGATTATGAACCCGCAATCTCAGGTAACAATGTAGTTTGGAGCGGCTACAATGTTAGCTACTCTAACTATGATATTTTCTTTTACAATGGGACAAGTACCACTCAACTCACCAGTAATTACTACAGTGATGATTCTCCCCAAATCTCAGGTAACAATGTAGTTTGGAGAGGCGTGGATGGCTATGACTATGAGATTTTCTTTTACAATGGGACAAGTACCATTCAACTCACCAATAACAGCTACAATGATTCTGCTCCCCAAATCTCAGGTAACAATGTAGTTTGGTATGGCTCGGATGGTATAGACCATGAGATTTTCTTTTACAATGGGACAAGCACTATTCAACTCACCAATAACAGTTATGAAGATTCTGCTCCCCAAATCTCCGGTAACAATGTAGTTTGGTATGGCAACGATGGTACAGACTATGAGATTTACCTTTACAATGGGACAAGTACCACTCAACTCACCAATAACAGCTATGAAGATTCTGTTCCCCAAATCTCAGGTAACAATGTAGTTTGGGTTGGTAAAGATGGTGGTACAGACAATGAGATTTTCTTTTACAATGGGACAAGTACCATCCAACTCACCAATAACAGCTATGAAGATTCTGTTCCCAAAATTTCACGTAACATAGTTTGGTATGGCTTGGATGGAACAGACTATGAGATATATCAAGCTAATTTTATTCCTCAAATTACCGTTGCTGCTACAGATGCTAATGCAGGAGAAACCGTATCAGGTACTACTCCCAACCCAGGAGTTTTTACCCTGACTCGTAACGAAAGCAATATCAATTTTTTGACTGTTAACTATACTATTACTGGCACCGCAACCAACGGTACAGACTATTCGCAATTAACGGGGACTGCTACCTTTGCAGCCGGAAGTACCACCACAACCATCACGGTTACACCTACGGACGACTTCATTTTTGAAGGTAACGAAAATGTAACTCTGACTCTGGCTACTGGCACAGGTTATACTCTGGGAACTGCTCAAACAGCCACGGTAACTATAGCCGATAATGACGCTATCCCCCAAGTCTCCATTAATGATGTCACTATCACTGAAGGCAATAGCGGCACAAGGAGTGCTAATTTTATTGTCAGTCTTTCTAATCCCAATAGTCAAACTATCAGCGTGAATTACCAAACCGTTGATGATGAAGCCACAACTGCTAACAATGATTATGTAGCCACAACCGGAACTATTACTTTCACTCCTGGACAAACAACTAAAACCCTACCGATTACCATTAATGGTGATACAGTTGGTGAAATTAACGAAGCCTTTACTGTTCTGTTGACCAATGCTGTTAATGCTACTTTGTTAAAAAATGAAGGTATCGGCATTATTAGAAACGATGACTTGCCTGGTGTGACTGTTACTGCTATTTATACCCAAGCTACGGAGTCAGGAGTTCTGGGTATTTTCCAACTCAACCGCACGGGTAGCATAACTAAATCTCTCAATGTTAATTACAGCTTATCAGGAACAGCTACCAACGGTACAGATTACAGTACATTAAACGGTGTTGCTACCTTTGCATCTGGGAGTAGTACAGCCATTATTTTTGTTAATCCTACTGAAGATACGAGATTTGAGGGTAACGAAACAGCAATTTTCAACCTGTTGACGGGTACTGGTTATACAGTGGGAACGAGTAATAGTAGCACTATTACCATTACTGATAATGACTCCCAACCGCAAATCAGTATTAATGATGTGACTTTAACAGAAGGTGATAGTGGCACAAAAACCTTTAACTTTGCGGTGACTCTTTCTAACCCCAGTAGTCAAACCATTACCGTCGCTTATCAAACAAGTAACGTTTCTGCTGTTGCTGGTACTGATTATATTACCCAAACGGGAACAATTACATTTAACCCTGGTGAAGTCAGTAAAACCGTGGGTGTTATTGTTAATGGGGATACGTTGGTAGAAAACAACGAAACTTTTAAGGTCAATCTTTCAACTCCTGTTAATGCAACTATAGCAGATGGAGAAGGTATTGCCACAATTAATAATGATGATGTTCCGACTTTAACTGTGAATAATCTCACTGTTGTGGAAGGGGTTGATAATAACGCAATTATGACTTTCACCCTTAGCACCCCTTCAAATCAAGGGGTTAGCGTTAATTACAGTACCACTGCGGGTACAGCCACAGCCAATAGTGATTATACTCCTGTGAGTGGGACTTTAACTATTGCTGCGGGGGCAACTACGGCAACTCTTTCTATTCCCATTGTTAATGACAACTTTAACGAACCCAATGAAACATTTAATTTAGCATTGTCTAATCCTGTTGGGGCTGTGGTTGTTAATCCCAATCCTGTGATTACTATTACGGATACCATCCAAAGTATTACAACTTTGACATTACCTGCTGGTGTGGAAAACCTCACTCTGACTGGAACTACAGCTATTAGTGGTACTGGGAATACAGGTAACAATGTCCTCATAGGGAACAGTGCTAACAACATTTTAGCAGGTGGTGATGGGAATGATACCTATAGTTTTAATGCTACCACAGTCTTAGGTAATGACACCATTCAGGAAACCTTAACAGGTGGAGTTGATGTTATTGATTTAACTGGTACAACTGGGGCTGCTACTCTGAATTTAGGAGTAACAACAACTCAAACGGTTGTTACCACTAATCTTCGTTTAACTCTTGCTGCTAATAATGTCATAGAAAATATTATTGGTGGTAATGGTGCTGATAGGTTAACGGGTAATTCCCTTGATAATAGCTTAGTGGGAGGATTAGGGGATGATAATTTGCGAGGTAATGGGGGTAATGATAGTTTAACGGGAGGTGTGGGTAATGATATTCTTACTGGTGATGCGGGGACTGACCGATTTATTTATAGTAGTGGTAGAGCCTATGATGCTGGTGATATTGGCTTAGACCTGATTTTTGATTTTACTACAGGAACAGATAAGTTTGTCTTGAGTAAAGCTACTTTTAATGTTCTTCAAAGCATCCTAGGTAATGGTTTGAGTCAAGGTAGTGATTTGGCGGTAGTTGATGATGATGATTTAGTTGATACTCAAGCTGCGTTTATTGTTTATAGTAGTGGGAGTGGTAACTTATTCTACAATCAAAATGGGATTACAGCGGGTTTAGGAAATGGTGCGGCTTTTGCAAATTTGTTTAATCCACCAACAACTTTAACGACAGCAGACTTTATAGTAATAGCATAGGGGTTAGGGCTTTCCTGCCGTTCGCCTCTACAGGGCTTGTCGCCACTGGCTGGGGACATTGATTGAATGGAAACGATGTGTTTGTACGGGCGAACTGCCGTTCGCCCCTACTGGGGACATTGATTGAATGGAAACCCGGAGTTAAAAGATGTAGCCGAAAAGAAATGACTCCACTACTTCTAAACCAACAAGTACATGATGAAATTATTCGTCTTTCCAAGGTGAGTCGGGTTGATACTAAAATCTTGGAGCAATTTGCTTGTTTTATTATCCAAAGTTCTCAACCAAAATCAAAAATAACTGTTGTATCACTTAAAATAGAGGAATTAAAGCAAGCTGTATATTATAGATTTAATGTGAAAAATACGCAGGAATTAAAGAATTGTGGTGCTTTTATAATGGCAACAGATGGGATGGAAAAGATTGACTTTCGCTTTAAAATTAACATGAGAAATGCTATATCGTAAATTTGTTGGTATTTTATCAGGAGAAGAAAATCAACAAGGATATGGCTGTATTAATGGGATTAATATATTTAACTACTTCAAACCTTGGCAGGTTTTTGGACTAGATCCAAAGACAGCTACAAAAGAAGAAATAAAATCTGCTTATTATAGACTTTCTAAAATATATCATCCTGATAATCCAGAAACTGGTGACAGAGGGATATTTGAGAGAGTTGAAATTATGTATAAAAGTATTATTACTGGAATTTAGATATGTCATTTGATAGGGAAGTTTTTTATATAGAAGAAGGAAAATTGTCTGAGGCTTTTGAACTCATGCAACTTGATTTTCAACTTGATTTTCAACTTGATTTTGATAATTTACAGCAAGTAGCTTTGAGTGAGGTACACCTTGTGCGGGCAAGACTTGTACTGAGATTGGTCGAAGTATGCCCGCACCACAAGAGTTTTATTATTAATATCTGTACTTGATAATACTGGGAACTGCTGTATGTGAAAAATTGGTTGATTCATCTGATGAAAGTATCATAATAATCTTGATTTTACCCTGTAGGTTGGGTTGACGCAAGGAAACCCAACATCCACCTCACCTAATTGGATTCAGTGTTGAGAGGAATGGCGGGTTTTTTAATCCAGGTTAATGCGGTGGTACTAAAAACCACAAATCTTAGAGATTGACTGGTTGCTTTTTTCCTGTAGTCGGAGAATGACTACTATTGTTAACAGTTTGCGGTGTTAAAAAAGCTTCTTTCCCTGTAATCAATCGAGAGCGACGATTACGAGTAATATAATTCCAGGCCCATTGAATTATGACTACTATTTTAGTGTCAAACTCGATTAAGAAGTAGATGTGAATTATTAACCAAAATACCCAAGCAATAAAACCTGTGAGTTTAATGAAGCCTAAATCTACAACAGCTAAATTTTGCCCAATCATCGCCAAACTACCCACGTCGTTGTAATTAAATTGTGGTAAAGTGTGACCTTGAAGTCGGAGTTGAATGAGTTTACCTACATACTCTCCTTCTTGTTTGGCTACGGGTGCAACACCGGGTAAGGGTTTACCATTTTGATGGGAGAAGTTGGCTAAGTCTCCAATGACGAAGATATTCTTATGATCCTTGATGGTTAAGTCAGGTTCTACAATGACTCTTGCAGAGAAATCGCACTCTACATCTGTACGTTCTGCGAGGATTTTCCCCAGAGCCGAACCTTGAACACCAGCAGCCCATAATATAGTTTTTGAGGGAATTTCTGTCAATTCACCGTTTTGCTTGAAGGTAACAATGTCATTTTCAATATTCGTAACTCTGGTTTGGGTATGAATAACCACACCCAACTTTTGCAAAGATTCTACTGCTACTTTGGATAATACTGGGGCAATATGTGGGAGAATGCGATCGCCCCCTTGTAATAGTAAAATTTTCGTTTCTGATGTGTCAATGTTGCGGAAATCTTCTTTAAGAGTTTTGTATGCCAATTCGGCGATCGCACCGGCTAATTCTACACCGGTTGGACCTCCGCCCACAATCACAAAAGTCAAGAAAGCCTGGCGTTGTTTGGCATCAGTTTCTTTTTCTGCTGCTTCAAATGCTGAAAATATCCGCCGCCGCATTTCTATTGCATCTTCCACAGTTTTCAAACCAGGAGCAAATTCTTTCCAGTGATCTTTACCAAAATAAGAATGGTTAGCACCTGTGGCTACAATTAATGTATCATAAGGTATGGTTTCATCGCCTAAAATAACTTGTTGTTTTTTGGGGTCAATATCAGTTACTTCTCCCAAAAACACTTTTGTATTCTTGCTTTTGCTGAATACAGATCGTAATGGTGCTGAAATATCAGAAGGTGATAATGTACCTGTGGCAACTTGATATAAAAGCGGCTGAAATAAGTGAAAATTGCGTTTATCAATCAGAGTCACATTTACATTGGTATTAGCCAAAGCCTTTGCCGCATACAATCCACCAAACCCACCACCAATGATAACAACCTGATGTGGTGCATTATTCTCGCGTGGAATAACCATAAACAATATTTCCTTTTGTTAAGAGTCGTGTAACCTTTCTTAACAAATATGTAACAATATTATAATATGTTTTGCCGTTTATTGAGAACACTAAAAAAAATACTAAAAGTAGTCAAGGTTACTAATATTAAATCATGGTTGATATGACTGTTCTATAGCTAAATATTCAGGAACATTCATGAGTTCTTGAAAATCTTGGAAATTCATCAAACCCGGTAAATTATCAGTAGTTCCCTGTGCCTTCAAATGACGGAAACACACATTCATGACTTCAGTGACAGCCATGAGTGCAGTCAGAGGAAAAAAGACAATTTTAAACCCCAAATTTTGCAATTCTTGAGGAGAAATTGGCGGAGTTTTACCACCTTCGACAATATTTGCAACTAATGGTACATGAGGAAAAGCAGCGGCTATAGTTTGCAACTCTAGCACAGATTGGGGAGCTTCCACAAACAACACATCTGCACCAGCATTAATATATAATTGACCACGGTCAATAGCTTCTGCTAAACCCAAAGGACCGCGGGCATCAGTTCGGGCTATAATCACCAAACTACTATCACCTCGCGCTTCTACCGCAGCCCGGATTTTTCCCGCGTGTTCAGTCATAGAAATCACTCGTTTACCTGCAAAATGACCGCATTTCTTCGGCCATTCTTGGTCTTCTAAAATTATTCCCGCTAAACCCAATTGAACCGCATCTTGGACGGTTCGCATGACATTTAAAGCGTTACCATAACCCGTATCACAATCGGCGATTAAAGGTATATTAATTGACTTAGCTATCCGGCCGATACTGTAAAAATTTTCCGTAGCCGTGAGAAAACCATAGTCAGGTAAACCCAAGGTAGAAGCAGCAATACCGAAACCGCTAGTAGCAGCGACATCAAAACCCGCTTTTTCTACCAATTTTGCACTCAAACAGTCATAAACACCGGGAATAACGATAATTTCAGGAAGTGCGAGTAATTCCCGCAGTTTTTGAGCAGCCAACATACCAGTAACCATAAATGGACTATTTTCAGAATACAATAAATACTGTAAAAACGGTTTAGGAAACCTACAATAGGGCTTGCTGAATAAGTTGTCTGTGAGGGGAGGGAACAGGGGACAGGTGATAGGTGACAGGGGACAGGGAACAGGGGACAGGGAACAGGGGACAGGGGACAGGTGATAGGTGACAGGTGATAGGTGACAGGGAACAGGGGACAGGGAACAGTTTTAACTGTCTGGATATCCTCAATTTTCCAAATCCGACAAAGAAAAATGCAATTCATTTTGAGACACCATTAGCCAAAACCTGGCACTAAACCTGGCACTTTTTTGTGGTAAAAATCCGCGAAACCCTTTACCGTTTGTTAATAAATGGTTTTAGGTTTTTCAGCAAGCCCTACAATATTGATTGTAATTCTTCCTTTGCGTCTTTGCTCCTTTGCTCCTTGACGCGAAATCAAATTAAATATTTTTAAATTCACATTTAAATTAATCACAAATGAGTAAACCCATAGAAGTTCGCAACCCCCGCACAGGTAAATTTGATTATGTCATTGTTCCTCCACCACCAAAATTACTTTCCCAGCAATGTCACAGGCTGCGGAGAGGACAAATTATCTGGCAAAAATTAGCAGTTGAGGAAAGAATTGCGGCCTTAAAAAAATGGAAACAAGCTATATTATCAGAACGGACTCAATTAACAGAAGCTTTAGTTAGTGATACGGGTAGATTATCAACATCAATCATGGAAATAGATTCATTTCTTGCTAATATTGATAAATGGTGTAATTTAGCTCCGCAATTACTACAAAGCACGGCAAAAAATACATCTATTCCTTTTATTTCCTTACAACAAACTGCTGTTCCTTATCCTCTTGTTGGCGTAATTAGTCCTTGGAACTTTCCCCTATCTTTGTCCACCATTGATACAATTCCTGCCTTATTAGCTGGTTGTGCTGTGATAGTTAAACCCAGTGAAATAACTCCTCGTTTTGTCGCTCCTTTAATGACTTCCGTAAACAATATACCCCAATTAAGAGAGGTTTTAAATTTTGTGGAAGGAGGAGCACAAACAGGAGCAGCTTTAATTGAAGATGTAGATTTAATTTGTTTTACAGGGAGTGTGGAAACTGGGCGTTTAGTCGCTGAAAATGCGGCAATTAATTTTATTCCAGCTTTTTTAGAATTGGGAGGAAAAGACCCGGCTATTGTTTTAAAATCAGCGGATTTAGATTTAGCAACTTCAGCAATTTTATGGGCTTCTGTAACTAATACAGGACAGTCATGTTCAGCCATTGAAAGAATTTATGTTGCTGAATCTATATTTGAAGAATTTTATCATCAATTAGTGACTAAAGCCCATCAATTAAAACTAGCTTACCCAACTATTGACAGTGGTGAAATTGGTCCAATTATTTCTGAAAAACAAGCAGCTATTATTAATGATCATTTACAAGATGCTATGTTAAAAGGGGCTGTAATTCACTGTGGTGGTAAAGTAGAAGAATTAGGTGGAGGTTGGTGGTGTCGTCCCACAGTTATCACTCAAGTTAACCATTCCATGCAGATAATGACTGAAGAAACATTTGGACCGATTATGCCTGTGATGTCTTTTGCTAATCTTGAAGAAGCGATAAATTTAGCCAATGATTCTATTTATGGACTTAGTGCTGCTGTATTTGCAGAATCAGACGAATTAGCAATAGAAGTTGCCAATCAAATAGAAGCTGGTACTATTAGTATTAATGATGCTGGTTTAAGTTCATTAATTAATGAAGGAGACAGAAATGCTTTTAAATTTTCTGGTTTGGGAGGTTCACGGATTGGTACAATGGGTTTAAATCGCTTCTTACGAAAAAAAGCATTTTTGATGAAAACTAACTCTAGTAAAGATCCTTGGTGGTTTAATGATGGAAATTAACCATATAGGATATGAGCCTGTTTAGCAAAAATGTAGTAAAACAAAGATAAAGTAAACTTAAATAGTAGTAAGTAGTAGGGTTTGTTAGCGTCAGCATAACCCACGGACATATAAGGTGCGTTACGGCTAATCATTAATCTTTAAAGGTAACAAATATTCTCAAGCCGTAACACACCCTACTTAATATTTACTACTTAATATTTACTAATACTCTAGTTAATTTCCCATTTAGTAAGGTAAGAACATGACTAAAAATGACAAAATCAACTTTTCTACTCCCAGTGGTTTTCCTGAATTTCTACCCAGCGAAAAGCGACTAGAAGTACATTTACTAGATATTATTCGCAAGGTTTTTGAAAGTTATGGTTTTACACCCATTGAAACCCCAGCAGTGGAACGGTTAGAAGTGTTGCAAGCTAAAGGTAATCAAGGTGATAATATTATTTATGGTATCGAACCAATTTTACCACCAAATCGTCAAGCAGAAAAGGATAAATCGGGAGAAACTGGTTCAGAAGCTAGAGCTTTAAAATTTGATCAAACTGTTCCTTTTGCTGCTTATATTGCACGTCATTTGAATGAATTGACTTTTCCCTTTGCTCGTTATCAAATGGATATGGTATTCCGGGGAGAACGGGCAAAAGATGGACGTTTTCGGCAGTTTCGACAATGTGATATTGATGTGGTTGCTCGTGGTCAACTCAGTTTACTTTATGATGCCCAAATGCCGGCAATTATTACGGAAATCTTTGAAAAAATTAATATTGGTGATTTTGTTATTCGCATGAATAACCGCAAAATCCTCACAGGTTTTTTTCAGTCTGTAGGAATTGCAGAACAGCAAATTAAAACCTGTATTAGTATTATTGATAATTTGGAAAAAATTGGCGAGGTTAAGGTTAAACAAGAGTTAGAAAAAGAAGGTATTTCTTGCGAACAAACGGAGAAAATTATTGAGTTTATTAAAATTGATGGTAGTGTTGATGATATTTTAGATAAACTCAAACATTTAGCCGAAAATATTCCCGAAGCAGCAGAATTTAATTTAGGGGTAACGGAATTAGCAACTGTGGTTAATGGGGTGAGAAATTTAGGAGTTGCTGATAAACGTTTTTGTATTGATTTATCTATTGCTCGTGGTTTAAATTACTATACTGGCACGGTTTATGAAACTACTCTATTAGGCCATGAGGCTTTGGGGAGTATTTGTTCTGGTGGGAGATATGAAGAATTAGTAGGAATTTTTATCGGTGAAAAAATGCCTGGTGTGGGTATTTCTATCGGTTTAACTCGGTTAATTAGTCGCTTGTTAAAAGCGGGTATTCTTAATAGTTTATCTGCGACACCAACTCAGGTAGTGGTAGTGAATATGCAAGAGGATTTAATGCCTATGTATTTACAAATATCACAACAATTACGTCAAGGGGGGATTAATGTTGTAACTAACTTTGAAAAACGCCCTTTAGGTAAACAATTTCAAGCCGCAGATAAACAAGGAATTAGGTTTTGTGTAATTATTGGTGGGGAGGAAGCAGCAGCGCAAAAATCGTCGTTAAAAGATCTACAAAGTGGTGAACAAATAGAAGTAAATTTGGCAGATTTGGTAGAGGAAATTAAACGGAGAATTACTAATCATTAAACATACAGCAAGTAGCTTTGAGTGAGGTACACTTTGTGCAGGCAAGATGCCCGCACCACAAGAGTTTTATTATTAATATCTGTACTTCATAATATCGGGAACTGCTGTAATTAAAGATTAGACCTCGACCAAATTTAACTATACTTTATGCACAAACCTTGTAGAGATGTTATAGAAAACGTCTCTACATTCTCTAAATTGTAGAGAGAAAAAGGCAATATAGCAGCTTTTAATCTAACTCTCTCCGTCCTTCTAATGCTCTGGCCAGGGTTAATTCATCAGCGTATTCTAAATCACCACCTACGGGTAAACCAAAGGCAATACGAGTTACTTTAGTAAAGGGTTTGAGTAGTTGAGCTATGTATAATGTTGTCGTTTCCCCTTCGATACTGGGACTAATGGCTAAAATCACCTCTTGGGGTTTTTGTCCGCTTACCCGTCTCACTAAAGCTTGAATAGTTAACTGTTCGGGACCAATACCATCCATGGGGGAAATTACGCCACCTAAAACATGATATTTACCTTTATATTCGCGGGTTTTTTCTAAGGCAATCAGATCACGAGAATCTGCAACTACACAAATAGTGCTATTATCTCGCTGAGGATGACGACAAATTTCACATACTGGGTCTGCGGACAGGTGAAAACAAACTTGACACAAACCCACTTGTTTTTTTGCGTCAATAAGTGCTTGAGCTAAAGCTTCTACTTCTGCTTCTGGTCTTTTTAAGATGTGCAAGGCTAATCGTTGGGCGCTTTTGGGACCAACTCCGGGTAGCCGTTGCAGTTGTTCAATTAATCGAGCTAAGGGACGTGCGTAAACCGTAATTTTACCTCCGGGCTTTTTCTCTATTTTACAATAAATATGTTTTGCACCAAGGCACAAAGGAGCAAAGATGCAATGTTAGATATTACGCTCAAAGAAACTAGAGTTTATCGAGAAATTAAAGAGGAAGGAAGGGAAGAGGGAAGAGAAGAAGGACTGGAGGAAGGACTAGAACAAGGTCTGGAACAAGGAATAGAACAAGGCATACAACAAGCGACAATTGGTTTGGTGATTCGACAACTAACAAAGCGGTTTGGTAAAATATCTCAAAGAAAGATAAAATCTATTTCTGGTTTACCATTATCTGTTTTGGAAGAATTGAGCGAAGCACTTTTAGATTTTAATAGTTTAGCTGATTTGCAATCTTGGTTATTAATACATAGTCCGGGAAAAATTGACTAACTATGTATTCTCGGTTCTGGGTGTAAAGTTGATAATAATTGACTTTCCACCTCTGCTAATTCATCTAATCTATCCATGACAATTTTTCGCTCAAAATAGGTATCCGCTAAAACCCAATATGTGCCAAAATGTCGGGCTTCTGAGGCCATTAAACTGCGGTAAAATTGAGCTAATTCTGGTTCTGGACAATTAGCAGCTAGAAGTCCTAAACGTTCATGGCTGCGGGCTTCTATTAAACCGGTAACGAGTAAAGAGTCTAAAAATCTATGGGGTTCTTGGCCGCGAACTTGGGATTTTAAGCCGGCACCGTAGGGGGGTGCGGATAGGGCTGTAAGTTTGATCTGACGGCGTTCTAGCCATTGGTTGACCAGTTCAAAGTGTTCTAATTCTTCACAAGCGATCGCTGTTAATTCCCTAACCATTTTATGATGAGAAGGATAACGAAACATCATATTTAATGCTACTCCGGCGGCTTTGCGTTCACAGTGGGAGTGATCTAATAAAATAATATCAAGATTAGCGATCGCTTGCTCTACCCAAGCATCATTAGTAGGTTGTTTGAGAGCATTAATAGTGGGTAAAGGTGAACTCAGCACAGCAAAAATAACTCCGAGTTGAACAATTTAGCTAATTAATTTTACAGTGATTTTCTGTAATTGCTGATTTTTTTGATAATTAAGAAAACTTTGTTAAGAATCTCAATAACTGCTTGGTTTTTGGTGTTAGTAAGCTGCGACGATAAGCGTCTGCGGCTTTTTTAATTGCTTCTGCTTGGGTTGGGTAAGGATGAATTACACTACTAAGTTTACTTAAACCAATTTTATTGACAATAGCTGTGGTAATTTCCGAAATCATCTCCCCAGCATGATTAGCAACAATGGTTGCACCGAGAATTTGATCTGATCCTTTCTGGTGATGAATCTTTAAAAAACCAGATTCTTCCTGATCTGCGATCGCTCGATCTATACTTCTAAAGGGAATCTTGATAGTTTCTATTTCTATCCCCAATTTTTGAGCGTCATTTTCATACATTCCCACATGAGCAATTTCCGGGCTAGTATATGTCACCCAGGGCATGATTAAACTACTGAGTTTAGATCGTCCCCAACCAAAGGGGGAAAATAGAGTATTTTTAATCACAATTCGCGCCGCCGCATCAGCTGCGTGAGTAAATTTCCAATTCATGCAGACATCACCAGCGGCGTAAATTTTGGGATTTGTAGTTTGCAAATAATCATTCACTTTGACACCCAAATTCTGATCATATTCTACACCTACTGCTGCCAAATTCAAATTCTCTACATTGGGACACCGTCCCGCACCAACTAATATTTCATCAACTGTCACCGAGTCTCGTTCACTATTCACAGAAAAATAGAGTCGTTTTCCCTCGGTTACTGTCACCACTTCTTCTAATTGACAATTTAATACTAAACGAATACCTTCATCAATTAAAACTTTTTGTAAAATTTCTGCTGCTTCCCTATCTTCCTTGTTTAAAATCTGTGAACCACGATCAAATAATATTACCTCACAACCCAACCTGCGAAATGTTTGGGCTAATTCACAACCAATAGGACCACCACCAATGATTGCTAATTTTTCTGGTTTTTGAGTTAGAGAAAAAACAGTTTCATTAGTTAAATAACCCGCTGCTTCAATTCCGCGAATTTTCGGTTTAATAGCCCTAGCACCCGTAGCAATTACAGCTTTTTTAAATTTTAATGTTTTCTGGGCAACTTCTATAGTATTATTATTTGTAAATTTACCATCACCTAAAAAAACATCAATTCCTAAACCTTTAAATCTTTCCACGGAATCATGATGACTAATACTAGCCCGAATGCGTCGCATTCTTTCCATAACTGTGGAAAAATCAATATCAAATTGTTGGGAAATATTAACACCTAAATCCTTAGCTTTCTGCATTTCTCCAACTACACGGGAAGAACGAATTAAACATTTAGAAGGTATACAACCAAAATTTAAACAATCTCCTCCCATAAGATTTTTTTCAATTAATGCGACTTTTAGACCTATATCTAAACCCGCAGCACCCGCAGCCACAACTAAACCCGCAGTTCCCCCACCAATTACTACCAAATCATACAAATCAGCCCCTTGGGGATTAACCCAATTATCGGGGTGAACATTTTTGAGTAGTTTTTGATTATACTCATCCATGGGACGAATTGTTACTCTTGGAGATTCGGGAATTGACATTTATTTTACCTCTAAATTATCAAGGATAAAGGATAAAGTATTTTTTGATTATCTAATCTTTATTTAATAAATAGATCATCATCAAAAATTTGTCAGTTTTATATTTAACAAATCTAGAATATTTCAGAGTTGGGGAGATTAATCATTAGCAGTGAAGCACTGATATATAATCATACTTTCCTAGTAATAACACTAATATTTAAGTTTACTAAATGCTTAGGAAAATCATTCTAATATTTCCTCTTTTAAAGCCTTTTTAGCTATCTTAGTGACATAAACCGTAACCGCAATTGTGGCTATTAAACCAATAATTTGAATTACCCAATGGAGAATCATATTATCAGGTTGGCTCTTATTACCAATTAACGCTAAATCTCCTACTAAATGTCCCAGATAAACATACATAATTGTCCCCGGAATCATCCCGAATGAAGCCAAAAAATAGTCTTTTAAAGAAACACTAGTAACTCCCAAAGCGTAGTTTAATAAATTGAAAGGAAATAAAGGAGAGAGTCGAATTAAAAAGACAATTTTTAATCCTTCTTTGCTAACTGCTTGATCAATATTGGCAAATTTTTTATAACTAGAGATTTTTTCTTTTACCCAACCTCTAGCTACATAACGTCCTACCAAAAATGCAGCTACAGCACCCAAGGTAGCACCGATAAACACATATAAAGAACCCCAAATTACACCAAAAATTACTCCAGCACCTAAAGTGAGAATTGCGGCTGGTAAAAAAGCCAAAGTAGCAAGAATGTAGATAGCAATAAATACTATTCCTCCCAAAGCACCAAGGCCATTAATCCATTGTAAAGTATTTTGTAAAAATGAGAGAAAACTGGGAGAAGATGCTTTAATAGATTCCTGTGCTAAAGCCAAATCTATTTCTGATAAAAATGTCATAACCATGAAAATTTTTTACAATTTTTACAATTTTTACAATTTTGAAGAAGAGTACCAATTACGAATTTGATTGGGGGAAATACCCAATAAATAAGCAATGATAATAATTTGATTCAGAAGAGTAGTTGGCAAAATTCCTTTTTTTAACCACCGACGCGGTGAAGTAATTACAGGTGTGGATAATAGATAAATTTTGCCGATATGTTTTAATTTCCTGACCATTTCAAAATCTTCCATAATCGGTATTTGGGGGAAATTACCAACTTTTTGAAATACATCCTTAGTCAAAAAAATAGCCTGATCACCATAGGGCATTTGTAAAAGATTGCATCTCCATTTTACCCCAAATTCGACAAAACGCAACCCCCAATGAGGTGAATTTATTTGTAAAGCAAATGCACCAGCCACAATTCCTGGTTTTGCTAATGTTTTCCGAATCATTTGCTCAAAATTAGTTGGTAAACGGGTATCAGCATGGAGAAACAGGAGAATTTCCCCACTAGCAGCCATAGCACCCACATTCATTTGATTAGCGCGTCCAGGGGGAGAGACAATTATCTTAGCACCCAAGGATTTAGCTATCAATAATGTTTCATCTTTTGAACCACCGTCAACAACTATTATTTCTATATTTGTGCTGGATTTTGTGCTATTAATTGCAGATTGAATATTATCCGCTTCATTGAGAGTGGGAATAATAATAGAAATTTGCTTTTGGTGAGTATTTTGACTAATCATTTCTTTCATGATGATCATTGTTATCTATATTATTCAAAAGCCCACTTTCAACCATCATCTGCGGCCAAATTAATAGAAAAAATCCCATCCAAATTAATAGTGGAATGGCCACTAAAATTGTTAACCACATAATTTTAAATACTAACCAACTACCACTAATTAATGTGATAGCAGTCAGGACAATTGACCAAGGTTGACACCACCAAGGTTTATATTTCCAGGGGTTAATTGTTTGTTGTTGAGACATTTTTCTATGAAGAAATTTATGGATTTGTTTTTTAGTTTAGCAGGAAATGTCTATTTTAGGCTAGGAGGTTGTTGGTCAAGTCAATTAAGCACTCATTCATTACAGGGAAAATTATGAGGATTAAAAGCTTGTTCTTGTGGTTACGACTGTCGAATTTTGTTTACTTTAGAAATTGATGAAAATAATACAGAAGAAGTGATTCTTTTACTTGATATTGGTAATCATGATGAAGTTTATTAGTCTGATAGTTTGTTTGGTGGTGAAAAGGTTATTGATCATCTGTCTCTACTCCCGTTAAATCCAAAATCGTCACCATTACATTTACAGCGATTTCCAATCATATAATGTACATCTTAGCCTTCTGATCCCTTGCGGGGAGGGGTTTGGGGGTGGGGTTCTTGTTCCGGGTTTGATGACAATTTGCTGTAATTTAATATTACGCTTCCGGTTCAATTCCCAAAGCCCGTAATTGTGCAGCCAAGCGATTTGCTCTTTGTGTTTCCTGTTCGGCTCTTTCTTCACCAGTTAATAATAAATTACCTTGCAAATCCCACCACCGCAACCAGGGTAACTCCATATTTTGATATTCACCCGTCCATAAACCTAACTCCACACCTGTATGTGTAATTGGATAATGTCCTCGTTCATTTGCTGGTAATAACTGATATTGTCCACCAATTAATTCATAAACTTCTATACTGGCTTTATTCACTTCATAAATGCCATAAAAGGCGGGTTTAATCACCTGTTCATAAATCCAGAATTTACCTTTCCAAGGCGTTTTATCTCGCTCTTCTGCACCATTCCCAGAAACAAATTCTAACACAATTAATGGTGAAATATATTCTTGCCAAAGAACATAGGAACGTCGGCTTTTACCATCTAAAGAAGGTGGGACATTGGGAACATAAAACCAGTCTGGCGCTGCTGCACCAATTTCTGGTGGTTCAGTAATACGCCAATAAATACCTAAATCCTGACCAATAAAATATTGACCATCAGAATAAAGTTTTTGTAATACTGGTTTGATAGAATCAGTTAGTAGAATACTTTGGGGATGTTCTTGCCAATTTTTCACGAATGTACCGTTAGAGTCTGGTAATTGGGTATGATCTGGAAGCGAGGTTTCTGGATAAGGGCGTAAGTCTGGATCTTCCTGAACATCAGTTGTAAAAGTCATATATCCTCCTAATAGTGTGAGGTTTATTCTAGTTTAGCAAAATTGGGGGGGAAAGCGATCGCACCTAACTAAATACGATCGCTTTTTCCTCCTAACTAACCTTCTCTACCCCCGCTAAATCCAAAATTGGCGCGATCAAATCTTCCCGCTTGACCGCCATAATATGCACTCCTTGACACAATTCTCTAGCAATTTGCACTTGTTCTGCGGCAATTTTTATTCCTTCTTCCAGGGGATGTTTTGCTTTAGCTAATCTCTCAATAATGTGTTCAGGAATATTCACACCGGGAACAGCTTTGTTAATAAATTGGGCATTTTTCGCCGATTTCAAGAGAAAAATTCCTGCTAAAATTGGTTTATTATAACCACAGGCAATTTTATCCATGAACTTCTCTAATATTTCAAAATCAGTAATTAATTGACTTTGAAAAAATTGCGCTCCGGCTGCTATTTTCTTTTCAAACCGACTTTGTAAACCGGACCAACTGTGAGATTGAGGATCTACCGCCGCCCCTGCAAATAAGTCTAATTTACCATCAGTTAAAGGTTTTTCATTAAAATCAACTCCCAGATTCATGTTTCTAATTAACTGCAATAATCGCACAGCTTCCAAATCAAAAACAGCTTTGGCTTGAGGATGATCACCTGCTTTTACCGGGTCGCCAGTTAAAGCTAAAATGTTGTGGATACCCAAAGCATGAGCGCCCATTAAATCAGCTTGTAATCCAATTCTATTGCGATCGCGGCAAGCAAATTGACAAATCGGCTCAATCCCATTTTGCAGTAAAATTGCCGAAGCTACCAAGGAAGACATCCGCATCACAGCGCGGCTACCGTCAGTAATATTGACAGCATGAACTCTCCCCTTAAGAGTCGCCGCCATTTCTATGGTATGGGTGATATCTCCCCCTTTCGGAGGTGCAACTTCAGCGGTAATGAGAAAATCTCCTGCTGCTACGGCGGTGCGGAAGTTGTTTAATGTACTGGTGCTATAGCTATTCTGCATGATGCAAATTTAATTTTAAGGTTTTCTTAAAGGTAAACTGAATTACACTTTCTAGTTTAAACCTTAGTATGAGTCAGATCCCTGACTGGTCAAAGAGTCCAGGAATCTAACATCTATACAATTCTAATTATAAAGGCACTGTATAACCTAGTGCTGCTTTTACATCTGCTAAGGTTTGATTAGCTATAGCCTCGGCTTTTTCTTTACCATCTTTTAAAACTGACTCTAAATAGCCTTTATCTGCCATTACCTCCTTATATTTATCCTGAATTGGTTTTAAAGCATTAATCGCTGTTTCTGTTAACAAAGGTTTGAATTGTCCCCAACCCATATCTGCACATTCGGCCGCTACGGTTTCCTTCGTTTTTCCCGCTAATAGGGTATACAGGGTTAATAAATTATGACATTCGGGACGTTCTACATCATCAAAGGTTAAACCGCGAACTGGATCGGTTTTACAGCGTTTAATTTTATTGACAATTTGCTCAGGTGAATCTAAAACATTAATCCGGCTTAATTCCGAGGGATCTGATTTTGACATTTTCCGTGTTCCATCTGTCAAACTCATTACCCTTGCACCTTCCTTTCTAATCAAAGGATCTGGTAACTTGAATACGGGTGCTTTTTTTTTCTTCAAAAGCTCCTGCTCAAGTTCTTTTTTGGCTTGAAAATAATTAGTTAATGAGTTTTGATTTCCCGATTTCTGCCAAATATCATAAGCGCGTAGCTTAATATTTTCTTCTGCAATGGTCCGTTGTGTGCGATTGGGAAATTGATGATTAAACCTGTTAACAATATCCCGCGCCAGTTCTAAATGTTGCTTTTGATCTTCACCGACAGGAACTTTATCCGCTTGATAAAGCAAAATATCCGCAGCCATTAATACTGGATATGTCAATAAACCAGCGCTGACATTTTCACCTTGTTTAAGTGCCTTTTCCTTAAATTGAATCATGTCCTGTAGCCAATTTAAGGGAGTAATGCAGTTGAGTAACCAACAAAGTTCACTGTGTGCGGAAACGTGGGACTGAACAAAGATATGAGAATATTGTAAATCAATACCACAGGCTAGATATAAAGCCGCAATAGTGTAGGTATCAGCCGCTAAAGTGGCGGGATTATGTGGTACAGTAATGGCGTGTAAATCTACCACACAAAAGAAATTTTCATACTGGTCTTGAATTTCTACCCAGTTACGAATCGCACCTAAATAGTTACCTAAGTGTAAATTACCAGTTGGTTGAACTCCCGACAGAACGCGCTGCTTACCCATAATTATCCGTTATTTATCTCCTCTTCCCCGCTTTGTCAATGGGGCGGTTACAAGACTCATTTTAGCCGTCATTGGGGATTAGTTATTGGTGTTTGGCAAAATTTCCCAGTCTGCTGAGGGAAAAATTTTTCTAACATCATTATCTTATGGAATTATTTTCTAGATCTAAAAATAAAAAATATGTACCTCCAGAGGGATAAAAAGTAACGAACCCAGATTTTATAGTTCAGACTAAATGGGCTTGAATAGGAAAATAAATCAGGGGGATATGCTTGATGAAAGCGTTATTAATCTGGCCGATAATGCCTAATTCTTTTTGGTCTTATCAGGAAACTCTTGATTTAGCAAATCTGCGGGCTACTAATCCCCCATTGGGTTTAATTACGGTAGCGGCAATGTTACCAAGTGATTGGGAATTGCGATTGAGCGATCGCAATGTTCGTCTAGAAAATGATGTAGATTGGCAATGGTGTGATCTTGTCATTATCTCGGCCATGATTATTCAAAAACAGGATTTTAGTGAATTAATTAAAAAAGGTAAAAGATTAGGTAAAAAAGTGGCAGTCGGCGGACCATTTGCCACATCTGTTCCAGAATTTGCTTTAGAAGCGGGGGCAGATTATTTAATCTTAGATGAAGGAGAAATCACTATTCCCATGTTTTTAGAAGCTTTAGAAAAGGGAGAAGAAAAAGGAATTTTCCGGGCTACAGAAAAACCAGATGTCACTACAACTCCTTTACCTCGATTTGATTTATTAGATTTGAATGCTTATATAGCAATGACTGTGCAATTTTCCCGTGGTTGTCCATTCCAATGTGAATTTTGCGATATTATTACTCTTTTTGGCCGTAAACCCCGCACCAAAACACCTGAACAAATTCTAGCAGAATTGGATGTTTTATATAATATGGGTTGGTGGCGTTATGTGTTTATAGTTGATGATAATTTTATTGGCAATAAACGTAATGCTAAGGTCTTTTTAAAAGAGTTAATTCCTTGGATGGAAAAACGCAATTATCCTTTTGCTTTATTGACGGAAGCTTCTTTAAATTTAGCAGAGGATGATGAATTACTAGAATTAATGGTAAAGGCTGGTTTTGTGCAAGTTTTTATGGGCATTGAAACCCCTGATATAGACAGTCTGGTAGGAATTAATAAACCACAAAATACTCGCAGTTCTCTAGTGGAATCCTGCCATAAAATTACTAAAGCGGGATTACAAATTATGTCTGGTTTTATCTTAGGATTTGATCATGAAAAACCAGGTGCAGGTAAACGGATTCAAGAATTTGTAGAAGAAACTTGTATTCCCCAAGCTCATTTAAATTTGCTGCAAGCTTTACCCAATACAGCTATGTGGAATCGCTTGCAAACAGAGGGAAGATTAAGAGATGGTTTGGGTGAATTTGTTGGTTCTCAAAAAGCTTTAATGAATTTTGTTCCGACTCGGCCAATGTCGGAAATTGCTGGGGAATTTATTGATACTTTTTGGAATTTATATGAACCTATGCCATACCTGAAACGGACTTTTAAACATTTTATGATGATAGAAGGTTGGCGGGCTAAATATCAACGAATTTTAACTAAATCAGAGTTTAAATTTTTAATGTCTATTTGTTGGCGACAAGGTGTATTACGTTCTACTCGTTTTGTTTTTTGGCAGCAATTAATTACAATGATACGCCGTAAACCTCATCTATTATATGATTATTTAATTGCTTTAGGTGTGGGTGAACATTTTTTTAAGTTCCGTCATGAGGTCAAAGCTGAAATAGAATCAGAATTAGCAGAATTTCAGCAGCATGAAGAGGATAAAAAAGCAATAAGTTTACAGTTAGAAACTGTGAGTTAAGTTGATTAATTTAAAATACTGAATACCCATGTCCCCGACTTTCTAGAGAAATCGGGGATCTATTTCTATTTCTCATAATAAAATGTACATAAAACCTATTCTTCTAACCAATTCTCTAAAGTTAATTCCTCAACTCTCAATAAATCACTATCATGAGAAACTAGAATAAACCCTTTAACGATAGCAGTTGCAGCAATTAAAATATCTTCTGTTTGGATTGGTAATCCTCTTAATCTGAGATTTGCATGAATTTCTGCGGCTTTTTCTAAAATTGCTAAATTATCTAAGAAAATGATTTGAAAATCCTTACAGAAATTATCAAATCTTTCTAATTGTTTAATTGCGTTGACTGCAAATAAACCTCTTTTAACCTCAAAATAAGTAATACAACTAATGGATATTAATTCTTCTTGTGAACGTAATTCTTCTAATCTTTCCTTAATTACGAGATTATTTTTGATAGCAAAAGAAACAATGTTGGTATCTAATAAATAAGTCATTTTTTATTTCCTTTTAACTGCTTCGTCAAAAATAGCTATTTGTTCAGGAGTTAAATCATTTAACAATCCTGACAGGATTTCTACAGATAAAATACCGCTACAGCGTTTTTTTAAGTCTTGATCTTCCATGAGATTAAACTCCTCAACAGATAAATTTTTCTGAAATATGTTACATAAATGCTGAATCATTTCCTCTGCATTTAGTTCTTCCTTAAATAAAGGACGTTCTTCCATTAAAATAGCCACAATTTTCTCAATTCTTGTTTTCATTGATTCTTGTTGAAGTTCTGTTGATAACATAATATTTCCTCCAGAGAAATGTAAATGATATTCATGAATGTTATATATTTTAGCATTTTTTAGTTATCTGATGCCTGTTCATTACTCCAGTGTTAATTTTTGAGTAATAGATTGTGTCAGATAACGAGATAAATTTTCTCGTTTCTCGTTTTTAGAATTATGTTGCCAATTTTGCTATGCTTGATGTATTGTAGACTATATGTCACAGCAAAGCAAACGTTCATATCAATTATCGAATGCAAGGAACACAAATCTCTTTTTTACCTAACGAGGATGAGCATAATCCTAGCCAAAAGCAAAAAAAGCCAAAGTTAGGGCGCTATGAGCGTATTCAGCGCGAACTAGATCAAGAAAATTCTGATCCATATAAGATATTTACTGATGTTAGTTCCCCAGCAAGTCCATTATCTCAATATACTTTTGTGGATCTGTTTTGTGGTGCTGGAGGGATCACACAAGGATTATTCCAAGCTGGATTTACACCATTAGCTAGTGTAGAAATTAGTCCAATCGCTTCTGCTACGCACAAAAAAAATTTCCCACAATGTCATAACTTCTGTGGAGATATTGAACAATTTTCCCCCGAAAATTGGCTGCAAAAAATCGGATCACCTCAAGTTAATATTGTTGTTGGTGGTCCACCATGTCAAGGATTTTCAGTAGCAGGAAAACGTGATCCAAAAGATCCTCGAAATAGATTATTTTATGAATTCGTGCGTGTTGTTTCCGAAATACGCCCTTGGTATGTAGTGATGGAAAATGTGCCAGGTATTTTGACAATACAAAAAGGAGATGTAAAGACAGCAATTATTGAAGCTTTTGAATCTATTGGTTATCCTCATATTTCTGTGGCAATTTTAGAATCTGCTGCTTATGGAGTACCACAAATTCGACCAAGAGCTATTTTTATCGCTAATAGATTTGGGATGCCTAACCCTTATCCTAAATCTCAATTAAACCGAGAAGAATACAAAGCTATTGAATCAGCAATTTCTGATTTACCAGAATACACACCCATCCCTGAAATTAATCACGAGTGGACTAAACATTCACGGGAGTATATGGAACGTCTTGCTCAAGTTCCTCCTGGCGGTTCTTTATATACAAAATATGTTGATGCTTTCAAAAGACAATATCCTGGTAAACCGAGTATGACAGTAAAAGAAAATCATGGTGGTACACATATTCACCCTTATTTAAATCGTGTGATTTCTGCTAGGGAAATGGCAAGATTACAAACATTTCCCGATTCATTTATTTTTGAAGGTAGTATGAAAAAAGCCATGTGGCAAATAGGTAATGCTGTTCCACCACGTTTAGCAGAGTGTATTGGTTATGCACTGATTCCTTACTTAAATGATATTGCAATTAACAGAAAACAATTTGCTAATTTACCTCATTTTCATCAACCTGAGATAGTTTTTGGTTAAGTGCATTACGCCAAGTTTCAAAATCATACCAACCACAGCCAATACAACCTTCCTCAGCTTCATCACCTCGCTGATGTTGGGAAGGCCAATCTTCACCTGATTGATACCAGAATTTAATGCCAAAAGGTGTACCGCGTTTACCAGTTTTAATACAACGTTCACAACTTCTCGATTTTAAAAGATTATGATTTCCAGAAGCATCTTTCTTGAGTAATTGAAATTTTTTCCTGATTTCGGTTTCACTCATAGAGGTTAAATGTGGAGCTTCACTTTTTCCCCAACGTTCCATAGGAAATCTATGATCAATAACTAACTCATGCTTCTCTCTTTGTCTCTGTTCTATTACATCTGTATATGAATAAACCTGGAGAATTCTTTGAACTAAAGAAGCTGGTATATTAGAAACTGAATTAGCTGATTTTATCTCTCCTGTCCAGCAATCTCCTAACCGTATTTGTTGACAAGTTGGACAAAAATTCTTTTTTGTTTCAATGACAAGACCAGGACGACTCCTTGTCCCGCGTTGTAGTCCTTGAATACCTCCACCACCAGCATACTGAGTTGATCCAATATTTTTTCCTTCGCACTCCCTGCAATGCCATTTTTGATCTGATAAAAGATTAAAGACTTGTAATTGAGTTGATCCTTGTCGAAATTGGCCTTTAATTGTTTCGACTAAATTTTGTTGGTTTGTCACTATATTTTATCAGCTTCGATTTCTAAATTTGTTAAAAGAGTAGAAACACTAATACCTAAGCCATCTGCAAGACTGACAAGAGCAGTGAGGGAAGGATTTCTGACTCCACGTTCCACACCAGAAATGTATGTGCGGTCTAAGTTAGCGCGTAGTCCTAACTCCTCTTGTGAAATTCCTAACTCCGTTCTACGTTGTCTGACCAGATAACCTAAAGCATCAAGAATTTTTTGTTTTGATTCATTCATGTACTGATTATGAGTCTTTATGGACGATCAGTCTACGGACGATGTGTCACATTAGAGGATATGATCTATCAAATGAAGTACAAAATTATCTGCGTCCATCTGCGTTCGATTGTTACTGCTTGTACCCTTAGAGGAAATTACGGAAGAAGTGAAAATTGTCCGTTCTCAAATTTATGCCAGAAAACAACAAATATCTACCTATGTGTTATAATTTTTCTAGTCTGTGTTAACAGGAGGATCATCATGAGCTTAGTCATTTCCGAAGATATTGTCCAAGCCAGTGGATTATCAGAAAAAGAATTAGTTTTAGAATTGATTATTTTATTCTTTGAAAGAAAAAAAATTAGTATCGTTAAAGCATCCCAACTGGCTAAAATGCCTTTACTGCAATTTCAGAATGAATTAGCTCTCAGAAACATTAATATTCATTATGATGAAACTGATTTAGATGTTGATTTAAAAAACTTTGCTATAATATAATAACTATATCAAATAAAAATAACTGAAATCATGAAAAAAATAGAAATTGAACTTGATCAAGAAACTTTTGAGAAAATAGAACAATTGACACAAACACATCATTGTGAAGTTGCCGACTTAATCAAAGCAATGATTGAGCAATTAACCAAACCAGAAATTATCAATAATTCATTTATTGGTGAATGGTCTAATGATGCTGAATTAGTAGATAAAATGGTTGAAGATATTTTACACCATAGAAGTTAATCAAAAATAATTGAGTTGTGAGAAAATCTTTAATTGATACAGATATTACTTCAGAAATCCGTAAAGGTAAAAATCCTAAAATAAATGCCAATGCTATTGCATATAGAGCAATATGGAAACATTATACAATTTCTGTAATTACTGTTTCCGAAATTGTTAAGGGATGGAGAAAATTAAATCGTCATGATCGCATTCAAGAATTTTTAGCAGATTTATCTCAAATCGAAATCCTACATTTAGACCAAAAAAGTGCAGAACTTTCAGGATTGATTCATGCTGATTTAGAAAGCACTGGACAACCAATAGGATTAGCAGATGTATTAATAGCTTCTATCGCTATCCAAAACAATTTAATTTTAGTCACAGGTAATACTAAGCATTATCAGAAAATTCAAGCATTAGGTTATCCTTTAATCATAGATAATTGGCGAGAATGAAAATTTGTGATTGATTATTTGATAATAGGTAACAGGTAAAAACCAATTACCCATTACCAATTACCAATTACCTATTAGCCAAATATTGATACATCTCCCATCTAGCATTAACTTCTGCTTGCGCTTGTTCTAGCAACAATTTCGCCACCTCCGGTTTACTCTTCGTCAACATTTTAAAGCGGTTCTCCTGATACATGGATTTTTCTACTGACTCAGAAGGCGCTTTCATATCCAATTGTAGGGGATTTTTACCCTGGTCTTGTAATGCCGGATTATAGCGATATAATAACCATCTTCCTGAGTCTACTAAAGCCTTTTGTTGTTGTAAACCAGTGGTCATATCAATCCCGTGAGCAATACAATGACTATAGGCAATTATGATTGATGGACCATCAAAAGCTTCCGCTTCTAAAAATGCTTTGAGTGTATGTTCATCTCGCGCACCTAAAGCGACGCTGGCAACATAAACATTACCATAAGTCATGGCCATTAAACCTAAATCTTTCTTGGGTGCAGGTTTACCTCCAGTCGCATATTTAGCTACTGCGGCTTTGGGAGTAGCTTTAGAAGATTGTCCTCCGGTATTAGAATAAACTTCTGTGTCCATGACCAAAATATTCACATTGCGACCTGTGGAAATTATATGATCAATTCCTCCAAAATCTATATCATAGGCCCAACCATCACCCCCAACTATCCACACACTTTTCTTAACTAAATAATCAGCTAAGGATTGGAGATTTTGGATTTTGGATTTTAGATTGGCTTCTGTTGTGGTTTCGGAAAGTTGTGCTAATTTGTGTTTGAGGATGACAATTCTTTCCCGCTGGTCCCAAATATCAGCTTCGGTTTTTTGTTCCATTTTAAGAATGGCATTAACTAAATTATCGCCAATTTCATTACTTAATTGTGATAATAATTCTGCTGCAAATTCTGCTTGTTTGTCTATGGATAAACGATAACCAAAACCAAATTCGGCGTTATCTTCAAATAAACTATTAGACCAAGCCGGACCTCTTCCGTCTGCGTTTTGACTCCAGGGAGTTGTGGGTAAATTTCCTCCATAAATGGAAGAACAACCGGTGGCGTTGGCAATGAGTGAGCGATCGCCAAATAATTGTGTTAATAATTTAAGGTAGGGGGTTTCTCCACAACCAGCACAAGCACCAGAAAACTCAAACAATGGTTCTTGTAATTGTTGTTGTCGAATTTGGTTTACTTTCAAAGTTTTCCGGTCAGGATTTGGTAAACTCAAAAAGAAATGCCAATTTTCTCGTTCTTGTTCCCGCAAGGGTAATTGTGGACTCATGTTAATGGCCTTGCGGGTGGGTTCGGCTTTGTTTTTGGCAGGACACACGCTAACACAAATTTCGCAGCCTGTACAGTCTTCTGGGGCTACCTGAATAGTGAATTTCTGGTTAGCAAAACTCTTATCTTTGGCGTTAGTTGATTTAAAAGTTGTCGGTGCTTTGACTAATTCACTAGCTGGATAGGCTTTAGCGCGAATAGCCGCGTGGGGACAAACCATCACACATTTACCACACTGAACGCAGACATCACTATCCCAAACTGGTATTTCTGCCGCCACGTTGCGTTTTTCCCATTTTGCAGTCCCACTGGGAAAAGTTCCGTCAGCGGGTAAAGCACTCACAGGTAAATCATCACCTTCCCAGACCATAATTTTACTGAGAACATTCTCAACAAATTTGGGTTTGGTAATTGCTAATTGGCAATTTTCTTTATTACCTATTTGTACGAGAGGAATTTCGATTTCATGGAGATTTTCTAGGGTGTTGTCTACAGCTTTTAAATTCTTCTGGACAACTTCCACACCTTTTTTGCCATAAGTTTTCTCTATGGACTGTTTGATTTTAGCAATTGCTTCTTTTTCTGGCAATACTCCCGCCAAAGCAAAGAAACAGACCTGCATAATAGTGTTAATTCTATGCCCCATACCACTATTTTTCGCCACTTGACTGGCATTAATAGTGTAAACTTTGAGATTTTTGGCGAGAATTTGCTGTTTTACTTTCAAGGGAAGATTTTCCCAAACTGTATCTACATCATAAGGACTATTTAACAATAAAATCGCCCCTGGTGCAGCAGCTTTTAAAATATCAATACTTTCCACAAATCCCCAATGGTGACAACCGATAAAATTAGCCTTGTCTATGAGATAGGTTGAACGAATTTTTTCAGGTCCGAAACGCAGGTGAGAAACTGTCATTGAACCGGATTTTTTGGAATCATAAACAAAGTAACCTTGGGCGTTATTTTCTGTACCTTCACCGATGATTTTGATGGAGTTCTTATTTGCACCCACTGTACCATCTGAACCCAGACCATAAAACATTGCCCGAACTACATGATCCGGTTCTGTAGAGAAATTAAAGTCAAAATTTAAAGAGGTGAAACTAACATCATCATTAATCCCAATTGTAAAATGATTCTTGGGTTTAATTTGGCTAAGATTATCAAAAACACTCTTAACCATTGCGGGAGTAAATTCTTTAGAAGAAAGTCCATATCTCCCCCCAACAATTTTTGGAAATGTAGTTTTTTTCCAGCCTTCATAAATAGCTGTCACCACATCTAAATATAATGGTTCTCCTGCACTGCCGGCTTCTTTAGTTCTATCCAAAACTGCAATGGATTTGACACTATTGGGTAATGCTTCTATGAATCTTGCCACATCAAATGGGCGGAAAAGTCGCACTTTAATAACTCCAACTTTTTCCCCTGCGTTGTTGAGATAATCTACAGTTTCATGGACAGTTTCACAACCAGAACCCATGATCACAATTACTCTTTCTGCGTCTGCTACACCATGATATTCATAGAGTTTGTAATATCTACCTGTGCGTTTGCCAAATTTATCCATGATCTTTTCAACAATATCGGCACAAACATGATAATAAGGGTTTGCACCTTCACGAGATTGAAAGTAAACATCGGGATTTTGGGCTGTTCCTCGTAATACTGGTTTATCTGGAGTTAAGCAGCGTTGACGATGGTTAGATATTAATTCTATAGGTATAAATTCCCGGAGATCTTCATCTGATAATAACTCAACTTTCTGCACTTCATGGGAAGTTCTAAACCCATCAAAAAAGTGCAAAAATGGCACTCTTGTTTCTAAAGTCGCAGCATGAGAAATTAAGGCAAAATCATGACTTTCCTGGACAGAAGCCGAACACAAAAAAGCGAAACCAGTCGCCCTAGCAGCCATAACATCACTATGATCACCGAAAATAGATAACGCATGGGTAGCTAAGGAACGGGCAGAAACATGAAGGACAAAACTAGTTAATTCTCCGGCAATTTTGTACAAGTTAGGAATCATTAATAATAATCCCTGGGAAGCGGTGAAGGTTGTACTTAATGCCCCCGTTTGTAATGCCCCATGGACAGCAGCAGCAGCCCCTCCTTCGCTTTGCATTTGGGTGACGCTGGGAACTGTACCCCAAAGATTTGGTTTATTTTCCGACATCCAACTATCAGCCCATTCACCCATATTTGAAGATGGGGTGATAGGATAAATAGCGATAACTTCGTTTAATTTGTAGGCTACACGGGCAACGGCTTCGTTACCATCAATTGTGGCATAAGATTTGTTCATGATTTTTCTTCCTGAGTCTTTTGTGGTTGTTTCAACTGTATGCAGAGAAACCAAAAAGATAAGCATTAGAAATAGCTAGAGTCAGGAAGTTAATTTGTCAGATATATTACATTTTTATTAATTATTAATTATTAGTTATTAGTTATTCTGACTTCTAGCCAATATTTTGATTATAGCAGATGGTAAATATACTATTACTATTAATATTAATGTTGTACTCAATATTTATCATCTTTGATTGATCAAAGTTTGATGATTTTCATGGGGTAGAGGTGCGGGAGTTTTTTTCGTTGCCATTTTATTCTAAATTGGCCTATTTCCTGATCAGGAGTTGAGAATGAAGCATGAAGCCTGTTCCCTGCTAGATCAAGTTTTCTATATCCTGAATCCTGACAATTAGATTAAAATAAGGTGTCAATGAAGACACCTTAGCCAACTTTTTAACCCTTATTCTTAATCAACATCACATCAATAATTTTAATTGCTGTTTCTTCGGAAATTTCTAAGAGTTGAAACAAATCATTCAATAGTTTTTGTTCTTCTTCTGTGACTTCACCATCAGCTAAAACAATATCAGTGGCGATCGCAAAAGCTGTTTCTGTGAGATCATGAGGTAGGGCAGCAATAGCAGCATTCAACAAAGCATCCAAACCTTCCCTCTGCATGATACTGAGAAGTTTATCAAACATTTTTCGCATCACATCACCGGGATAGCTTCTAAATAGCTGCATCCGTCCTAAAATTGTGCTGAGTGCTTGGGCTTCTGTATCGCTGATATATCCATCAGATGCAACTGCAATCAGAGCGATTGCTGCAAAAGCTTCCGCAGGACCTAATGTGCTGGAGGCTTTTTTGGTACTACCAGCAATTCTATCAAATAAACCCATAATTTCACCCTCCTGACAAAGGTTATAAGTCTATTTATTAATTTAACACCTATAGATCAGTATATGGGGTATTTTACAGTAAATAAAGTTTTGTAATTGAACGTTATTTAGTGCGTAAGCGTTGCGCTCCGCAGGAATCGCTGATCTTGTCGGTTGGGTTGAGGTAAAGAAACTTGAATTTGTTGGGTTAAACGAAGTGAAACCCAAGCTACACTTTATTCTGTTTGATCCCCAAATAGCCTATATTCATTCTTTGTTGATCACAGTGTCTTATTTTAGTGCTTGTTGTTACAAAATTATGACAGTGGGGATTTCCTCACCTCTTTGCTGGGTATGCACACCAAAAAACAATTTGCAAGCTTTGTTAATAATCTGTTATATTTATTTACATAAGGTTACAAAAAGTAAAAACCGAGGTTCTCAAATGACTATTTTAATCTCTCTATTGGTTGTTGGTTGGGTAGCAGCTTCCGTTATTGGTTCTTTAGCATACTTCATGGGTGAACAAAGCAAGCCCATTCACGAACGTAATTGGGCTTCTGATAAGTTTGAAGCTTTAGCTAAATCTATTACTGGCTTAGATACAGACTATACTCAACGCACTCCAGCCTATGCCATAGATGCTTACAACAGCCGTAACTTACCTCAATAGTATTTAATGGCAGCTTGACAAGATGTGTATAAAAATAACCCCCAGGATTATAACTGGGGGTTTTGCTTTTCTAGGCATAGACCCGACATGAAGAAAAAGTCGAGGATCTACGACTCCATTAAAATACAGGACGATAAACGCGATAGTTAATATTGGGGAAAATATTATCTATGGACTCAACTTTTTCCAGCCAACCACTATCAACTTTACCCACTTTCACATCTGCATACAATTTATTAAAACGCATTAAATGTGATCTAGTTCTTCTCACCGCATAGGGAACCATTGTTCCGGTCCGCATGATAAAAGCCCAGTCAGAAGATTGTGCTAATAACAATTCTCGCGCAGCTTGGTTAAGTGCCTTTAATTGTAACTCATCTTCTGCTTCCATTTGGGAAATTTCAATCATCCTTTCCGCAGCTTTATGTAAATGCGGGTAAACCCAAGCATTGGTATCATTCAACCAATATTCATGGAAACCCTTAAAGCCCCAACTAGATTGAGAGGGACGACATACCTGCTGATGAGGATTAGCACGTAAGTAATCGGACAAATGGGTCATTTCATAGGTTTTTTGATCATACCATGACTTACGGAACAGATAATCAATAAACCAGGGACCTTCATACCACCAGTGACCAAATAACTCCGCGTCATAGGGAGAAACAATAATTGGTGGCCGACCCATCATACCGTGTAAATGTCCAGCTTGCTGCTCACGATTATACATGAAATTAGCAGCGTGTTCTGCGGCCTTTTCCTTTGCCCAGTAAGGATCATAGAGGGCTTTATCCGCCAGACCCAAGCCTCGACCAGTGATTTTATGATACTTAATACCTGTATTTTTCCTCTGTCCATTGGGCATAATATAGGGCTTAATATACTCATATTCAGCTTCCCAACCCAAATCTTTATAAAATTCCCGGTATTCTGCTGCACCAGGATAACCGACCTCAGAAGACCATACTTGCTGAGAAGATTCATGGTCTCGACCAAAAGCTGCTACACCAGTCTCCGTAAAAATTGGGGCATAACTACCAAAACGCGGGCGGGGACGAGCGTATAAAATACCATGTCCATCTGTGAGGAAATAACGTAAACCAGCATCAGCCAGCATTCGTTCTACACCTTCATAATAGGCACATTCTGGCAACCAAATCCCTTTGGGGGCTTGGCCGAAGGTTTCCGCATAATGTTCACAAGCTACCTGAATTTGCGCCCATACAGCTTGGGGGTACATTTTCATTAATGGTAAGTAGCCGTGGGTAGCACCACAGGTAATAATGTCTAAGTTATTACTATCTTGGAACTGTTTAAATGCTGTAACTAAATCACCTTGATAACGTTCCCATAACTCCCGCGCTTCATTAAACTCAGTTGCATAATGTTCCGCTAAATAACGAACATGACCATTATGGATATTGCGCTCGGCTTCTAATTCTACAAGCTCTTCTAATTGAGCTAGATGAGCATCATAGCGTTCTTGTAATAGAGGATCACGAAGCATGGACACTAAGGGAGGTGTCATGCTCATGGTGAGTTTAAAATCAACACCATCTCGCTTTAAGCCTTCAAATACTTTTAATAAGGGAATGTAAGTTTCTGTAATCGCTTCATAAAGCCATTCCTCTTCTAGCACGTAGTCACTTCCCGGATGACGAACGAAGGGTAGATGTGCATGAAGTACAAGCGCGACGTAGCCTATAGCCATAATATTTTTCTGTGTGGTACTTGGAGGTTACAGACAAAAAGTCTGTGTGGGGAAATTAAGAATATTTTAAGACTATATAGGTCATTGGTCATGAATGCTAAGTTAATAGTTATTAGAAAAATATTTTGGCCTAGCACCGCTGCGCGGAAGTTAAACGGGCGGTTATAAACCGCGTCTACACAGGCAAAACCTCAAATCCTTAAATCAAGGTAAAATATCGAATAAACGTGCTAACTACCAAGATTATGAGTCTGTGCATCAATTCTAACTGCCCAAAGCCACAAAATCCCGATAAAATCCTTTTTTGTCAAGCCTGTGGCTCGGAAGTCTTGCTACAACAACGTTATCGGGTACAATGTCAGTTAGGACGGGGTGGCTTTGGTGTGACTTATGAGATTAACGAAGTCAGAACCAATCAGGCTAAAGTTCTCAAAGTCTTGATTAATAACGACCCTAAAGCTGTAGAATTATTTAAACAAGAAGCTGATGTTTTAAGTCAACTCCATCATTCCGGTATTCCTAATGTAGAATTAGACGCTTATTTTGAATATTATCCCTACAATAGCCAAAATCCAATTCATTGTTTGGTAATGGAAAAAGTTGTGGGAGAAGATTTAGAAAAATATATGCAAAAACGTGGTTTGCGTCCTATTAACCAAACTACAGCTATAGAATGGCTAAAAGATCTAATCATTATTTTAGAACAGGTACATAATAAAGACTTCTTTCATCGAGATATTAAACCATCTAATATTATGTTGCGGTCTGAAAAAGCCGAATTGGTATTAATTGATTTTGGGACTGTGAGGAAGGTAACATCTACAGTATTTAAACAACAAGGTGGTGTCACAGGAATAATTTCCGCAGGTTACACACCCTCGGAACAAATTAATCATAATGCTGTACCTCAATCTGATTTTTTTGCTTTAGGACGGACATTTGTTTATTTACTCACGGGTAAAGAACCACTTGATCCAATCATGTATGATTCCTATAATGAAAGATTAAATTGGCGGAATCATGCACCACAAATATCATCTATGTTGGCAGATTTATTAGATGATATGATGCAGCGTTTATATAAAGATCGTCCTCAAAACTCCCATGAGATTTTGCAAAGAATAGCAGCAATAGAAAAAGCTTTACAACCCCAACGACCAAAACCCCAAGCACCAATACCTTCCAATAACCTTAAAACCTTTAGTTTTGAAGTTGTCACCACAGACGCACGGGGAAATATCACCAACCGACGCAACGCAAGCGCGAAATACTTTACAGAAGACTTAGGAAATGGTGTGACGTTGGACATGGTGGAAATCCCAGGGGGAACATTTATCATGGGTTCACCGAAAAGTGAAGCAAAACGAGGTTCAAATGAAGGTCCCCAACATCAAGTTACAGTTCCCAGTTTCTACATGGGAAAATATGAATTGACACAGGTACAATATCAAGCTATCATAGGAACTAACCCTTCCAACTTCAAAGGCGATAACCGCCCTGTTGAAAGAGTTAGTTGGAATAATGCGGTTGAGTTCTGTAAAAAGTTAAGTCAAAAAACAGGCAAAAAATACAGATTACCCAGTGAAGCAGAATGGGAGTATGCTTGTCGTGCCGGAACTACCACACCATTTTATTTTGGTGAAAGTATTACTCCAGATTTGGTAAATTATGATGGTAATTATACCTATGCTTCTGCACCAAAAGGAAAATATCGTCAGCAGACCACAGATGTAGGAACTTTTCCCCCTAACTCTTTTGGTTTGTACGATATGCACGGTAATGTGTGGGAATGGTGTCAAGATGACTATAAAAATGATTATATAAACGCGCCTACAGATGGCAGTGCTTTGACAAGTCTAAGCCGGAGCGCAAAGCGGCTGCGCGGTGGTTCGTGGGTCTTCAATCCTGGGATTTGCCGTTCTGCTTATCGCAACAACTACGACCTCGACTACTACAACGACAGGATTGGTTTTCGGGTTGTATGTAGTGGTGCAGCGAGGACTTAGTAGCCCTTTACACTCTTGCTCTTTTGCTCTCTTCTCTTTTTTTCTTTTCCCTTCTTAACCCACCGCTGTTAGGCGGAAAATATTTTTCTACAAAAATCTGGTTTTGGTGTCTGGATTCATTATAGCACAGATTTTTTATTTTGTCAGAATCAGGATTTCCAGGATTTAAGGATTTTCAGGATAGTTAGTAAATTCGGTTCATTCAAGCAATACCTTGTCCAAATTAGAAAAAGCCTTGATTTGTAGGTTGGGTTGAAGCATGAAACCCAACATAAGCGTTGGGTTGTGCTGTCGCTTAACCCAACAAAGCAAGAAATGGACTTTAGCCCTGAGAGTGTCAATTAGTATTAATCCTCACTTTCTCGATATAATTCCTGTAAATCTTGTAATTGGGTTTTCCGGGAAACTCGACGATATTTTTTACTTTCTAGTTTTGGTTCGTACTGACTCTGACCTTTACCTTTAGATATTAATTTTAAACTAGATTCAGGGTCAGATTGTTGATTAATCTGGTTTTGATGCGCGATCGCATCATCTAAAAATTCTAAATAATGCTGATATCTTTCCCATTCTCCACTAACAGCACAATCAGGCTCATCTTTATGTATACAATTGCTAAAGCGGCAATGGGCAACAGCCAGACGTTTTCTAGCTTCTGGGAAATAGTGAATTAGTTCTTCAGGACTACAATCTAAATCAGGTTGATTAAAACCGGGGGTATCTGCTAATAAACCACCTTTCGGCATTTCAAATAATTCTACATGACGGGTGGTATGACGACCACGAGCTAATTTACCGGAAACTTCCCCTACCCGCAGGTTAGCGTCGGGAATCAAACTATTAATCAAGCTGGACTTTCCCACACCAGAAGGACCTGCAATCACAGTAATTTTATCCTGCAAATATGTGGCTATTTGATTGATATTAATGTGATTCTGAACGCTAATAAATAAAGGTTGATAGCCCCAAGCCAGGAGACGATCATTAATTTGTTGTTTTTCTAGGGAGGAAATTAAATCACACTTGTTTAAACAAAGTAGTACATCAACACCTGTAGACTCAGCCTTGATTAAAAATCTACTTAATTGTACAGGTTCTAAGGGAGGATCAGCAACTGCAAACACCAGCAGAATTTGATTGACATTAGCGATCGCTGGGCGATTTAATTGACTATGACGGGGTAAAACCTCAGCCACAGCCCCTCGTCCCCCAACCCAATCTGGTTCTTCAACAATAACACGATCTCCCACCATCACCTGTTGACCAATTTTTTTCAGGCGTGTTCTCCGCGTACAGAGAAGAATCAAAGGATCAGGTCTTATTACTGACTCATCCATTTGCACGCGGTAAAAATTCGCCTGTACAGCTAACACCGTACCGAATAACTGTCCAGTAGTAACAATTTCCCTTGTCATTCCCTAGCAACCGGACGACGAATAACCAAGGAAAAATAGCCTGAACAGTCCGTAATTTGTTCTACAAAATAACCAGCCATAGTCAGACTATCAGGAACTTGTTCTATGGGTTCACCTGCATCTAACCAGACTTCCAATAAACCACCAGGGGGCATTTTTTCCAAATACAGTTTTGTCCGCACAAAATTAATGGGACAAGGAGTACCACGTAAATCCAGTTGAGAGTCAGGGGTTAATACAGAAGACCCACTCATGACTTAAACAAGCCTCCTAAGAATCCTTCTAAACCACCTTTACCTGTTCTATCTCCCTTAATTCTAGCCAGTTTTTCCAGGAGTTCCCGTTCCTCTGGGATGATCTTAGTGGGAATATCAATTAACACCGTCAACATTTGATCACCCCGACTCACGGGATTACCCAAACGGGGGACACCACGATTTTCTAATTTCATCACCGTATTTGGTTGAGTTCCTGAGGGAATTACCAACTCCACTGGACCGTCTACCGTATTTACCTCTAAACGACAACCTAAAATTGCTTGTAGGTAGCTAATTTTAATTTCCGAGATAATATTAATTCCATCCCGATGAAATTCTTGATCTTCATTGACAAATAAGTAGACATATAAATCACCAGGTTGTCCACCTCGTTGACCCGCATCTCCTTCTTGGGAAATCCTTAAACGTGTGCCATTGTCTACCCCAGCGGGAACATTGATTTTTAGTTTCTTTGTTACCTGATTGGCGCCTTTACCACCACAAGCATCACATTTATCCTCAACCACCGTTCCTGTCCCATCACAAGTGGGACAAGTTGATACTTGGGTAAAGCTCCCAAACGGAGTTCTTGTGACTCGTCTGACTTGACCTGAACCACTACAAGTTCCACAAGTGCGGGGGCGTGTTCCCGGTTTAGCACCCGAACCATTACAAACTTCACAGGTTTCTAAGTGGGAAATGCGGATTTCCTTTTCTCCACCAAATATCGCTTCCCGAAAGTCTAATTTCAGGTCTAGGCGGAGATCATCACCTCTCACCGGTCCGCTACGCCGTCTTTGTTGAGGTTGTCCACCTGGAGCGCCACCAAAGCCGCTGAAAATGCTTTCAAAAATATCAGCAAAACCACTCATGTCATCTTGAAAACCAGCGCCAGATGCTGCTGCTCCAGAAACGCCAGCTTCACCAAAGCGGTCATAACGAGCGCGAACTTCTGGTTCTGACAGCACTTCATAGGCGCGGTTGATTTCCTTAAATCGTTCCTCTGCCCCAGATTCTTTGTTAACGTCTGGGTGATATTTTCGGGCTAGGCGGCGATAAGCCTGTTTAATCTCTTCTTTGTCGGCGTCACGAGAGACACCCAGGGTTTCATAATAGTCTCGGGCCATATAGCAGGGTTAAAAGTTATAAGGAAGCAAAAGTACCGATAGCGTGGCTTAAGCCGTGGATAGTAGGTAATAGGTCTAAGGTAACACTTTAATTTTTGTTAATAATTAATTTTATTGGTATTTTTTTGCTAAAGTTTGCTCATAAGTACAAAAATCTAGATTTTCAGACTAATACGTACAAATTTAATCAAGGATCATTCTCTGGTTTTGGTCTTTGACTATTTTGTCTATAAGACAATGTTATTGACATACTCACCGACCTGAAGGTGCGGGGAAACACTTGACACTTCACCGGAACACGCCACAAGTGGTCTTATCGTCCCTCCATGTCCGTTTAAAGTCTCCCAATGCCCTATGGCGACTATGACCAAATTTTAACATAAAGCCGTCCTAAAAGCGATGCACTGAGCTGGCCGAAGTGGACGGGGCTTGTATCCCAGATTTTTGGTCAAATTTCTATTTTTAATCGAATCATAGCATTCATTAATTGTTAATTGTTAATTATTGCTGCTAGTTTTGATGAACCTTTTATCATTGTGCTATTCAGGTGTAGAAAAACCCACCTATGGATGATGGGAACTAGCCGTACCATTAGAGGTGGAAAACCCAACCTATACTTTTCTTGGTATTTGTGCTATGTCCGTTCCTCATGGAGTTGAGTGAATGATGCTCTTCTGGTTCACTTCTTCAACCTGAGAGGGTGTTTTCCAAGTCTATCGTGATGTATCAAATGTTTTCAGATATCCCTAAATCCCCTATGATTTGGGGGACTTTGACTCTACTAGCAGGGATGGTCTGGTGTCTAACATCACAATCAAAAACTTTTCCAACAACCTCTTATATAGTTAGCAAAATCCCTTGATAGGGAGGTTTGGTTGACATCTAAACCGTATTCCTACGATTGAAGATGATCCCTAATTGTTATTTTCGTTAGACTGAATCTTCTGGGGAGGAAGATACATCTTCTTTAGGCGCAGCTACTTTCACCATTGCATGACGCAGTACTCTATCACCAAAATAATAGCCGCGAACTAACTCTTCTAACACTGTTCCTTCTGGATGTTCATCCGTGGCTTCTCGCATCACGGCTTCATGCAAATTCGGGTCAAATAGTTGACCTTCAGGACGCATGGGTGCTACACCTAACCGTTTTAGACAATCTACTAATTGTTTATAAACCCCTTGATAACTTTTATGAATTGTCATTTCTCCTTCGCTTTGGGGTTTGAGGTGCGACCTGGCTCTCTCAAAATTATCAACTACAGGCAGCAATTCCGTAATTGTATTTCGCTTCACCTGTAAATCTATTTCTTCTTTTTCCTTACTAGTACGCTTGCGGTAATTCTCAAAATCTGCTGCAATTCGCATATATTGAGTGCTACGTTCTTCTAGTTGTACTTTGAGAGATTCAATTTGCCCAGTTAAATCTGACAAGGCAGCAATATTTATTTCGACAGGCTGTGGCCTATCTTGGTCAATTTCTTCAGTCATGAGAATATCTTGCGGTTGATTAAATTGCTGAAATTGCTCTGGTGTTTGCTCATTCACCTCGTGGCCAGGTTCGTTAGGGTTGATTTCGGACGGAAATTCACTTTTCATACAAATACTTAGTAACTGAGAAACTGCTATGTAAATTCTAGACAAAGCTAGACATTTGCTGCTTACTTGAATGGGAGCTTGGGAGCGGTTATCCCTCAGTAAGCTTACAGGCCAAAGCCTGACGCGATATCACTTTGTTGCTGGAATCCGAAAAAACTATCACTATGATTGCTTTGTTTGCGCGTAAGTAATAGTTTGATTAAACACTTCAGATAATTCACATTGTATATGAATTACCGACTTTTCACCACAAAAAATAGGCCAAGTTTTTCTATATAGGGTTTGCTGAAAAAGTCTAATCATTCATTACCAAGAGTAACAGCTAATTTATCCGCCATTCCCGCAATCCAGTTTTCATCTTGTTTAGTGTAACTGCGGGGAGCATTTGCAGCTAAAATTAAAACTCCTTCTTTACCAATTGGTTGACAAATTACACCTTGTGTGTTCTCTGGTAAATAATCAAATTCAATTTTACCAGGATAGACATACAAAGCAACTAGATAAATTGGCTTTTGTGTTGCCAATACCCTTTTTAAGATTGTTCCTGGTACTACTTCCGATTTAGGAGCTAATATACCGCGACGTAATAAAACCTTACCTTGATAGTAAACTATAAGCGATCGCGTGACTGTATTTGTTAATAATAGCCGCGATGCCCAGGCTAATTCTGTTTTTGCGGTTTCTGATAAATCCCCTGCTAAAAAGAATCCCTCTTCTCCAATTAATTCTACTGTCTCTGGTGTCCTTGGTTGTACCTGTTGCCAAATTAAACCAGTTAAAATTAATATCGCACTTAAAATCACTCCCAGTACATCTCCTCGTGCTTGGGAATCTGTTAGTTGTGGAGTTAATAACCGATTTATTAACAACAGGACAGCACCTAAACCCCCAACTACCAAGGGTAAACGCCGCAAAACTCGATTAGGATCAGATTTAGTCATTACTTATTTATTAGTTATTTATTAGTTATTAACAGATACTTTTACGTTGACATAGATAGCATTTTACATAATCCTTTTTAAACTCTCTTTGTTTGTGTACTTTGAGGTTAGTTTTTCCATTATCACCGGGTGGTTCTTCGTTAACAATAAATCATAATTAAAACTTATGAAAAGACGATATGAGTTTTAATATTGATAACTGATCATAATTGAAGTTTAGATTTTCTTAACAATTAATTGAGAATTATTTTTATTTAGTCACGAGCTTGCAATACTTTCGGCGATTTGCTACAATTTTTGAGAATTTCATAATTGGGTTTATATTGTCAATTTTATCTCCGTCTGGACAGACAATTTCCAAAACCCTTTATTCATAGTTATTTCAGAAATCAATACCGACAAATAATACAAAACTTTACTTTCTTAGCAGCAATATCTGAGAGAAGTTTAGGACAAAATTTTCCAATAAATTATGTAAATTGATCGGCAGAACAAACATACTATTGACAAATAAGTTAAGTTATGGTATGCAGGGGGGGTAGAACTACATTGAGAAATAATAAGTACCTGGGCAAAATTAATTGCACATTTGGGAAAACAATAGAAATCTCTGTATCTCTTGTCTGTCCCCGTGGCGTAGCACCTATCACCTGTCACCTATCACCTGTCAACTATCACCTGTCAAACGTCCCGTGGGGAGTACGGAGTATGAGAAAAAATGAGAAAAAATCATCTCCCCAGCCTCCCACTCTTCCTACTCTTCCCCAGGTTCCAATATGCGTTGGAAAAGATAACCAGTTCCCCTAGCGGTGATAATTAATTCCGGGTTACTAGGGTCATCTTCTAACTTTGCCCGTAAACGGGAAATATGTACATCCACAACGCGAGTATCTACATGACGTTCGGGAGTATATCCCCACACCTCTTGTAGAATTTCCGAACGGGAAAAAGGTTCACCGGAACGACCGACTAACAATTCTAATAAGCTAAATTCCATGCCGGTTAAGCGGATACGCTCATCACCCTTATAAACTTGACGCTTATTAGTATCAATTTTGATATTACTGACATGGATAACACCAGAACTAGGAATACCATTTACACCTATTTTATCTACCCGGCGTAAAACTGAACGAATTCGCGCCTCTAATTCCTTGGGTGAGAATGGCTTGACCACATAATCATCAGCACCTAATTCTAACCCAGTAATGCGGTCTGCCACATCTCCCAAAGCCGTGAGCATAATAATGGGGACATCAGATTCCTTGCGTAATTCTTGACAAACACCATAACCATCGAGTTTTGGCATCATTACATCTAAAACTACCAGGTCCGGTTCAGCCTTGCGAAACATTTCTAAAGCTTCCTCACCATCCCCTGCTGTCACCACATCATAGCCAATCATGGAAAGGCGTGTTTCCAAAATCCGACGAATGCTGGCCTCGTCGTCTACGACCAGGATTTTTTCTTTATGACTTTCCAAGTTTTGTCATGCTCCTTAACTAAAATTTTTCATGATTAATTTTTAATATCATAATATTAGGATATCATTCTCTCAATTGATTGGGAAAAAGCTCTATACAATTTCCTAGTCCACCAAGGTACAGATTTCTCTAGGTTTATCTGCGTTTATCTGCGATGAACTTCCCTATTCTTGTACCTGACTGAGAACAGAAATGCTCTCACTATTTCTATTATTAAATTTCCCATTTTTCCCAGAATTAAGAAATAATTAAGATTTTTAGATAAAATTTCAGTATGGCTAAGGCAAAAACCATTTATATCTGTAGTAATTGTGCAGCAGAATTTTCCCAATGGTTCGGAAAATGTTCAAATTGCGACACTTACGATTCTCTAGTTGAACAGAATATTAGTTCTTTGATTGGAGATATACCTAGTCGGGGTGGTGTGGGAAATTGGCACAATACCCAGGGTAATGCTAGATCATCTAATACTAAACCAGCTAAAGCTAGATCTGCCTTGACTTTTGATCAAATTAGTGATAGACAAATTGCTCGTTGGGAATCGGGTTATGGTGAATTAGATCGAGTTTTAGGCGGTGGTATAGTTCCCGGCTCAATGGTGTTAATTGGAGGTGATCCTGGTATTGGTAAATCTACTTTATTATTACAAGTATCTAATCAATTAGCTTTAAAATATCGCATTCTTTACGTCACTGGAGAAGAATCAGGACAACAGGTTAAATTGCGTGCTTCTCGGTTGGGGATGTCCAAAGCTCCTACTATCGTCACAGAGGATGATGGGGAAACCGTTACAAAGTCCGAAAAACCCATAGATCCTGATAGTATAGGCGCAGATTTATATGTATTGCCAGAAACGGATTTAGAGGAAATTTTGCGAGAAATAGATTCCCTCAAACCGAATGTAGCTGTAATAGATAGTATCCAAACAGTATTTTTACCAGCTTTGACATCAGCACCAGGTTCCGTTACTCAAGTCAGGGAATGTACCGCAGCTTTGATGAAAGTGGCAAAACATGAGGATATTACTATGTTAATTGTCGGTCATGTGACTAAGGAAGGGACGATTGCCGGTCCTAGGGTATTAGAACATTTAGTGGATACCGTATTATACTTTGAAGGCGATCGCTTTGCCTCCCACAGATTATTAAGAACTGTAAAAAATCGTTTCGGAGCAACCCACGAAATTGGTATATTTGAAATGGTGTCTCAAGGATTAAAGGAAGTTGAGAACCCTTCCGAGCTATTTTTAGGCAACCGTGATGATCCCGCTCCTGGTACGGCCATTGTCGTGGCTTGTGAAGGAACAAGACCAATAGTAGTAGAACTACAGGCCTTAGTTAGTCCTACCAGTTACCCATCTCCGCGCAGAGCGGGTACAGGCATAGATTATAATCGCTTAGTCCAAATACTTGCCGTATTGGAAAAACGGGTGGGAGTACCCATGTCCAAATTAGATTCCTACGTTGCCTCTGCGGGGGGATTAAACGTAGAAGAACCAGCAGTAGATTTAGGAATTGCCGTAGCGATCGTTGCCAGTTTT
Organism: Dolichospermum planctonicum; assembly: GCF_005402965.1. Classification (GTDB taxonomy): domain Bacteria; phylum Cyanobacteriota; class Cyanobacteriia; order Cyanobacteriales; family Nostocaceae; genus Dolichospermum; species Dolichospermum planctonicum. Next base: position 125,544 of record NZ_BJCF01000003.1, read on the forward strand.
CGTGATAGAATAGTTCACCCTGGTACAGTCTTAATTGGAGAAGTAGGATTAGGGGGACAAGTGCGAACAGTTTCCCAAATGGAACTACGGTTAAAAGAAGCTGCAAAATTGGGATTTAAAAGAGCTATAGTTCCCAAAGGCACAAAATTTCCCGATCTTGGTATAGAGATATTACCAGTATCTAAGGTAATAGATGCAATTATTGCTGCTGTTCCCCATCAAGAATTGACAGTAGAAGATTTAGAACCTGAGGATGAATAGAAATCAGGTGAGACGGGAACTCTTAACAGGTAACAGGTAACTCTTAACAGGTAACTCTTAACAGGTAACTCTTAACAGGTAACTCTTAACAGGTAACTCTTAACAGGTAACTCTTAACAGGTAACTCTTAACAGGTAACAGGTAACAGGTAACAGGTAACAGTTTTAACTGTCTGGATATCCTCAATTTTCCAAATCCAACAAAGAAAAATGCAATTCATTTTGAGACACCATTAGCCAAAACCTGGCACTTTTTTGTGGTAAAAATCCGCGAAACCCTTATTAATAAATGGTTTTAGCTTTATATGGCTAACGCCACGCTACGCTATCAGCAAGCCATAGTTATAGTTATTTGTCTACATTTGTGAAGTGGGAATGTGATGTGATATATTAGTTTTAAATTCAAGAAGGGTAGATTCTTGAGTAGTGGTGAAAGTCCTGATCTGAGACTGGACAAAAGTTGGAATTAACCTTAAACCTGCTCCTGTGTGACAGAAAATCCTTAAAATCAGACAAAATAAAACATTCTCAAGAGTAGCTAATTAAATCAGAACTGAAAAAGGTAAAAGTAGTTGGGAACTCTATCTGATGATAGAAACCAAATATTATCATTATTTTAACTACTTATTAACTATATCTTAATTTATCCATACTATCGTAAGTGTATTAATAATAGGAAAGAAAAATTGTCTAATTTCTAATGGGCAAATTTTCGACATAAATACAACTGAATAAATACAACTGAAAAACTGACAAGAATTCTCAGGTGACATGATCACTTTGGTAACTAGACTATTAAAGGAGATTCTAGTATGGCAGTTTTCGCGGGCGACATTGCTTTTCTTGGGGTAAATTCTACCAATCCTGATCAATTTGCAATTCTTGCATTAAAACCAATTGCTGCTGGTGATACATTCTATGTTACCGATGGTGGTATTACTGGAAATGGGGGAGCCGCATCGAGTTTTTTCCGTCCGAGCGAAGGTTTTCTACAGTATACCGCACCTACGGGGGGAATCGCTGCTGGCAGCGTACTCCTAATCAATGCTGGTGATAGTAGCACCACCCCCCCAACCCCATCATCCGTGGCACGCAATGGTGGAGGTAGTGCTGGTGCGGTGACGCTATTACCTAATCCCAACAATGCGACGAATAACTTTAGCTTTTCTACTAGCGGAGACTCACTCACAGCCTACACTGTTAGCAGTGGTACGCACCTCACTGGTACGCCCAATCTGATTGCGTTTATAGGCTTTGGTGTTTCCCCCTATGGTTCTGGTTCTGCACAATCATCCAGTACACCAACGATTCCTGGCGGTCAAGTTCTTGTTCTCGCCAATTTGGACAATGCTATTTTTACTAATGCCGCAAACGCTTATTTACAGACTATCAGCACTCTGAGTACCGCCAATAACTTTACGGCTAGAGACTCAACGGTTGTTGACTTGACTACACTTTCTTCAGGCAACATTTCACCTCTACCAACTGTTAACCTCTCCGTCAGTTCCAACACAGGAACAGAAACAGGTACAACGGTCATCACTGTCACCGCTACAGCTTCTAGTGCTGTTTCTGGTGATCAAACGGTTAACTTAGCTGTTACCGGAACAGGTATCACTACTGGAGATTATACTCTCAGTAATAGCACTATCACTATTCCCAATGGTGCAACGGTTGGGACTGTCACTTTTACAGTTGTTGATGATGTTTTAGTGGAAGGAACGGAAACCGCGATTTTGAGTATTAGCAGTCTTTCTAGTGGATTGACTTTAGGTAGCGCCACTAGTCAAAATATCGTTATCACGGATAATGATGTGATTGCAAATCCCATGGTTAACCTCTCGGTAAGTGCCAACAGGGGAACGGAAGTAGGGACAACGGTTATCACTGTTACTGCTACAGCTTCTAGTGCTGTTTCTGGTGATGAAACGGTTAACTTAGATGTTACTGGAATAGGTATCACTACTGGAGATTATACCCTTAGTAATAGCATTATCACTATTCTTAATGGTGCGATCGCTGGGACTGTCACTTTTACGGTTGTTGATGATGTTTTAGTGGAAGGAACGGAAACTGGGATTTTAAGTATTGGCAGTGCTTCTAGTGGTCTGACTTTAGGTAGCACTATTAGTCAAAATATCGTTATCACTGATGATGACGTTGCTGTTACTAAAATTAGCGCTATTCAAGGTGGTGGTGCAACGGCGGCGTTGACGGGAATTAAAACTATTGAAGGTATTGTGACTCGCGCTTTCTTTGGTGCTACTAAACTCAATGGCTTTTATGTTCAAGAGGAAGACGCTGATACTGATGGTAATGCTGCTACTTCGGAAGCTATTTTTGTTTATGATCCATCCAGATTATTCACGGGTAATGTCGGTGATCAGGTCAGAATTACGGGAACTGTTGGGGAATTTATTACTACTAGCGGGTCTAATATTAGCAGTTTAACCCAATTATTTAATTTAACGAGTGTTGTTAATCTGGGAGCAGGTACGTTACCGACGGTGGTTAATGTCCAGTTACCTAATGGCAATTTAGAAGGCTATGAGGGAATGTTGGTTAATTTGAGTGCTGGTAGTGGCAGCCTCACGGTGACTGAGTATTATCAATTGGGTCGTTATGGGCAAGTTCTGCTTTCGGCTATGGGTTCTAGTAATCAGCCGGGTACGGATGCTAGGTTAGATCAATATACTCAATTCAATGCTCCCAGTGTTAGCGGTTATGCTACTTATTTGGCGGATATTGCTGCTCGCAAGATCTATCTTGATGATGGTAGTGCTGTTCAAAACCCAGACCCGATTATTTTTGGTCGTGGTGGTAATCCTTTAAGTGCGATTAATACTCTGCGCGGTGGTGATACTGTTGCTAGTATCACGGGTATTTTGGACCAGCGTTATGAGGGGTATCGCATCCAAACTACAGATGGGGTTAATTTTACTCCGGGTGGAGGTTTGGGTGGAGGTTTGGGTGGAGGTTTGGGTGGAGGTTTGGGTGGAGGTTTGGGTGGAGGTTTGGGTGGAGGTTTGGGTGGAGGTTTGGGTGGAGGTTTGGGCGAACGGCCGTTCGCCCCTACGGTTGGTGGTACTTTGAGGGTGGCTAGTTTTAATGTTCTTAATTATTTCAATGATTTGGATACGAACGTTAATATCAATACTAATGGATTGAGTTTTGAGCCTCGTGGTGCTAATACTGCTACTGAGTTAACTCGTCAATTGAATAAGATTGTCCAAGCCATTATTACTTCTGGTGCTGATGTTTTGGGTTTGATGGAATTGGAAAACAATGGCTATGGTGCTAATAGTGCTATTCAAGGTTTAATCACTGGACTCAATGGGGTTGCTGGTGCGGGTAGTTACAGTTTTATTAGTTCTAGTACAAGATTGGGGACTGATGCTATTACTGTGGGTTTGATTTACAAGTCTAGTCAGGTTACTCCTTATGGTGCTGCTGCTACTTTACCCGATAGCTTTGGTACTGGTGCTTTTGATTTGGTGGGACGTAAACCTTTAGCGCAGACTTTCCAACAAAACTCTAATGGTGAATTATTTACTGCTGTTGTTAATCACTTTAAGTCTAAAGGTTCTAGTTCTGGTGGTGTTGGTGATGCTGATGCTGGTGATGGTCAAGGTTTATCTAATGGTACTCGCACCCGTCAGTCCCAGGATTTAGCGGCATGGTTGGCTACTAAGCCTACTGGGGTTGATGATGGTGATTATCTGTTGTTGGGTGATTTCAATGCTTATGCTCAAGAAGACCCTCTGACTACATTAGCGATCGCTGGATATAATAATCTTCTGCCTAACACTTCCTATTCTTATGTTTTTGATGGCCAGTTAGGTTCTCTTGATCATGCTTTAGCTACTAGTAGTCTAGCTGCACAGGTATCTGGTGTGGAAATATGGCACATTAATGCTGATGAGCCTAGCGTGTTAGACTATAATATTGAATTTAAGTCTGTAGGTCAAGTTACTAGCTTGTACAGTCCTGACCAATTCCGCTCTTCTGATCATGACCCGGTAATTGTGGGATTAAATCTTAATTCTGCTCCTACTAATATCACTTTAACTGCTACTAGCATTAATGAGAATGTACCTGCCAATAGCGTTGTAGGTACTCTTGCAACTATTGATTTTAACAATGGTGATACTTTTACCTATAGTTTGGGCGAACAAGGGTTCGCTTCTACGGGTGTAAATGACAATGCAGCTTTCACAATTAACAGCAATCAATTGCTCATTAACACTTCACTAGATTTTGAAGCCCAGTCTAGTTATAGCATTGTTGTCCGTTCCACAGATCAAAGTGGATTTTACACTGATAAATTGTTCACAATTAACGTTAATAATATGAACGACTCCGCCACTATTAATGGCAACAGTACCCTGAGCATTACTGAAGGAACTAATATTAATGCCGGTAAACTAACCGCCTCCGGTACGTTAACGGTTGTAGATCAAGATGCTGGTGAAAATAAATTTGCTACTACTGTCGTTTCTGCTAATGGCAATTTGGGTAGTTTGACAATTACAGAAGCGGGAGTATTTAGCTATAGTGTTAATAATAGTGCGGTGCAGTATTTAAATGCTGGTCAAAGCAAAGTTGATACTTTTACCGTCACATCTTTAGATGGTACGGCCAGCCGAAATATCAGCATTACCATTAATGGTATCAACTTAGCTACAACTGTGGATTTGTCTACTTATGTCCGGGTGGGACGATACGATTTACCTGAACCTACTCGCACTACTGCACCCACTAATAGCTTATTAGCTCAGGAAGTCTCTGCTGTGACTTATAACTGGGATACAGATACGCTGTTTGTTGTTGGAGATGGCAGTACATCAATTGTACAGGTATCAAAAACAGGGCAGTTAATCAATTCCATGACCCTAGCTCCCGGTAATAGTCCCCAAGGTACAGACTTTTATGATGTTGAAGGGCTTACTTATATTGGTAATGGCAAGTTTGTCTTAATTGAAGAACGAGACAGACAGGCCAATTTGTTTACCTATACCCCTGGAAGCACTCTGACTAAAGCCAATGCCCAAACTGTTAAGCTGGGGACAACTATTGACAACATCGGTATAGAAGGGATTTCTTGGGACCCCCAAAGTGGTGGATTTATTGGGGTGAAGGAGAAACAACCGGCAGGTATTTTCCAAACTACTATTGATTTTGCTGCGGGGACGGCTAGTAATGGTTCTCCCACTACGGTTAATTCGATAAACCTTTTTGATCCGGTGTTGGCCAATCTTTTAGATTTTGCTGATGTTTATGCTTTGTCTAATTTATCGTCTTTGAATGGACAACCGGATTATAGCCGCTTATTAGTTTTGAGCCAAGAGTCTGGCAAGGTTGTCAGCGTTGACCGCTCTGGTAATATTTCCAGTTCATTAAAAATTACTGCTGATTCTGGTAATCCAGTTTCGGTTGTTGACCAAGGCCATGAGGGATTAACTATGGATAAGAATGGTTATCTCTATGTGGTGAGCGAAAATGGTGGTGGTGGTATTAATTATCCTCAACTTTGGGTTTATGCACCTTCAACTGTTCCTAATCAAGCCCCGACTGGTTTGGTTCTGGATAATAGGGTGATAGCGATCGCTGAAAACACTAGTACCACTGCTGCTGTTAAAGTAGCTGATATTACTGTTACTGATGATGGATTAGGAATAAATACTCTGAGTTTGAGTGGAGCAGATGCTAGTTTCTTTGAAGTTAATGACACTGCATTGTACATGAAAGCTGGTACTACTTTAGATTATGAAACTAAAACCAGTTACAGTGTTACTGTTAATGTAGACGATGCCACTCTTGGTAACAATCCCGATGCAACTGCCAATTTTACATTGGCTGTTACTGATATCGTCAATGAGATTCCTACTCTACCGGCTCTGATTATCTCGGAAGTATCACCCTGGAGCAGTAGTAATAGTGTCTATACTGCTGATTGGTTTGAGGTGACAAATATTGGTACTAGCACTGTAGATATTACTGGTTGGAAGATGGATGATAATTCCAATTCTTTCGTTAGTTCTGTAGCTCTGAATGGTGTTACTAGTATTGCTCCTGGGCAGTCGGTGATTTTCTTAGAAACTGCTACACCTGACACTACTATCCCGGCATTTAAAACCGCTTGGTTTGGTACTAATGTTCCCAGTGGTTTAACTATTGGTAGTTATACAGGTGGTGGCGTAGGACTAAGTACCGGAGGCGATGCTGTGAATCTGTTTAATGCCAATGGTACGAGAATCACAGGTGTTAGTTTTGGTGGGTCTACCACTTATACAACCTTCGACAATGCTGCTGACTTGGGTAGTACCACCCTACCTCTGCCAACAGTGTCAAATATAAGCGCTGTCGGAGTTAGGGGAGGGTTTTTATCCCTTAATAACGCGCTGAATGTTACATCTAAAGAAATTGGTTCACCAGGAAGGATTAACAACATGAATAATCTCGCAAGTATTAGTGGTAACGGCAATGTCACTATTAAGGAAGGAACTAATGTTAATGCTGGTAAGTTAACTGCTTCGGGTATGTTAACGGTTACAGATGAAGATGCTGGTCAAAATAAGTTTGCCACTACTGTTGTTTCTGCTAATGGTAATTTAGGTAGTTTGACGATTACGGAAACTGGAGCGTTTAGCTATAGCGTTGATAATAGTGCTGTACAGTATTTAGGTGCAGGTCAAAGCAAAATAGACTCTTTTACTGTTACTTCTTTTGATGGTACAGCTACTCAAAATATAGCGATCGCTATTAACGGAGTTACGGCTGGATTTACAGGGGTAGCTGCTGGAGATGCTACGGCTAATAGTGCTATACTCTGGACTCGTACTTTTGACGCTGCTAATACAAGCACCCAACCTGGTATTACCCAAAATGTGACTCTGCAATTGTCTACTGATGCTAATTTTACTACTATAGTCAGGTCAATTAGTGGAGTAACCCGGGATGCGAACCGTGACTATACTCTGAAAATAGATGCTACGGGTTTACAGAGTGGGACAAAATATTATTACCGCTTCCAAACAACTGCTGGGGAATTGAGTCAAGTAGGGACGTTTAGAACTGCTTATGATGCTACAACCCAAGCACCTGTGAAATTTGCTTTTAGTGGAGATGCGGACGGTCTGATGCGACCTTACATTTCTACCCAAAATTTCCCTAATTTGAATTTAGACTTTTTCATGTTTTTGGGGGACACAATTTATGGAGCGGCAAGTGCTGGATCTCCGGCAGCAACTACTAATATTGTTGGTAATCCTGGTCAAGCTTTGGCTGATTACCAACGTAAATATTTAGAAAATCTCCGGTCTGTCAATAGTGGCGGTTTTTCTGGTTTAAAAGGTCTGTATAGTTCTCAAGGCAATTACACTGCGCTAGATAACCATGAATTAGGGAACAGACAATTAATCAATGGTGGCGCACCGGGGGCTTTAGCTGCTGTATCTGGTAATGGTTCTAGTAATACGGTAGATGATGTCAATACAACAGGTGTATTTATTAACCAAAATCCTGGTTTTAAAGCTCTGATTCAAGCATACTCTGATTACCAACCGATTAGAGAGCGTGTGATTTCTGCTCCTACTGATCCTCGCACTAATGGTACACAACAGCTTTATTTAGCTCAACAATGGGGTAAGAATGTTATTCATATCAATACAGACACTCGCAGTTACCGTGATGTGCGGTTAAAGACTGCTACTGGTGCTGATGATACGGGTTCTCGTGCTGATAATAGCGATCGCACAATGCTAGGAGATACTCAACTGGCTTGGTTGAAGCAAACTTTGTTAGACGCGCAAAATAATGGCACGATTTGGAAGTTTGTCAGTGTATCTAGTCCTATAGATCAAATTGGTGCTATTGGTTCTGGTTTGGATAGTGGTAAGTCATGGATTGGTGGTTATCGGGCTGAACGTAATGAGTTGCTCAAGTTTATTGCTGACAATGGCATCAAAAACGTGGTGTTTTTGTCTGCTGATGACCACCAAAATCGTATCAATGAAATAACTTACACTGATAATGGTGTGGTTAAGGTTTTACCCAATGCTTTATCAATTGTAGGCGGACCGCTAGGGGCTACTGGACCTGATACTATTACTAACCATAGTTTTGCTAATATCCAGTCTTTAGCGAATAATCTTGCTAACAGTCAGATAGCAGCAGGGGTCAATCCAGTGGGTTTAGATGCTAATTTCCCTGGCTTAAGAAATGTGTGGCGTGAGAATGACACCAATCCTTCACGAATCGAACCTGTTGATTTCTATTCTCCCAACACTTTCAATTACACTGTTTTTGATGTTTCTGCTGATGGTAAAACGTTGAATGTGAATGTGCAAGGGGTTAATTCTTATGCTGTAAACACATTCCCAGAACCATCTGCTGCTAATCCAGTCCGTTCAATTCTCAGTTTTAGTATTGATGCTGCTGTTCCTGTGTTTAACTTTAGTACCGTCAACTACACGGTTGCAGAGGGTGGTACTTCTGGTTTTTCTAATGCCACAGTGCGAGTAACCCGTGAAGGAGATGTATCTGGTACAAATTCGGTGCAATTGCAATTGAGTGGTGGTACTGCCAAAGGTAGTGCTGCTGCTCCGACGGTGGACATAAGCCAAGGACTGAGCAGTTCTGCTACTTCTTATATTATCCCGACTACACCAGGCTCTGGTGTTAGTTTGAGATCTATCCTCACGGTTGGGGATTCGGTTAACAACAAACCTGATGGCACACCCTATAGAATGGTTGGTATTCCCGATGGTTTGGGGGCTTTTGATAATGGTGATGGGACTTTCACTTTGTTGATGAACCATGAAATAGGCGGTACGTCTGGAATTGTCCGCGCCCATGGCGGTACTGGTGCATTTGTTTCCAAATGGGTAATCAATAAATCGGATTTATCGGTGGTCAATGGTAGCGATTTAACCCAGACGGTATATGTATGGAATGGTACTAACTTTGCTCAAAGCACCACTACAGTATTTAGTCGTTTCTGCGCTGGGGATTTAGCAGCGGTTTCTGCTTTCTACAATAGTGCTACGGGACTCGGTAGTACGGCACGTATTTATTTGAATGGCGAGGAAAGCGGAGCCGAAGGTCGTGCTTTTGCTCATATTGCTACTGGTACAAGTGCTGGTACAACTTATGAATTGCCTTATTTAGGTAAATTCAGTTGGGAAAATACTGTTGCTAGTCCGACTCTTAGTAATAAGACGGTAGTAGCTGGACTAGATGACTCTGGGGGTGGTCAAGTTTACTTCTACGTTGGCGATAAAACCAACACAGGAACGGAGATTGACAAAGCGGGATTAAACAACGGTAAGCTGTATGGAATTGCTGTTACTGGATTAGCAAGCGAAACTAATACAACTAACTTAGCGTTGGGAAGCAGATTTACATTGGCGGACTTAGGCAAGGTTCAAAATACAACAGGGGCAGCACTGGAAACCGGGAGTGTAGCGGCTGGGGTTACGGCTTTCTTACGTCCTGAAGATGGACATTGGGATCCATCTAACCTGAGAGATTTCTACTTTGTCACTACTAATTCATTTAGTAGTCCTAGTCGCTTGTGGAGACTGCGCTTTGATGATCCAACTAATCCAGAGTTAGGCGGTACTATTGAGGCGGTTCTGGATGGTACTGAAGGACAGAGGATGTTGGATAATATGACCATAGACAAGTATGGTAACATCCTGCTTCAGGAGGATGTGGGGAACAATGCCCATATTGGCAAAATTTGGCAGTATAACATTGCCACCGACACCTTGAAATTAATAGCGCAACATGACCCAAATCGCTTTCTTTCTGGTGGTTCTAACTTTTTGACTCAAGATGAGGAATCATCGGGGATTATTGATGCTCAAGATATTCTTGGACCTGGTTGGTTTTTGCTTGATACTCAGGCACACTACAGTATTACTGGGGAATTGGTACAGGGTGGACAATTACAGGCACTTTTTAATCCTGACACTTACAAAGCTTACCAAACGGACTATATCAACAGTGCCATTACTGTTACTTTTGCACCGGGTGAAAGTTATAAGGATGTACAGATTCCGATTGCGGGCGATAATGTGATTGAGTTTAGCGAAACTGTCAATCTGAGTTTGGTAAACTCCAGTGGTGGCACATCTGTAGGTACACAGCAACCCACAGCAGTCCTGACTATTGCTGATTTTAACCAAGCGCCGACTAATTTAATTCTCAGCACTAGTACAGTTGCGGAAAATCAAACGGATGGTGTAATTGGTAATCTAACTAGCACGGACTTAAATACAGGTGACACTTTTACTTATAGCTTAGTTACAGGGGATGGTGACACTGACAATAGTTTATTTGCCATTGTTGATAATCAACTTATAGCTAATACTGTATTTGATTTTGAAGCCCAAACAAGTTACAGCATTAGAGTCAAAACTGAGGACCAAGGTGGGTTATCTTTTGAGAAGGCTTTAACTATTAATGTTAATGACGTTAATGAAGGACCGACGGATTTGTTTTATGATAATACTACTGACACTACTGCAATTGATGAAGGCCAACCCAGTGGTACAGTGGTTGGTAATCTCATTAGTACAGACCCAGATACAGGTGACACTTTTACCTATAGCTTAGTTGCAGGGGATGGTGATATTGATAACAGTGCTTTCACTATTAGTGGAAATCAACTGCAAATTAACGCTTCTCCAGATTTTGAAGCTCAATCCAGTTACAGCATCCGGGTGAGAACTAGCGATAATGATGGTTTGACTTTTGAGAAGGTTTTGACTATCAACGTTAATGACCTCAACGAAATCATTGGTAATGCTGGTAACAATAATCTTGTGGGGACTGCAAATAACGATTACATTGATGGCAAAGCTGGTAACGATACTCTCAACGGTGGTGCTGGAGTAGATATCCTGGTTGGTGGTACAGGAAATGATATTTACATAATTGATACAAACACTGACACCATCATTGAATATCTGAATGAAGGTACGGATTTAGTCCAATCATCTGTTAGTTACGGTCTGGGTAACAATGTAGAAAGAGTTACTCTTACTGGCGGCGGTAATATCAATGCTACTGGTAATAGTTTAAGTAACAACCTCACAGGTAATAGTGGGAATAACATCCTGGATGGTGGTGCTGGTAATGATACTTTGATTGGTGGTTTAGGAGATGACACTTATGTTGTTGACAGCATAGGTGATGTAGTAACGGAATTAGCTAATCAAGGTACGGATTTAGTCCAATCATTTGTTATTTACACTCTGAGTGCCAATGTGGAAAACCTGACTCTCACGGGAACAAATAACATTAACGGTATTGGTAACAGTCTGGATAACACTATTACAGGTAACAGCGGTAATAATATCCTCAATGGTGGTACTGGTAAGGACACTCTTGTTGGTGCGGTGGGCAATGATACTTACATTGTTGACAACGTACTTGATGTAGTTACGGAAGCGTTGAATGAAGGTGCGGACCTGGTCCAATCATCTGTTACTTATTCTCTGAGTGCCAATATGGAAAACCTGACTCTCACCGGCACGGCTAACATTAACGGTACTGGCAACGGCTTGGATAATACTATTACAGGTAACAGTGGTAATAATATCCTCAATGGTGGAATTGGTGCAGATGCTCTGATTGGTGGTGCGGGTAATGATAGTTTGGTTGGTGGTGCGGGTGATGATACTTATTTGTTTTCTATTACCACAACTAGCTTAGGTGTTGACTCCATTACGGAAGCAGTTGATGGTGGTCAAGATACTATTGACTTCACTGGTACAACCGCAGCAATCCGCTTAAATCTAGGCGTTACTACTACTCAAACTCTGGTTGCTAATGGTTCAAAACTGACATTGAATGCTGCGAATGCTATGGAAAATGTGATTGCTGGTGCTGGAGCAGATAGAATTATCGGCAATGACTTAGATAACCGCTTGGTTGGTGGTGCTGGTAATGATGTTCTGGTTGGTGGTGCTGGTAATGATGTTTTGACTGGTGGGGCTGGTAATGACGTTTTGACTGGTGGTGCTGGTAATGATGTCTTTAGCTTGGTGGGGAATGCTGCGTTTACTGTAGCTAGTCAAGGTGTAGATACTATCCAAGATTTTGGTGTCGGTAGTGACCAAATATTGTTGAGTAAGTCTGTATTCGCTTCTTTGACTAGTGTGGTAAATGAGTTGGCTGTGGTTGAAGATGATGATTTGGCAGGTACTAGTAATGGGCTGATTGTCTATAGCTTTAGCAGTGGTAGTCTTTACTATAACCAAAATGGTGCGGCTGCGGGCTTTGGTGCTGGTGGTGAGTTTGCTATTCTCGCTACTGTTCCTACTCTGACTGCTAGTAATTTCTCTCTTGTTTGATGAGTAATTGGTTTACTTAATCAGTGCTTTCTGAGGTGGGGATGATTTTTAGGTGGCGATTTTTAGGTTGTGCGATCGCGCTATCATCTCCCACTTTTTTTTGTTTGATGCTGAAAAACTGCTAAAATTTTTTTTAACGGTAGAAGCAGAAGACTTTAGCTAACAACTGGCAACTAAAAATTAGAATTTCACAAGAATTTGATAAATTAATACATAATTTGCAACAATTAGGGAAACATTAGTTTGAGTTATGATCCAGAAGCAAATGCCCGACGGTGGAGAGTTAATTAATTGAGTTGTTTCGGCAGCATAAGGAGAAATATTTCTGGCTAAAGCTGACTTTTTACTCTGTGTGGAAGTTGATGAGGGAGTGGTTTGGAGATTTAGAAATGATTGCTGTTGGTGGTTTTAGTCTGTTGACTGGTTTTATGAATGAAGTAGATTACAAGATTTATTTGAACTTTTGCTTTATGGTGTTATGTTTTTCTGTGATTCCCGACTGGCATCACGGATGATTGTACTACTTTCTATAGAGTTTAATCTGTGGGATTTTCTTAAAATAACTTACTGTTTTTATGATTGCTGCTACTGTACTAGTGAGTTGTGCAAGGTGCTGGAAATTTATTATATAGATAAATACTTATGATCAAAATCAAGAAATTTAGGAAATAGATAAATTGTTCTTAACTTGTTGTGGTGGCTGTTTTTAACATACGTATGATTATCTAAGTGTTACTTGCAAAAACTAAATTAAGCGATTAAGAGGTTTTATGACAACAGGTAATCATGTTATTTTCATGCACCCAGATGGAACTAGTCCATCTCATTATGCTTTTGCAAGATTTGTAGATAAGGGTCCTGATGGACGGTTGAATTGGGACAAGATGTCTAATGCTGGTGTGTATCTGGGTCATATGGAAGACCAGTTGGGCGGCACATCTAATGCTGGTGCTGTGACTCACGCTACGGGTGTTAAGGTTTATGCGGAGTCTTTTGGTTATGAATTAGGGAATTTAGCGATTACATCTCTTTCTGGAACTACCAAAACTATTGTTGAAGAAGCTAGAGATGCAGGTAAGGTTACTGCTTTAGTTCAATCTGGGGCGATTTATGAGCCTGGTACTGCTGCTTTTGTTGCTAAGACTCAGCAAATTACTAACGCTAATGGAAGTATCACTGTACCTCGCGCTCAAGCTGCGGAAATTGCCAGACAGGTAATTAACTCAGGTGTTGACTTTATCATGGGTGGTGGTGAACTGAATCTTTTGCCGGTTGGTACAAATGGTTTTCACGGTACTGCGGCTCAACTCGATGCTTTAAGCACTAATTCTTTAATACGCCCTACGGAAAACTTGATTGAACTGGCAAAGAGTAAAGGTTATACGGTTGTTTACAATGAGGACCAACTCAATGCTTTGCTGGCTTTGCCTGTAGCTCCAACTAAAGTGTTGGGTGTATTTGCACCTGTTCATACTTTTAATGATCGGACTGAGGAGGTTTTAGCAGCGAACAATTTACCACTATATGTGGCTACGGCACCGACTATTGCTGAGATGCTGAGTGTAACCCAGAAGTTGATGGAAAAACACCCTAATTTCCAGAATGGTTCTATTGCTATTGTGGAGGAGGAAGGTACGGACAATTTCGGGAATAATAACAATGCTGCTGGGACTTTAGAGGGATTGCGCCGTACGGATGCGGCTATTGGTGTGGCAATGGACTTTATTAATAAGTATCCCAATACTTTGATGGTGACTGCTGCTGATAGTGATGCTGGTGGTTTACAAGTAGTTGATCCTCGTATTCCTGGAACAAGTTTAGGTAATATTAATAATAATCCGACTACGACTGCTCGCAATGTACCTTTAGACGGTCAAACGGGAGCTAATACTTTACCTTTTGTCGCTGCGACTGATGCTGATGGTGATGTGTTTGGGTTTGGTGTTGCTTGGGCGGGTACACCGGATTTTAGTGGTTCAATTGTTTCTAAAGCTCATGGTCTTAATGCAGATAAATTACCTGCTACTTTAGACAATACTAAGATTTATGAGTTGATGTACGAGACTCTGTTTAATGTTGAATTGGTATCTCGGAATCCTGACCCCACACCTGCTCCCAAGGCTACCAAGTTAACTGGGAATGTGATTTTTATCCATCCAGATGGTACTAGTCCTTCTCATTACATGACAACCCGTAATGTTGATTTAGGTCCTGATGGTAGGCTCAACTGGGATAAGATGTCAAATGCTGGTGTCTATTTAGGACACATGGAAAACCAGTTAACTGGTACTTCCAATGCCGGGGCTGTCACTCATGCTAATGGTGTGAAGGTGTTCAATGAGTCTTTTGGCTTGAATGAAGACCAATCTATGATTACTCCTGCTTCTGGTAAAGTTGGCTACACAATTTTGGAAGAGGCGATCGCTGCTGGTAAAGCAACTGCTCTTATTCAATCGGGTCATATTGGTGAGCCTGGAACGGCCGCTTTTGCTGCTGCCACTACTAATCGTGTTGGCAATAACATCCGCGCCCGTGAGAAGACGGCTGAAATTGCTGAACAGGTAATTCGCTCTGGCACTCAAGTCATCATGGCGGGGGGTGAGGTTTATCTACTACCTAAGGGTACTACTGGCTTCCACGTTACTGCCGAAATTGATGCTGCTTTTGCTGATGCTGAAGATCGCCCCACTACTAACCTGATTGATTTAGCAAAGTCTTTGGGTTATAGTGTGGTTTACACGGAAGAGCAAATGAATACTGCTGTGGCAAGTGCGACTGCTTCTACGAAGTTACTGGGAGTTTTTGCTGCTAACCACACTTTTAATGATCGCACTGAAGAAGCACTAGGACTCAATAGTGCCAATCCTCAGCCTTTATATTTAGCTACTGCGCCCACGGTGGCAGAGATGCTGGATGCGTCTTTAAAAATCCTCAGTCAAGACTCTGATGGTTTCTTTGTGGTAGTGGAGGAGGAAGGTAGCGACAACTTTGCGAATAACAATAATGCAGTTGGCACTATTGAAGCTGTTCGCCGGGCTGATGCAGCGATCGGTGTAGCCATGGATTACGTCAACACTCAAGACCCTAATACTTTGGTGATTACAGCTGCAGATAGCGATGCTGGCGGATTGCAAGTATTCCAATTCGAGCCTTACACCCGTCCCGCTGGCAACTTTACCCCCAACAACCCCGCACTGGCAAATACTGAGCCTAGTGCGCCATTTATTCGTGTTAACCCCACTACAACTAATACGAATCAGGCAGTTTTGGATGGTGTTAACGGCAGCACAGGTACAGCAGAAGCACCTTGGAAACCCTTTGCAGCTAAAAGCAGCATAGATGGAGCGATGGGTAACTTCGGTGTAGCTTGGGTCGGTACTCCTGATTTCCCCGGTAGCATTGTTGCCAAAGCCTATGGGATGAATGCCGAAAAGTTGCCTAGCACCTTGGACAATACCGTAATCTATGACCTCATGTACCAAACCATGTTTGGTGTCTACAATCTAATCAATGGTACAAGTGGTAACAATAGTCTCACAGCCACTACTAACCCAGATCGAATTTTGGGTAATGGAGGTAATGATACTATCACTTCAACTATTGCTAACGCCGGACAAAATGACCTTTTCGATGGTGGCATAGGCACAGATACCTTAGTAATATCTGGAGGAACAGCGTCAACCGCTTTAACATTGAATGTTGCCAATATTGCCAATACTAGCAATCAATTAAGCGGTATTTCTGGACTGGTAGTTCAAAACTTTGAGAGCTTCGATTTTGCTACCTTCTTGGGAACTCTCAACGCTACTGGTAGCACAGGCAATGACACTATTACTGCTGGTGCTGGTAACGATACCCTTGATGGTGGTGCAGGAACAAATACTCTACGAGGTGGTTTTGGTAATGATACTTATATCATTAGTACCTTAACTAATACCATTACTGAAGCTGCTAATGCGGGAATAGATACTGTTCGATCATCTGTAACTTACACGCTGGCAACCAATGTAGAAAACCTAGTTCTTACAGGAACTACCGACCTGAATGGAACTGGTAATACCCTCAATAACACCCTGACTGGCAACAGTGGTAATAACACCCTCAATGGTGGTACTGGAGCAGATGCCCTGATTGGTGGTGCAGGTAACGACACTTATATTGTTGACAACGCAGGTGATGTGATTACGGAAGCAAATGGTGAAGGTAGAGATTTAGTACAATCATCTGTTACTTACACTCTGAGCGAAAATGTAGAAAACCTGACCCTGACTGGAAATACAGCCATTAACGGCACTGGAAACGGACTAGATAACACCATCACAGGTAACAGTGGTGATAACACCCTTGATGGTGGTACAGGAAATGATACCCTGATTGGTGGTGCCGGTAACGACACTTTGCTGGGTGGTACAGGAAATGATACTCTGATTGGTGGTGCCGGTAACGACAGTTTGGTTGGTGGTACAGGAAATGATACTTATTTGTTCTCCATTACCACAACTAGCCTCGGTGCTGACACCATTACAGAAGCAGTAGTAGGTGGTCAAGATACCATTGACTTCACTGGTACAACCGCAGCAATCCGCCTAAATCTAGGCGTTACCACTACTCAAACCCTGGTTGCTAATGGTTCAAAACTGACATTAACTGCCGCCAATGCCATGGAAAATGTGATTGCTGGCATTGGAGCAGATAGAATTATCGGCAATGGCTTAAATAACCGCTTGGTTGGTGGTGCTGGTAATGATGCTCTAGTTGGTGGTGCTGGTAATGATACTCTGGTTGGTGGCGCTGGTAATGACATTCTGACTGGTGGTGCTGGTAATGATGTCTTCGGCTTTGAAGGCAATGTTGCGTTCACTGTAGCTAGTCAAGGTCTAGATACTATCCAAGACTTTGGTATCGGTAGTGACCAAATATCGTTGAGTAAGTCTGTATTCGCTTCTGTTACCAGTGTTGTCGGTCAAGGATTCAGCGTAGCAAGCGAGTTTGCTGTGGTTGAAGATGATGTTTTGGCGGGTACTAGTAACGGGCTGATTGTTTATAGCTCTAGCAGTGGTAGTCTTTACTACAACCAAAATGGCGCGGCTGCGGGCTTTGGTACTGGTGGTGAGTTTGCTATTCTCGCTACTGTTCCCACTCTGACTGCTAGTAATTTCTCTCTTGTTTAATGAGTAATTGGTTCACTTAATCAGTGACTCTGAGGTGGGGGATGATAGTGCGATCGCGCTATCATCCCCCACTTTTTTTGTTTGACACTGAAAAACTGCTAAAATCTTTTTTAGCAGTAAAAGCAGAAGACTCTAGCTAACAACTGGCAACCAAAAATTAGAATTTCACAAAAATTTCACAAAAATTTAACAATGTCTACAAAAATTTGATAAATTAATACATAATTCGCAACAATTAGGGAAACATTACCTTGAGTTATCATCCAGAAGCAAATGCCCCCCACGGTGGAGAGTTAATTAACCGAGTTGCTTCGGCAGCACAAAGAGAAATATTTCTGGCCAAAGCTGACTTTTTACCCCGTGTGGAACTTGATGAACGAGCAGTTTCTGATTTAGAAATGATTGCTATTGGTGGTTTTAGTCCGTTGACTGGTTTTATGAACCAAGCAGACTACAATCGAGTAGTTACAGAAATGCGGTTAGCTAACGATATTGTTTGGTCAATTCCCATTACATTATCTGTAACCCCAGCAGTGGCAGACCGTTTAGAAATAGGTAATTTGGTGCGTCTGGATAACCCCAGCGGGCAGTTTATTGGGGTGTTGGCATTAACCGAAAAATATGCTTACGACAAACAACGGGAAGCTATTAATGTTTATCGCACTGACGACCGTAAACATCCCGGCGTGCAGGTAGTATATAATCAGGGTTCTATTAACTTGGCTGGTGATATCTGGTTATTACAACGGGACTCTCATCCCCATTTTCCTAGCTACCAAATTGATCCTGCTGCTGCACGGGAAATGTTTAGAAACAAAGGATGGAAAACAATTGTCGGTTTCCAAACTCGTAATCCTATCCACCGGGCCCATGAGTATATTCAAAAGTGCGCTTTAGAGACTGTTGATGGTCTATTCCTACACCCACTGGTAGGAGCAACTAAGGAAGATGATATTGCTGCTGATGTGCGGATGCGTTGTTATGAAATTCTGCTAGAACACTATTATCCCCTAGATAGAGTAATTTTAGCAATTAATCCCGCAGCAATGCGTTATGCAGGTCCGAGAGAAGCAATTTTTCATGCCTTAGTTCGCAAGAATTACGGATGTACACATTTTATTGTCGGACGGGATCATGCTGGTGTAGGTGATTATTACGGCACTTATGACGCTCAGTATATATTCGATGAATTCGCGCCAGAAGAGTTGGGAATTGTGCCAATGAAGTTTGAACACGCTTTTTACTGCACACGCACCAAACAAATGGCTACAACTAAAACCAGCCCCAGCAGACCAGAAGAACGGGTTCATCTGTCTGGAACAAAGGTGCGGGAAATGTTACGTCGGGGTGAATTACCACCACCAGAATTTTCTCGTCCAGAAGTAGCTGCTGAATTAACACGGGCTATGCAAATTTCGCCTGTATTAGTTTAGATTAAGACTAGAAACTTGACTCTATGGACTTCAGCCTTTAAGCTATTACTGACGGGCTGGGGTCTGATGGTTAATTATGAAACGGCGTAAGTTTTTACAAGAAATTAGCTGCGCCTTAGCAGCATTAGGACTAGCACAAGAAGAGTGGTTAAGTTTAGGCAATCCTTATTACCAGGCTTTAGCACAATCCAAATCTCGCAAGTTAGCATTCTTGATAGGTATTAATCAATATTCACAAAGTCCTGCCCTGGCTGGTTGTGTCACTGATGTGGAATTGCAAACAGAACTGTTAATTAATCGCTTTGGTTTTGCAGCAGCAGATATTCTGAATTTAACAGACAAACAAGCAACTAAAGACCTAATTACAGCGGCTTTTGTAGATCATTTGGGTAAGCAAGTCAAACCTGAAGATGTGGTGATTTTCCATTTTTCAGGTTATGGTACTCGCGTGAAGACAAATGATCAAATCCCTGACTTCTTCAAGAATTCGGGGATCTACAGCACGGGAATATTACAAAATGCTATACTTCCCGTTGATGAAAATAATTTAGGAGATGGAAAATCTGTAAACTATTTACTAGAAGAAACTCTCTTACTATTATTGCGATCTCTACCTACAAATCAAGTTACAGCAGTATTTGATACTAGTTACTATCATTCCAGTGAATTAAAATCCACAGGTTTGCAAATTCGTACTCGTCCAGAATTATCATCTCTGACTTTGGCAACGGAAGAATTAGAGTTTTTATCACAACTCAAAAATCAAAAATCACCTATTAATAATGCCCTGATTCTTAAAGCCACTTCAGAACCAAATCAACAAGCAGGAGAATTACTTTTTCCTAGTTGGAGTGCGGGATTATTTACTTATGCGTTAACTCAATATTTGTGGGAAACTACTCCCCAAAAAACAATACAAGTTCTTCTCTCTCATCTGGGTAGTTCTATATATAAGCTAGGTGGTAAACAACAACCAAGCCTATTAAGTGCGCGGAAAAATCCTGAAAATGCTGTAATTGCTGATTATTTCCCGATTGATAACTTTAGGGGTGTAGGTATAGTTAAAGCCACAGAAGATGATGGTAAAACAATCAAATTATGGTTAGGAGGATTACCTCCCCTGGTTCTAGCAAATTATGGCGTAAATTCTCGTTTAACTCTGGAGACTGGAGAAGAGTTAATTATTAAATCCCGAACTGGTTTAATAGCTAAAGCCCAAGTAGATAAAGAAATTATCAAATTAGCACTTGGACAAATAGTACAAGAAGCTGTTCGCGTATTACCCAGAAATATTCATGTGAATATTGCCTTAGATCAGGGTTTAGAAAGAATTGAACGGGTAGATGCTACCAGCGCCTTTTCAGGAATTAGCAATGTGGCTAATATTGTCACCAGCACAGAAACCGCTGATTATGTCTTTGGTAAAGTTTCCCAAATACCCAGCCGTTATGGTGTTTTTTCCCTGGGTGGTGAACTAATTACCAATACCGTAGGGGAAATTGATGAAGCTGTAAAAGTAGCAGTGCAACGATTAACACCAAAATTTTCTACCCTGTTAGCATCAAAATTATGGCAACTTACGGAAAATGAGGGTACTTCCCGTTTACCAGTTAGGGCAACTTTAGAGGTTGTTAATAACATTTTACCTCGTATTCTCATGGTTAGGGAAACCGTAGAAACTGCTAATAGCGATAAAACCTATCCCAGACCCAGTTATTCCCCCACCGCTATTCCCACAATTTCTGTAGGTAGTCTGGTGCAATATAAAATTGAAAATTTGAGCGATCGCCCTGTATACTTGATTCTAGTAGCTTTAAATAATAACCAAAGTGCCTTTGCCTTTTATCCTTGGCAAGTTTTTCCACCAAACAACATTTCTCCTCACAAACCCCAATTAACAGAAATCCTCATTCCTCCGGGCAAAACCGTCAAAATTCCAGATAATCAACCTATACCCGGTTGGTTAGTTCCGACACTTTCTACCTTTTGTCAACACCAAATTATTCTCAGCACAAACCCCTTTAAGGAAACTCTCACAGCCTTAGCCACTGCCAAATATCCTACCACAGATCAACAAGCCATTAGTCCTTTAGTTAATCCTTTAAAAGTTGCCCAAGCTCTATTGCAAGACTTACATCACAGCAGTAAAGTTAAAGATGATATTAACCCTACTACCACTGATGCTTATATTTTAGATGTCAATAATTGGGCAAGTTTAAACTTTAGTTTTCAAGTTGTTTAAGTAGCATTTGCTGGTAATTTGGGTGATCAGTGCCATAAAAATTTTTGGTGATGAATTATAGTTAATACTAAGGATAGTAACTTATCAAAATCAAACCTATGGCTTTAACCGCACAAGAAATAGAAGCATTAATGCCAGATTGCACGGAACTACTCAGCGACGAACCAGAAATGGAAAGCTCCTTACATTATACACAACTATTAATATTAGTAACTTGCTTAGAATGGTTATGGCGCGATCAAGAAGATTTCTTCATTGGTGCAAATCTCAGCATCTACTATAGTCGACAACAGTTAAAAAATCGAGACTTTAGAGGTCCAGACTTTTTCCTAGTCAAAAACACGGAAAAACGTCCCCGTGCTTCCTGGGTAATATGGGAAGAGGACGGTAAATATCCGAATTTGATTATTGAATTACTTTCTGATTCTACAGCCAAAGTAGACAGAGGATTAAAAAAAGAATTGTATCAAACTCGATTTAGGACTCCTGAGTATTTTTGGTTTTCCCCGAATACCTTAGAATTGGTAGGCTGGAGATTAGTAGGAAATGAATACGAAAGTATTAGTCCTTCAGAAAATGGTTGGTATTGGAGTCAGGAATTAGGATTATATTTAGGAGTGCTGGAAAATAGGTTAAGGTATTTTACCGTTGAGGGTAGATTAATACTTACGCCAGAAGAAGCAAATTTAGAAGAAATTAGAAAAGCTGAAGCTGAACGTCAAAAAGCTGAAGCTGAACGTCAAAAAGCTGAAGCTGAACGTCAAAAAGCTGAAGCTGAACGTCAAAAAGCTGAAGCTGAACGTCAAAAAGCTGAAGCTGAACGTCAAAAAGCTGAAACTGAACAGCGAAGGGCTGATGAGGCAGAGATTAAAGTAGCAATTTTAACTCAACGGTTGAAGGAATTAGGTATTGAACCCGATGGTTTATAACTAAGAGTATTCCCATGCAAAAATACCCAATTGTCATGGTAAATGAAGCCCAAGACGAATTAAACAATATAAATTTGTTGCGATTACTAGGCTACACTTACATTCGGTTGTAATATCATTGATTGATTTTAAAACTCTAATGAGGATGCTTGGAAAGTCAAAAAGGATAGAGGTTTTGAAACCCCCATCCCAGTAACAAAAGTTTTTCCTTTTCCCTCTCCTTTTAGGAGAGGGTTAGGGGGAGTTAGGGAGGTTAGGTTTTTTAGGTGTATTTGTGTCTTATAAGACTTTCAAACAAAACATCCTCTCAGGCAAAATATTCCTTACAAATACTTCTCTAACAATAACCGCAATTTTTCCTTAGTTGCTGTCGGTGCTTTGTCCAGATTCGTTAAAATAGCATACTTTAAAGCTGAATGAGCATCACTGACAGGATAAATTTCGCTTAATTGCTTTACGGTTTCTTGAATTACCTTTTGAGCATTTATCGCGTTTTTATGTAAATTACTAATTACCATTTCCACCGTCACACTATCATGATCAGTATGCCAACAATCATAATCTGTCACCATTGCCAATGTTGCATAAGCAATTTCCGCTTCTCTAGCTAGCTTTGCTTCTGGTAAATTTGTCATACCAATCACTGTAGCATTCCAACTGCGATAAAAATGAGATTCCGCTTGAGTGGAAAAAGCCGGTCCCTCCATACATACGTAAGTACCGCCATAATGTAAGGTAATATCTGGTAAATTTAAAGCAGCGATCGCATCCGCTAAAATACCAGATAACTTTTTACAAATTGGCTCACCAAAAGCGATATGAGCAACAATACCTTCACCAAAAAATGTAGAAATTCGATTTCTGGTTCTATCAATAAACTGATCAGGAATTACCATATCTAGGGGTTTAGCTTCAACCTTCAAAGAACCCACAGCGCTCGCAGATATTAAATATTCTACCCCTAATTGCTTCATAGCGTAAATATTAGCCCGAAATGGCAACTCAGAAGGTAATAGAGTATGATCACGACCATGACGTGCTAGAAAAGCTACCCTTGTCTCCTCTAAAGTTCCGAGAATAATCGCGTCAGACGGAGAACCAAAAGGTGTAGAAATTTCTACCTCCTCCACATCTTTAAGCGCGTCCATTTTGTACAAACCGCTACCACCAATAATTCCAATTCTAGCTACTGTCATATTATCAAACCTGTGATTAATTGGTCTAAAAAGTAATTTTACGGGAAATATTACAACTATTTCCCATCATGGTTAGAAACAATTTATGGGAGTTAAGATATGATGCTTTTTTTCAAAATCCAGAATTCAGTCACTCCCCAATTTTCTCACCATATATACCATTTCCTCCTCCACAAAGGTAGAGATTCATCTGCGTTGATCTGTGTTTATATGCGGTGAATTTCCTATTATTGTACCTGGAAAAGAATGGGAATGTTATAAACACAATCATCTCAACAAATTTCCTACTTAATTATCAATTTAATAAAACAACCTTACCTAAAACAGAACCATTTTCAATTAAAGTATGTGCTTGTGCTGCTTGAGATAAAGGAAAAGTTTGACTAACTTTAATCTTTAACTTACCTTCATCTATCCAATTAGCGCACTGTTGTAAAATATCTCCATGATGTTCTAATGCTTCCACAATTCCTGATAACATTGGTGTCAGCATTAATTCCAAACCAATTCGCAGATTTCTATTTCTAGCCACCTTCCAAACAGTATTAGCTTTAGGTTCGAGAATAGTGACAATATCACCATAAATGCGTACTGCGGGAAAAGACTTTTCAAAAATATCACCACCAACAGTATCAAAAACTAAATCCACACCTGCACCATCAGTCCAGTCTAATACAGAATTGACAAAATCAGTTTCTCGATAAAAAATCACTTGATCAGCGCCAATTTCAGTAACTAAACTAGCCTTTTCTAAAGAACTAACCGTAGTTGCTACCCTTGCACCTTTTAGTTTAGCCAATTGAATAGCTACATGACCAACACCACCAGCCCCAGCATGAATTAATACACTTTCTCCCGGTTCAAGTCTTCCCCGTTCATATAAAGCTTCCCAAGCAGTAATTAAAACCAGGGGTGCGGCTGCTGCTTCCGCAAAAGAAACAGACTTGGGTTTAAAAGCGACAAATCTTTCATCAATAGTAGTATATTCAGCGTAATTTCCCTGATGTGATCCCAAACCACCATAACAAAAATATACTTCATCACCAACCCGAAACCTTTGCACATCAGCACCCACAGCTTCCACTATACCAGCGCCATCACATCCTAAAATAGCCGACTTATGCTCAGGATAAAATGTACCTCGTTGACGTAATTTAGTATCAATAGGGTTAACACCAGCCGCTAAGATACGAACTAGAATTTCTGTATTTGTTGGTACGGGTTGAGGTACTTCCTGTAATTGCAAAACATCCGGCTTACCCGCTGCTGTCATTAATATTGCTTTCATGCTTTTCCCCCCAATGTACTTGTTTAACTCAAATTAAAAATTACAAACAAATGACAAAAATGAATAACCACTAATTCAGAAATCTCTTTATTCCGTTATTCCCTATTCCCACTTCCTACCCCCCTAATTTTTGAGAGACCATCTTTATTAATTAAAGAAATAGGCTACACTCATGTTAGGGGCGAACTCATGGAGTGCGTCACAAGACTTCTTGGAAGATATCCCTATCGCAGGAAGTGGGTTGAAGCCCACTTTTTTTTATTGAATTCTCTCATGACTCATCCTTTAATACCACAAATTATTGATTTGGCGACACCAGTAGCAACAGAATTAGGATTGGAAATTGTTAATGTAGTTTTTCATACAAATCAAAGTCCTCCAATCCTACGGGTAGACATATTTAATCCTCTACAGGACATTGGCCTGGATGATTGTGAAAGGATGAGCCGTGCCTTAGAAGCGTCATTAGATGCGACAGAGATCATACCAGACGCTTATATATTGGAAGTATCTAGTCCTGGTATTTCAAGACAACTGGTAACAGACAGGGAATTTATTTCCTTCAAAGGATTTCCTGTAATTATTTCCACTTCCCCACCCTACGAACAAAAGCAAGAGTGGATAGGTCTATTGATTCGCCGGGACGAAACTACAGTTTACCTTAACCAAAAAGGTCGTGTAGTGGAAATTCCCCGTGACCTCATCACCAGAGTACAAATAGATGAGCGTAGGTAATCAATATTAGATTTTAGACATTGGATGGGAGACCGGGAAAAAGGTAATTGGTGCGGAGTAATTGGTCATGGAGAAACAATTACCCATCACCCATTATCTCATTGTGCTGACTTTACATAAAATTTTAGGAGACTGCGTATGTCAATGGTGACTTTATCGGGATTAAAAGAGCTAATTGAAAGTATTAGCCAAGAACGCAACTTACCGCGTTTAGCTGTACAAGCAGCCATTAGAGAAGCATTACTCAAGGGTTACGAACGTTATCGTCGCGCCCAAAATTTAGAACGTAAACAATTTGATGAGGAGTATTTTAAGAATTTTGAAGTAGAATTAGATATAGAGAGCGAAGGATTTCGTGTTCTTTCTACCAAAAACATTGTTGAAACAGTTAGTAACACAGACCATCAAATTTCCCTAGACGAAGTACAGCAAGTAGCCCCAGAAGCCCAACTGGGAGATTCTGTAGTCTTGGATGTCACCCCAGACCAAGGAGAATTTGGGCGCATGGCCGCCATGCAAACTAAACAAGTATTAGCGCAAAAATTGCGAGATCAACAACGCCAAATGGTGCAAGAAGAGTTTCAAGACTTAGAAGGCACAGTTTTACAAGCTAGAGTCTTACGATTTGAACGCCAATCTGTAGTTTTAGCAGTTAGTAGCGGCTTCGGACAATCAGAAGTAGAAGCAGAATTACCAAAGCGAGAACAGCTACCCAACGATAACTATCGAGCTAATGCTACCTTTAAGGTATATCTAAAAAAAGTTTCCCAAGGACAGCAAAGGGGTCCACAATTGATGGTATCCCGTGCTGATGCCGGTTTAGTCGTTTATTTATTCGCCAACGAAGTCCCAGAAATTGAAGATGAAGTAGTGCGAATTGTCGCCGTAGCCCGAGAAGCCAATCCCCCTTCTCGTTACGTTGGACCTCGGACAAAAATTGCCGTTGATACCCTAGATCGAGATGTAGACCCCGTTGGTGCTTGTATTGGTGCCAGGGGATCAAGAATCCAAGTCGTAGTTAACGAATTACGGGGAGAAAAAATTGATGTCATTCGCTGGTCACCAGACCCAGCCACCTATATTGCCAATGCGTTGAGTCCAGCAAAGGTAGATGAAGTCAGGCTCATGGACCCAGAAAGTCGCCAAACCCACGTTTTAGTAGCAGAAGATCAACTGAGTTTAGCCATTGGCAAAGAAGGGCAAAATGTGCGATTAGCAGCCCGTCTCACTGGTTGGAAAATTGATATTAAAGATCAAGCTAAGTATGATTATGAAGCCGAAAATACTAAATTTGCAGCAGTAAGAGCGCAATATCAATCACAAAATTATGAAGATGAGAGGACAGATAGAGAAGATGAAATCGCAGAAGAATTAGAATCAGAAGAAGATTAACATACCAGGAAAGACAATATCCGGGGAAGATGATTTTTTCTACTGACCACTGACCACTGATGAAACCCAACTATCGGCGTTGTATTAGTTGTCGCCAAGTCAACTTGAAGCAAGAGTTTTGGCGGATTGTCCGCGTCTTTCCATCGGGAAAGGTACAATTAGATCAGGGCATGGGGCGTTCTGCCTACATTTGTCCTCAGGAGACTTGCCTCCAAGTAGCTCAGAAAAAAAATAGATTAGGGAAATCGCTGCGAGGGGCAGTGCCAGATGCAGTGTATCAAACATTGTGGCAACGTCTAAATCACAGCAATCCCCAAGATATTATTTAATGGTGACAACAAAAATTGCGATAATCTCTAAAGAGATGATGACAAAAGCTGAACTATTAGTGATCTAATCCTCACCTTTAGTATCGCTCAAGTTGGTGCCAAAATGGTAAATGGGTGTAAACAGCTTTTTCGATCTCTCTTTCCTGGGAGGCCGCAGGGCATTACTCCCAAAAAGTTTTTCTGGATTGTGTTGTAGAAAACGCATAAAGAAAGCAAAACAAAAAAATCAAAAATGGCAACCTGGTAGCGCCAAAGCGCAGTTGGGCATTAACCATCACCTCCGCGATGATCAATCGCGTCAGGAAAATTAAATGGTGGCAAAGCCAGCATGAAACCGAAACATCTCTCTTTCCTAACTGGAGGCACCGGCAATATCACCAAGGGCAACCGAAAAAACAGTGATCAAAGGGTGGAGATGTCACAAACCAGGCAACCATCCGTTAAAACTGTAAATTAAAGGGGAAAGAGTGGATGAACAACGGCAAAGTTAGAATCTATGACTTATCAAAGGAATTGAATTTGGACAATAAAGAGCTATTAGCAATTTGCGACCAGCTCGACATTGCAGTCAAAAGCCATAGCAGCACGATTTCTGAATCAGAAGCTGAACAAATTCGTACCGCAGCCCAAAAGCTCATTGCCGCCAATTTAGCTGCTAAAAAGGCTGCTAAAAAGGAACAAGGTACAAATGGCCATAGACCAAATTCATTCCCAAACCACAAGAGCACCAATCACAAACAGCAAATTCTGGAAATTCGCAAACCGAAAATATTGAGAAACACCACCACCAACACACCAGATGCTTCAGTAGCGACTGCTGCTGCTGACGCTAATCATCCTTCACCTCCACGGACTTTCGCTACACCAGTGTCACCCATGAAGCCGACGGCACCAACTCGACCAGTACCCAGGAATCAATCTGAAACTCCGCACAAGCCTAATATCACCCCACCGGAACAGGTATCTAATCCTCAACCAGCAGGGGAAAAGGTAACGGCGGAAAAACCAGAAAAAATATCTGTTCCCAGACCGAAACCAGAAAAACCCCAAAAACCCCCATTGGTTTCTCCTCCCGCCAGAGTAGATGGGACAAAACCACCAGAAACACAATCTGTAGGAGTTTCCGAAAAACCCGTCCTCAAACGCGATCGCCAACAACGTGCTGAAGAGAATCCCCATCCGATTCGAGGTAAAGCTAATAAACCTTCATCGGATCAAAGTTCATCCCCAGCACCATCAAAACCCAGTCGTGCTACTTCAGCCCCGACAAAACCAGAACAGCGAATTGGTAAACCATCAGTGGGTGGTGACAGCCAACGCCCTCGACCAGCACGCTCCAGTGAACCAGTGGCCGCCATGCCCATTGCCACTCCACCCCGGCATAATGTGGGAGGGGGGAAGAAGGAAGTATTAGATAATACACTAATAGTTCCCGATATCCTGGATTTAAAACGTCCCACACCTCCACGTCTAAACAAAGGTGGGAAAAAATGGCAAGAAGAAGAAATCATTGACGAAATCAAAGAAAAGGCTAAGATTGGACCAAAGGGCAAACGGGTCAAACCAGTCTTAGAAGATGATTTACTCGATGAAGAGGATTTACTTGATGAAGGTCTGGGTGAAATTTCCGCAGCAGTCCAAGTCAGTCTTTCCATTGCCCGTCCTCCCAAACCTAAAGGGACTCGCCCCGGTGCGCCAACGGTAGCGGTTGTAGCTGCTCCCACCACTAGAGGTAAAAAATCTAGTTATTCCCGCGAGCAACATCGTCGTCAAGAAATTGTAGAACAAAAACCAGACCGTCCAGCCACACTGGCTGTCACCGGTCCATTAACAGTCCAAGAATTGGCGGATGCCTTGGTAATTGCCGATACAGAGATTGTCAAAATCCTGTTTATGAAAGGCATGGCCGTCAGTATCACCCAAAACCTGGATATTCCGACTATTACCCTAGTAGCCAAAGAACTAGAGGTAGAAGTCGAAATCGTGGAACGGGAGGCCGAAGCTCGCAAGATCACAGAAATGATTGACGTGGAAGACTTGGATCACCTGATTCGTCGTCCTCCAGTGGTCACCATTATGGGTCACGTAGACCACGGTAAAACCACCCTCCTCGACTCTATTCGCAAAACTAAAGTTGCGGCTGGAGAAGCTGGCGGTATTACCCAACATATCGGCGCGTATCATGTTGATATAGTACATGAAGGCAAACCACAGCAGATTGTCTTCCTAGATACTCCCGGACACGAAGCCTTCACAGCTATGCGTGCCAGAGGTGCTAGGGTGACAGATATAGCCGTTTTGGTCGTCGCTGCTGATGACGGTGTTCGTCCCCAAACCATCGAAGCTATTAGCCACGCTAAAGCCGCAGATGTTCCCATTGTTGTCGCTATCAACAAGATTGATAAAGAAGGCGCACAACCAGAGCGAGTTAAACAAGAACTGACTAATTACGGTCTCACCGCTGAAGACTGGGGTGGTGAAACTATTATGGTTCCCGTCAGTGCTATCAGGGGCGAAAACCTCGATACTCTCCTAGAAATGATTATGCTGGTATCGGAAGTGGCCGAACTATCCGCTAATCCAGATCGGGCTGCTAAGGGAACAGTCATTGAGGCTCATTTGGATAAAGCTAAGGGTGCTGTTGCTACCTTGCTGATTCAAAATGGTACTCTCCACGTTGGGGATATGCTTGTAGCTGGTTCGGCCTTTGGTAAAGTCCGCGCCATGGTTAATGATCGAGGCCGGCGTGTAGACGTTGCTAGTCCATCCTTTGCTGTCGAAGTATTGGGTTTAAGTGATGTCCCCGCTGCTGGTGATGATTTCGAGGTCTATGAAAACGAGAAAGAAGCTCGTTCTATAGCAAGCGATCGCGCGGACAAACAAAGACAATCCCGCTTGTTGCAAGGTCGTGTCACTCTCACAACCCTGTCAGCACAAGCACAAGAAGGCGAGTTGAAAGAACTCAACTTGATCCTCAAGGGCGACGTGCAAGGTTCTGTGGAAGCCATTATTGGCTCTCTACGCCAAATTCCTCAAAACGAAGTCCAAATTCGGATGCTCCTGGCTACGGCTGGAGAAATCACCGAAACAGACATAGACTTAGCTGCGGCTAGTAACGCTGTCATTATTGGCTTTAATACCACTTACGCCAGTGGTGCTAGACAAGCAGCGGATGAAGCAGGTGTAGATGTTCGAGAATATAACATCATCTATAAACTCTTGGAAGACATCCAAGGGGCTTTAGAAGGTCTCCTCGAACCAGAATTGGTGGAAGAACCCTTGGGACAAACAGAAGTCCGTGCTGTCTTCCCCGTTGGCCGGGGTGCAGTTGCCGGTTGTTATGTTCAATCTGGTAAACTGGTTCGCAACTGTAAAGTGCGCGTCCGTCGTCATAATAAGGTGGTTTATGAAGGTGTTCTCGATTCCCTCAAACGGATGAAAGAAGATGCCCGCGAGGTCAACGCAGGTTATGAATGTGGTATCGGCATTGATAAGTTCCATGACTGGGTGGAAAATGACATCATTGAAGCCTATCAAATGGTAACTAAACGTCGTACCCTAACCATGACGAAATAGTTCCGTGATCAGAACGTTGAGTGCTGAGTTGATGAGTGTTGAATTAAGATTATTTAGAGTTCAACACTCAAATAAGATAAACTCAGCACTCCGTAATTCACGACTAATAACGTTGATCAAAATTCTCTTTTTCATGAAAAACAAGTTTTTTGCAAATTTTTGACAGCAAATTCCGCTTTTAGTGATTAACGAGACAGAATTTATAGGGGTAAAACCATTATTTTAGGAAAAGTTTAAGCAAAATTTGATAATTTTAGGTCTGGGTGACTAGATTTACGTCTTTCCCCTTGAGTTTGCAATAAATAGACATCTAAAATCCCAAATCTCAAATTTTCTGGGAAGTGAAAAATCAGGAATGAGAAATTATGACTCAATTTCCAACTTCTAGCGATTACGCGCATCAACAGGACAACAAAGGCTATGGCAGTAGTGAGCCTAGAGATATCCAATTATCTGCTAACAAACTACTCTGGCAGGAACTAAAATATGTTATATCTGGTAGTTCCGGTTTTAAACGGTGGCAACTAGAATGTAATGCTCAATTACAAAGTTTACGCCTAGATCAACAAGTGCAAATGTATTTACGAGAGACTTTAGACACTTTAGCTTATTAATCATTTGGCCAATACTTACCACCTGCTTTTAGCAGAAGACTTGAGGATAAGAAATCTTATCCTCAATTTTTATGTATATCAGGGAACAAGAAAGAGCAGATCAGAGTCAAAAACCGCAGAAACTGAACTATTCAAATATTTTTACCCCCAAAAATTTTCAGTTTCTGGCTTAAAACCCACCCCAAAATTCAACAACAAATTCAACAACAAATTCAACAACGGAGGTTCTGTCCAATAACGGTAATTGAAAGGTTCAGTTACGTGTTTTTTTTAATCATAATTTTAGTTAAAAAATTGCCAATCATCGGGTATAGTTTGTCTTATGTTGTTACAGAATTCAATCTGTCACCTGAGACTCTTGTGAAAGTACCATCATTAAACACACAATTCAGTAAGAAAATGAAAAATCAGGGTTTCCATATTTCTAGTTTATCCTTGCAAGCCAGCCTTACAGCTTTGTTATTAATTGCTGGTAGTTCTACTCTGGTATCTAATCAGGTTAAGGCTAGTGCTACCCCAATTTTAACAGCCCAAGCCTCAGCCACAGCCACCATAATTTACGTTAACTCAGCTACAGGACAAGATACCGCTGGTGCTGGAACCGTAGCAGCACCTTATAAAACAATTACCTTTGCCCTCTCCAAGGCTCAACCAGGAACAGTAGTTCAAGTCGCCCCTGGTACTTATAGTAAAGATACTGGGGAAACATTTCCCCTAGTCCTTAACTCAGGCGTGACACTTCAAGGTGATGAGGGTAACAAAGGTCAAGGTATCTTAATTAGTGGTGGTGGTGTTTACACCAGTCGCACCTGGGCAAAACAGGATATTACACTGTTAGCTAACGATAATAGTATTATTACAGGTTTAACTTTTACCAATTCTAATTCACGCGGGACTGCTGTATGGGTAGAATCAAGTAACCCTGTGATCAAAAATAGTACCTTTACTAACAGCAATAGAGATGGTATTTATCTTACTGGTACTGCTAATCCCCAAATTGAAAGTAACATCTTTTTGAAAAACGGGGGTCAGGGCATTTCCGTAACTAAATCGGCACAAGGTTCGATTCGTGGCAACTTATTTCAGAATACTGGTTTCGGTGTAGCAATTGGTGGTAGTTCCACACCTTTATTAGAGGCTAATAACATCACTCAAAATAAGAGTGGTTTGTATATTTCGGAAACAGCAAAACCCATACTCCGTAAAAACGCAATTCGCAATAATACACAGGATGGTATAGTCGCTACCATTAATGCCGCCCCTGACCTCGGTACTAGCAGCAATCCTGGTGGTAATCTCATCCGTGATAACGCTCGTTATGATCTGAACAATTCCACTAGGGGCAAGATTACGGCAATTGGCAACGATATTAACCAGAAGAAGATCTCCGGTCCTGTTGATTTTATTGCTGCTACAGTGACTGCACCTCCTGATGGTAATACTGCTTTTAAAGATGTGCAAACAGGTTATTGGGCAAAAGCTTACATTGAAGCTTTAGCTTCTCAAGGTATTATCGCTGGTTTTCCAGATCGCAGTTTCAAACCCAATGAACCCGTAACTCGCGCCCAATTCGCTGCCATTATCAACAAAGCTTTTAAACCCTCAGCAACTCGCAAAGCCATTACCTTTAAAGATGTAAAAACTAATTATTGGGGTTATGGTGCTATTCAAGCCGCTTCTAGTAGTCCATTCCTGAGCGGCTATCCTGACTTAACCTTTAAACCAGAACAACAAATTCCCAGAGTCCAGGCAATAGTGGCCTTAGCTAACGGTTTGGGTTTAACTGCCAGTGATCAGAATGCAATCAAATTCTACACTGATGCTGGTCAAATTCCCAGTTATGCAGCAGGTCCTGTGGCCGCAGCAACTTCACGGCAATTAGTCATTAACTATCCAAACGTGAAAGAGCTTGCTCCTAAGCGTCAAGCAACTAGAGCCGATATTGCGGCATTTGTCTATCAAGCTTTGGTTAGTGCTGGTCGTGTTCAACCTATTGCTTCTCAATATCTTGTAACTACTAAGTAGTTAGCAACAGGGCAGAGGAGAAATATGATCTTCTCTTCTCCCTCTTGTCTGTTATTTATCCCCTCTATTTTCCCATTTCCACAGAAACACCATTAGCCCAATTACTCCCATCTGGATTGCAAAATTAGGCAATGCTCGTTCAATATCGCGCCCTGCTAGGAGTTGGAAAAAGAAGACAAAGGCACCAATAAAACCCGAAGCACCCACGCTGATATAGATAAATTGCCTTAACCCCCGATAGGGTGCGGCTACTTCCGCTTTTAAACGTTCATATTGTTGCGGTTTGAGATTATTTGGAGAATTTGGTTCTATCATCAATAAATTATGTTATAATGTTTGACTGTGTAGGCCGATGTGGCTCAGGGGTAGAGCAACTGATTCGTAATCAGTAGGTCGTGGGTTCAAATCCCATCATCGGCTTTAAGTGTACATTCGCAGATTATATTATATGTTGCGGTTCGCAAATTAATGTCGCGGTTGCTGTTTTTTGCAGTCAATGTTTATTCCCCATAGTAACCGAAAACTGCTATTGTCAAACAAAGGAAAATATTTTTTTGTGGATGTTACAACTTGACAACACGTTCTCATTATTGGCAACTTTTACCCTATATCCGCACCCAATGGCCAACTATTATTAAGGGTTTTGTGGGCATTTTAGGCTATGTGCTGGCAACATTAACCCTAATTAATGTCGCAGGGAAGTTAGCAGTTCCCTTTGGTAATGGTAATGTATTAGCGATCGCTCAATTAGCCGCAATCAGTGCTGCTATTTTTCTGGTCAGGGGCTTTTTTCAGTCCGTGCAAGACTTATACATGGCCAAGGCCGCTTTAAGGGTAGCTTTTGATCTCCGACAACAGGTTTATACCCATTTACAAAAACTCAATCTTAGCTTTTTTGAAACTGCTAAAGCTGGAGATTTATCTTATCGTCTCACGGAGGATATTGACCGGGTTGGAGAAGTAATTAATAAGCTTTTCCATGATTTTACTCCCTGTGCTTTACAGTTAATTGCTATTCCCATTTACATGATTTATTTAAACTGGCAACTGACTTTAGCCACGGTAATTGTTGCCCCAATCATGGGAATTTTAATTGGTTGGTTTGGGGAACGTTTACGAAAATATTCCCTCAAAAGTCAAAGTCGTATTTCTGATTTATCTGCTATTTTAACAGAGGTTTTTAGCGGTATTCGCTTAATTCAAGCTTTTGCAGCGGAAAAATACGAAATTGATAGGTTTAGTTTTGAAGCAGAACGCAGTTTTAAAGCTAAATATTCCGTAGAAAGATTAAAGGCTATTCAAATTCCCATTGTCGGGTTTTTAGAAGCTGTCAGTGCCTTATCTTTATTAATGGTAGGAACTTGGCAAATATCTCAACGTAATTTAACCGTCGGTGAATTTTTTAGTTATTTAACAGCAGCAGCTTTGTTAATTGACCCAATTGGACATACTACTAATAATTATAATGAATTTAAACAAGGTGAGGCATCAATTGATCGGGTTTTTGAGTTATTAGCAATTCAACCAACGGTATTAGAAAAACCTGATGCTATTAATTTACCTGCTGTTAATGGTAAAGTCGAATATTCCAATATTACTTTTGCCTATCAATCGGGAGAAACGGTTTTAAAAAATATTAGCCTATTAATAATGCCCGGTCAGGCTGTTGCTTTAGTTGGTGCTTCCGGTGCTGGTAAAACTACTTTTGTGAACCTGTTACCTCGATTTTATGATGCGGAATTTGGAGAGATTTTTATAGATGATATCAATATCCGAAATGTGACTTTAAATAGTTTAAGAAAACAAATTGGCATCGTTCCCCAAGAAACAATTATGTTTTCGGGAACTATTGCCCAAAATATCGCCTTTGGACAGAATGATTTTGATATTCAAGCTGTTGAAAAAGCCGCAAAAATCGCCAATGCTCATCAATTTATTCAGCAATTACCGGCAGGTTATCATACTTGGGTGGGAGAGCGAGGTGTGAATTTATCAGGGGGACAAAGACAAAGAATAGCTATTGCTCGCGCAGTCCTGCTTAACCCGCAAATTTTGATACTTGATGAAGCTACGTCTGCTTTAGATTCTGAGTCAGAAGCTTTGGTACAAGAAGCTTTAGAGAGATTGATGAAAAACCGCACTGTATTAATTATTGCTCATAAATTGTCAACTGTCAGAAAATGCGATCGCATTTTAGTATTAGAGAAAGGACAAATTGTCGAATCAGGAAATCATCAGCAATTGTTAGAATTAGCAGGGAAATATGCGCGGTACTATGCTCAACAGTTTTCCTAAAGTTACTCACTGCATGAAATGATAAGTATATATTATACATTATCAATAATACTTTTAATATTCAAATCTGGCTACAATTCTATGTAACATTTTCTTAACAATTAATTGAGAATTATTTTTATTTAGCAACGAGCTTGCAATACTTTCCGCGATTTGCTAGAATTATTGAGAATTTCATAATTGGGTTACTATTGTCAATTTTGTACCCTGCTCAAAAGATGATCTTTAAAAGTCTTTATTTACAGTCGTTTCA
Organism: Dolichospermum planctonicum; assembly: GCF_005402965.1. Taxonomy (GTDB): domain Bacteria; phylum Cyanobacteriota; class Cyanobacteriia; order Cyanobacteriales; family Nostocaceae; genus Dolichospermum; species Dolichospermum planctonicum. The sequence continues at coordinate 161,644 of NZ_BJCF01000003.1, forward strand.
GAGATCAATTTTCAAAAAAATACAAAACTTTACAAATTAGCAGTAGTTTTCAAGGGTAAATTGGGGAAAAATTATTCAACAAATAATGTACTTTGACTGATAGTACAAATATACTATTGACAAATAGAGTAACTTATGGTATGTAGGGTGTGTTAGCGACAGCGTAACGCACCATGTTATCAAATAAATCGTTTAAATTTTCTAATGTGCGGTTATTAATAATTGAATCGTGATCATATCGCATCAATCATAAGGATGATGTAGAGACATTTCATGAAACGTCTCTACAATGTGGTTTCCCTAAAGGATACCAGTATTATAGGTTGAGTTGAGAAACGAAACCCAACACCCCTGACTATCACACCGCTAATATTGGGTTTGAAACTGTTTCACTTCATGCCCTTCAGGATCTTGCTACAACCCAACCTACAAAAATTACAGAACTTACGCAACTGGCACATTAAACTCTTGTGGTGCGGGCATCTTGCCCGCACAAGGTGTACCTCACTCAAAGCTACTTGCTGTATGCAATAGCAAAGCACCCTACAACACAAGTATCGGGTAGATAAGCCATGATTAAAATTCTATTTCTTTAGCTGGTAATAGTTCATCTCAATAAGATTCAAAGATAATATTTTCTGCTATACCTTAATGCTGTATAATTATTTCTGGACAAGCAGTAGGTTTAGTTTGTAAGAAGGTCTTGGGGTGTTTCAGAAAGTTATATTTTACCGTTTTTATAGATTCCTTGAATGGTTTGCAACATAGATTTTTTTCATGATTACATTGCCAAATAGTCATCGGCATTTCTAACATTTTTCATAAAGCTTGTTTTAATTTATGGATTTTTTGTAAAATATCTTTGCGTAGTTCACATAAGCCGAACCACTCAAAAAAATCCATTTCATCTCCTAAATTTCCTGAGTTAAATTGTTCTAAAAATTGTTCAGAAGCGAGTTGATATTTTTTCTCAAATTTATCTATATCTAAATTATAAATAGCGAGTTTTTGACCATAACGGGTTTAAATTACATTTAAAAGTTGTCCAATAATTCTATCTAATTCTGTGTTGTCGCTACAGTTTTCACTCAACAATTCTAATTTTTCCAATGTATTCATAATTATATATGCCCTTAGTGAATTTTTTCTTGATTATACACTATTCCAGGTAATAAATACCATATATGGGTGCGGCTCTTTTAGGAAGACAAAATACTACATCCGCGTCTAGGGATTGTAAAATTTGCCCAAACCCGCTATACTTGTACAATAAACAGTACAGGTTCGCCGCCCATGAAAATTATCTCTTTTAGCGAGGCCAGAAATAGTCTGAAAACAGTTTTAGACCAGGTGACAGAAGATGCCGACTATACAATTATCACTAGACGGGATGCTGATGATGCGGTGGTGATGTCCTTGGAGTTTTTTAATAGTCTTATGGAGACTGTGCATTTATTGAAGTCTCCAGCAAATGCAGCCCATCTAGAACGTTCCATTGCTCAATTTAAGCAGGGGAAAGTGGTGCAGCGAGATTTGTTAAATGAGTAGAATGTTGGCTTGGACTGATGAGGCTTGGGGTAATTATCTTTACTGGCAAGGGCAAGATCAAAAGACTCTCAAAAGAATCAATAAGTTGATTAAAGAAACGATACGGATGCCTTTTGAGGGTATTGGTAAACCAGAGCCTCTCAAAGAAAATTTAGCCGGATTTTGGTCACGTCGAATTGATGATACAAATCGTTTGGTTTATGCTGTTGATGATGTCTATGTAATTATTCTTTCTTGCCGATATCATTATTAATTTTGCACTAAGTAGGTTGGCGTTAAAAATTGTCGTTATGACAAGGGAACAGGGAACAGGCTTCGCCGTGAGCGTCAGCCGAACGGTTTTGAGAGATTTTACTTTTCTTTACACAGTTTGGTTTTATATTGACAGTAGTTTTAGAAATTAATTTCCCAGGCTGATATAAAACTTTACAAAATTAATAGCTATTCCTTCAACAATTTTAGCCATAAATTTGCTCAGAAATGATCTAAAATGATCTAATTTGAGCGATCGCCAAAATTCCCTATTGACTTGACAAAAAAGTGATATCTAACCTTTCTAGTTCTTTTAGTCATCAAAAGACAACTTCTGCTATGAGACTGGGAATTAATTCCCAGTTGGGTTATGGGTTTTACGTTAAGTTAACACCAATAATCACTGCTAAACCCTTACATATCCCATCAATCACAGGATAATTTGATGATGTAGAGACGTTTCATGAAACATCTCTACAACGTCCTTCATCTACATGATACCAGAAGCTACACTAAGGTAGTAGTAAAGTTACTGATTCCTAAAGTACCATTTAAACCTGTCACCTCAATAATGGCATCCGTAGTGGCACTAAATCCTGCGGTAGCGTCATTAATAGCGACAAAAGTACGACTACCAAAAGTAAATTGAGCAGCAGAGTTAGCTGTAAAAGTAGCAGTAGTTAACCTAGCTGCAATTCCGGTTGTATTAAGTGCTGCCACAGGTGTGGTAACATTATTGAACCCGCTGCGGGCAGTGGTAACGAGGAATAAATCATTGCCAGTAGTAGCATTGAAGTCGGTAATGACATCAAAGTTACTCAGAATAGAATGAGTTAAAGTGCGGTAGTCAAAACGGTCTCTTCCCAGCCCTCCAGTTAGAGTATCTTTTCCCAACCCTCCGGTGAGGATGTTATTACCAGCATTACCTGTGATGACGTTATTAGCAGCGTTACCTATACCGTTAATGGCTGCTGTTCCTGTCAGAGTCAGGTTTTCAACGTTAGCAGCCGCAATAGTGTAAGTAACACTAGATTGAATGGTGTCTGTACCTCCATTAGCAAGTTCCGTAATGATGTCAGTAGTGCTATCTACAATGTAGATATCATTACCTAAACCACCAATTAGGATATCTGTACCCGCACCACCATCAAGGGTGTCATTACCCGCACCACCATCAAGGATGTTATTACCAGCATTACCTGTAATGACGTTATTGAGTTCGTTACCAATACCGTTAATTGCTGCTGTTCCCGTCAGAGTTAGATTTTCAACGTTGGTAGCAAGAGTTAAGGTGGCGCTAGATTGAATGGTGTCTGTACCTGCGTTGGCAAGTTCTGTAATGGTGTCAGTGGCACTATCTACAACGTAAATATCATTACCTAAACCACCAATTAGGATATCTGTACCCACACCACCATCAAGGGTGTCATTACCCGCACCACCATCAAGGCTGTTATTAGCACTGTTACCTGTGATGAGGTTATTACCTGCGTTACCAATACCGTTAATTGCTGCTGCTCCCGTTAGGGTCAAGTTTTCAACGTTAGCAAGAGCCGCAATAGTGTAAGTAACACTAGATTGAATGGTATCTGTACCCTCATTGGCATTTTCGGTAATGGTATCAGTGGTACTATCAACAATGTAAATATCATCCCCTGTACCACCGATTAAGGTATCGTTACCAGCACCACCATCAAAGGTGTTATTACCAGTATTACCAGTAATGACGTTATTAGTAGCGTTACCAGTACCGTTTGCTGCTGCTCCTGTCAGTGTCAGATTTTCAACGTTAGTTAGGGTGGCAATCGTGTAAGTAACACTAGATTGAATGGTGTCTGTACCACCGCTGGCATTTTCGGTAATGGTGTCAGTGGTGCTATCTACAACGTAAATATCGTTGCCTAAACCACCAATTAAGGCATCATTGCCAGAACCACCATCAAGGGTGTCATTACCCGCACCACCATCAAGGATGTTATTACCAGCATTACCTGTAATGACGTTATTGAGTTCGTTACCTGTACCGTTAATGGCTGCTGTTCCTGTCAGTGTCAGATTTTCGACGTTGGTAGCAAGAGTTAAGGTGACACTAGATTGAATGGTGTCTGTACCCTCTCCCACATTTTCGGTAATGGTGTCAATGGTGCTATCTACAACATAGATATCATTACCATCACCACCAATTAAGGTATCAAGGCCTGCACCACCGTCAAGGGTGTTATTGAATTCATTGCCTGTGATGGTGTTGTTACTAGCGTTTCCTGTACCGTTAATTGCTTCTGTTCCTATCAAAGTGAGGTTTTCAATATTTCCAGACAAAGCATAGTTTATGCTAATGTAAACCGTATCCATACCTTCGTTGGCATTTTCAGTAATGATGTCATTGGTATTATCAACAACGTAGTTATCATCACCTAAACCACCAATCAGCGTATCAATACCACCGCTACCATCAAGAACATTACTGAGTTCGTTACCTGTGATGATGTTATTGAGTTCGTTACCAATTGCCTCAATCGCTACTGTTCCTGTCAAGGTCAGGTTTTCGATATTTCCAGATAAAGCATAGTCAATGATGGTGTAAACTATATCTATACCTGCGGCGACATCTTCGGTAATAGTGTCATTGCTATCATCAACATAGTAGATATCATCACCTAAACCACCAATTAAGATATCTATACCAGCACCACCATCAAGGGTGTTATTACGAGCATTACCTGTGATGACGTTATTATCTCCGTTACCAGTACCGTTAATTGCTGCTGTTCCTGTCAGTGTCAGGTTTTCCACGTTGGTAGCAAGAGTCAAGGTGGCACTAGATTGAATGATATCTATACCTGCGTTAGCATTTTCGGTAATGGTGTCTGTGGTGGTATCTACAATGTAGATATCATCACCTAAACCACCAATTAGGGTATCGTTACCAGCACCACCATCAAGGATGTTATTACCAGCATTACCAGTAATGACGTTATTGAGTTCGTTACCAGTACCGTTAATTGCTGCTGTTCCTGTCAGAGTCAGGTTTTCAACGTTGGTAGCAAGAGTCAAGGTGACACTAGATTGAATGATATCTATACCTTCGTTAGCATTTTCGGTAATGGTGTCAGTGGCGCTATCTACAATGTAGATATCATCACCTAAACCACCCATTAGGGTATCGTTACCAGCGCCACCATCAAGGGTATTATTAGCACTGTTACCTGTGATGACGTTATTGAGTTCGTTACCCGTACCGTTAATTACTGCTGTTCCTGTCAGAGTCAGATTTTCAACGTTGGTAGCAAGAGTCAAGGTGACACTAGATTGAATGGTATCTGTACCTTCATTGGCATTTTCGGTAATGATTTCAGTGGTGCTATCCACAATGTAGATATCATCACCTAAACCACCAATTAAAGTATCTGTACCCGCACCACCATTGAGGGTGTCATTACCATCACCACCGTTGAGGATGTCATTAGCACTTACGATTTCAATGATGCCTCGTAAAGAAACGGTACTGGGTAAATCATTCCATTTACCATTACTTCCTATATGCACATAATCTTCATTCCAGAAATTATCTGGTTGACCTGGAGCCCAGTTAGTGTAAGTAGAGGTTTCACCGTTTGCCCACCTGAACTGGCCTTCTGTCACCTCATCTGTGTAACCAATCCACAGTCCTGCACTATCACCAAAGGTACTGACTAACCAATCCTGCTCGGCTTGATTGTTGACGGTTACAAGATTTCCGCCTAAACTCTGTGCCTGAGCTTGAGCTTGTTGCCATGTTCCAGCAGTGGTTAACAGATATGTGTTGCCGTTGTAGTTAAATAAGGTAGATGCGCCGTAAGATGCGACATCGCCATATAGCAGATCATTACCCGCACCACCATTGAGGGTATCGTTACCAGCGCCACCATCAAGGGTATCGTTACCAGCACCACCACTGAGGCTATTATTAGCACTGTTGCCTGTGATAACGTTATTACCAGCGTTACCAGTACCGTTAATTACTGCTGCTCCTGTTAAGGTCAGATTTTCGATATTGGTTCTGGTGACAATACTAAAGGTGACGCTAGATTGAATGGTATCTGTACCACCGCTGGCAAGTTCTGTAATTGTATCAGTAGTGCTATCTACAATGTAGATATCATTACCTGTACCACCAATTAGGGCATCTTTACCAGCACCACCATCAAGGGTATCGTTACCAGCACCACCACTGAGGGTATTATTAGCACTGTTACCTGTGATAACGTTATTGAGTTCGTTACCTGTACCGTTAATTACTGCTGTTCCTGTTAAGGTCAGGTTTTCGATGTTCGTCCTGGCGGCAATAGCGTAGGTGACACTGGATTGAATGGTATCTATACCCTCGTTGACATTTTCGGTAATGGTATCAGTGGTGCTATCAACAATGTAGATATCATCACCTGTACCACCAATTAGGGTATCTATACCCGCACCGCCATTGAGGGTATTATTAGCACTGTTACCAGTGATGACGTTATTGAGTTCGTTACCCGTACCGTTAATTACTGCTGTTCCTGTCAGAGTCAGATTTTCAACGTTAGCAGCCGCAATAGTGTAAGTAACACTAGATTGAATAGTATCTATACCCTCGATGACATTTTCGATAATGGTATCAGTGGTGCTATCCACAATGTAGATATCATTACCTAAACCACCAATTAGGGTATCTGTACCAGCACCACCATTGAGGGTGTCATTACCAGCACCACCGTTGAGGATGTCATTAGCACTTACGATTTCAATGATGCTTCTAAAAGAAGCGGTACCGAAATCATTCCATTTACCAGCCCCACCCCAATTCATCCCCACATAATCTTCTCCCCCATTGGCATCATTTGGTTCACCAGGAGACCAGTTAGTATAAGTAGAGGTTTCACCGCTGGCCCACCTGAACTGGCCTTCTGTCACCTCATCTGTAAACCCAATCCACAGTAATCCACTATCACCAAAGGTAGTGGCTAACCAATCCTGCTCGGCTTGACTATTGACAGTGACAAGATTTCCGCCTAAACTCTGTGCCTGAGCTTGAGATTGTTGCCATGTTCCAGCAGTGCTTAACAGATATGTGTTGCCGTTGTAGTTAAATAAGGTAGATGCGCCGTAAGATGCGACATCGCCATATAGCAGATCATTACCATCTTCACCATTGAGGGTGTCATTACCCGCACCACCATTGAGGGTGTCATTACCAGCACCACCATTAAGGATGTTATTAGCACTGTTACCTGTAATGACGTTATTGAGTTCGTTACCTGTACCGTTAATTACTGCTGTTCCTGTCAGAGTCAGATTTTCAACGTTGGTAGCAAGAGTTAAGGTGACACTAGATTGAATAGTATCTGTACCCTCATTGGCATTTTCAGTAATAGTATCAGTGGTGCTATCTACAATGTAAATATCATCACCTAAACCACCAATTAAGGTATCTGTACCAGCACCACCATCAAGGGTATCGTTACCAGCACCGCCATTGAGGGTATTATTAGCAATGTTACCTGTAATGACGTTATTGAGTTCGTTACCCGTACCGTTAATTACTGCTGTTCCTGTCAGAGTCAGATTTTCGACGTTGGTAGCAAGAGTCAAGGTGACACTAGATTGAATAGTATCTGTACCTTCATTGGCATTTTCGGTAATGATTTCAGTGGTGCTATCCACAATGTAAATATCATCACTTAAACCACCAATTAGGGTATCGTTACCAGCACCACCATCAAGGATGTTATTACCAGCATTACCAGTAATGACGTTATTGAGTTCGTTACCAGTACCGTTAATTGCTGCTGTTCCTGTCAGAGTCAGATTTTCGACGTTGGTAGCAAGAGTCAAGGTGACACTAGATTGAATAGTATCTGTACCCTCATTGGCATTTTCGGTAATGATTTCAGTGGTGCTATCCACAATGTAGATATCATCTTCGGTAATGATTTCAGTGGTGCTATCCACAATGTAGATATCATCACCTAAACCACCAATTAGGGTATCTGTACCAGCACCACCATTGAGGGTGTCATTACCATCCCCACCGTTGAGGATGTCATTAGCACTTACGATTTCAATGATGCCTTGTAAAGAAACGGTACTGGGTAAATCATTCCATTTACCATTACTTCCTATATGCACATAATCTTCATTCCAGAAATTATCTGGTTGACCTGAAGCCCAGTTAGTGTAAGTAGAGGTTTCACCGTTTGCCCACCTGAACTGGCCTTCTGTCACCTCATCTGTGTAACCAATCCACAGTCCTGCACTATCACCAAAGGTACTGACTAACCAATCCTGCTCGGCTTGATTGTTGACGGTTACAAGATTTCCGCCTAAACTCTGTGCCTGAGCTTGAGATTGTTGCCATGTTCCAGCAGTGCTTAACAGATATGTGTTGCCGTTGTAGTTAAATAAGGTAGATGCGCCGTAAGATGCGACATCGCCATATAGCAGATCATTACCATCTTCACCATTGAGGGTGTCATTACCCGCACCACCATTGAGGGTGTCATCACCAGTACCACCAAATATGGTATTATTAGCGCTGTTACCAGTGATGACGTTATTACCTGCGTTACCTGTACCGTTAATTGCTGCTGTTCCCGTTAGGGTCAGATTTTCGACGTTAGCAAGAGCAAGAGTCCAGGTGAAACTAGATTGAATAGTATCTGTACCCTCGTTGACATTTTCGGTAATGGTATCAGTGGCGCTATCTACAATGTAGATATCATCACCTGTACCACCAATTAGGGTATCTATACCCGCACCACCATCAAGGGTATCGTTACCAGCACCGCCATTGAGGGTATTATTAGCACTGTTACCAGTGATGACGTTATTGAGTTCGTTACCAATACCGTTAATTACTGCTGTTCCCGTTAAGGTCAGATTTTCGACGTTGGTAGCAAGAGTCAAGGTGACATTAGATTGAATAGTATCTGTACCTTCATTGGCATTTTCGGTAATGGTGTCAGTGGTGCTATCAACAATGTAAATATCATCACCTGTACCACCAATTAAGATATCTGTACCCGCACCGCCATTGAGGGTATTATTAGCACTGTTACCAGTGATGACGTTATTACCTAAGTTACCTGTACCGTTAATTACTGCTGTTCCTGTCAGAGTCAGATTTTCAACGTTAGCAGCCGCAATAGTGTAAGTAACACTAGATTGAATGGTATCTATACCCTCTCCCACATTTTCGATAATGGTATCAGTGGTGCTATCCACAATGTAGATATCATTACCTAAACCACCAATTAGGGTATCTGTACCAGCACCACCATTGAGGGTGTCATTACCAGCACCACCGTTGAGGATGTCATTAGCACCTACGATTTCAATGATGCCTCGTAAAGAACCGGTACCGGAATCATCATTCCATATACCAGCCCAATTCCAATTCATCATCGCATAATCTTCTCCCCCATGGGCATTATTTGGTTCACCAAAATGCCAGTTAGTATAAGTAGAGGTTTCACCGCTTACCCACCTGAACTGGCCTTCTGTCACCTCATCTGTAAACCCAATCCACAGTAATTCACTACCACCAAAGGTAGTGGCTAACCAATCCTGCTCGGCTTGATTGTTGACAGTGACAAGATTTCCGCCTAAACTCTGTGCCTGAGCTTGAGATTGTTGCCATGTTCCAGCAGTGGTTAACAGATATGTGTTGCCGTTGTAGTTAAATAAGGTAGATGCGCCGTAAGATGCGACATCGCCATATAGCAGATCATTACCATCTTCACCATTGAGGGTGTCATTACCCGCACCACCATTGAGGGTGTCATCACCAGTACCACCAAATATGGTATTATTAGCACTGTTACCAGTGATGACGTTATTACCTGCGTTACCTGTACCGTTAATTGCTGCTGTTCCCGTTAGGGTCAGATTTTCGACGTTAGCAAGAGCAAGAGTCCAGGTGAAACTAGATTGAATAGTATCTGTACCCTCGTTGACATTTTCGGTAATGGTATCAGTGGCGCTATCTACAATGTAGATATCATCACCTGTACCACCAATTAGGGTATCATTACCAGGACCACCATCAAGGGTATCGTTACCAGCACCGCCATTGAGGGTATTATTAGCACTGTTACCTGTAATGACGTTATTGAGTTCGTTACCTGTACCGTTAATTACTGCTGTTCCCGTTAAGGTCAGATTTTCGACGTTGGTAGCAAGAGTCAAGGTGACATTAGATTGAATAGTATCTGTACCCTCATTGGCATTTTCAGTAATGGTGTCAGTGGTGCTATCTACAATGTAGATATCATCACCTAAACCACCAATTAAAGTATCTGTACCAGCACCACCATCAAGGGTATCGTTACCAGCACCGCCATTGAGGGTATTATTAGCAATGTTACCTGTAATGACGTTATTACCTGCGTTACCTGTACCGTTAATTGCTGCTGTTCCCGTCAGAGTCAGGTTTTCAACGTTGGTAGCAAGAGTCAAGGTGACACTAGATTGAATGATGTCTGTTCCCTCTCCCACATTTTCGGTAATGGTGTCAGTGGTGCTATCCACAATGTAGATATCATCACCTATGTTACCACTGAGAGTATCATTACCAGCACCGCCACTGAGGGTATCATTACCATCCCCACCACTGAGGATATCATTACCATACCCACCACTGAGGCTGTCATTACCAGCACCACCACTGAGGGTGTGATTACCAATATTACAACTGAGGGTATCATTACCATCCCCACCAAAGATTAAAGACCACACGTAACTTGCGGTGAGAGAATCATTACCACTACCTCCTGTTAGCACATCATAATAGCCACCACTAGCAGCAAAGTTGATTCGTTCCACCCCTATCAAGGTATCTGTTCCCTCATCGCCATTGCTTGTGACGTTATCCTTGATTTGGATACTGCCATCAGAGAGAATATTTGCCTGAAATTCTGTATGGCTTCCTGCGTAATTAACTATGTCATTACCCGCATCACCATTGAGGGTGTCATTACCCCCACCACCATTGAGAATATCATTACCAGCACCACCATTGAAGGTATCATTACCTGAACGTCCCTCAAAAACGTCATCATATTGTGTACCAGTGATATTGTAGTTTTCTACATTAGAGACATTGACTAG